>JBHPFN010000008.1:0-56849 GCA_042571725.1 Candidatus Omnitrophota bacterium
CGGCACCTCGTTAGGCATTGATCGATTTTTTGTTACTAAGGAATTAGGGTTTAGCAAGGTAACCGCCAATAGCATCGATTCTATAAGCGATAGGGATTTTGTTATCGAAACATTAGCTGATTTATCGATTCTTTCGGTGCATCTTTCTCGGATTGCAGAGGATTTAATATTGTGGTCGACGCGGGAATTTAACTTTATCAGTATCGATTGGTCGTTTTGCACAGGCTCATCGATTATGCCGCAGAAAAAGAATCCTGATATTTTAGAGCTTATACGGGCAACGGTCGGTAGGGTTCATGGTGATTTATCGAGTGTTTTGATTATGATGAAGGGCCTACCGCTTTCGTATAATCGAGATATGCAACTTGATAAACCTCCGTTGTTTAATTCAATTGACGCTATAAAAGAAGCATTGGCGATTTTTAAAGAAGTTTTTAAGGGTATTACAGTAAAACGGGCTTCTATTGAGAAAAAAATCATAGATGAATCTCTTTTCTCAGTGGATATAATGGAATACCTCATCAAAAAAGGGATACCGTATCGACTCGCGCATGATACTGTGGGTAAGATGGTCAAAGAATGCTTAGACAAAGGAAAATGTTTTGCAGATTTAAACACGAAACAATTAAAAAAATATTCTAAAGAACTTACACCGGAAATCAAGAAATTACTTAATGCAAGAACATCAGTTGCGCTCAAGAAGTCTTACGGTGGGACTTCGCCTGTGTTGGTGCAGCGACAGATTAATATATGGAAAGGGAAATTGAATGCATGAATTCCATTATAAGAAGGGCGAATTATTTTGTGAGTCGCTTAAGATTAGCGATATAGCAAATGTTGTTGAGACGCCATTTTACCTTTATAGTTACAAAACTATAACCGATCATTACAATAAGATCAGAAAGGCGTTTGGTTCACTGCGCCCTTTGATTTGTTATTCCATGAAGGCGAACTCGAACCTTTCTATCGTGAAGATTTTGGTAAATGAAGGCGCGGGGTTAGATATCGTTTCCGGAGGAGAGCTCTACAAAGCGCTGAAAGTGGGAGTTGATCCAAAGAAAATAGTATATGCCAGCGTGGGAAAGACCGCAAAGGAAATTCATCAGGCGATAACGGCTGGAATTTTGATGTTTAATGTAGAATCGCACTCTGAGCTCCATACGATTAATTATGTTGCACGGAAGCTCAGGAAAAAAGTGAATGTCGCTATTAGAATCAATCCTGATGTTGATGCGGCAACGCACCACTATATCACTACAGCGAAGAAGGAGAATAAATTCGGCATAGATTTAGATGTCGCGAGGGATATCTTTGCCAGGAGAAGCTCTTTTGGTTCCGTACGAATTGTCGGGTTGCACATACATATCGGTTCGCAAATTTCTCAAGGAAAACCTTTTATCACGGCGATAAAGAAGCTTAGGGATTTTATTGCCGAGCTTGCATCGCTAGGCATCAGGCTTGAGTATTTTAATATTGGTGGAGGCTTAGGTATTATTTATAAGAACGAAAAGCCAATGACCGCCGAAGTGTTTGCTCGAGCGGTAGTGCCGTTGTTAAAAAAGACAGGTCTAAAAATAATTCTAGAGCCGGGACGTTTTATTGTAGGTAATGCCGGGATTCTGGTAACGAAGATTCAATATATTAAGAGCTCACAACGAAAGCGTTTTGTTATTGTTGATGCTGCTATGAATGATTTGATGAGGCCAGCACTCTACGATGCGTACCATGATATTATTCCGCTTTCTGACGGCAACAGAAAGGGAAGCATGTCTAAAGCCGATATTGTAGGCCCTGTATGTGAAAGTGGGGATTTTTTTGCAAAGAACAGGCTGTTTCCTGAGTTGTACGAAGGTGAATGTCTCGCCGTAATGGGGGCGGGAGCATATGGTTATTCTATGGCATCGAATTATAACGCACGCGTACGGCCGGCCGAGATTTTAGTGAAGAAAAACACGTTTTACGTAATACGAAAAAGAGAGCAATATGCAGACCTTATTAGAGGAGAAGAGTTTCCGAGGATCCTACGATGAAGAAAATAAAGTTTACAAAAATGGTTGGGGCTGGAAATGATTTTATCATTATTGAGAATGTAAATACCAATCTACCAGGGCTTGCACGAAGCATTTGTCAGAGAAAAACCGGCATCGGCGCTGACGGTATGCTTATCCTTGATAAAATAAAAGGTTCTCAGGCGCGCATGCGCATCTTTAATCCTGATGGCTCTGAAGCAGAGATGTGCGGCAATGGGATTCGGTGCTGCGCTGTGTATATGACAAAGAGAAAAAAACTAAAAAAGAAACAATTAACTTTTTTTACCAAGGCAGGCATACTGTACGCAGAATGCAGACGTGATACTGCAAAAGTCAAGATGTCGTATCCCAAAGATTTAAAACTCGATATCTTGTTAGACATAGAACCACGTCCGGTCGTAGGAAATTACATTGATACAGGTGTTCCGCATGTGGTAATTTTTGTTGAAGGGCTCCATACGATTAACGTAAAAGAAATTGGCCGTAGGATACGTAACCATAGGAAATTTTCTCCCCGCGGTGCGAACGTCAACTTCGTTGAAATAATCGACAAGAACAAGATTAAGGTGCGTACCTACGAACGAGGCGTTGAGAATGAAACACTCGCATGCGGCACAGGTGCGGTTGCTTCAAGCATTGTAACATTTTTTAAAACAGTTGATTCAACGAGAGATAAAAAGAACATAAAAGTCAATGCTACAACGTTAAGTACCGATACGCTGCTTGTTACTTTTGATTTTATGAATAAAAAAATTTCTAACGTTTGGCTGGAAGGGGAAGCCAACAGTATTTACAAAGGAGAATATTATGTTTAAGGGTTCGATTGTTGCGATCGTTACGCCTTTTAAAAACGGTACGGTCGATGAGAATAAGCTAAAAGAATTAATCGAATTTCAAATCAAAAATGGTACTAAGGGGATTGTCCCTTGCGGCACTACAGGGGAGTCGCCAACGCTTAATGTTCAGGAGCATGAAAAGGTTATTGAGGTGGCCGTAAAAGCGGTAAAGGGAAGGGTTCCGGTTATCGCAGGAACCGGAGCCAATTCTACCGCCGAAGCGATTACTCTAACCACAGACGCTGAAAAGATAGGTGTCGATGCCTCTTTGCAGGTTTCTCCGTATTATAATAAGCCAACACAAAAAGGGCTGTATCTACATTTTAAAGCAATAGCAGATTCGGTAAAAATCCCTATTATTCTCTACAATATTATGGGTCGTACCGCGGTTAATATTGAGCCAGATACCATGGCGCAGCTGGCACGTGATTGCAAGAATATCGTCGGTGTCAAGGAGGCCTCAGGTAATCTGGATCAGATGTCGCGGATTAAGAAGGCTTGCCCAGAAAAGTTTCTTCTGATTTCAGGGGATGATGCGTTGACTTTGCCACTACTAGGGATTGGCGGCATAGGGGTTATTTCAGTTGTTGCAAATATCGTACCTGTGGATGTAAGTGCTATGGTAGAGGCGTTTGAAAAGGGCGACATCAAAAAAGCACAAAAGCTGCATTATAAATTATTGCCTTTAATTAAAGCAATGTTTATTGAGACCAACCCAATCCCCGTAAAGACTGCAATGGGATTATTGGGTATGTGTGAGCCTGAGGTTCGTCTACCTCTATGCTTCATGAAAGAAGAAAACTTAGAGAAGTTAAAAAGGGCTTTAAAAGAATATAAATTACTGAGGTAAGGGATGATTAAAATTGCGATAAGTGGGTGCATGGGGAAAATGGGCACGCGTATCCGTACGCTTGCAGCTGATGACGAGGACTTGATTATCGTTTCTCTTTTAGAGCGCAAAGGACACGAGTCAATCGGGTGTGCAATTCATGAGCTGGTAGTAAGCGAGGACGTTCGACAAATCGAAAATTCCGATGTGCTTATAGAGTTTACCTCTCCCGAAGCAACATTATTTCACCTTGAGCATTGTGTTCGTTTTAAAAGAGCAATGGTGATTGGTACTACAGGTTTATCAGTAAACGATATCGGGAAAATTGAGCAGGCAGCAAAGACTATACCTATTGTTTTTTCACCTAATATGTCAGTTGGAGTAAATATTCTCTTCCGTCTGGTAAAAGAAGCCTCTGAGAAACTTTCAAAAGGGTATACGGTTAAAGTTACCGAAGCCCACCATATCCACAAGAAAGACGCGCCTTCGGGAACTGCCAAAAGATTAGCAAAGGTTGTTCAGGATGCTTCTGGGCAGCAGGTTGATGATATCCAATCTGTCCGCGAGGGAGAGATCGTAGGAGACCATGAGGTTAAATTTGAAGGGGAAACAGACAGCATTACACTATCGCATTCCGCCAAGACGCGAGATATATTTGTACAGGGCGCTCTTGTCGCGGCAAAATTTGTAGCCACGAAAGAAAAAGGCCTTTTTGATATGCAGGCAGTCTTAAACGAGTTGAAGTAAAACATAAGAAAGGAGAATGCATTTAGCGTATGAGTAACTCAATAGAATTTTCTGAACGGCTTCAGCAAATCCCACCATACCTTTTCGTTGAGATCGATAAAGCAAAGAGAGAAGCAAGGGCGCAAGGAAGAGACATTATCGACCTTGGTATCGGAGATCCCGATACGCCCACACCGGATTTCATTATCGATGCAATGAACAAAGCAATCGCAGACCCTGCCAACCATCATTATGCACTTGATGCAGGACTTCCTCGACTACGCGAGGCTATAGCAAATTGGTATCGCAATAGATTTGGTGTGCAGCTGGATTTAGATGCTGAGGTGTATCCTTTAATCGGGTCAAAAGAAGGTATCGCGCATATGCCCTTAGGTTTAATTAATCCTAAAGAAAAGGTATTGGTTCCCGAGCCTGGGTATCCTGCATATCGGTCTGCGGTAATTTTTGCAGGCGGCAAGGTTGTTTCTATGCCGCTTACTTCCAGAAATAAGTTTTTACCCGCGCTGGATAAGCTCAAAGATGCTAAATTGGTATACATTAATTATCCTAATAATCCTACTTCTGCGGTCGCTAGTAAAGATTTCTTCCAGCAGCTCGTTTCGCTGGCTCGGGAGAAGGGGATGATGATTGCATCTGATTTAGCATATTCTGAGATTTACTATGATAGCCAAAAACCGCCGAGTATCTTAGAGATAGAAGGAGCAAAGGATGTGGCGATAGAGTTCCATTCATTATCAAAAACGTTTAATATGACCGGCTGGCGCATCGGTTGGGTCTGCGGCAATAGAAAAATGGTGAGCGCTATCGCAAAAGTGAAAACAAATGTTGATTCAGGAATTTTTCAGGCTATCCAATGGGCAGGCATCGCCGCACTTGAGGCGGACGAAAGCTTTCCTGATGAAATTCGAAAAATGTATCAGGAAAGAAGAGATTACCTTATTAATGGCTTAAGAAGCATTGGCTGGAAGATTGAATCGCCTCAAGCAACATTTTATGCTTGGGGAAAAATTCCAAAAAAATTCAACAATTCGATAGAAACTTCAAAAGCGTTTTTGGAAAAAGCTAACATTGTTGTTACTCCCGGCGTTGGATTTGGCACTACCGGTGAAGGATACGTTCGTATGGCGCTAACCGTATCAAAAGAGCGAATAAACGAAGCAGTAGACAGGTTAAAAGAGGTGCTTTAGTGGCCCGAGCTTTTTTGGGCGTAGGTTCAAACGTTGGCAATAGAAACCGAAACATACAGAGCTCAATTACTCTTTTGAAAGAACATAATATTCAGATAAGAAAAGTCTCTTCGGTTATTGAAACCGATCCTGTCGGCGGTCCGCCGCAAAGAAAATTCTTAAATGCTGCAGTTGAAATCAAAACCACTCTTTCTCCTCAAGAACTCCTTAAGACATTAAAGCAAATCGAAAGAAAAATCGGTAGAAAAAAGTCGGTGAAAAACGGTCCGAGGCGGATCGACCTAGACATCCTACTTTACGAAAATAAGCTTGTTTACATGAGAAATTTAACAATTCCTCATCCTCGCATGCTTGAGAGAGATTTCGTAATGAAACCACTTCACGAGATAGCACCAAGTGTCACACGAAAATTATTGAAGTCATGAGGACGATAAGAGATATTAATAAGATGATGACTGTATCAGCACGGTTAAAAAACCAAGGAAAAAGGATTGGTTTTGTTCCTACGATGGGATGTTTGCATGATGGTCATCTTTCTTTAATGCGCGCATCACGGAAAGAAAATGACGTTTCTATTATAAGTATTTTTGTAAATCCTCTTCAGTTCGGCCCGCAAGAAGATTATAAAAAATATCCTCGGAATTTTAAAAGAGACGCGCAGTTAGCTCGTTCAGTAGGCGTAGATGTGCTCTTTTTTCCCTCTGCGCGACAAATATATTCACCAGGCCATGTCACTAGCGTTACAGTTTCAAGGCTTGCTAATGGAATGTGTGGTGCTTCGCGGCCAGA
The DNA here is from genome assembly GCA_042571725.1 of Candidatus Omnitrophota bacterium. Lineage (GTDB taxonomy): Bacteria > Omnitrophota > Gorgyraeia > VGKH01 > JBHPFN01 > JBHPFN01. The sequence continues at coordinate 6,419 of JBHPFN010000008.1, forward strand.
ACATTTTCAGGGAGTCGCCACCGTTGTTGCAAAATTGTTTAATATCGTCAGGCCTGACAGGGCATATTTCGGTCAGAAAGATGCACAGCAGACCGTAGTTATAAAAAAGATGGTTGAAGACCTAAATATTCCGACAAAAGTAAAAACGTTGCCGATCGTGCGAGAACAAGACGGGTTAGCAATGAGTTCTAGGAATAGCTATTTGAGCCCAAAAGAGCGGATCGATGCCTTGGTATTAATTGACTCACTACGTCTTTCAAGGCGGATGGCTATCGACGGAGAAAGGTCTTCTCGAAAAATAATCTCGACGATAAAAAGCTTGATTAAAACTAAGAAAACTGCTAAACTTGATTATGTCGCGTGCGTTGATCCGACGAGCCTTCAGCCGCTTAAGCGCATTAAGGCAAAGGCATTAATCGCGTTAGCGGTATGGATAGGAAAAACACGGCTTATAGATAATATTATTATTCGAGTATAGAGATGGTGAAAAGAAAAAAACTCAAGATAGGAATTGCTGGATGCGGAGCAATCGGTTCTAGAATTGCCCAAGCGGTTGTAAACAATTTCAAAGATAAAGCTGAGGTAACAGGTTTATTTGATGTTGTTTTGGAAAAGTCATACGAATTAGCCAGTACGCTTGAGCAGAAAAGTATCGCTGCGCTTTCATTAGAGGATCTTATTAAAAAAAGCAATTTTATTGTTGAGGCAACTTCTGCGAAGGATTCTAAAGAAATTGCACGCTGCGCTATAGAGGCAGGTCGTGATGTAATGATCATGAGTATCGGGGGAATGGCTGAGGCCGAAGACGTTCTTTCGCTAGCCAGAGAAAAGAAATGCAGTATTTATTTTCCGTCCGGAGCAATTGCAGGCCTCGATGCAGTAAAGGCTGCATGCTTAGCTGATATTTCTAAAATAACGCTCACTACGCGTAAGCCTCCGCACGCATTCATTGGGATTCCTTATCTTTTAAAAAGAAAGGTTAATCTTGATAAAATTGAATCAGAGACGGTGCTTTTTGAAGGTTCAGTAGAGATGGCAACAAGACTTTTCCCGCAAAACATAAACGTAGCAGCAGCACTGGGGCTTGCTTCGGGTATAATGAATAAAGTAGAAATTAAAATTGTCACCGCGCCTGATTATTTAAGTAATTCACACGAAATAGAACTTTTGGGTGATTTCGGGAGATTGGTGGCAAGGACCGAAAACGTAGCCTGTCCGGATAATCAAAAAACGAGTTATCTGGCAGTTCTTTCGGCTATTGCAACACTCAAGGGAATAGTGGATGAAGTAAAAATTGGAACGTAGGAAGGGGGTGAATTATTTATGGCAATGAAAGTGGCAAAAGTGGGAGTAAAAAAGGCAAAAGGATTCCTTTATTTTGTCGACAAAAAAGGCGATGTTTCCAGAGCCAAGATGGCACGAGGAAAAAAGAAAGGTGGCAACAAGCAGAAAGTCGCCAAGGTAGGTGTTAAGAAGAAAGACGGATACCTGTATTTTATCGACAAAAAGGGCGATATCTCCTGCGCAAAGATGGTCCGCGCTGGAAAGAAAAAAAAGAAAAAAGCTGCAAAGAGAAAAAGAAGGAGATGATCCTTATAAAAGAGACCCCTGTTTGATTACCTTTTCATCATAATAGGGGTCTCTTTTACTATTGTTTTATTGATATAGAAACAAAGTGAAAAATTTAGAATGAACACTCTTGACAAGAGCCAATTAAGCGATAATAATTTCTTCTTAAATAAAAGTGCCAATGTATATTTGGTCTTATTTTTGATTTTATTGTTTGCATTCGCCTTGAGATATTATGGGTTTCACCATGAACATCTCCATACTTTCGACGAGAGCGCCTATGCTCAATTAGGTCTTCAGCTATCGCAGGATATTACGGATTATAATACTCAGCAGATTTACAAGTCAAGCTTGGCCAAAGGCAGAACTCTTCCGTGGCAGTACAATACTCCGCTTTTTTGTCATCCACCATTGTTTTCTTTTATGATTTCAATCATTTATCGTTTACTTCCACCGGATTTTGAGCTTGCACACTGGGTTTCTTTTTGGTTTGGAATATTCAGCATTGTGGCTACTTTTTTCTTGGCTCGGCGACTGTTTCACGATGATCGCATAGCGTTGTTTTCTGCTTTTCTTTTATCAATTGATGCGAATCATGTTATATGCTCTGAGAAAATTTGGCTTAATACTACAGAAGCATTTTTTGTGACAGTATCTTTGATATTTTTTGCCCTATTTTTACAAAACCAAAAACGTTCATTTGCTATGCTCTGTGGTTTTTTTGCTGGATTAGCCATGTTGACTAAATTTACTGGAATTCTCATATTGATTAGTTTCTTTTTTTATGCGGTATTCGTTGCACCGAGGCATATCAAAAAATTTAAATTTTGGCTAATATTGATTTGCTCTTTTTTAACCTATGCGCCGTGGCTGTTATGGGAATACAAAATTTATGGAAGGCAACTTGTGAGCTTCAACACTTTTTATGTGTACGGCTTAAACAAGGTGATTGAATATTTGCCAGTTCTTCTCGGCTTGATATTGTTCGCGGTGCTATTTAAATTATTAATAGCTAAAAATGCTATGAATTGCTCTAAAAGTAATTTAAAAGTAATTACAGCAGTATTAATTTTTGCAGGAATCAGCTCTTTGTTTTTTTATCCTTCAAAATTCTTCAGCGCTTTCGGGATATTCAATTTGAAGTATATCCCAATTAATGGATGGATGGACATGGGGCATGGCGCAAATTGGAATTTTCATTTTCAGCGATACATCGAGCTTTGTCCCCTATTTATCTTCGCCTATTTATCTTTTTTTCTATATAGAAGAAACACTGAAGCATTCCAACTGTTGGGAATTCTTTTATTGTTAACTTTCTTGTTTTATTTTGCTTGGGGCAGTTTCCATATGCGCTATCTCGTTACGTTAGACGGCATAATGGCAATTTTAACTAGCTTTTTCGTTTTTTCTTTGTGGGATTGGATGGTTCAGCAAAGAGCGAAAAGATTTATTTTCTACAAAATTTGCTTGATTTTCTTTGTATGCTTTTTTTTAGTAAAGACTTTTTTTGTCACTATATTATTGGCACTTCCTAATAGAACGTGTTATTATTAATCAGCAAGAGAAGCCAATAACGAATCTTAAGAGAAAGAAGGAGTCATGTATAAGGAGAAAAAGGTTGCTGTTGTAATTCCTGTGTATAATGAAGAAAGCCTTATCTTAAAAGTTTTACAAACAATTCCTGGCTTTGTCGATTCCATACTTGTTGTCGATGATAAAAGCACTGATTCATCAAAAAACATTGTCGAACAATATATATCCTCTGCGAAGAAAAATATTTTACTAATTGAGCATTCGGTGAATAAAGGCGTTGGCGCTGCGATAATTTCAGGATACAGGAAGGCAATAGAGATGAATCTTGATATAGCAGCGGTTATGGCAGGAGATGGGCAAATGGACCCAGGTGATTTACCCGCATTATTACAGCCTCTCATTCATGGTGGGGTGGATTATGTAAAAGGCAATCGGCTGTTTACCGGAGAAGTGTGGCACATTATGCCAAAAATCAGATATCTAGGAAATTCGCTCCTTTCCCTTTTTACTAAGATAGCCTCCGGCTATTGGCACATAGCTGATTCTCAAACTGGCTATACGGCAATTTCATTACAGTGTTTACAAAAGATGCATCGAGCAAATTTGCTCGATCGAATCTATCCCCGCTATGGCATGCCTAACGATATGCTCGTTCGCCTTAACGTAATCAATGCAAGGGTTGTTGATGTGCCAATAACCCCTGTTTATAACATTGGAGAGCAGTCGGGCATTCGCTTACGCAAGGTCATCCCAACGCTTAGTTTTTTGTTGTTGAGGAGATTTTTCTGGCGGATGAAAGAAAAATACATTATTAGAGATTTCCATCCGTTGATATTTTTCTATGGTATAGCCTTCATTTTAATCACAGTAGATATTCCGTTAATTTACCGTGCTTTTTTTATCGGAGTAACTACCGGAAACATTCCTCCGATTAATATGCTTACTGTCACTTTTATAACAATTATGGCAGTTCAATTTTTGCTCTTCGCAATGTGGTTTGATATGGAGAGCAATAAGGACTTAAAATAGAGAAGAGATGAATCATGACGCGGAAACAGATTATATGTCAAAGATGTATTTGTGACACCTCAATTCCTGGCATAAGATTTGATAGCGGAGGGATATGCAACTTTTGCAGGATTCACGACGAGATGGAAAAGCTTTATCCTTTGAGTCCCGAAGGTGTTCAAAAGCTGCATCACATTGTAGAGAAAATCAAAAAAAGTGGAAAAAAAAATGACTACGATTGCGTGGTGGGTGTAAGCGGAGGCAGGGATAGCACGTACCTTCTTTATTCCGCAGTGCGACTAGGATTAAGACCTTTAGCTGTCCATTTCGATAATGGCTGGAACTCCGAAATCGCTGTTACAAATATAAAAAATGTCACGGAAAAGCTTAAGGTAGACCTTCATACATACGTTGCAGATTGGGATGAATTCAAGAATTTACAAATCGCGTTCCTGAAAGCATCTGTTTCCGACGCCGAAATACCTACTGACGTTGCAATTTTCGGCACGCTATATCAAGTAGCAGCAAGCGAAGGTATTAAATATATACTTAACGGACACTCGTTTAGAACAGAAGGTATTATGCCTATCGGTTGGACGTACATGGATGGAAGGTATATGTATAGTGTTAACAAGATATTCGGAAACAAGAGATTAAAAACAGTGCCGAATTTTACCCTTTTTGATTATTTTAAATATGTTCTCGTTAAGAGGATAGAGATGATTCCATTGCTAAATTTCTTCGAATATAACCAGCAAAAGATTAACGAGATTTTGGAGCGAGAGCTTGATTGGAGATACTATGGTGGGCATCACCATGAATCGTATTATACTCATTTCTTCCAGTCGTATTTGCTGCCTAAAAAATTTAACATAGACAAAAGAAAAATTGAGTACTCTGCTTTAGTTCGGTCCAGGCAAATGAACCGTTCAGATGCGTTAAGGCTGATTGAAGACGCTAGTTATCCTTACGACGAAGACCTCCTCGATTATGTAAAAAGTAAATTAGGTATGACCAGCACTGAGTTTGAAAAGATCTTAGATGACGGGTTAAAAAGATTTTATGATTATCCAACGTATTATCCTTTTATTAAAAGTCTAAAATTTTTTATATGGCTTGCATATCGTTTTAATTTAATCTCAGAGGTTCTTTATCTGAAATATTTAGGCTAAGATGATAATAATTGTTGACTACGGAATGGGTAATTTGCGTTCGATTTTATATAAATTACAGAAATTACAATTAGATGCTGCTATTTCTTCTAAAACAAATGATATCGAATCAGCGGATCGGCTTATCTTGCCGGGTGTGGGCAATTTTGCTGAGGGCATGAAAAACTTAGAAAAGGACAGTCTCTTGACAGTATTGAATAAGATGGTATTAGAAAAAAAGACTCCTGTTTTAGGTATTTGTCTTGGAATGCAGTTATTCGCTAAAAAAAGCGAAGAAGGTAACGTAGAGGGCTTAGGTTGGATTGACGCAGAAGTGAAAAAGTTTAATTTTGATGGCCTTAATGCTAGTTTGAGAATTCCTCATGTAGGATGGAACACTATTAATTTGAAGCAGGAGCATTCTTTTTTGGTTGATGGTACCCATGAACAGAGATTCTATTTTACGCATTCGTATCATATGTGTTGTTATAGTCAGGACGATGTTGTCGCCACAACTCACTACGGATATGAGTTTGTTTCTGTGGTTAGTAAAAATAATATTTTTGGCAGTCAATTTCATCCCGAAAAAAGCCATAAAAGCGGATTTGAGGTGGTAAGACGCTTTGCTGAAAGAACTTGATATGCTTATTCCAAGGGTGATACCAGTGTTGCTGTTAAAAAAAGAAGGTTTGGTGAAGGGTACAAATTTCAAAAACCATACCTACGTTGGCGATCCGATAAATGCTGTTAAGATCTTTAATGAAAAAGAAGTTGATGAACTTTTCTTTGTGGATATTGCTGCTACCAATGAGAATAAGAGACCTTTACTAGAATTGATTCAGAAAATAGCAGACGAATGTTTTATGCCGTTCGGGGTAGGTGGCGGGATAAAAACAATAGACGATATTAGGATGGTATTAAGCGCGGGCGCCGAAAAAATTTGTATTAATTCTGCAGCTGTTGAAAATCCGCAGTTTGTTAAAGAGGCAGCGGGGATATTCGGAAGTCAAAGCATTGTGGTTTCTATTGATGTAAAAAGGCAACAAGGCAATGAATATGAAGTCTATACGCATTCAGGTACGAAACGAGTCAATGTTGACCTTGTTGAATTAGCAAAGCAAGTGGAAAGCTTAGGGGCCGGGGAGATTCTCCTTACCTCAATTGATAAAGACGGTACAATGCAGGGCTATGACTTTGAATGTACAAAAAGAGTCGCTATGAGCGTCAAAATCCCTATAGTTGCCTGTGGTGGAGCAGGAAGGAAAGAAGATTTAGCAGATGTCGTAAATGAAGGCTGTGCATCAGCTGCTGCCGCAGGAAGTTTTTTTGTCTTTCACGGTAGGCGAAGAGCGGTTTTAATTAATTTTCCTTTAAAGCAAGAGCTTGAGCAAATTTTTAATACTTTTACCGTACAATGAGAATATTAGTAGATATATCGCATCCAGCACATGTCCATTTCTTTAAACATACAATACGAAACCTAAAGGACGCAGGACACGAGATAACCACAACTGTTAGAGAAAAAGACGTTACGATTCAACTACTAAAACATTATGATATTGAAAGTACGTCTTTGAGCAAGGCTAGAGAGGGTCTTTTAGGTTTAAGCGGTGAGCTAGTTATGAGACAGCGTAAGATTATCGAGATTATAAAAAGAAATAAAATTCAACTTTGCGTTGCTATCGGAGGAGCCTTTTGTGCTCTCGCATCATGGTTTCTAAAAGTACCTTGTATAATATTTACAGATACCGAAAACGCAAAAATTGAGAATCTTTTGTCCTTTCCGTTTGCGGGTCGCATTATTACTCCTGATTGCTTCAGGGGGAGGCTTGGGAAGAAGCAAGTTCGATATAATGGATTCCACGAACTGGCATACTTACATCCTAACTATTTTACTCCATCTCCTGAGGTGCTTTCAGAGATTGGTCTTAGAGAAAAGGAGGTTTTCTTTATTGTTCGTTTTGTTGCATGGAAAGCGAGCCACGATGTTTTTAAACATGGCTTTAGATTGGAGCAAAAAACTCGTTTACTTAATCTGCTTGAGAAGAGAGGCAGAGTTTTCATAACCTCAGAATGTCCCTTAGAGCATAAGTTTCAAAAGTATAAGCTAAGAATAATTCCAAGTAAAATTCATGATCTACTTTCTTTTGCTACTATGCTGGTTACTGATTCACAAACGATGACGACAGAAGCTGCTGTTCTCGGGACGCCGGCGATACGATATAATTCTTTTGTTGGTCCACGCGATATGGGAAACTTTATTGAATTGGAGTCACGGTATGATTTAATCTATTCTTTTAATTCATTCGAACACGCTATGAATAAAATAGAAGAGCTTTTGGAAAATCGAAAGCTTAAAGAGGAGTGGCAAAACAAACGAAAAAAACTACTCAGCAATTCAATTGATGTAACGGAATGGATAGTTAATACAATTTTAAGCTATTGTCCTCGTTGTTAAGTTGTTTTTAATCGTATTAAGCTATGGGTAAAATAAAAATTATCAATATTGTAGGGACACGCCCGAATTTTATAAAAATGGCACCGCTGCAGCGTCTCATGGAAGAGGATAGCATTTTCGACGTCACATTGGTTCATACCGGGCAACACTATGACGATAGCATGTCTGAAGTGTTTTTTAAAGGGTTAAAAATATCGCCACCTATCGTGAATCTTGGTGTTGGCTCAGGTACTCATGGCTATCAGATTGCTGAAATTATAAAACGCCTTGAACCAATCTTGATTGAAAAAAAACCTGATTTAGTAGTTGTGGTAGGGGATGTTAATTCGTCTCTCGCGGCTGCCTTTATCGCTTCAATGCTACGCATCAAGATAGCGCATATCGAAGCAGGCATGCGTAGCTTTAACCGAAATATGCCAGAAGAGATCAATAGAGTTGTCATCGATCAACTCTCTGATTTTTTGTTTACTACTGATACGATTGCCGATGAGAATTTATTAAGAGAAGGTATTAAAAAAGAAAAAATTTTCCGTGTTGGCGATGCCATGATTGATGCCCTTTTCCAAACCTTAGAAGATCAAGTTGATTTAAGGCAAAAGAAAAACAGTGAGAAATACGCTGTATTAACGCTTCATCGCAACACTACCGTTGATGATTTATCAACGTTACGTAGCGTTTTGAAAGCTGTAAGCTGTATATCAGAAAGAATCCCCGTAGTATTTCCGATTCATCCACGGACAAAAAAAATGATTTCGTGCATTAATAATTTTAGCTTGAGTAATAACGTTGTTGTTAAGGAGCCTATGAGTCATAAAGAGTTTATTCATCTAGTCTCAGCAGCACAATTTGTCATGACAGATTCTGGTGGTGTTCAAAAGGAAGCTACGGCGTTGGATGTTCCGTGTTTAACTTTACGCAATGAAACCGAATGGCTTGATACAATTTCAAAAGGCACCAACTTACTCGTAGGCGTAAAGAAAGAATTGATAGTAGGAGCAGTTAATGATATCTTGTCAGGAAAGAGAAAGCATAAACAAGATTTTGAATTGTGGGATGGTAAAGCTTCTGGAAGAATAATTAAAATTTTAATAGAACATTTAGTTGATTCCCGTTAAGCTAAATTTTAATTTAAATGAAATGGCCAAATAACAGTAAATTTGCCGTTTTTTTAAGTCATGATGTTGATAGAGTAAAAAAATCATGGTTTCAGGCTTTGTATTATTTTTTCAAACAGCGTAGATTGTATCATCTCCTTACCTTGTTTCATAAAAGAAATGCCTATTGGAACTTTGATATTATTATGGACATCGAAAGAAAATACGATATTCGTTCCACTTTCTTTTTTCTTAACGAGAGCCTCCAATTTGACTTATTTAAACCATATCAATGGAAATTGTCACTTGGCCGATATAAAATCCAAGATAAACAAATTAGAGACATTATTCTCAAGCTCGATAAAGAAGGATGGGAGATTGGCGTGCATGGTTCTTATAAGTCTTATGCTAATAGCGAAATGTTAGCTCGAGAAAAAAAAGACTTAGAGTTAATATTAGGTAAAAAAATTGATGGAATTCGGCAGCATTATTTAAATTTAGTCATTCCAGAAACATGGCGGCTGCAAAAAGAAGCTGGTTTTCAATATGATGCTTCATTCGGATTTGCTGATCAGATAGGCTTTAGAGATGAAAAATATCATCCATTTTTTCCTTTCAATGATAATTTTCTCGTGCTCCCTCTTGCGATAATGGATAGCTGTCTGCTCAGTAAAGAAAATCCATGGGAAGCATGCCGCGAACTAATTAATTTAGCTGAAGCAAGGAAAGGGTTATTATCTATCGTGTGGCATAATAAAGTATTTTATGATTCTGAATTTCCCGGTTACGCAACTATCTATGAGCAAATAATCATGGAATGCAAAAAAAGAAATGCCTGGTTTGCCTGTGGATCAGATATAGTTAATTTAATTTCAGAAATGGGATGGGAGAAATGTACGGACCAACAAAAATAACTGACTTCAGAATTAATTTTGCAAAGAATGCATCTGGTCGTATTTTAGATTGCGCTGCAGGACAAGGCGCGTTCCAACAATATTTTAGTAGTGACGATATTATAAGCTTAGATTTATCGACAGGCCAGCTTAAAAATTTAAAAAAAAAGAAAGTTTGTGCTAGCGCGACCCTATTGCCATTTAAAGATAATGTTTTTGATACCGTTTGGGCATGTGGTTTAGTTCAGTATATCAGAGAGTCTCTCGAAGCTTATCTTTCTGAGTGGATTCGTGTCACAAAGCACGGTGGAAAAATTTTTGTATTCACGCCAAACAAAATTTCACCTTTTAATTTCTTATGTAATTTATTAGGTCATAAATCTTGGGACCGTCGAGAAGGGGTTGTGAGGCTTTATGCACCTACAGAATTGGCGCAATTCGGTAAGGTTTATGGGGAGATCTGGTTTCTGCCTTTTATAAAGAATGTAACCGCCCGGCATCCCCGGTGGGCTCACACAGAGATGCTGGAGATTACTGTAAAAAAATAATTATGTATGTTTTAACAAAGAATTGAATTGATGACCAAGAGAAAAATATTAATTTGTGGCCCGCCTATCTCAGGAAATAAAGGTGGGCAAGCATTGGTGAGCGGGACGATTAAGGCCATTACAGCATCCGCACCGAACGCAGAATTCACTCTGCTATCGTTGCAGTATTGCTCTGATTTGGCATATAGTAGCCGATATGGAATTCGTGTAATAGGCATAAAGCACTATAATCTCCCATTAAGTTTTATCCGAGGTTTTATTTTGCTACTCTTCAAAAAAATAAAATTGTTTGTGCAGTTAATACTTAAAACAGATACACTGCTCCGAGAGTACGTAGAATCAGATATAATTCTTAATATGACCGGTATTGGATTTCATGAATTTTTTGGTAAATTGGTTATTGTCAAACATGCTTTGTGGATTTTACCCGCGATAATTTTACGGAAGCCTATTATTATTTATTCTCAAAGCATGGGCCCCTTTGTGAGCCGTATCAATAAAATGTTGGCTTCGTTTTGTCTTAATCGGGTTAAAATTATTATTGCCAGAGGAAAAATAACTAGGCAATACTTGATCGATTTAGGTATTAGTAAGCCAATTTATCTATGTGCAGATTCTGGTTTCTTGCTTGATTGTGGAAAACTTCCTCCAGAAGCAGAAGAGATGTTTCGTGACGATTCAGCGCAATCGAGAAAAACCTGTATGCTCGGTGTGGCTATTAATGATGTTATTAAAACTCACGGAAAAGATCGTAATTATCCCTTTTTTATGGGGCAGCTTCTTGACTATGCTATTAAGCAATTCAGTGTTAAGGTGGTATTCATCCCGCACTCTAATAGGGATGTTGACATAGCGAAGAGTGTCGTAGAGTCCATGAAATTCAGAGAGGCCACTGCTCAGATACGTTCTGATTATGCCGCAGAAGAATTAAAAGCAATTATTGGCAAATGTGATTTATTTATCGGGTCACGATTTCATGCTATTGTCGGTGCACTATCCATGTGTGTGCCGACGATTGCCATTGGTTGGAGCCATAAGTATCAGGAAGTTATGGAAATGTTCGGACAAGAATGCTACGTATTCAGTTTTCAAGATATTCAACTTGATCAAGTCACGTCGAAGATACAGGAATTATACGTGCACCAAAATGAGATAAAGGAGCATCTTGAATCCTGCTTGCCAGAGATAAAAGAGTCTGTATTGCTAGGAGGGCGCTTAATTGCCGCTGCCATTTAATCAATGCGCTATGAAGGGCTCAGGGAAAAATAATATAAGTATGGTTGTCACTGAGAAGCTATGCATGGGTTGTGGTTTTTGCGAATCGCTCTGCCCAGAGCAGTGCAGCGCAATCGAGGTTCTCTACAATCAAAAAGAAGGGCAGTATTTTCCACTGGTAGATAATGAAAAATGTAGTGAGTGTGGTGTATGTCTTAAGATTTGCCCGGGCGCAGAAATTGATTTTAATTCACTCAATCTTTCATTTTTTGACTCACTTCCTTTTAACAATTACCTTGGAAATTTTCGCAGTATTTACACTGGTTATGCTGCTGACACTGCTATGCGTAAAGGAGGATCTTCAGGTGGCCTTGTCACTCAGCTCATGAGCTATGCCTTGGAGAAGAATGAAGTCGAAGCAGTAATGACTGTTTGCCACAATTCCACAAATGCGTTCGAGCCCAGCGTAATTTTTGCGCGGTCAAAAGCAGAATTGCTCAATTGTCAGCAATCTCAGTATTTACCTGTACCTTTAGGGGTGGGTTTAAAGAAAATTCTAAAAGATGATATTCGCATAGGAGTAGTAGGGTTACCGTGTCACCTTCACGCTCTTCGGAAATCACAGGTTGTTTTCAAAGATTTAAATGAAAAAATTGTGTATGCTTTTGGTTTGTTTTGTTTTGGTACAACTCGTAAAACAGGGACCGAATATTTTCTCAATGCACACGGCATTATACCTTGCGAAGTTGACTCAATTCGTTTCCGAGACGGTAGCTATCCTGGAAGAATCAAGATTGTACTTAAAAACGGTAAGACTCTTTTTTTGAAAAGATGGCACGGGATTAAGAAAAGTAAAGTGATAGCGCGACTTAGGCTTGGAATAGCTTTCGGTAATCCCTTTTATATGCGACGGTGCTTTTCGTGTGTTGATGGGACTTCTGAATTGGCAGATATCTCTTTTGGCGATCCTTGGTTGCGAGAATTCATGAATGAACAGGAAGGACAAACACTTATAGTTTCGAGAACGAGAAACGCTCAAAGGTTAATTGAGCGCGCAGTGAGCGAAGGAAAAGTAATTTTATCTCCTCTCGATGTCAAAAAAGTAATTTTGAGCCAAGGCAAAGGGGAATGCATCTTAACTGCTAAGGACATGACTACGAAGTTTTCGATTATGTGCGCATTTGGTAGATCATCACCCCGATATACATTCAATCGCCTCAATGAAAAATTTAGTTTTTTGAGAGCTGCTCGCTATTTTCTTTCACTCGTAGAGTCAGAAGTTTCTTTTAACCGACGATGGAGATTTCTGTTGCTGCCATTAACCGTGCTGCATTACTCAATAACTTTTATTGCAAGATGCGCTCAGAGATTTCTAAAAAGATAATTGCAAACGTGGTAGGCTATGGAGCGTTTCTCGCTCTTGCCTGGTATGTTTATGCGCACCTTGGTGAATTCCAGCGTTTGTTGCAGTTATCCCCACTGAAATTTGTAGTTTTATCTCTATTAGTATTGCTGACCATGGCATTTACAACGCTTAAACAAAGTATGCTATTTAAGCTCCTTGATATAAAAGAAGATTTGATAGGCATATTTGCTTTCAATAGCATTAGTACTCTTGTAAACCTTTTACCTTTTAATGCTGCACTTATTTTTAGAGCAACGTATGTAAAAAAAAGATTTAATACCGCACTTTACGAATTTGGCATAGGGACAATCGTTGGCTTTATTACTTTTTTTATAGCATCTGTATTTTTATGCATTTTATCATTCGGGATAATGCAGCGAACGCAGATTACGTTGTTCTTAGAAAAGCAAGGTGCATTGTTCTGGATAGCACTGTTTTGCGTTTTAAGCTTTTTGTTCATTGTGGTACTTTGCAGAAAAAAAACTGTTTGTAGAGGAGTGTCAGAAAAGGTGAGCGAGAGTAAAATCTATAAGTTAAAGAAAATAACCCTCACCAATCTTCCCCTCATTGGTATGATGTTTCTTGTCGATTTTGGATCTTCTTTGATCTGGGCTCTTCGTTTTTTCTTTACAAGTCACTACTTAGGTTTTCGCGTGAGCTTTCTCCAGTGTGCTATTTTTCAGGGTGTTAACTGTTTTTTGCTTCTTTTAACATTTTTACCAGCAGGGGCGATCGGTTTTCGAGAAGCCTTGCTCGGTTTAACTGTAAAAAATTTTGGTGGAAAAACTTCTGATGGTGTGATAATCTCTATGGTTGATAGAGTTGTTGCGATATTATGGATTTTAATCTTTGGTTTTTTGAGTTTACAGATACTTAAGAAGCGCACTATTATGAAAAAAGTTGGCATTAGAGAGGATTTAAAATGAGGGTTGCAGTTATTGGTTGCGGGTATTGGGGAAAAAATCTGGTGCGGAATTTTGCTGAGTTAGGAGCATTAGCCGCTATTTACGATCAAGACTCATCGTGTATTGAGGCAATGCAGCAAAAATATGGCCCAATTCAAACGATCGATTCTTTTGAAGCTTGCCTGGTTGACAAACGCTTTACTGCTGTAGTCCTTGCTATTCCTGCAGAATTTCATTATTCTATGGTAAAAGAGGCCCTGTTAGCAGGTAAGGATGTTTTTGTTGAAAAACCGCTTGCGCTTACGATTGAAGAAGGCACAGAATTAGTAAGATTAGCTAATGAGAAGCAGAAGATTTTGATGGTTGATCATATCTTGCAGTATCATCCCGCGGTAATTAAACTAAAGGAATTAATTGATGGCGGTACTCTTGGCAAATTACAATATGTGTATTCTCACAGATTGAATATTGGAAAGTTGCGTAGAGAAGAAAACATCCTGTGGAGCTTTGCACCGCATGATATTTCTGTGATTCTTTCCTTGGCTGGTGAATTCCCATTGAAAGTGCGAGCGTTTGGGGAAGCGTATCTGCAACAGCAAGTGTTTGACACTACCATTACTGATTTATCCTTCAGAGATAGGCTTCGAGCCCACATCTTTGTAAGCTGGCTCCATCCTTTCAAAGAACAAAAACTTGTTATAGTGGGTGACAAAAGTATGGCGGTGTTTGATGATTTGCTCGTTGCTGAGAGCAAATTAACGCTCTATCCACACAAGGTTGAGTGGGTCAACAGGATTCCGGTTGCCTCAAAAGCAGAAGGAGAGAGTGTCCCAATTGAAAAAAAGGAGCCGCTTAAAGAGGCGTGTAAGCATTTTCTTGAGTGTATACAAAATCGGACAAGCCCCAAAACAGACGGCAAAGAAGCACTAGAGGTATTAAAAGTATTGGCGTTAGCACAAAAAGATTTGGATAGAGGAGAATAGCATGAAGAAGCAAGAGATCCGTATTCATAAAACCGCATGCGTGGAAAAAGGTACACGGATTGGCAAAGGCACAAGCGTGTGGCATTTCTCGCATATTTTTAAGGGTGCAACGATCGGAAAGAATTGTAAAATCGGTCAGAACGTTGTGGTTCATTCAACTGCAAAGCTAGGAAACAATGTCAAGGTGCAGAATAATGTTTCTATCTATGATGGAGTGGTTTTAGGGGATGATGTTTTTTGTGGGCCATCGTGTGTATTTACGAATATCATCAATCCTCGATCAGCAGTTCCTCGCAACACACCAAACCTTCGGAAAAAGACTCTGGTAAAGAAAGGCGCGACAATCGGCGCTAATGCAACCATTATATGTGGTCATACAATTGGTAAATATGCCTTTATCGGGGCAGGTGCTGTAGTTACAAAAGATATTCCTGACTATGCCTTGGTTTTTGGAAATCCAGCCATGATGCGAGGATGGATGTGCGAGTGCGGAGAAAAGATTATTTTTAAAAAGAATTTGAGCGCGTGCAAAGCGTGCGGACGAAAATACAAAAAAGCAAAAAATAAAGTAGGCAGGCGATGAAGATCAACTTTATCGATTTACAGCGACAATACCAAAGGTATAAGAACGATATCGATAGTCAGATACAACAAGTTCTAGACACATCAGCTTATATCATGGGGAGCAAGGTTAAAGAGCTTGAAGAAAAGCTGTCTGCCTTTATTGGAACAAAATATGCAATCGGTTGTGCTTCCGGAACAGATGCGCTCATTCTTGCACTACTAGCGCTTGAGATCAAGCCGGGAGATGAAATCATTACCACACCGTTTACCTTTATCGCCACGGCTGAGGTAATTTCTTTGTTAGGCGCTAAGCCAGTTTTTGCAGATATTCTTGAATCCACTTTTAATATCGATCCGCAAAAAATCGAATCGAAGATTACGAATAAAACTCGAGGCATAATTCCGGTTGATTTATTCGGCCAGTGTGCTGATTACGATGAGATAAATCAGATCGCCCAAAAACACAAACTGTTTGTTATCGAAGATGCGGCTCAGTCTTTTGGCTCGGAGTACAAAAAACGAAAGGCTTGTTCTCTAGCGGATATTGGCTGTGCATCATTTTTTCCTGCAAAGCCCTTAGGCTGTTATGGAGACGGCGGGATGGTATTTACTGACAATAAAACACTTGCCGATACAATGTCATCTTTAAGAGTTCACGGGAAAGGTGAACACAAGTACGAAAATATCCGCATCGGCATCAACGGCCGCTTAGATACATTACAAGCTGCGGTGTTGCTAGCAAAATTTTCTCATTTCCCTGAAGAAATTCAATTAAGGCAACAGGTTGCGCAACGTTACAATAAGTCGTTGAAGGATTCGGTAATTGCTCCTAGCATAGAATCCTACAACCTTTCAGCCTTTGCGCAGTATTGTGTAAGAGTAGAAAACAGGGCGCCGCTTCAAGAACAATTAAAGAATAAAGGAGTTCCGACTGCAGTGTACTATCCGAAACCGCTGCATCTTCAACCCGCCTTTAAAGCGTTAGGATACAGGCAGGGAGATTTTCCTGTTTCAGAGAAGGTGGCCGATGATATCCTCGCCTTGCCCATGCATCCGTATTTGACTGAGGCCGAACAAGAGTTTATCATTGACTGCATCAAAAAATAATACTACAATTAACTTCCCATGAAAACCAAGAACCCCCAAGGAAATATCATTATTCGTGGCGCGAAAGAGCATAATCTTAAAGGTATCAATGTTGATATTCCGCGCAATAAATTTGTGGTTATTACCGGCTTAAGCGGTTCTGGTAAATCGAGCCTTGCATTTGATACTATTTATGCTGAGGGACAGCGCCGCTATGTAGAGAGTCTCTCTGCATATGCGCGCCAGTTTTTGGGCCAGCTACAAAAACCCAATGTTGAGCACATTGAAGGGATGTCTCCGGCAATTGCCATTGAACAAAGAACCACAGGAAGAAATCCCCGCTCCACCGTTGCCACCCAAACAGAGATATATGATTATCTAAGGCTTCTTTTTGCCAGGGTCGGAACACCCTATTGTTATCGGTGTGGAGAAAAGATTCAGCGACAATCCTCTCAAGAAATCGTAGCACAGCTCTTGCGCTTACCTGCGCAAACAAAGATTGAAATACTTGCTCCTTTAGTCAGGGGTAGAAAAGGAGAATATAGGGATATTTTGAGCCAGGTGCAAAAAGCAGGGTTTGTGAGGGTAAGGATTGACGGGAAGATTTTCGAGGTGGGAGAAAAGGTGAGTCTTAAAAAATATCAGGTCCACAACATTGAGGTTGTAGTTGATCGCTTGGTTGTCAAGCCTGAGATAAAAAAGAGGCTTACTGATTCTGTGGAAACAGCCATAAAAGTTGGCAAGGGTATTATAATAGTTTACGACCAGGCCGAAGATAAAGATAAGCTTTTTAGCGAACAATACTCCTGTGTTAAATGCGGGATAAATATCCTTGAAATAGAGCCGCGTACGTTTTCGTTTAATTCTCCCTATGGTGCCTGTCCCGCGTGTAATGGATTGGGAACAAAGATGGAATTTGATGCTGATCTGGTTATCCCGGATAAAAACAAACCGGTCTTAGAGGGTATCTTGCCGTGGAAGCGGGGCGGAAGAGGCTACATCATGTATTATCGGGGCATGCTCAGAGAGTTAGCACGTAGCCTAAAATTCGATCTCAATACGCCGTTTAAGAAATTAAGCAAGACGATTCAAAAGGCAGTACTGTATGGTTCTGATGAATGGATTTGGGGACGTCAATTCGAGGGACTTATTCCGCACCTTGAACGCTTATTCCATCAAACCGAGAGTGATTACTTGAAGCACGAGATATCAAGATTTATGTCTGTATTGCCGTGTCCGGCATGCAAAGGGGCACGCTTGAAAAAGGAAAGCCTCTCGGTGAGAATCCTTGATAAATCTATTTTTGATATTACGCAGATGTCAGTTAAGGATTCCCAGCATTTCTTTAAAACGCTTACGCTCTCTAAGGAAAAAACCGTCATTGCCCACGAAGTGACTAAAGAGATTATCCGCAGGCTTACGTTTTGCATTGATGTCGGGCTTGATTATTTGACGCTCGATAGAAGAAGTAGCACATTATCTGGGGGAGAATCCGAGCGCATTAGGCTGGCGACTCAGGTAGGCACTGGCTTGGTCGGAGTGGTGTATATTTTAGATGAACCAAGCATAGGGCTGCACCAGAAAGACAACGCCAAGCTGCTTTCTACATTGTATACATTACGCGATATCGGCAATACTTTGATTGCGGTCGAACATGATGAAGCTACCATACGAAGCGCGGATTACGTTATTGATTTAGGTCCCGGGGCTGGCCGTCACGGAGGAGAGGTGATTTTTAAAGGAGATTTTAAAAGCCTTCTTAAATCAAGACGTTCATTGACAGCAAAATATTTGCGCGGAGAGCTGGGAATAAAAATTCTTCCAAAACGAGACTATAAAGAAAAAGCATGCATTGAAGTCGTAGGCGCCAGGGAGCACAACCTAAAGAATATAGCTGTTAAGATTCCCCTAGGGTTGCTGGTTTGCGTTACAGGAGTTTCTGGCTCGGGAAAATCAACCCTAGTGGATGAAATTCTCTTTCGAGCCTTAGCCCAGAAGTTGTATAAGTCAAAAGAGCGACCCGGATTGCATAGCGCTGTAAAGGGGGCTGAGCATATCGATAAGGTAATCGTTGTCGACCAGTCACCTATTGGCAGAACGCCCCGCTCAAACCCCGCAACCTACACCGGGGTCTTTAGCCATGTCCGGGATATCTTTAGTAGGCTCCCTGAAGCAAAGATGCGTGGCTATAAACCGGGGAGATTCAGCTTTAATGTAAAAGGCGGCCGCTGTGAAGCATGTACGGGAGATGGTATCAAAAGAATCGAAATGCATTTTCTCCCCGATGTGTATGTCCGTTGCGAGGTGTGTAAAGGCTTACGCTTTAACGAGCAGACTTTGGAAGTTAGGTATAAAGGTTATTCCATCGCAGACGTGCTAGAGATGTCTGTAGAAGAGGCCCTGGGGCTTTTTGAAAATATCCCCAAGATAAAACAGGTTTTAACCACTCTTAACGACGTAGGCTTAAGCTATATCCAGCTGGGTCAATCCGCTACTACCCTTTCAGGCGGAGAGGCACAAAGGGTAAAGCTAGCCTCAGAATTAAGCAAGCGCTCAACCGGCAAGACACTCTACCTTCTTGATGAACCGACAACAGGGCTTCACTTTGCAGATATAGAGAAATTAATTGCCGTGTTGCAGCGATTGGTGGATAAAGGGAATACCGCGCTTGTTATCGAACACAATCTTGAAGTGATAAAATGTGCAGACTATATTATTGATTTAGGCCCAGAGGGCGGGGATAAGGGCGGTAAAGTTGTAGCGATGGGAAGCCCCAAGGAGATCGTTCGCTGCAAATCTTCATATACCGGCCACTATTTAAAATCAATCATTTCATAGACGCACAACATCCCATTTTGTTATTGAAAAATAGATTTGAAACTGATACAATAATTTCCTAGATTATGTTACGAAAAACCTACCGATTGCTACTCGTTACTTTAGTGCTGGCTTCGTTCTGTTTGTGCGCGGCTTCTGCCGAAACGAACAAGGAGGAAGAGCTGTTTTTTGTCGCTCAAAAGTCCTTTGAAGATGGTTTTTACGATGTCTCATTAGGATACTTCGAGCGCTTTCTCCAAGAGTTTCCAGAGACTACGAGAAGGGCAGAAGCCTACCTAATGATAGCCCAATGCTATCTGAAACAAGATAGATTCATTAAATCCCTTGAGAATCTTCAGCTGGCTTTGGAATCACCCAATAATGAAGCGATTAAAGATTCTTTATTGTATTGGTCAGCCGAGGTGCATTTTAAAGGAAAGGATTATTCACGGGCAAAGGAGTATTATCAGCAGATCATTGATTCTTTTCCAGGATCTACCTTTTTTGGGCACGCGTACTATTCTCTGGGATGGTGTTTTTTTGAAGAGGCGCAGTGGCAAAAGGCAGCAGAGCATTTTCAGACAGTAATCTCCGCATATCCTAATGATGAGCTTATCGAAGATTCGTATTTTAAGCTTGCCGAAAGTAAATATAATCTAAAGAAATTCCACGATGCTAAAGATGCCTTCGCTCACTATATTGAAAAATTTAAAGATTCAAAAAACCTGGCTAAGGCCTACTTTTACAAGGCTGAATCAAGTTATTATTTAGAAGACTACGATTCTTCAATAGGCGGCTACCTTACTGCGATAGATAAGTCAATGAATGGCGAGCTGACTGTTTTAGCCAAGACGGGTTTAGGCTGGTCGTATCTTAAGCTCAGTGATTTTGAAAAGGCGGAGAATTATTTTAAAGAGGCAGAAGAGCAAGCGCGTTCTGAAAGCATTAATCTGGATGAGGTGCTTTTTGGTCAAGCAACGCTTTATTCTGAAGTAGCACGACACGAGGATGCCTTGACAACCTTTAGCTATTTAATTACCGAAACTCCGAAAACCCAGTGGCTTGTTGATGCCTATTTAGGAAAAGCTAATGCTCTCTATGCGCTCAATAGATTTGACGAGGCGATTACTACTTATAAAGCAGTGTTAGAAAAGTTTCCATCGGAGGACACCTTTACTGAGCAGCATGAAAAGATCGGGTTTGGTTTAGCCTGGTCATATCTGAAACTTGAAAATCTTGAGCAGGCGATCGAAGTTTTAAAAAACATCGCTTCAAAAACCACGAGTAATTTAGTAAAAGTAGGCGCGCTCTGCCAGGTAGGCGACGCGTATCACGATGCTCAGCAGTATGAAAAAGCGCTTGGGGTATATGATGGTGTTTTGCAAAACTATCCTGATAGCTTTTACGGTGACTACGCCCAGCTTCAACAGGCAATGACACTTTTAAAGATGGAGCGTTTTGATGCTGCGATTTTATCATTACAGGCGCTGCAGAAAAACTTTCCAGAGAGCAAGTCTCTGGCGGAAGCTAATTACTATTTAGGTTTGGCATATTTTAACAAAGGGAATTTTGTGGCAGCAAGGGACCATATCTCTGATTTTAATCAAACGTTGTCATACGAGAGTCCTTTAAAGTCGGATACGATGTTGCTTTTAGGAGCTAGCCTTAGGAGCCTCAGTAAATTTCAAGAGGCAATTGATATTTTTAATGCGATTAAAAAAGACTATCCGGATTCCTCTGACCTTATGCAAAAATGCGATTATGAGGTTGCTATGTGTTACTTCGGAATGAAAAATGACGATGAAGCTCTTAAGATGCTAAAAATATTGGTGTATAAGTTTCCTGACTCTCAAGCCGCGCTCGATACGCTGATTTTTTTAGGTAATTATTATTCAAGCATAGAAGATTACGAAGTCGCCCGCAGGCATCTTCAAAGAGTGATTGCTGAGTTTCCCTATAGCGATAGGGTTGAAGAAGCGAAATATCGAATCGCAAAGTTGTACGTAGAGGAAGAGCAAGATCAGCAAGCTCGAGATTTATTAACAGAGATCACTGAACATAGACCCGAGAGCAAATTTACAGCATTGGCTCATTTGGAATTAGCAGAAATGCAATTACGCATTGATAAAGATTTCAACAAGGCTACAGAGACCGCCCAGGGTGTGGTAGAGAAGTATCCTGATTTTAGCAGAGACGGATATTTTAAGCTGGCAGATATTCAGAGATCGCAAGGGAGCTTTCAGGAAGCGGTTGAGTTATATCGAAAAGCGCTTGATACAAAAAAAGTAAAGTCTCAAATAGATAATGTGCAGGTTCAATTCGCTATCGCCGAGACCTTTGAAGAGAAGGGATCATATGATGAAGCTATTGAGGTGTATTTCGAAGTTGCCTATCTCTATCCTGAAAAGAAGTCGTGGTTTATCCGGTCCTATTTAAGAGCAGCCCGAATTTTTGAAGATAGAGAAGATTGGCCAGAGGCACAGAAGATTTACGAAAAAATCTCTCTAGAAAACGTTGAGGAGGCAAAATTTGCTCAGGAGAGACTAGAATGGATCAATCAAAACATTATACAGAATTGATGCAGTAACCAAAAGGAGGAGTCTAGATGAGTTTTTTGAATATGAATGCACTACAAGTATTTCTTGCGGGCGGCCCGTTAATGTTAGTTATTGCGCTGTGCTCGATATTTTCTTTAGCAATAGTCGGAGAAAAATATTGGCAACTTAATATTCAATTTAAAGCAGATGCCAAGAAGATTCTGAATGCAGTGATAGAGCAATTGAAAATCAATCAAGTGAAGGCGGCTATCGGTATCTGTAGTAATTCGCGCGGCCCCGTTGCCAATATCCTTAAAGCAGGAGTTCTAAAATCTGAATCATCGCGAGACGAGGTTAAGCAGGCCATGGAAGATGCCAGCCTCTATGAGATCCCCAGACTTGAGAATCATTTAGGCCTTTTGGCTACGATCGGACACATTTCTCCTTTATTGGGCCTTTTGGGAACCGTAACCGGCATGGTGAAATGTTTTCAAACGATTCAGATTAAAGCTACCTCGATTAATCCGGTAAACCCGGGTGATTTAGCAGGAGGGATCTGGGAGGCATTATTGACTACCGTTGCAGGGCTAACCGTTGCAATCTTTACTTTTGTTGCCTATAATTATTTTGTCAGCCGCGTCAATAACCACGTTTTAGATATGGAGCGCTCAGCAACTGAATTGGTCAATTTTGTAACACAATACAAAGAAAGTCGCACCCCTATACGTAACGGTCGGAACAATAAAAGGAATCGACCATGAAGTTTAAGCGACATTCTCAGCTAGAACATGGCTTAAGCCAAATAGATATCGCACCACTTATAGATGTGGTGTTTCAGCTGTTGATATTCTTCATGCTTACTTCCTCTTTTATTTTTCATCCTGGAATTAAAGTGAATCTTCCCCGCGCGGTAACAAGCGAGATTATTCAAGAGGAGAGTGCGATTATTACAATCTCTCGGGAAAATGTCATCTATCTTAATGAAAGCGTCGTTACTATCAACGAATTAAGAGAAGGGCTAGGGCCTGTGGCGCAACATAATAAGCCTTTGTTGATAAAGGCAGACAGGAGGTCTTCGTTGGGTCGCGTTGTTGAAATCTGGGATTTATGCCGCGAACTAGGAATCAACAAAGTCAATATCGCCACCAGCGAAGCAAATTAGTTCTTCAAAGAGCAGGCCGCTCTAGAAAAATTCGAAACTGGTAAAATATGAAGCTCGCTCTTTTCATTTCAATAGCATGGCATATACTATGTGTCTCTTGTGTTGAATTCAGCTTTTCAACAGTTTATTCCAATACGGAGACGTCAATTAAATTTCTCGGCTCGATACTCAGTGATCAGGATGTCATGGAAAGACTATTGGAAGCTCAGCCTGAAAAAGTGACTACTTCTCACATGGCCTTGATGTATGATTACACGCCTGCGTTTGAATATTCAGGTGTCGGACCTTCAAAGCCATGGAATACAGTAGAAGGTAAGAGAAGAAAATTCTCAGTTTCGTACTCACCGTTCATTACAGAAGAAGAGGCATTGCAGTCTGATGCTAAAGCTTTTCAGGAAGCTGACTGGGAAAAAGAAGAGCTTAAGCTGGAGATTAAGGAACCATGATTAAGATTGAATTTTCCATCGCTATCGCTCTCTACATAGGAACATTAGTCTCGTTAGTAGTTATACAGTGGCTGTTCATGCGTGTAAAAACCGCGCGCTCAGTAGACACCGATGCATTGTGGCAGTGCCCAATTTGTACGTATGTATATTTTGACTATTACCCAAAAGGAGAATTTTCTACTTGTCCGAGGTGTGATAGCTTTACCAAAAAGGAGGAGATGCCGTCATGATAACCAAGATAGGCATAGTTGCGGGAGAAATTTGGCACTATCTGGAAGAACATAAAGAAGCCAAGCTTTCCGACCTAAGTGAAAAACTCGAAAAATCCCGAGACGCAATCTTAATGGCAGTGGGGTGGCTCTCTCGAGAAGGCCATGTAGTGCTTAGCGGTGATGAATCGGACTATAAAATTTCTTTCCGAAAAAAGGCAGACGCGAAATGAAGGGTAAGCGCGCAGTTGTATTGCTGCTAACAATAATTTTTACTATGATTGTTTCGATTGTAGCTGCAGGCATACTATACTTAATGAGCAGCCAGGCAAAACTTTCAGAAGATAAAATCCGCAGGCTGCAAGTTTTTTATGCTGCACAAGCTGCGATTCAAAGGAACCTCATGCTTAGCTTTGACAACCAGGCGATTATGACGAACAAGGGACAATTTCCTGATTTTTTAGCTGACGATATTGATATCGACGTCACAGAAAATGTCGCTGTAGGAATCGATGGAACCGACGAATGGATTAATGTTATTGACTATGCCCGTCCTTAAGCTCTCTTGATTCAATTTAACCCACCTGTTTTCCCTAAGTAAATCAAAACCATCTAAAAGCCATTACATGCCTTAAAGTAAGTATGAGTAAGTTTGGGTAAAATAATACTTGACAAAGTAAGCATAGTATTGTTTAATTAGAAGGAGTTAAGGTTATTATAAAATACGTAAAGGAAGAAGAAATGTCACGTTTAATGGATGTTGATGAACTTGCTGATTACCTAAGGCTTCAGAAACAGACTATCTATAATTGGCTTCATATGAGGAAGATCTCTGGGATTAAATTAGGTGGTGTCTGGCGGTTCGATAAGAAAGAAATTGATAAGTGGCTTAAATCAAAGTCCCAAAAAGCAGATTATGGCCAATAAAATATTAGGAATTAATTTTGGTGTTAATGCGTTCGACATTGTCGAAATGGAGAAAAATAATATCATAAGGAATTTCCATGTCGACTACGAAGATAAAGAGCAGCAGTCTATCATTGAGGTCACTGATGAAATTAAACTCACGGCACTTTTACAGAAAACCTTAAACACAAAAAAAATCGAAACTAAAGAGGTTGTTGCGGCCTTGCCTTCTGAAGAGGTCTTATTAAGATCGTTTTTGATCCCTCCAGTGACTAAGAATGAATTACAAGGGGCAGTTGAGTTTGAGGCGAGAAAGTTTATTCCTTTTAGGCTTGAAGAGCTCTATTTTGATTTTGTCACACAAAAATTTAAAGATCCAAAGCTTAAAAGACTGAAGACTTCTTTTGCCGGGATGAAAAAAGAGACGTTGGAAAAATTCCAATACATCCTTGAGCAATCCAACCTTAAAATACTTTCTTTAGAGCCTGCTTCGTTTAGTTTACTGCGGTTATTTCTCTATAAAAAGATCATTAAGCGAGAAGAAACAATTTCAATTATTGAAATCTCACAAGAGAGAGGCAGCATATGCATTATCGAAAAAGGATGCCCTCAGCTTATTCGAGATTTTAAATTTCGTCATATGGCTCGTCAACTCGACACTGATGACGTTGATAATTTGATTGCTCGTTTAAAAAATGAAATCCATGTTTCCTTTGATTATTATAACCGTCAATTTTCTAGGGATGCGATTACTAAGATTTTCTTTTTTGCATCTGATAAATTTGAAAGCGCTGTAGAAAACGTTAAAAAAGAACTCGACATTCCTGTTGTACCAATCTCCGAATATCTAGAGCTTAAAAGTGACTTTGATTTTGGTGCCTATAAAGCCTATGCTGCAGCTTTGCGACAGACATTCCGCTCCCAAGCAGACATCAATCTTTTACGCAAGAGAGATGTTTTGGAAGAGAAGCCAAGAATAGCAGTTTCTGAGCTACCCATCGATGTCGCTATGTTAGTCCGCACGTCAATAGTTGCGGTTTTATTTGTAGCGTTTATTTTCACGGCAGGTTCTATGCGGGTTGCTCCGCTGAAGTCACGATTGGCTAAAATCGAAAAACAACGATTACAGCTGGACCCTAAATTTTCTTCTGCCACCATACCGCAATTGGACAAACTTAAGATTCAATATGAAAATGAAATGCAAACACTTACAGAATTAAAACAGGATCGGTACGTAACTCCTTTGGTTAATGCTTTACCGCGACTGATCCCGCAAGGTGTATGGGTGGAAAATTTTGACTTTTCTGAAAAGAAAGGGCAGTTTTCGTTAAGAATAAGCGGCAATGCATATTCAAAGGAGAAATCAGAAGAGATAAGGATGGTTAATGCGTTCGTTTCAAACCTACAGAA
Source organism: Candidatus Omnitrophota bacterium (assembly GCA_042571725.1). Classification (GTDB taxonomy): domain Bacteria; phylum Omnitrophota; class Gorgyraeia; order VGKH01; family JBHPFN01; genus JBHPFN01. Next base: position 32,318 of record JBHPFN010000008.1, read on the forward strand.
CAATGCGATGTTTGCAAAAAAATTCAACCAGATAAAGCTCGGATCAGTGAGCCAGGGTAGAGTCGAAACATGGACGGTATCAAGGTTTTTAATTAATTGTAAATAGGATGAGTATACAAGATCTATCAAAAATTGATATCAATCAACTTTTAAAGAATAAAACTCTTTTTGGCTGCACTATCATTGCCATCGGTGCGCTATTGCTTGCCCGGTCTGTTTTTGTAAAGCAATCAGGAGATCTTAAGAGCCTTCGTAGAGAACTTACTGAAGAAGAGAAGCTTGAAAAACACATTCAATCTGTTGTTGAGGTACATGCAAAGCTAGGTAGGCTTGAGGATGAATTCGCCTCTGGCGCAGATACCAATACAATTGTTCGCATTGTTACTGATATGTTAAAAAAACATACTATTGAACTCGCTGCACTCGTTCCAGGAATTCTGGTTGATAAAGATCTATACACAGAATTTCCTGTAAAGTTTGAATTTGAAACAGATTTTTTCAGATTAGGCAGCCTGCTGAGTGACTTGGAAAACAATAAAGAGATTCTCGGTGTGAGGAGGCTGAGCGCTCAGCTCTCTAGGTCGTCGCGCACTGAAGATCAGCAAAAGAAGATAAAGGTAATCTTAGAAGTTTGGGGATTTACTCTAAAGAGATGAAAAAGAAAATCTTTACCTTATTACTATTACATTTTTTCACTAGCGCATTCCTATTTTTTACTAGTTATGCAGAAGGTGCAACAGAGAAAACTCGCGTGGTGTTTGATTCATATGATTTAGAAAGTCCATTTACTCCTAAACTTCCTGAGCCAGCGGAGGTTCAGCCAGTAGAGGTGCAGTCACAAACAGACAAACCTCTTCCTAGAGAGGTGGTGCCTCCACGTTTTAGTATTCAAGGCATAATATGGAATACCGATAAACCACAAGCGATTGTGGATAATGTTATTGTTGGAATCGGCGGTCTTGTTAAAGAAGCATATATACTTGACATAACCAAAGAAGGTATTAAGGTTCTGTATGAAGATACGTTATTTTTCATAGAAAGCGAAACTTCTGTTTCAAGTGAACTGGAATAATGCAAGTAAACCAAGGAGGAGACATGACTAATTCTAATATAAGACAAAAAAACAAAATAAGGATAATAAGCTTTTTCATCATTAGCTGTCTTTATTTCGGTGCGTTTCTGGATTCCAGTTTTGCTTACGACAATTTTGATTACGATGAGTACTCTAAACATATCTCTATGGATTTTAAGGATGCTAGTTTAAAAGATGTGCTAAAGATATTTTCACAGCAATCGGGAATGAACTTTATTGCTTCAGATGCAATAAAAGATCGGACCGTCACGATCTATTTAGATAACGTACCTGTTGAAAAAGCCCTGGAGAGCATACTCTCGGCAAATAATCTCTCGTATGAAATTAAGAAAGGGGAGAAAATCTTTATCGTTAGAGAGCTCGGTCGAACAGACGAGAAAACTATTACTAAGATTTTTTATCTAAAGTACGCAACCACGACAATCTCCAGATTGAACCGGCAGATCGCAGAAGGCTTAACCGATCAAGATGAAGGCTATGAGCTAACAGTGATCCCTTCGGGAATAAAAGAAGCGGTTGAAGAGATTCTTTCTCCGGTGGGTCGACTTGTTGAAGATCCCAGAACAAGCAGTCTTATCATAACTGATGTGGCTAGTCGATTTCCCATTATTGAAAGCACGATTGCTAGTTTAGACATACCAACACCACAGGTTCTTATTGAAGTAGAGATGCTTGATGCGAGCAGAAATCTTGTTGATAAGCTCGGTGTCAAACTCGGCGAAGAGCCGTTCAGCTGGTCTGGCCCAACGCATACTTCTTTCTGGCCATTTGATGAAAGTAGCGCTGAACGTAATGCGCTCGATTCAGAGGATCCAATTTCGTCTTATACGGTAGGAACTTTAGATCTTACCGGATTTACTGCGGTGCTTAATATCCTAAAACGTGATTCGACCACGCGGTATCTTGCCCGACCCAGGCTCTTGACCTTAAGTAACGAAACCGCTGAGATTAAGATTACTACTGATGAAGCCATTGGTCTTAAAACTACCACACAGTCATCAGAAGGTACTGCGCAACAGACACAGGAGGCAGAGCGGGCTGAAACAGGAGTATCTCTTCGAGTTACACCTCAAGTAAATCATGCCACCGGAGAAATCACCATGTTTATTGAGCCTACGGTAAGTGAGGCACGAACGGGTGGGACGTTTGGCGGCACGACATTTAAGGATCCAGAAGAGCGCGGTACAAAATCGGTGGTTCGAGTTAAAAATGGCCAGACGGTTGTTATTGGCGGGCTTTTGCGTACTCAGTTATCTCAAGCCATCACCAAAGTTCCTTTTTTGGGAGATGTTCCGCTGATGGGCGCGATGTTTCGTCATAAAGATAAGACGCAAGACGATGACAGAGAGTTGATTGTTTTTATTACTCCTCATATAATGGATGAAAGCATTGCAGCCGCTGCAGGAAAGAAGGCGCTTGCGTATTCTCCTTTTTGGGGAAGGGAGCAGGAGTGTTCGTTAGAGCGCGTGCGGGCAGTAAACAACGCGTTAGATAAGGTAAGTATATCAGGAAGATAGGAAATAAAAATGGAAAGAATACACTATAAACTTGGAGAAATCTTAATTAAACAGAGTTTAGTTACGCCCGAGCAATTGAATAAGGCGATTTCTGTACAAAGACAGGAAGGTGGCCGTATCGGCGAGGTGCTAATCCGCTTAGGCATGATCAAGGAAGAAAATATGGTCGAGGCCTTGGGCAAACAACTCTCTATCCCCTATGCTTCAAAGGGCTCTGGGCTTCTTGCACCATCTCCTGATCAAGAGCTCGATCAATTAGTGCCGAAAGACTTCGCGAATAAGAACCTTGTGTTGCCTTTATCCAGAAACCTAAATTCCTTAACCTGCGCAGTATTCGATCCTTTAAATGTTATCCTTATTGACAACCTGAAGAAATTAACCGGGTGCGAAATTAATTTAGTGGTTGCACCGCGCTCAGATATTTTGCGGGCAATCGAGGATTTTTACAGCAAGACATCTCTTTTAGGAGAGGCAGTTAAGGAATCGTATGCGGGCAAGACCACAGTTGATGTTAAGACAGTTGACCATGAAGAGCTAAGCCTCGATAAGTTGATTGCGCGTGCTGAAGAAGCACCGGTGGTTAAGCTTGTTGACTTAATTATTCGGCAAGCCATTGATGAACGCGCCTCGGATATCCATATCGAGCCTTTCAAAGAAAAAATCAGTTTGCGGTACCGCATTGACGGCACCTTGTACGAGATTCCTCCGCCGGCAAAACACCTTCATCTTCCTTTGGTCTCGAGAATAAAGATTCTCACAAAACTTGATATTGCAGAGAAGCGGCTACCGCAAGACGGGGCATTCGTCGTTAAATTGGAAGATCGCATTGTAGACTTGCGCGTCTCCTGCATACCAACTATTTATGGGGAAAAGGTTGTAATCCGTATCTTGGATAAAAGTACCGTGCCTTTAGATGTCACCTCGATTGGATTTGACTCAAAGCAGCTCGATGCTTTTCGCAGGTCAATACATAGCTTATATGGTTTAGTGCTACTAACAGGTCAGACAGGAAGCGGAAAGACCACTACCCTTTACGCTGGGCTTAACGAAATCGTCAATCCTAAAATGAACATCGTTACTATTGAAGACCCCGTAGAGTATCGTTTGGATGGCGTTAACCAGGTTCAAATTCGCCCCGAGATTGGCCTTACCTTTGCCTCAGCATTGCGATCATTCCTAAGGCAGGATCCTGATGTTATTATGGTCGGAGAGATTAGAGATTTAGAAACAGCGCAAATCTGTGTTCGCGCAGCGTTAACCGGCCACTTGGTATTGAGTACCCTCCATACCAACGACGCCCCTTCAGCAGTTACAAGGCTGCTCGATATCGGCGTGGAACCGTATCTGTTAATGCCTTCGCTTTTGTGCGTTGCAGCCCAAAGGTTAGTGCGTAAACTTTGTCCAAAGTGCAAGGAAGCGTATGAACCAAAGCCAGGCGAGTTAGGAGATATTAAACTTTCGCCACAAGGGCCTATTTATCGATCACGAGGGTGCGAAGAATGTAATCAGATAGGCTATCGAGGCCGGATTTTAGTTGGCGAGGTGATGACTGCCACAGATGTACTTAAGGGTCTCATCCGTCAAAAAGTTGACTACCATACTGTCAGAAACACTGCAAGGAAAGAGGGTATGACAACGCTCTTTGAGAGCGGCCTTAAGAAAGTCGAGGTGGGCATTACCAGCTTAGAGGAAGTCTTAAGTGTTACCTATGAAGAAGGCAATTAACCTATGTCGCGTTTTGCATACGTAGTTAAAAATAGTCAGGGAAAGCGAAGAACCGGGATAGAAGAAGCAAAAGATAAAGATGACCTTGCGTCTTCTCTTCAATCAAAAGGTTTTTTTGTAATCAGCATTCTACCTGAAGAACAATCAGCAGAGACAGAGGTAAAATCAACCGCAGTAAAATCCCGCCACGGCCGCCTGAGACTGGAAGATCTTGTCGTATTTGCCAGGCAGCTTGCAACTATGCTCGATGCAGGAGTAACGCTTTTAAGAAGCATTGATATAATCAACCAACAGGTTGAAAGTAAGGTTTTACATACTACGTTGCAGAACTTAAAAAAAGATTTGGAGCGCGGGCTTTCTTTGAGCAGTGGTTTGGCAAAATACCCTGTTGTGTTCGACCAATTCTGGGTAAGCCTAAGCGAAGTAGGTGAAGCTTCAGGTACGCTTCCTCAGGTATTAGGAAAAATGGCAACGTACTTAGAGAAGAGGGCTGAGTTTCAAAGAAAAGTTATTTCAGCAATGTTTTACCCGGTAATACTGATTGTTTTGTGTTTGGCAGCAGTTGCATTTTTTGCATACAAGATAATCCCTACCTTTGCGGGGATTTTCAAGTCAATGAATCTTGAGCTTCCTGGGATAACCTTAGGAGTATTGTTTACGTTTAATTTTATCCGCGATAAAATGTTGCTATTGATTGTTGCAGGAGCCGCTGCTTTCTATATGATAAAGAAATATACAAAGACTCCGAAGGGAGTGGTCACCATTGAGCATTTTTTGTTTAAATTACCGATATTCGGTAACTTTTTCAAGGTAATTCAGATCGAGCGTTTTACTTCGCAGATGTCAATATTGATCGAAAGCGGCGTCCCGATCCTCTATACGCTTGAGATAACACAGCGCATGATGGGAATGGGGACTATGGGCAGAGTGGTAGAACAGATAAAAAATAACGTCCGTGAAGGAAAGCTTGTAGCAGACCCCATGCTAAAAAGCGGCTTCTTTCCCCCGATGGTAGTGCAGATGATTATGATTGGAGAAGAGACCGGTAGTCTAGGTGACATGCTCAAGCGCATCTCAAAGTTCTATGAAGATTACGTTGATACCTTTACGCAAAGGCTGACTACTCTTTTTGAGCCGGTTGCCTTAGTAGTTATGGGTTTTTTAGTGGGTATTATAGTGATCTCCATGTTTTTACCGATAATCAACATGGCGACCATGACAGGATTTGGGAAATAAATTCTTTACAAGGTATGAGGGGAGGTGGTAAAATAACTCAACTTAAAAAAATAAAAATTTAAAAAGAGTATTTTATAAAGAAATAAATAACTCATTAAAAAAAAAGGGGGGGGGGAGATGAAAAAAGGTTTTACATTATTAGAGTTAATCATCGTAGTAATAATAATCGGTATCTTAGCCAGCATGGCTTTACCGAGATTTTTGGATACGACAAGAAGAGCAGTGGCTGCAGAAGCAGTGGTCGGACTCGGCACTCTTAGAAGTTCCCAGTTTCGCTTTAATGCGATCAATGGTGCTTATTTCGATGGCATTGCTAATTTAGATGTTGAAGATCCCGGTGCTGCGGGTACTGGTGCGGAATTTACTTATATTTGCGACGCTCCGCCTGCAACTTGCGGAGCCGGTGGCTTTGATTGTACAGCAACTTGGTTAGGCGCTGGAGGTGGTGATGTCGTTATGTGTGAAGATGGCACCGTCTCCGGTACTGGTTCTTTTTTAAACGCATTCTAGGCTAGCTCGGAGAAAAAGAAGCATTATTAAAATTTGAACCTAGGATTTATTAACTTAAAAAGGTTGTGTATGTTAGGCCCTGTTAGAAAGCAACGCTCGAGAAAGAGGCAAAGCTTTCTAACAGGGTTTACTTTTGTTGAGCTGCTTATTTCGATGGTGCTGCTTGCCACGGTTACCGCGGGGATTATCAGCGCCTTCACTGCGGCAAATAGACACATCAATCGTTCCCAGCGCAGGCTCATGGCTGCGTATTTAGCAAACCAGATTTTTCAGGAAATTAAAGAAGAAGTGCGGCAGGATTTCTGGGCAGGCGGTTTTTTTGATTGCGGCGTAGGAGGATATCCTTGCGATAAATTTGGTATGGCGCCATGCGTGAATCCCCCATGGCCAGGACTTCCCAACATCTCACTTGAGTGCTTGGTTGACAAACCGTATGAGGTAGCGCTAGGAGAAGATAAAATTTATAGTGTATCAGTAACAATAACATGGAATGAAGATTAAGTCTATTAGTAAACGGGGACTTACTTTAACCGAGGTACTTATTGTCACAGCGCTGCTTGGTGTAGTTGTAGGCGCTGTAACCTGTGTTGATATTACTGCGCGCAATATGCTCAATCAAGCAGAAAGGATTACCAAAGTGAACAATGAAGCCTCGCTGGCAATGGAGCATATTGTGAGGAATTTACATTTAGCCATCGGCTGTGCGGGCTGTGTTGATCCTCTTGTAGATGGGACAGAGCGAGGAGTGCGGATTCTTAATGGAGGTAGAGATCTTGAGATTCGTCAGGATGATGGTGACGCAAGATATGATCCTGCTGTCGACCCTTTTAATATGCGATACAGGTTTGCCTTTGCAAGTCATGAGATAGAGGTTAATGACGGCTTAGGGCCTTGGGAGTCTCTGGCAGAAAATATCAGGGATGGGGTAATTTTTAGCTCTGCAAACCATGATACTCCTTGGATAGATGTCAGAATTACAGCTCGCTTCGATCCTACGCAGCCTGAATCCCTAGAAAATCCGGAAGTAACTCTGCGCTCACGGGTGCTGCTTACCTCATCGTCAGGTGCGCCATAACAAAAAACTTTACATGTCGCTGGAAAAAAAGTATAATAAGTGCTTAGCCTATGCACTTATTTTTTTCTATCTCGATGTCGTTATGGGAATTAGAATCTTAGGGCCCATAGCTCAGTTGGTTAGAGCAGCTGACTCATAATCAGCGGGTCAGAGGTTCAAGTCCTCTTGGGCCCAGAGATCTTTTGAGTTGAATGGGCGGTTAGCTCAGCTGGTTAGAGCGCCACACTCACATTGTGGAGGCCACAGGTTCAAGTCCTGTATCGCCCACATTGTTGCATATCGTAAAGGACAAAAGCTGTGACAGAAGCCAATTTCAAAGAAGAGGTAAAGAAGCTCGTTGAGTTACAAAGCGTCGATTCTCTGCGATATCAATTACGACAGGAAAGCGAAGAGAAACCTGCAAGAATCGCGCAGCTGCAAGAGGAATATGAAGCAAAAAAAGCACACTTAAAAGAGCTTGAAGATAAAAAGAAGCAACTTTTAGTAAATCGAAAAGAAAAGGAAAACGACCTTTTAAGCAAAGAAGAAAGCATTACTAAGCTCAAAAACCAGCTCTATTCACTTAAAACAAACAAAGAGTATGCTGCAATGCTTTCTGAGATAGGTTCTGCTGAGGCAGACAAGTCAATTATAGAAGAAGAAATCTTGAAAAATTTCGATGAAGTAGATGCACTAGGCAAAGATGTAGAGGAAGAAAAGAGCCGCCTTAACGAAGAAGAGAAAGCATTTCTTGCGCAAAAAAAAGAGGTTGACGACCGCGTAAAAGAGATTCAGCAAGAGATGCATAAGCTTGAAGCCCAGAGAAGCCAAATCACTCCCGCGGTTGACAAAAAGATACTTCGGCAGTATGAACGCGTTTTAGAAAACCGTGGCGGTTCTGCCCTATCTGCGGTTAAAGATTTTGCCTGCACGGGATGTTTTATGGCTGTGACTCCTCAGGTGGTCAATGAAATCAAGATGAAAGATAGAATCGTCGTATGCGAGGCATGCTCTCGGATACTCTATATCGAGGATGAGGTTTGAAAGGGAAAGTAGAAATTTTTATTGACGGTGCGTCTAAGGGAAATCCCGGACTTGCAGGCATTGGAATAGTCATCTTAAAAAATAAAAAAGTTTTAAAATCTATCGGCAAATTCATTGGAATTTCTACCAACAATGTTGCAGAGTATTCTGCATTGATTTATGCATTGCAAGAAGCGCTTATGCTTAAAATATACGAGGTTAATGTAAGCACTGACAGTCAACTTTTGGCCAGGCAGATTAATAAAGAATATAAAGTCAAAGATGCGACTATCCGGGTTCTTTTTGAGCTCGCGCTTCATTTAATTTCTGGATTTAAAGCTTTTACTATACAGCATATACCAAGAGAAAAAAATCAAGAAGCGGATAAGCTTGCAACAAAAGCAATAAAAGAGCAGGCCTTGTCTTCTATGCGAGCAGGAAAGATGGTTAGTCCGGTTTCAAACCGGACAGGAAAGTCCGAGCTCCAGAGGACAGCGCACCCTGGTAAAATCAGGGCATCCCAGCTTACATTCTTGGGATAGGATACAGAGCCGCAGAGACGAGTAACTCGCAAGCATTGCGAGCCAGGTGAAACGAGGCAATCTCTGCGCGGAGCAAGGCTAAATAGTCACAGCGTAAAAAGGTGGTCCGCCTGAATCTTTCTTTCAAGAAAGTGCGTTGTGAGGGTAAGCTGCATAACCTCTGTGGCAACGCAGGGGTAAGATAAATGATCATCTAGTCCGCAAAAATCGGGCGAACAACAGAACTCGGCTTACCTGCGTAACGCATAAGGACAAGGCCTGTTCACTGCACAATTTTACAGAGGCGGTTTTACATGATAGGAAAATTAACCTTCGATTATTGCTCGAAATTCTGCAATAACCTTCCTTTTCTTATATAACGCTTGCTATTGCTTTACTTTGTATAGTATAATTTTATATTGAATTTTTTTTAAAGGAGGAACGCATGTCAGGTCATTCAAAATGGGCAAGCATCAAACATAAGAAATCTGCTGCTGATGCAAAAAGAGGCCAGTTATTTACTAAGCTTATCAAAGAAATCACGGTAGCTGCTCGTGAAGGTGGCGGTAGCATTGAAACTAATGCACGATTGCGCTCAGCGGTTGCAAAGGCAAAAGAGTGCAACATGCCAACCGATAATATTGACCGCGCAATAAAAAAGGGCACCGGCGAGTTACCTGGTGTAACCTATGAATCGGTTGTGTACGAAGGGTATGCCCCTGCAGGGGTCGCTTTACTGGTTGAGGCCTTAACTGATAACAAGAATCGCACTACCGCAGAGCTGCGTAATATTTTTTCAAAAAAAGGTGGCAACATGGCTGGCGCAGGCAGCACCAGCTGGATGTTCCATAAAAAAGGGTTTATCCTTGTAGATAAATCATTAATCGAAGAAGAAAAGCTTATGGATATCGTATTAGAGGCTGGTGCTGACGATATGAAGATTGAAGGTAAGAATTTCGAAATTACTTCGGAAATTCACGATTTTGAAAACGTGAAAGCGGCTTTACAGAAAAATAACATCGCAACAGAGTCTGCAGAACTCACTATGGTTCCCAGCTCCACTATTAAAGTCACCGGCAGTGATGCAAAAGCGGTTCTTGGTTTGGTTGAAGCTTTTGAGGAACATGACGACGTTCAGGCAGTGCATGCGAATTTTGATATTCCTGACGACATCTTGGAGCAATCAGCTGACTCCGAATAATCATGAAAATCTTAGGCGTTGACCCGGGGTTGCGCTATACCGGGTACGGGCTAATCGAAGAGAAAAGCGGCGTGGTCAAACTCATTGAGGCAGGGTTCGTTGCAACAGACAGTCGCAGGACTATCGAGACGCGGTTAAAAAGAATTTACAAAGCCCTGCAGGACCTTGTGTGTAGTTGCAGGCCAGATGTATTGGTGCTGGAAAAACTCTATTCGCATTACAGGCATCCTACAACTGCGTGTCTACTAGGTCATGTTCGGGGTGCAATTTGTCTACTTGCAGCGCAGGAAAATATAAAGCTTATAGAATATGGTTCAACACGCATAAAAAAATCAATGCTAGGCAGAGGCCATGCAACAAAGTCACAGATTCAGCACATGGTCCAGATGACACTCAATTTACAATCTAAAAAGATAAGAGACGATATCACCGATGCCCTCGCATTAGCGCTGGTGCATATTAAGATTTCACGAGTGAAGATATGATAGCAAGAATTAAAGGTAAGTTACTTAAAAAAGATAAGGGTATGCTTTTAATTGATGTTAACAATGTCTGTTACGAGGTGGTAATTCCACCAACAGTCATGAGTAGAATTGAAGAAACCGTTGATCCCGAAGGAAGCATAAGCTTGGTGACCTACCACTATTATCAGGCTGAACCGTCAAAAAGCACGCCGGTGCTCATAGGTTTCGCTAACGAGGTTGAAAAAGAATTTTTCGAGCAGTTTATTACCGTTTCAGGGATTGGGCCTCGTGCAGCAGCCAGGGCAATTAACCGTCCGATTTCAGAGATTGTTGCGGCAATAGATAATGCTGATAACGCACTGTTGCGTTCCCTTCCAGGTATCGGACCGCAGCGCGCCAGAGAAATTATTGCAAAACTTCAGGGTAGGGTAGGCAAATTTGGTTTAATCAAAGATGCACAGTCCAGCCCAGCGCGACCGGCTGCATCGGATGATGTACAAAACGAAGTAATCCAGCTACTGCATCAATTGCAGTATAAAAATCATGAAGCAAAAGAAATGGTGCATAAGGCACTAGAGAGAAACCCCGGCGCCAATAGCGCCGAGGAACTGATTAATGAAATTTATAAACAACGACTCCATAAAAAACCATGAGTGAAAACGAAAGCATTAAAGGCATCGTTGAGGCATTAATCTTCACCAGCGATAAACCTCTGCTTATTGAGCAAATTAAAGAGGTTATCGAAACAATCGACGTTAAAGAGATCCGTGCGTTGATTGAAGAGTTGCAATCAGATTACGCGCAAAGAAAGAGTGGAGTTAGTATTATTGAGGTTGCGGGCGGATACCGCATGTGTTCTTCCAAGGAATACGCTCAGTATTTGAAGAGATTTTATAAGGTCCGCCACAAAGAGAAATTGTCCATGCCAGCCCTGGAAACCTTAGCGATTGTTGCATATAAACAGCCGGTAACCCGGCTTGATATCGAATCTATTCGCGGTGTCAATGTTGATGTGGTTGTTAAGAATCTTCAAGAAAAAGGCTTAATTAGAACCGTAGGAAAAAAAGACACTGTAGGCCGTCCTTTTGTTTATGGAACCACGCGCCACTTTTTGGAATATTTCGGATTGCGGTCATTAGATGAATTACCTAAAATAGAAGAATTTATTAAATTATCCGCTGAGCAACAGTCGGATACGGAGGTGAAAAGTGAACCTGAGCAAGTTGCGCAAGAAGATCGACAAGATTGATTCGAAGATCGTTTCGCTCTTAAATGAGAGGGCAGGTACAAGCTTAGATATTCGACGGACAAAATCAAAGCAGAAAAAAACTATCTATTCTCCTGAGCGGGAACAGCAGGTTCTTAAGCGATTATCTCACATCAACAGGGGTCCTCTAGAAAATTCTTCGCTAGAGGCAATCTACAGAGAAGTTATGTCCTCTTCACTTTCTTTGGAAAAACCAATACGCATTGCTTATTTGGGACCGGAGGCAACCTTCACCCACTTAGCTGCGCTGAAACGCTTTGGTTCTCAAGTTGATTATCGCGCCTGTAATACAATTACCGATGTGTTTCTTGATGTTGAAAAATTAAACGCCGATTACGGCGTAGTCCCGATTGAAAACTCAACCGAAGGAGCAGTCAGTCATACGCTGGACATGCTTGTCGATTCTGATTTAAAGATCTGCGCGCAGATAGTTCTTGAGATTTCTCATAATCTTCTGGCTCAATGCACAAAACAAAACATAAAAAAGGTGTATTCTAACGCAAATGCATTAGGTCAATGCCGAATTTGGTTAAACAGGAATTTGCCTAAGGTTGACTATGTTGAGGTGTCTAGCACAACACGCGCGGCACAGATTTGCGCAAAGCAAAAAAAATCAGCTTGCATCGCTTCAATTTTAGCAGCGAAGATGTACGGACTACGAGTTGTTGGGCGCGGAATCGAAGATAGCTCGCACAACATCACGCGATTTCTGGTTATCGGTCAAGCTGACTGTCCACAGACAAAAAATGATAGGACATCGATTGTGTTCTCGATAAAAGATCGCGTAGGCGCATTACATGATATGTTGATGTTGTTCAAGAAAAATAAGATTAACCTAACAAAGATAGAGTCGCGTCCCTCAAAAAAGAAGGCGTGGGATTACTATTTCTTCGTGGACCTGGAAGGGCATAGGCTTGAAAAGAAAGTACTGCGCGCACTCAATCAGTTAGAAGGACAATGTAAACTTTTAAAGATATTAGGGTCTTATCCGGTTTAAACAGATGAAGAGCTTAGCACGCAAATCTATTTTACGCATAAAAAGCTATCAGCCGGGAAAACCAGCTGAAGAAGTTAGGCGGGAGCTTGGGTTAAAAAAGGTCTATAAGATGGCTTCTAATGAGAGTCCTTTTGGACCTTCGAAGAAAGTGCTTTCTGCCATTACCTCAGCAACCAAGACATTAAACCGCTATCCTGATGGAAGCTGTTTTTATCTAAGGCGAAAGCTTGCAAAAAAACTTAAGGTAAAAGAAGAGCAGTTGATCTTTGGCAATGGCTCTGATGAGATTATTGTGTTTGCCGCCAGGGCCTTCCTTGAGCCGGGAGACGAAATTATCATTGCGGATAAAACATTCTTAATCTATGAGATTGCAGGACAGGCATGCGCTGCCAAGATAGTAAAAATTCGCATGAAAGACTTCCGCTACGATTTAAAGGCGATGAAACAGGCAATAACGAAAAAGACCAAGATAGTTTTTATTGCTAATCCTGATAATCCTAATGGTACCTATGTTACCGATGCAGAAGTAAAGGAATTTTTCCGTGGGCTAAGAAATGATTTAATCGTATACTTCGATGAAGCTTACTTCGAAATTTTTGATAAAAAGAATTTTCCAAATACGATGAAGCTTCTGCAGCAGGGCCGAAACATAATTATTACGCGTACATTTTCAAAAGCCTATAGCTTAGCAGGGTTGCGTATCGGTTATGGAATTTCTAGTCTTGCCATCATTAGCTTACTGAATCGTGTGCGCGAACCGTTTAATGTTAACTCAATTGCACAGGCAGCCGCACTTGCCAGCTTGAGCGACGCGACACAATTAAGAAAAACAAAAAAAGCAATCAGAGCCGGCAAGCAATATTTATATAGTCAATTTGGTAAAATGGGACTGCGTTATGTTGATAGTTGCACAAACTTTGTATTGGTTGATGTGAAAAAAAATAGCACGCTTGTGTTTCGAAAGCTTCTTGGGCAAGGTATTATCGTTAGAGACATGAAGGCTTGGGGATTAAATACATTTATAAGGGTGACCGTCTCTACCATGAAAGAAAATAGGGCATTTATTGCGGCATTGAGGAGAATTGTATGATTGTTGTTTTAAAACCAGGGACTACACAAAAAGAAATTGATTACATAATTGAGCGGACCACAAAATTAGGGCTGACGCCTCATGTATCCAAAGGTGTGGAACGCACCATTATCGGACTCATTGGGCCAGAGGATGTGTTGCGCGTCACTCCTTTAGAGGTTTATCCTGGTGTTGAAAAAGTGATGCCAGTGTTGGCACCATACAAACTGGTATCACGAGAGTTTAAGAAAGAAAATACTGCTATAAGCATTACGGATAAAATCACGATTGGTTCGAATAAAATTGCCGTTATTGCCGGTCCTTGTGCGATTGAGAATAAAGAATTGCTCTTAGATATTGGTTCGAAAGTAAAAGAGGCAGGGGCAACTATTTTACGCGGCGGCGCTTTCAAGCCGCGTACCTCTCCATATAGCTTTCAAGGATTAGGAGAAAAGGGGCTAAGGATTATGCATGAAGTTGGCGCTCAGCTGGGCCTGGCTACTGTAACCGAAGTGATGGATCCCCGGGATGTTGAGCTGGTTGCTAAATTTGCCGATATTCTTCAGATTGGTGCACGCAATATGCAGAATTTTAATTTATTGAAGGCGGTAGGTCAAATCAAAAAGCCGGTGATGCTCAAGCGTGGATTGAGCGCAACCATAAAAGAATTACTAATGTCAGCTGAATACATTTTATCAGAAGGTAACTTTGAGGTAATTTTGTGCGAGCGGGGGATTCGGACATTTGAGGATTCCACGCGAAATACGTTGGATATAAGTGCAGTTGCCATGGTAAAGATGCTTTCGCATTTACCAATTATCGTTGATCCAAGCCACGCAACGGGTAAATGGGGGCTCGTGCCTTCTGCATCAAAGGCAGCGGTCGCTGCAGGGACAGATGGTTTAATGATAGAGGTGCATCCTTGCCCTGAAGAGGCAGCATCTGATGGAATCCAATCGCTACTTCCTGAAAATTTTAAGGAATTAATGCAGGAATTGTCCAAGGTCGCAAAAGCTATCGGAAGGGAAATATAAGGAGATGAAAAGACAAGGTTTTTTGTTCAACCGCGTTTCGATTATTGGAGTAGGGTTAATTGGCGGTTCTTTGGGTATGGCAATAAAAAAACAGAAGGTTGCCAAAGAGGTTATCGGTTTTGCCAGAAGGAAACAGACAATTCGCGAAGCTCTTAAGAAAAAGGCAATCGACAGAGGAACCTTGCAGTTGTCTCAGGCAGTTTCCAATGCCGATTTAGTAATCTTTGCAACTCCGGTAGATACCATTATTAGACTTGCTCCGTTAGCTTTAAAAAACCTAAAAAAAGGATGTATCGTAACTGATGTGGGTAGCTGTAAAAACAAGATAGTCCAAGCTATCGAAAAAAGAATACCGACTGGAATTCATTTTGTCGGTTCCCATCCATTAGCAGGTTCAGAAAAGAAGGGAGTACGATTTGCAGGCGCAGATTTGTATAAAAATAGCGTTTGCATTCTTACTCCAACGAATACGACTAATCAATCGGCATTTAAACGAATTAAGAAATTTTGGATGAAACTAGGAGCGAGAACTCATTCTTTAAGCCCCTCACGGCACGATAGAATCCTTGCCTACATTAGTCACTTGCCGCACATGTTGGCATTTAGCCTTGTGGCTGCAGTCCCTGAGGAATATTTTCACTTTGCCTCTGGAGGAATGCGTGATACCAGTCGGATTGCAGCTTCTGATGCTGCTATTTGGCGCGATATTTTTATTGCGAATAAAAAAGAGGTAAAGAAAGCGTTAAAGGTCTTTAGGGCAGAGTTGTCAGATTTGGAGCGCATGATTTCTTCACGGAATCGTTCTCGATTAACCAAGAAATTGCTTAATGCCAAAATCAAAAGAGAAAAACTCAAAAATCACACCTAAGCCAATAATCATTACCATTGATGGGCCGGCAGGAGCAGGTAAAAGTACCATTGCCAAAAAAGTGGCAGCACATCTGGGTTTCACCTATCTTGATACAGGTGCGATGTATCGCGCGCTTACATATAAGGCACTTAAGAAAAAAATTGACATGACTGACGTTGCGGAGTTGGCAAACTTGTTGAGTCAGACCGATATTAAGTTTGAGGCTGACGGGCAAGGAAAAACAGTCGTCATTGTCGATGAAGAAGACGTATCCTTGGATATTCGTACTCCCGAAGTAACTAACCAGGTATTTTATATTGCTCGCGCTCCTGAAATTAGAAGAGAAATGGTAAGACTTCAAAGGAAATTTGCTGAGAAAAATAACGTTGTTGTCGAAGGACGAGATATTGGAACCGTTGTGTTTCCCAACGCGGATAAAAAAATTTATCTAGATGCTGATTTCAAAGAACGTGCAAAGCGCAGATTTAAAGAGCTCAAAGAAAAAATCTCGGGTGTTTCTTTGGAGCAAGTAGAAAAAGATGTGTCGCTGCGTGATACCTCTGATTTTACTCGCGAGGTCGGACCGCTCAAACAGGCTGAAGATGCAGTGCGCATCAATACCACTTCCATGACGATAGATGAAGTTGTCAGAGAAGTTGTTAAGCGTGTAGAGATTAAGGCTAAAGATCATGAATAGAGAATTAATTCGCAATTTTTCAATTATAGCGCACATTGATCACGGCAAGTCAACACTAGCAGACAGGCTGTTGGAAATTACGGGTGCGATAGATAAGAGAAACTTTAAAGATCAGCTTTTAGATGACATGGATTTAGAGCGGGAGCGAGGCATCACGATCAAAGCTTCGGCGGTGCGCCTGAAGTATAAGGCAAATGACACAAAAGAGTATATCCTGAATCTGATTGATACCCCGGGTCATGTTGATTTTACCTATGAAGTTGCAAAGTCGTTGACTGCGTGCGAGGGAGCGCTTTTAGTAGTTGATGCCTCTCAGGGCATCGAGGCACAGACAGTAGCGAATTACCACATGGCGCTCGAACAAAACCTTACTATTATACCTGTTATTAATAAGATAGATTTACCAAGTATTGATATTGATGATATCAAAAAACAATTAACGGAGACTTTTGGTTTTACCGACGATGAAATCCTTTTGGCTTCAGCCAAAGATGGCATCGGTATAGATACTATCTTAGAAAACATTGTAAAGCTGGTACCACCTCCCTTAGGAAGCGAAACAGAACCTCTGCAAGCACTCATCTTTGATTCTACGTTCGATACCTTTAAGGGTGTCATCATTTATGTTCGCATTATAAACGGAAAGCTTAACGCTCGTAGCATTGTTAAAATGATGCAAAAAAATATTGAACATAAAGTTGAAGAGCTTGGTGTTTTTAAACCGCGGGCAGAGAAAATTGACGAGCTTCCTTGTGGAAGCGTAGGGTATCTAACGTGCAACCTTAAAGATCCACAAGAGGTGATCGTGGGCGATACTATTACGGATTTCAAGAACCCTGCGCAAAAGGCACTGCCTGGTTATCGAGAAATGAAGCCATTAGTATTTTGCGGGGTATACCCGGTTAACGCAAAGGACTTTCCCAGTTTGCGAGAAGCCATGGAAAAATTAAGACTTAACGATTCCTCGTTTGTTTTTGAGCCAGAGTCTTCGCAATCATTCGGCCATGGATTTCGCTGTGGATTTCTAGGCCTTTTGCATATGGAAATAGCTCAAGAGCGCTTAGAGAGGGAATATGATTTAAATTTAATTTTAACTACACCTAACGTCGTGTATCGGATCACAAAAAAAGATGGAGAGACGCACGAGGTAGATAATCCTGCAGCCTTACCAGAGGCGCACGAGATTGCTTCTTTGGAAGAGCCCTATATCGAAGCTAGGATAATAGTGCCTATTGATTCAATGGATGTAAGCATCGATTTTGTAAAGCAGCGTCGCGGTGTGTATAAAAGAACTGATTATTTATACGAAAAATTAGTGCTGGTTTTCGATATGCCGCTTTCAGAGGTCATTGTAGATTTTTACGATCGTATAAAATCTTTAACCCGCGGGTATGGATCGCTAGATTATGAATTCACTGGGTATCAACATACTAAAATTGTCAAACTTGATATTTTGCTCAACGGAAAACTATGCGATGCTTTTTCTTGCCTGGTGTATAAAGATAAGGCGTACCAGAAAGCACGTGCATTAGTGAGTAAGTTAAGAGAATTAATTCCTCGGCAGATGTATGAGGTTGCAATCCAAGCCTCAGCCGATCATAGAATTATTGCGTCAGAGAAAATAAGGGCCTACGGTAAGCATGTTACGGCAAAATGCTACGGGGGAGATATTACAAGAAAAAGAAAATTGCGGGAGATACAAAAGAAAGGGAAGAAGCGGCTGAAGCAATTTGGGAATGTCCAGATTCCTCAAGAGGCCTTTTTAGCCGCGCTAAAGATATGAGCACTACAACTAATAAGAAATCCGTTATCCGGGAATGGGTAGAATCGATTGTAATAGCCTTAATTTTAGCTATGGTGATTCGCACCTTTATTGTTCAGGCTTTCAAGATTCCTACGGGGTCGATGCGCACAACGCTCTTAGAGGGCGATAGGATTATCGTGAATAAATTTATTTACGGCGTTACGATTCCCTTTACTGAAATACGCTTGCCGAAACTTAAAGACCCACAACGGCTCGATGTGATTGTATTTGTCTATCCTGAAGATAAAAGCAGAGATTTTATAAAACGATTAATCGCTTTTGGAGGAGAGGCGGTAGAGATAAAAAACGGTGATATCTACGTTAACGGTGAGTTGATTGACGATCCAAAAATCAGGGGAATTCACTATTATAATCGAGGTAATTTTGGGAAAGAAGGAAAACCAATCATCGTACCTGAAGGAAGCTTCTTTGTGCTTGGGGATAATTCCGCCTCTAGTCGAGATAGTCGATACTGGGGGTTTGTACCTGAAGATTTATTAATCGGAAAAGCTATCTTAATTTATTGGCCGGTGGACCGAGTGAGAGCTCTTCAGTAACTATTCTACCTTAACAAGCAGACATGCCACTTACCTTTGCTAATAAAATATCAATTTTTAGAATTATTTCAGTGCCCCTTTTTATCGCATCGGTTATGTACTATTCTCCTGAAAGAGATTTTTTGCGTTTTGTTTCCTTGGGTATATTTTTAGTGGCAATCATCACCGATGTAATTGATGGGCACGTTGCACGGACAAGAAGACAAAAGACAAAAGCCGGTGCAATACTTGATCCTATTGCTGATAAATTATTGCTTATCAGTGCTTTTATCTGTCTTTATTTAGTCGAAGGCTTCCCTGGCCAGGTACGTTTTCCGTTGTGGCTGGTCTTAATTGTTACAAGTAGGGATGCAATTATTCTTCTGGGTTCTGGAATTATTTTTCTGGTGCAAGGACACATGGAGATTGCTCCCACGAGATGGGGAAAGACCACTACGTTTTTTCAGACGCTATGTATCGTAGGCATGTTGCTACAATGGTCGTTCTCGAGCTACGCATGGTATCTAACTGTATTTTTTACGGTGATTTCTGGCTTGGGATACATAAAAAGAGGGTTTAAGATATTAAATGTCGCTGATGACAAAGGTACTATTCGGTATACTACTTAGCTATCTTCTTGGTTCAATTCCGACTGGCTTTTTAATGGCACGGTTGTGGAAGAGGATTGATATAAGAACCGTTGGTTCTGGCAATATAGGAGCTACGAATACATTTCGTGCCCTTGGGAAGATTCCCGGAATCACTGTTTTAATCCTCGATGTTGGCAAGGGGGTAGTAGCTCCGTTTGTTATCGCGAACCTATTGGGATTAACAGACGCTGGGTCGCGGGTGCTTTTAGGATTAGCGGTCGTCGTAGGGCATATCTGGACTGTATTTTTGAAATTTAAAGGCGGCAAAGGCGTTGCAACAAGTATCGGGGTGCTTTTGGGTCTTTCGATTTGCATAACGAGCGTACGCTCTGTCGCATTGCTTACTGTGGCAAGCTGGATTTTGGTTTTTTTAATCAGCGGGTATGTTTCGTTAGCGTCTCTTGTAGCTGCGTTGCTTTTACCGATTGCGCTGGTTTCTACCAATCAAGATGTTGCTCTAGTCTTTTTAGGTATAGTCTTCTGTTCAGTCATTTATATTCGCCACCTTCAGAATATCAAGAGGCTTTTTTCGCATCAAGAGCCTCGGGTACAAATACTTAGCAAAAGAAAGCGCTTTCCCTAAAGGCCGTTTTTGGTCTTGATTTTGACTTTTTTCAGGTTATACTTTAAGTGCCTGATCTTTTTTAATGACATGTTAATGAAGACTTTAAAAAAGAATTTAGGAAAAATAATGTAAAAACCAAGATATTATCCCACCAGCCATGGGTGAGGGTGGCCGGGTTACCGAAAGGAACGACATTTTTAAAAATGCATCTTGGTAGCTCGGCCCATTTTTTTAAACCAGGGACACGCAATGAGAGAACTACTTTTTAAAAACTTAACTTCCGTCGATAAAGGAAGGAAAATCCTTTCTCTGTCAGAGGTGTTTACCCAGAACGGCGTAGTGTCGCATATCTCAAGAAAATTCATCTATTTCATTAAAGAGGTTCCCGCTGTAGTTAAGGATACCGCAGAGCCTCAATTTTATATTTTCAAGCAACAAGATTCAAAGCAAAAAGTCGAAGAGATTTTTATTAAAATCAAAGGACACCTCTATACTTTTAACGGAGATGGAATCTTTTTAGTTTCTTTTTGCCATTCTCTCAAGATTAATATTGCTCCGCACACTCATCCCGCAGGGCCTAACGCATCCTAATAAAATCTATATAAAAAGTTATTTATTGAGACCTTGGGCGACCACGGCTTTATGTCGTGGTCGCCTTTTATCAAAAGATGTATTCATATTCAAAAATTCGAACAAAATCAACGTTTTTCTCGTGCAAGGAGTACGAATGTATTGACAGCACATTAGTTTTGTGTTAACGTAACAGAATGATTGAAGGGAATATTGCGCGCATAAGAGACAAAATTGCCGCAACCTGCAGAAAGGCATCCCGTAGCCCAGAAGAGATCACCATCGTTTGCGTTACGAAAGAAGTATGGGTTCAAGAGATAAGAGAAGTTGCGCGATGTGGCATTCTCGACATTGGTGAAAATCGACTGCAATTAGCGAAGGAAAAATATGATTCCCTCAACGCTCTTTTTGATGTAAATAAGCCTTCATTGCGATGGCACATGGTGGGGCATTTACAGACAAATAAAGCAAGAGATGCAATTTCACTTTTTAGCTTAATTCATTCCGTAGATAGTGTCCGCCTGGGAAGAAAAATAGATTCCATAGCTGCCCAAGAAGATAAATGCGTTGACGTGTTAGTTCAGGTCAATACTTCTGGCGAGCAGACGAAATATGGAGTTGCGCTCAGCGAGGCACGTGATTGCATTAATGAATTATTACGTTTTAAGCACATGCGCGTGCGGGGGCTGATGACGATCGCTCCGCTTACGAGCAACCCAGAAGGTGCAAGGCCGTATTTTCGAAGCTTGAGAATTCTTAAAGAAAAAATCAATGAGCACCTTTCAGACACTACAGAGAAATTGCAACATTTATCTATGGGCATGTCTGATGATTTCGAGATCGCGATAGAAGAGGGAGCAGACATAATCCGTATAGGAAGGGCGATATTTAAAGATGAATAATGTCGGTATTTTGGGTTTCGGAAATATGGGGCGCGCAATTTCTGAAAGCATAAAAAATAATTACGGCGTTTTTGCTTTTGATAAAGAAAAAGACAAAACTCGCAATGTATCAGGAGTAAAAATTGCTTTAGACGTAGAAACACTCGTAGCTGAATCAGAAGCAATTATTCTTGCGGTAAAGCCACAGGATTTCGATGATTTGCTTGCTATTCTAAAAAATGCCAAGCAGATCGATAAGAAGCTGATTATTTCAATAGCCGCAGGTATTACTACTACATATATAGGAACATACCTTGGAAGCGCTCGGGTCGTGCGCGTTATGCCAAATCTGCCAATTAAAGTCAACAAGGGCATTTCCTGCATTTGTAAAGGAGCACAAGCCACAGACGATGATTTAGATTTTACTAAAGGAATTTTCGCTAACCTTGGGGAAACCCTAGCATTAGATGAAGCTATGATGGATGCAGCTACAGCAATTTCGGGTAGCGGTCCAGGGTACTTTTGTGAAGTGGTTAAAGACAAAAATAATGCTGAGATTAAGCAATACGCAATCGAGGTTTTCATTCCTCAGTTAGTTGAGGCAGCAGGAAGCGTTGGCTTTGACCCTAAGCAAGCATCTCTTCTGGCTGAAACTACAACACATGGAACGATAGCGTTGCTTAATCAGGAGCGCTTGTCGGCTGAAGAATTAAAGCAACGCGTTGCTTCAAAAGGCGGGACTACTGAGGCTGCCCTCGAAATCTTGAGTGGCGGCGGGAATTTAAAAGATGCTGTAAAAGCTGCGCTCAAGCGCGCACAGGAATTATCAAGGAGATAAAGAATGTCAAAGATCGGTATTGTAGGCGGTAGCGGGCTTTATCAAATAGAAGGCTTAAGAAAGATAAAAGAGGTCTCGGTAAAAACCCCTTTCGGCTTTCCTTCAGATAAATTTGTTACCGGCGTGCTAGAGGGTCGTGATGTTGTGTTTTTGCCTCGTCACGGAAAAGGACACAGGATTTCACCATCTGAAATAAATTACCGCGCGAATGTTTTTGGCATGAAAAAATTAGGAGTCGATATCCTTATTTCCGTTACTGCGTGCGGGAGCCTTCGAGAAAAATACAAGCCGCTTGATTTTGTAATTCCTGATCAATGCGTAGACAGAACAAATCATGCAAGGGAGGCAACATTTTTCTCGCGAGGGATCGTTGCCCATATTGCCTTTGCGCATCCGATATGCCTGGAATTGGCAGATATTCTTTATAATGCGGCAAAAAACTTAGGAATAAATGTTCATAAGGGAGGAACATACTTAAATATGGAAGGACCGGCATTCTCCACAAAAGCTGAATCAGAGCTCTATCGTTCTTGGGGAATGGATATTATCGGAATGACTAACGTTACCGAAGCCAAATTAGCTAGAGAGGCAGAGATGTGCTATGCAACTCTCGCTGCTGTTACCGACTACGATTGTTGGTTTCAATCGGCAGAAGAAGTAACCGTTGATATGGTTATTCAGAATCTACTGAACAACGTTGATGCTTCCAAGCGGGTAATTAAAAACGTCCTAAGAGATATCGGTAATAAGAAAAGTTGCAAGTGCAATTCCGCTTTAAAAGACGCAATTATTACGAATAAAGATTGCATCCCCAAAGAGATTAAAAAAGACCTTCGTGTTATAATCGGAAAATATGTCAAATAAGAACATTAATTACAAAGACACGTTGAATTTACCTCATACTGATTTTCCTATGAGGGCAAATCTTCCTAAGAACGAACCTGTCATTCTCACAGAATGGCAAAAGCAGGATATTTATGCGCTGATTAGAAAAAAGTCAAAGGGAAAGGCAAAATTTGTGCTTCATGACGGTCCGCCATATGCCAACGGAGATATCCATATCGGTCATGCATTAAACAAAACCTTAAAAGACATTGTAGTGAAATATAAAACAATGCGAGGGTTCGATAGTCCGTATGTTCCCGGATGGGACTGCCATGGATTGCCTGTTGAGCATCAATTGTTTAAAGAGCTAGGCAAAGACAAAAACCAGGTTTCTCAAGTAGAATTTCGCAAAAAAGCACACGATTACGCGCTTACCTATGTTACCAAGCAGAAAGAGCAATTCAAGCGTCTAGGGGTATTCGGTGACTGGGAACATCCATACCTTACTTTAAATCACGGCTACGAGTATTGGATTGTAAAATCGCTTGCTGAGCTGGTGAAAAAAGGCTTTGTTTACCGAGGACTTAAGCCGGTGAATTGGTGCTCAAGCTGTGAAACCGCACTAGCAGAGGCTGAGGTAGAATACGATAATCACATCTCGCCATCTATCTATGTAAAATTCAAGGTTTCTAATCCAGAAAAAATAGACAGTTCCCTAGCTAATCAAGAAGTGTTTTTGGCTATATGGACAACCACCCCCTGGACTCTACTGGCAAATGTAGCAGTGGCAGCGCATCCAAATTTTTCTTACGTCTTAATCAAGCACGCTAACGTTGTTTTAGTTATTGAAAAGACTTTGGCGAGCTCTGTGCTTGAACACATTGGTGTAACAGATTGCTCGATCCTTAAAGAAGTAGAAGGCGAACATTTATCTGGCGTATATTATGAGCATCCTTTCGACTTACGTTCTGACTGTCGAGTAGTGCTTGCTGATTATGTCACCAAGGAAGAGGGGACTGGCTTGGTTCACACTGCTCCCGGGCACGGTCAAGAAGACCATCAGACAGGCATAAAATACAACCTGGATACCGTGATGCCGGTAGATAACAAGGGTCGATTTACTGACTATGCGGGTGAATTTTCCGGGAAACATGTGTTTGAAGCTAACGATTCAATTATCCTCTTTTTGAAGAAGAAGGGGATTTTGCTGGCTTCTGCGAAAGTAAGCCATTCATATCCACATTGCTGGCGATGCAAAAACCCAATTATTTTTAGGGCAACTGAGCAGTGGTTTTTGAAAATTGACCACAACAATCTAAGAAAAAAGCTTCTTGATGCGATACAGAAGAACGTGCAATGGATTCCTGGGATTGGCAGAAACCGAATTGCCACCATGGTTGAGAATCGTCCCGATTGGTGCCTTTCCCGTCAACGGTATTGGGGGGTTCCCATTCCTTCCGTGCGTTGTGTTGATTGTGATAAATGGATCTTGGAAGAAAAGGGTGTTTCGCATTTTGCGGAAATCGTAAAAAATGAAGGGACTGATAGCTGGTTTATGAAAGACGCTGTAGATCTTATGCCTCCCGGTTATAAATGTCCTCATTG
>JBHPFN010000009.1:0-55957 GCA_042571725.1 Candidatus Omnitrophota bacterium
TTTGCAAAAAATTTTTATTTTTTTTATAAAATTAAATTTCCGTCGGGAAAAATTGAATTTTTTTATTTATTTTTGAAAAACTATTCAGAAAAATCTTGACAAAGGTATATTATAATGTTAAAAAAAGAATAGGTGATGATTTTAGAAAATGGAGGAATACGATAAAAAGAATAAAAAAATTCGTTATGTGAAGGGCTAAAGAAAAGGCCCTTTTTTCTTTTTTAAGGGGACGAGATGGGAAATGTAGTTGGGCTAACATATGATTTAAAAGAGGATTACGTGCTTAAAGAGGGCGATCCGCAGGATCTCTATGCAGAGTTTGATCCCGCAGTTACCGTTAATATCATTATTGATGCGCTTAAAAAGAGGGGTCATACGGTAAAAAAGATCGGTAATGCGCAAAATCTTTTGCACACCATAGATAAATTGAAAGTCGACATTGTATTTAATATTTCAGAAGGTCTCACAGGCCGTAATCGAGAGTCGCAGGTTCCGATAATCCTAGAGATGTATAATATTCCATTTGTTGGATCCGACGGGCTGACTTTAGCGCTCACTCTCGATAAGATAATGGCAAAAAAGATATTTCTCGCAGAAAACATCCCCACGCCGCGTTTTGCAGAATTAAAAGACGCTGGTTCACTCAACGGGCAAGTAGGTCATTTGGACTTCCCTATGATCGTTAAGACGCGGCACGAAGGTTCATCAAAGGGGTTGACGGAGAAATCCAGAGTTGAGAATGAAAAACGCCTTAAGGAACAGATTGGTTTTGTTACAGAAAGATATCATCAACCTGCATTGGTGGAAGAGTTTATCCAGGGTTCGGAATTTACCGTAGGCATCATCGGCAATGAAGATCCGCTTGTGTTTCCCGCAGTCCAGGTAGAGATCGACGGAAAGGTTGATTTGGGTGATATGTTTTATACCTTTGCGCGGATAACCTCTGATAGGCTTAAGTATATTTGTCCCGCGCGGATTCCAAAAAAATTAGAGAAGAAGATGCGCGCCATAGCCTTACAGGCATACAAGGCTGTGGAGTGCAGGGATTTTGGCAGAGTAGATTTTCGGGTAGATGCAAAAGGGAATCCGTATGTGCTCGAAATTAATCCTTTGCCTTGTTTATCGATAGACGATACCTTTAATACTGTTACAAAAGAAATCGGCATGTCATACGAGGAAGTGGTTGATGCAATTCTCCATGCGGCCTTACAGCGTTACGGCCTTTCCTCGAAAAAAAGGAGAGCATAAGTGCCCCCGACCACAATTCTAGAAAAAGAGCAACTTACCGCAAGAGAGGCGAAGATCTTTTTTGAATATCAACGTATCGATGCGTGGAAGGATGTTGGGCTTGAAGATTGGGAAGACTGGCACTGGCAGGTCAAGAATCGCCTCCGTAATAAAGATGTTATCTCCAAGATCATCAAATTATCTCAGGAGGAAGAAGAGGGGATCAAAAAGAGCAACGGGCGCCTGCCCATGGCCTTTACTCCTTACTGGTCATCGTTGATGGATCCTGAAGATCCCGCGTGTCCTATCCGACGACAGGCGATTCCTGTAAAAGATGAATTTGTCACCTCCGACTGTGAAATGACCGATCCCTGCGGAGAAGATAAAGATTCTCCTGCGCCGGGCCTGGTACATCGTTATCCTGATAGAGTGCTTTTTCTTGCAACTGAACAGTGCGCTATGTACTGCCGGCATTGCACGCGAAGACGCATGGTCGGCGAAAAAAAGCATCCCACCGCACCCTCAAAATTCGACGCAGCCTACGAATACATAAAGTCGAATCGCAAGGTCCGCGATGTGCTTATCTCTGGTGGAGACCCGCTCATGCTTGAAGATGACAAGCTCGAGGAGATTATAAAAAATATTCGCTCAATTGGTCATGTAGAATTTTTGCGCATCGGCACCAGAGTTCCGGTGACTCTTCCACAGAGGGTTACTGAGGAACTAGTGAAGATGCTTAAGAAGTATGCCCCGATTTGGATAAGCCTGCACTTCAATCATCCCAAAGAGATTACCAAGCGCTGCAAGCTCGCCTGTAGCATGCTTGCGGATAGCGGTTTTCCGCTGGGAAGCCAGACCGTCCTTTTAAAAGGGGTTAATGATAAGCCTCATGTCATGAGAAAGCTCATGCATGAATTATTGCAGATTCGTGTTAGGCCCTATTACATTTACCAATGCGACCCTGCTAAAGGAACGGGGCATTTTCGCACACCCATTGCATCGGGCATGCAGATTATCGAGAAGCTGCGCGGGCATACCTCAGGATATGCAGTGCCTACCTATGTGGTTGATGCTCCCGGAGGCGGAGGTAAGATTCCTGTCACTCCGGATTACGTAGTCTCTCATGAAAAAGGCACGTATACTCTGCGTAACTTCCGCGGCGAGGAGTATAGTTATATAGAGCCGGAAGTATAACCTACCTACCTTTCCCTGCTAATATATAGGAATATCATTGCTCTGCCCGTGCATCAAAAACTTAAACTCCATAACCTTCCTTTCTCAATCCTACTGCCTTAATTAGTCCGTCAGACATTTTACGCATTTCTCTTGCCATTACCCTTTGTTGGGTGTTTAATGAAATTAGCAAAGGGGGAATGATGAAAAAACCTATCACTAATTTCTTGCGGATAATTTCGTTGTTATTTATTTTAGTAGTAGTAGTCAATCTTGGTTATTTAATTCTTAAAAATGTTGATATATTCAAAGAGCTATTTGAAGAACTGCCAGTTTTCGGCTATATTTGGGTAATAGCTATGGTTGCTGGCATTATCACTACTATCTTTGTTGTAAAAAAAGCTATTAAACCTCACAAGGATAAATAAAAATGGGTTTGTAACCGCAATCAGATGTCCGTGCATCAAAAACTCAAACTCCATAACCTTCCTTTCTCAATCCTACTGCCTTAATTAGTCCACCCGATTTTCTGCACATTTTCCTTGTCAATGCCCTTTGCTGGGTGTTTAATAAAATTAACAAGGGGGTATGATGGAATTATACGATGTAATATGGATATTATTATCAACGGCAATTATCATTCTTCTTCTTATTCAATATAAAAAGAATAAAAAGACAGCGAAAAAATTACTCCTTGCATTTCTTTGTTTGGGCTTCATCTGGTTTATAATTGTGATTGTTTGCAGTGCAAAAATTAAAAGCGACAAAAATTTAATAACACTCCCCCAAGATAAGGAACAGTTTGAGTAACTATGCATTTATGCCCGTGCGGATTCTTTATTAAGATTTCCTTTGACGACGCAGCGCATTTTATTTATAATAACCCTTGTCTTTTCTAACCCGCGTTACTTTTCATAAAACTCATTAAACAGAGGATGTTGTCATGGAAGCCAAATGTAAGCGAAATTTTATGGTGGTTGGCCATGCTCACAGCGGCAAGACCTCTCTTGTGGAGAGCATACTTTTTGCCTGCGGAGCAAGCTCTCGTAAAAGCAGCGTTATGGATGGAAATACGCTCAGCGATTATGATGCGGATGAGATAGAGCGAAAAATTTCTATCGGCGCCTCAATGCTTAACGCAACATACAAAAACCATCAAATTCAAATGGTTGATACGCCCGGATACGCTGATTTTATCGGGGAAGTCATTTCATCTGCACGGGCTGTTGATGCGGCACTGGTTGTTATTGATGCGGTCTCTGGGATCGGTGTGGGCACTGAAAAAGCCTGGGCCATTGCAGAGAGTCTGAACCTACCGCGCATGATTTTTATCAACAAGATCGATAAAGAAGGTACCGATGTGAATAAGGCCATTGCAGAAATTCGAGAGCAACTTTCGAAAAAAATTGTACTCATCGAATCTCTGCAGGATGCAAATCTCATTGAATCGGTTGCCGAAACCGATGATAAGCTTCTTGAAAAATATCTCGAAGCCGGTTCCCTTACCGAAGAAGAAGTAAAGACTGCATTGCAAAAAGCGGTCATTGAAGGTAAGTTGTTTCCGGCATTGAGCGGTTCAGCGCTCAATGATACAGGGATAAAAGAGTTGTTAGAATGTATTATCGCATATTTGCCAACACCGCTGGAGCGCCAGCCGGTTGCATGCATTGATGCGAAGACAAAAGAAGAGAAGCAGCTTGAGATTTCTGAAAGCGGCCCTTTACGCGCATTCGTATTTAAGAGTATTTCTGATCCCTACGTAGGACAATTGAACATCATACGAATTTTTTCAGGGTCTTTGACTTCCAATACAGGATTTTATAATGTTAGCAAAGAAGCAAAAGAGAGAATCGGTCAGATCTATATATTGCAAGGCAAAGAGCAGCGCTCGGTTGATGTGGCAAGCTGCGGCGATATCATCGCAATAGCTAAGCTGAAAGACACCTCTACCTCTGATGCCATTGCAGACAACAGCACTGCTGTGTTGTTTGAGCCGATTGTGTTTCCCGAATCAGCAATTTCTATGTCGGTCAAGCCAAAGTCTCGTCAGGACGAAGAAAAGATATCGGTGAGCCTCACTAAGTTAAGCACTACTGATCCAACCTTTCGGGTGAGCCGCGATGCGCAAACTAAGGAATTGATTATCGCAGGGTTAGGCGATTTGCATTTGGATATAATGATTAATCGGCTTAAACAGCGATTTAAGGTAGAGGTTGAATTAGGCACGCCTAAAGTTCCGTATAAAGAGACCGTTACTAAAACTGCAGAAATGCAAACCAAATATAAGAAACAATCAGGCGGGCGCGGACAATATGCGGATGTATGTATTAGAATAGAACCTCTTCCCCATGGCGGAGATTTTGAATTTGTTGATGATATCTTCGGTGGTGCCATACCTAGAAACTACGTACCTTCTGTGGAAAAGGGCGTCAGGCAGGCGATGTCCGAAGGTGCGGTTGCAGGCTATCCGATCGTTGATATTAAGGTAACGCTCTATGATGGTTCGTTTCACCCGGTTGATTCATCTGATATGGCGTTTCAAATTGCAGGGGGAATGGCATTGCGAAAGGCAATGGTTGCGGCAGGGCCGGTGTTGTTAGAGCCGGTGATGAATGTTGACGTGGTAATCCCCCCTGATTATACCGGTCAGATAACAGGAGATTTTAGTTCTCGACGGGGAAGAATTATGGGAATGGATTCCAAGGGTAAGCAGGACGTAGTAAAGGCACACGTTCCCTTAGCGGAGATGTTTAAATACTCTTCTGACTTACGTTCAATGACTGGCGGGAGAGGATCGTATTCCATGAGTTTTGCCGGTTTTGAACAAGTCCCTCAGAAGGTCGCGCAAGGTATTATTAGTAAATACCAAGCTGAAAAGAAACAGGACGAATAGTGAAGGTTGCTGTTGTTGGCATAGAAGGTTTTCCTCTCGGTAAAAAGAAAATTCCCGATGTGCGTCTCGATGCGCTCAAGGCTGCGCTTAAACCCGCCACCACAACATATCTGCAGTTAGAGCTTACAGGAGAACAAGAGATCAAAGATGCTAATGGTATCGTTGCGCTTGAAACTAAAAAGACAGATTTAGCCTTGATGGATTTAGAGTTGATCGAAACACGCCTTGCCCGCAGCGAAGATGACGCAGAGAAGGCATTTCTTCAGCGAATCCAGAAAGAACTTGAAGCAGAACATTTCGTCAGTGAGCTGACCTTAAGCGATACAGAGAGAAGCCTTGTTACGACATTGAATTTTGCAACCGCAAAACCAATTCTTTTGTTAACGCAGGACGAGAGCAATGATTGCGAGAACGCCTTGCAGAAGATCTGTGCAGCAACAAACACAATCACTTTTTTTACTTCTAACCAGAAAGAACTGCGTGCTTGGCCTCTTAAGCAAGGTCTAACCGCACTTGATGCGGCCGGGTGTATACACTCGGATATCCAGAGAGGCTTTATTAAAGCAGAGGTATTTAATTTTCAAGACGTCGAGAAACTCGGTGATGTGCGCACTGCAAAATCTCAAGCCATGCGCTTGGAAGGCAAAGAATATGTTGTGCAAGACGGGGATATAGTACAATTTAGATTTAACGTGTAACTTTTGATAAGGAGGAGGGTTGATGATTAAGGTTAAGCGTGCTTTGATCAGTGTATCAGATAAAGCAGGAATCGTTGAGCTTGCAAAGGGATTGAATAAACTAGGAGTTGAGATACTTTCAACCGGCGGGACGGCAAAACTTATCCGTAATGCCGAGATTCCCGTAAAAGACGTCAGCGAATATACGGGATTTCCCGAGATGCTCGACGGAAGAGTCAAAACTTTACATCCAAAGATTCACGGAGGATTGCTTGCGCTTCGCGATAATCCAGAGCACGTAGCACAAATGAAGAAACACACTATTGAACCGATTGATATGGTGGTGATTAATTTATACCCCTTTGAAAAGGTGATTCAAAAGTCAAAGGTGCAGATAGAAGAGGCCATTGAAAATATTGATATCGGCGGCCCGTCGATGTTGCGCTCGGCTGCGAAGAATTACAGGAGTGTGGCGGTTATCAGTGACCCCGATCGCTATAAGGAAATCTTAAATGAGTTAGAGAATAATAACGGAATGCTTTCAGATGCGCTCCTTAGGGATTTAGCGGTTGATACGTTTAAACGTACCTCTCATTACGATGGCATTATTTATGATTATCTTAAAACAAGGCTAAAGAAGGCACAGCTGACCGAAGAAGAGTTGCCCGCAAGTTTAAGCCTCAGTTTTTCAAAGGTTCAGGATTTACGCTACGGAGAAAACCCGCATCAGAAAGCTGCGTTTTATGCTAATGCGAATAAGGCTTCAGGCCTTCCTTTGGCAAAACAACTGCACGGTAAAGCACTCTCGTTTAATAACATCTTAGACTTAGATGCTGCGGTGACTATTGTTAGAGATTTTCAAAATCCTACCGCGGTAGTGATTAAACATACTAACCCCTGCGGGTTAGCAGAAGCAAAAACCCTTGAGCAGGCCTTTATTGACGCATGGGACTGTGATAGCCTATCGGCATTCGGTAGCATCGTTGGGCTCAACCGCGTTGTTGACACCAATACAGCTGCAGCAATTTCTAGCGCTGGATTTGTAGAATGTGTCGTAGCCCCCGGATACGAGAGTGCCGCGTTAGAGGTGCTTAAGCAAAAGAAGAACGTAAGGATTTTAGAACTTCCCAAAGATGCATGTCAAGCTCAGCAGGATATCAAAAAGGTCGCCGGAGGCGTATTAGTACAAGAAAGCGACCAACGCAATGTTGCGCTTGAAGATTTAAAAATTGCTACAGAGACAAAACCTACCAAAGCCCAGCTGGCATCCCTGCTGTTTGCCTGGAAGGCAGCTAAGCATGTTAAGTCCAACGCCATTGTTTTGGTAAAGGATACCAAGACCGTCGGCATCGGCCCGGGACAGACCAGCAGAGTAGATGCGGTTATTATCTCTATCAGAAAAGCAGGCCCCAGAGCCAATGGTGCAGTATTAGCCTCTGATGCATTCTTTCCTAAAGAGGATGCAATAAAGCAGCTGGCTAAGGCGAAAATAAAGGCAGTGATTCAGCCAGGCGGCTCTATTGCAGATGAGAAAATAATCAAAGAGGCCAACAAAGCTGGCATCCCCATGGTGTTTACCGGCACCAGACATTTTAAGCACTAAAAAAGCATTATTATTGTTGTAAATGCCTTAGATGCGCGGTAATATCTAATTATACTTTCTATATAGGGAGGATAAGCTATGACCGTTCGAAAGAAATGGTGGCTGGATATTATCGTATTTCTCTCCGCATTTTTATTATTTCAAGTTGAGCTTATCGTTGCGAAGTTATTGCTGCCGAAATTCGGCGGAGGATATTCTGTATGGGGTGCGGCGCTTGTATTTTTTCAGGGTACGCTTCTTTTAGGATATTTATACGCGCACGTTGTGATTCAACGCTTCGGTATTGCGCGCTACCGCCGTTTCCACATAGGGTTGTTGCTTTTTACGCTCTTGTTTTTTCCCGGTAGATCACTTGCGCCCTTTTTTCCGCACTACCACATTCCTTTAGTATTTGATATCCTCCGGCAGTTACTAACTACAATAGGGATGGTATTTTTTGTTTTGTCTACAACCAGCATAATATTTCAGAGCTGGTTAGCCGAATCGAATCTTAAAGAACGCCACAATCCCTATACTCTCTATGCGGTATCGAACCTCGGCTCGTTCGCTGCGCTTTTAACCTATCCTTTCATTTTTGAAGCATTTTTCGGCCTTACGACTCAAGTAATAGCATGGCGCATTGTGTATTTTGTATTAATTGGTCTACATATTATTGCGTTTCGATTAATTAAAGTTTCTTCCTCCTCGACGGATACGCATCAGTCCACGCAAACCGTTCGTTTTCAAGAAAAGCTTCGCTGGGGAATATTGGGCGCTGCGGGAGTCATTATGTTTTTATCCGTCACCAACATCATCACCTATGAAATAACGCCTATGCCTTTATTGTGGATTCTGCCGCTGTGCATTTATCTTATTTCATTTGTGTTGAATTTCAAGGAGAAGCCGTGGTGTCCCTCTTGGATTGTAGAGCGTTTTGATGTGATGATGGGCTTAAGCATCTTTCTTTTTTATCTTACTTCCAGAAAGTATCTTATACCGTTTCCGATGCTCTTGACGTTGCATGGAATTATGCTGTTTATTATCTGCATGTTTTGCCAGCACTTACTTCATAAATACAAACCTCGCGACAGCAAAATTTTGACTACCTTTTATCTGTGTATTTCAATCGGAGGTTTCTTAGGCAGCGTATTAGTAAGTTGGTGTGCACCGTTGTTGTTTACCTCTATGGTAGAATATTTAGTAGGACTCTTTTTGATTACCGTAGCGATGGTTGTCGCTCAAGAAAAGCTAACTATTGATCATGAAAAAATACATCTCTGTATTTTTAATGCGCTATTGATGTTTTTATGGCCCGTTGTATTTCAACTGTATAATGTCTTCGGAATGGTATTTATTATAGTGTTGCTTTGGGTTCTTTACGGACGGTTTAAAGGGATGCCTTTGGCTCTTTGTTTGTGTGTATTGCTTATGTTGCTGGGATCTGGCCTTTTTGAATTTATATGGGAAGGCGCCTATGAATATAAGTACCGCAACAATTACGGGATCCATAAGGTGTTTGTCGCACAGGGTCTTAGGCGTCTTGCTCATGGGGTCACTAATCATGGGGCTCAATTTATCGATAAAGACAAAGCAATGCAGCCGGTTGGCTATTATCATAAATCTGCTCCTATGGGAAAGCTTATTGCTTCAGGAAAATTCGATTTCAAAAAAGTTGCAGTCATAGGCCTTGGCACTGGTGGTATAGCAGCGTATGGACAAGAAGGAAGAGAGATTGATTTTTATGAGCTCGATCGCGATGTATTTCGTATCGCCAACGAACGCTTTACGTTTTTAAAGAACTCCCCTAGTGCTATTCATTTCATATTCGGAGATGGACGACTTTCATTAAGAGAGAACGCTGAAAAAAAGTATGACTTATTAATTATTGATGCCTTTAGCGGAGATTCGGTCCCAACGCATCTCTTGACGCTTGAGGCTATCAAGGAAGGAGAGGCGCGTATTACAGAAAACGGGATAATGCTCTTTCACATTTCGAATGTCTTCATAGATTTAGTGCCAATCTTAGCGAAGGCGGCCGAGGTTTTAGATTTGTATGCGTGCGGTAGTTATCTCCACTTGAAAAAACCGGCAGACGTATTTTCCTCCACGTGGTTAATTTTAACACCTGATGCCAACACATATGGAATATTGACATCAGAGCTTGGGTGGCAGGAAATCAGCCCAAAAAGAACCGCCCAATGCACTAGGCCATGGACAGATGATTATGTTAATTTTCTTCCTGTTTTTAAAATAAGTGCATTCTTATCGTCGCTCAAACATTTTAAGCCGTTTTATTGGGGGAGGCTCAAAGGAGACGGTCCTAGCATCTACGATGATCAAAACGATATCAATTTCTAGCTAGTAGCTGGTTTTTTTGAACATATTATTGGTTTTTTCCTGCATAGCTGTTTGGCCATCAACAAGAGCACAAAATCAATCAAGAACGTAACATCCTGATTACAAATAAGATATAAAAAAAGTACCATCTACTAGCTTCCTTTTTTGCAATAGAAGCACATCCATTTTCTTCCTGCCCTTGAAATTGGCCTAAATTTGAGGTATACTTATAGAGAAAGCGCTTTCTTGACATATTCGGCCCCCTCCAAGGGCGAGGCCGTTTAATGTCAATCCTAGGGAAAAATAGAAGAAATAAGCTTTGATGTCTGTCTTTTGGACAGGCAGGTTTGCCATTAGGCATTCCTAATGGTTATAAGCCACGGACATATACCCACACCATTAAGGAAAGGCAGTATATGTCTGAGCCAAAGAGAAAGAAACATTCTTACGAGATTCGCTCACCTCGAGACTCTACCCGGAAGAAAGCATTTTCTACCTTAAGCCTTACCAATAAAAAGCCTATGGATGAAACATATCGCGTGTTAGAAAGAGCAGTTGAGCAATCGATTGATGGCATTGCCATGGCCGGAATGGATGGCGTAATCCAGTTTTGCAATCAAACCTGGGCTGCAATGCATGGCTATGAGGCACACGAGCTCATTGGTCAAAACCTCCATATTTTTCATACCAAAGAACAGATGCGTAAAGACGTAATTCCCTTCAATGAACAGGTAAAGAAAAAAGGATATTTCCAGGGAGAAGTAGGCCATGTAAGAAAAGATGGCACAACGTTTTCTACATGGATGACTACGACGTTTTTGAAAGACGAGCACGGCAATCCCATCGGTCTGGTTGGAATAGCCCGAGACATAACCGACAGTAAACATATCGAGAAGGCACTATTTGAATCTGAATGGAAATATCGCATGACCATTGATTCAATGGCAGATGCAATTCATGTGGTTGACCAAGACTTACGCTTCATTCTGTTTAATGCCGCCTTCAAACGATGGGCAGAACAGCTGGGGCTTGAGACCAACGTTATCGGTAAGACTATCTTTGAAGTCTTCTCGTTTTTACCCGAAAGCGTTAAGGATGAATACCAGAAAGTATTTGAAACAGGAAAGATTCTAGCCACCGAAGAATTTGATAGAGTAGGAGAGAGAGATTTTATCACCGAGACCAGAAAAATTCCGATTATTGAGCACGGTAAGGTAACCAAGGTTGTAACAGTGGTAAGCGATATAACAGCGCGCAAGAAAATGGACGAGCGGTTATCAAGTATTAATAAATGCTTACTAAGTTTTGGGCCTAAACCCAATGAGAACATCAATCGACTTGTTGCGCTGTGCGGCAAGGCAATGGGAGGCCTTTGCGCCCTCTATAATCGTCTCGATGATGGTATGCTTTGTTCAGTAGGCAGTTGGAATACTCCCTCTGGTTTTAACCCTATCCAGAAACCAGAGGGGCATATTTGTTATGATGTGATTAAGCGGGGCCATGGAAAGTTTTGGATTGTTCGCAACCTTCCTGAAACCTCCTATGCCAAGACCGATTCTAATGTGAAAAAACTAAAGCTGAAGACCTACATCGGCATACCAGTATGTTTTCAAGACGCGTGTGTTGGCACGTTGTGTGTTGTGTATCAAAAAGAATATATCCCTACCAATGATGATAAAAAATTTATGCAAATCGTTGCCTCTGCCATCGCCGTTGAAGAAAAGCGTAGTCATTCAGAAGGCAAGTTGCGTCATAGCGAAGAGAAATACA
Organism: Candidatus Omnitrophota bacterium; assembly: GCA_042571725.1. Lineage (GTDB taxonomy): Bacteria > Omnitrophota > Gorgyraeia > VGKH01 > JBHPFN01 > JBHPFN01. Next base: position 11,660 of record JBHPFN010000009.1, read on the forward strand.
AGACATTAACCGAGAATGTTAACGTGGGGCTCTACAGGACGACGGTAGGAGCGGGCGGTAAATTTATTGAGGCAAACCCTGCGATTATCAAAATGTTCGGCTATAAGAGTAAAAAAGAATTCTTCTTAAAGAGCGTCTGCGATTTATACCAGAACCAAGCAGAGAGAGCTAGGGTAAATAAGGAGCTGTTAATTAAGGGGTTTGTAAGGAACAAGGAAATAGGTTTGAAGAAAAAGGACGGAGCTACGTTTCTTGGGTTGATTTCAGCAGTCGCTGTAAAGGATTCAGACGGAGCAGCACAATATTTTGATGGCATCGTAGAAGATATTACCGAGCGCAAGCAGGCTGAGCAGGCCCTTCGTGAGAGCGAAGAACGTTTCAGGCAGTTTTTCGAAAATGAGCCTGAGTATTGTTACATGGTTGGCCTGGATGGGAAGCTCATTGATATAAACTCTGCAGCTCTAAGCGCCCTTGGATACAAAAAGCAGGAGATTATCGGCAAGCCATTTTTAACCACCATATACGCACCCTCCGCTCGCAAAAAGGCAGAAGAGATTTTTTTGAAATGGCATAAAACAGGCAAGGTGACCGATGAAGAAATAACCATCGTTACCAAGCAAGGTCAGGAGCGCATGGTATTGCTCAGCGTCGATGCAGTTCGGGGAGCCGATAAAAAAATACTTTACTCTGTTTCTGTTCAAAAAGATATTACCGAACGCAAGAAGTCAGAAGAAAAGGTTCGCCGTTCTGAAGAACGCTATCGATTTCTTTTTGAAAAGAGCCCTGTTTTTAGCGTGATCATTGGTGTCGATCAGAAGGTCCGGGATATTAATAAATGGACCATAGATAACTTTGGATATTCCAAAGAGCAAGTAGTCGGTAAAGACGCGCTGGACTTTGTGGTTACTGAAGATAAAAAGAAGGCAGCTCTCGAACTGGAGAAAACATTCAGTGCTGGGATTACGGGTGATTTAGAGGTCAATGTCCGCGCAAAAGACGGCTCGATTCATACGATTTTATTTTCTCCCGGGCAGGTATTGATTCGGGAAATGGGCGAGTTAACTGGGGCGCTTATTTCAGGAGTCGATATCACCGAACGCAAAAAGGCTGAACAGCGCCAGGTTGCTATGACCACAGGGTTGCGAGCGGTTGTAGCTGCAGCTGATGAGCTCATCGCATGTGCAGATGTAGATACCGTATTTCGCTCGGCGGTTGAACTTGCCAGAAGTAAGCTCGGGATTGAACGTTGCGCCATATTTTTGGAAGAGGGTGGCTTTGTACACGGCATTTACGGCACCGACCGATTTGGACGCACCACTGACGAGCATGCCAACCGTTTTATAAAAACTGAATCATGGAAGAAGCGCCTTCGGATGCTGCATCCTAAAGATCCAAACTGGGTTGTGGTCAAGGAACCTCGGCGTGAGTGGGACGGAGAGAAGACCATTGAAATGAGTCAAGGATGGGTCGTTATTACCCCTATTCAATCCGACCAGCGGCCTATCGGCGTATTCGTCAATGATGCAGCAATAAGTTCAAAAGACCTTGATCCTTTGCAACAGGACACATTAGCAGTGTTCTGCTCTCTGTTAGGAAATATTATAGAGCGTAAACGCGCAGAAAATAAGCTTGAGGTCGTCAATAAAAGGCTTCTGCAATCAAATAAACGGCTCAAACACCTAGCTCTAAGAGACTCTCATACCGGCCTGTATAATCACCGCCATCTCGAAGAGGCTCTCGAGGCAGAATTTGATCGCGCAAAACGATATGCCTATTCACTTTCGGTGATTATGCTTGATTTAGATTATTTTAAATCGATAAACGACGTATATGGTCATCAGTTTGGCGATGTAATATTGAAGCAATTCTCTCGTCAGCTGAAACGACTCGTGCGCAAGTACGATATTGTGATTCGATTCGGCGGAGAAGAATTCATTATTATATCTCCGGGGGTTGATCGGTTTACCGCCACGCTTCTGGCCCGCAGGATTTTAAATGTCACCAGCTTAAGCAATTTTGGGGACCAAGAACAAAACATTAAGATTAAATTAACTGTTGCCGTTTCGTCATACCCCGAGGATAAAATAGGTAAATCGATGGACCTTGTTAATCTAGTGGATCAAATCTTGAATAAGGCCAAGGAAGACGGCGGGGATAGAGTGTACTCAACGCAGAATATTTCTCAAGAGCAAGTTTTAGCATTCGATGAAACAGAGAAGAGCACTGATGTAAACTATCTGCAGGATAAAATCAGCAAGCTCACCAAGAGGGCAAATCAAAGCCTGATCGAGGCAATTTTTGCGTTTGCAAAAACAATTAAACTCAAAGATAACTATACCGGTGAACACGTAGAAAATACCGTCTTTTACGCAACCGAAATCGCCCGAAAGTTACGTCTCTCTCAGGCACAGATAGAGCGCATTCGACAGGCTTCCAAGCTGCACGATTTAGGAAAGATTGGTATTAGCGAGAAGATTCTAGGGAAGCGGTCTAAGCTGACTAAGAAGGAATTTGAAGAAATCAAAAAACACACGCTTATCGGCGCAGATATCTTGCGGCCGATTCACTTTTTGCACGATATCATTCCTTTTATTCTCTATCACCATGAACGCTGGGACGGTAAAGGGTATCCGTTTGGTTTAAAGAGAGACGAGATTCCCGTGGGCGCACGTATTGTTGCGGTTGCCGATACTTACCAGGCTCTTATTTCCGATCGCCCGTATCGAAAAGCTTTTCCTAGGCGTAGAGCTAAGGAGATGATTCATCAGGGCGCAGGTACCCAGTTTGATCCAAAGATTGTCGAGAAATTCTTATCGCTCGTTTAGGAAAGGAATTTTTCCTGCGATACTACCATTGCTGCTTCCCTCCTTTTTTCAATCAAAAGCTTTCTTGTTTTAATCTTGCCAAAATAGCCGATTCGAGCTAATATATCAGTGTTTAAGGCTACCAGAGAGGAGACCACGTAATGCCATGTAAGACGCATAGCGAGCGGGAAGCGCAATATTTTTGTACAAGCTGCGGGAATTATTTTTGCAAGGATTGCGTAAACCAGAAGAGACTGGGGGATTTTACCGCGTCTATCTGTAAAGAATGCGGCGGTAAATGCGAGGAATTAAAAAAAGGCAAAGACGCCAAACCACAAGCATTCCAACAAGTTTCCGAGGTTGTCACTCCCCATTTTTGGCTGGACTTTTTTGGAGCCTTTGGATATCCTTTTAAGAGAAAGGGTCGATGGTTTCTTTTTGTCAGCGCTCTTCTAGTGGGGCTATTGCTTCGGATTGTCATGCCTTTATTGAGGGGCTTTATAGGATTTGCCCCTACTATCATGGTAATGGCAGTTGTCGGTAGCTATCTTTTGATTTATTTATTTCAGATCATAGTGACCTCTGCGTACGGAGATCAGGATCTTCCGAACTGGCCAGGAATAAACCAGTGGTTTGATATGGTGTTTGGTCCGCTGCTTTTGCTTGTAATAGCAACTGCCATGTGTTACGGGCCAGCGTACGCGTATGTATTGTATGCGAAAGATTTTGATACAATCGCGTTGCTTTTGTTATTTGCCGGAGGGTTTGTATACCCTATGTTTTTTTTAATGATAGCCGTAGCAGAGAAGCTCTCCGCGTTAAATCCCCTGGTCATCATTATCTCGATGTTTAAAGCGCCTGTTGAATATTTTTTCACCGCAATAGCGTTTCTTGCTTTAGGGAGTGTTCGCTATGTATGGCGAGGAGCGTTTGAGGGAATACCCTTTGTTGGATTCATCATTCTTGAAATGGTAATGTTTTATTGTCTCATGGTTGCAATGCGCATCCTCGGGATTTTCTATAGAGCTAATGAAGCGCAGTTGGTCGGAGACGACGCGGATTCTTAAGATTCATACTTACACATTCCTGTAATCTATTCCACAATCTTTTATTTTTAATGATGACGTATCAAGAAGCGCAGGATTATCTTAACTCGTTTGTTAATTACGAAGAAATCACAAACTATTCGTATGAGAATGATTTTAGAATAGAAAGGATTCAAGCTCTTTTACAGTTGCTGGGAAATCCGCAAGACACGCTGAGAGTCATTCATGTTGCAGGCACCAAAGGCAAAGGCTCTACGTGTATCTTCATCGCGCACATTTTACAGCAGGCAGGATTTACAACCGGCCTCTATACCTCTCCTCATTTATATAGCGTCAGGGAAAGGATTAGAATTCTGGATCCTGCGGATAATGCTGCGCAAGGCGTTGAACACAATGGCTGTTTTTTTGGAATGATTTCAGAGGCAGACGTGTGTGCTTGCATCGAGAAACTAAAGCCGGCTGTTGAGCGATGTGCAAAAGAATCACCGTGGGGCGCGTTGACTTTTTTTGAGGTTTACACCACCTTGGCGTTTTTATATTTTAAAGAAAAACAGGTCGACTTTGCCGTACTTGAGACAGGCCTTGGCGGTAGGCTCGATGCCACCAATACAGCGCAGGCACTGGTATCTGTAATTACACCGGTTAGTTATGAGCACACTCAGTATTTAGGAGCGACCTTAGAGGAGATTGCGCGGGAAAAAGCCGGCATTATTAAGCATCGAAATCAAGCAGTGGTGGTTGCACCTCAGCAGGAGAGCGTGGCGCAAGAGATTCGCTTACGCTGTGAGCGCATAGGCGCTCGATGCACGTTTGTCAATAATGATATTACTTGCAAAGAGGTAGAGAGCAATAGCGAGCATCAATTTTTTAATTGCGCAAGCCCGCAAAAGACATATAATAAACTAAAAATTAAGCTTCTGGGTAAACATCAGTTAATAAATGCAGCCTGTAGTATTGGCGCTATTGAGCGGTTGCGTCAGCACAGCATAGATATACCAGAGGAATCGATAAAACGCGGTTTAGATAACGCCTGTTGGCCCGGCAGGTTCGAGATTGTAAAAAGAAGCCCGACCATTGTCTTAGACGGTGCACAAAACGCAGCCTCTGCAGAAGCCTTGAGAGAGACCTTGATCCGGCAATTCGGCAACAAGAAAGTAATTCTTGTCTTGGGCGTAAGTAGTGATAAAGATATCAAGGGCATTGCGAAAGCGCTAGCCTCATCGGCTAAGACAATAATTTTGACAAAAGCCAACCATCCACGCGCCATGTCTTTGGAAATAATGGGTAAATATTTTAATCCTTCATTAGCGCATAGTACAGAAACAGTAAAGGACGCCATGAATAAAGCTCAGCAGCTCGTTGGTAACGATGATGTGATAGCCGTTACCGGTTCGTTGTTTGTGGTGGCAGAAGCCCGTGAATTATGTTTAAGCTAAATTTTGATGATACTATTGCCGCTATATCTACGCCATTAGGTCAGGCAGGTATTGGTATTGTGCGCTTAAGCGGTAAAGATGCCTTATCCATCGCGGATAAGGTATTTCTTGCTAAGGGAAAAAAGAAAGCATCCAGGGTTTCTACTTATACAACACACTACGGATGGATTGTAAATGGCTCTCAGGGCAGTAGGCCAAAGAACGACAAGCGGCATGAGGTTATCGATGAGGTCCTGCTTACCGTGATGCGCGCCCCGCGCAGTTATACAAAAGAGGATATTGTAGAGATTAACTGTCACAGCGGCATTGTACCTTTGAGAAAGATTCTAGATTTAGTCTTACGCAGCGGTGCACGTTTAGCTGAGCCGGGCGAATTTACCCGTCGAGCGTTTATCAACGGCAGGATCGATTTAGTGCAAGCCGAGGCGGTTCTAGATATTATCCAGTCCAAGACAGACCAGGCGTTTAAGGTAAGCGTGAATCAGCTTAAAGGCGAACTGTCCGAAAGAATTACACAGATCCGAGAACAACTTTTAGAGATCCTTGCCCACATCGAAGCAGAGATCAACTTTCCAGAAGAAGATGACGTAAAAAACGTTTCGTACAGCTCTTTGCAAAAGCGCATCAAGAAGATTGAGACCGAATTGACTCAAATCCTAAATTTTGCTGCAGAGGGAAAGATGTTGCGCGAAGGCGTCTCAATTGCAATCTGTGGCAGGCCAAACGTAGGAAAATCTTCTTTACTCAACGCGCTTATAAAGAAGGAAAAGGCAATCGTAACGTCTATTGCCGGAACAACCCGGGATGCGGTAGAAGATATGGTAAGCGTTGCAGGCTTTCCCGTCAGATTCATTGATACCGCCGGCATCGCTACGCCGAAAGACGAGGTTGAAAAAGCAGCGGTTAAAAAGAGCCGTGAAAACATCGAAGAAGCTGATATCATTCTTTTACTTTTTGACGGCAGTCGCCATGTAACAAAAAAGGATAGAGAGCTTATTGTTGAATTAAAAGGAAAAAATATAATTTTCGTCGTTAATAAAATCGACCTAGGGCAGAAAATCAACCTAGGGAAACTCCAGGCATTATGCGCTACGAAAAAAATAGCAAAGATCTCCGCGCTTAAAAAAACTGGCCTCTCAAATTTAGAGCGCAACATTACAAAACGATTATTTTCTCACAGAGCGGTACATAACGAGCAGATTTTAATCAGCAACATCCGGCACATTGAACTCTTAAAGAGCGTGAAAAAATCTATCAACCAGGCACAGGAAGCTATCGAAAAGGCTTTGCCGGAGGATTTCATCGCAGAGGAATTACGCTTGTCATTGGAAGATTGCGATGCGATAATAGGAAAGAATATAAAACAGGACTTGCTGGATAAAATATTCTCTGAGTTTTGCATAGGGAAATAGATTAATAGTAAGCCTATAACATTAACTGACATACTACGATGAAAAAATATTTCTGGAATCTCCACGCTAATACTGTTGAAAGAGCGTACCGCTATGCATATTTGCAAATTCAGCACGCTTTGGATGCCGGAGGCAATTGTTTAGATTGCGGCGCTAAAAACGGCTTACAATACGACAAATTAAAAGAATATATGGGTTTGGACGCTAAGCGCTATTGTGGCATTGAATGGAAAGCTGATTGGGCAAAAGAGGCACGTAATCGTGGGCTCAATGTTATCCAAGGAGACTTGAATAAAAAGCTGCCTTTCCCGGATAACTCGTTTCAGTGCGTATTCGCTTTATCAACCCTGGAACATTTATTAAACGGATGTTTTTGGATGAGAGAAGCAAAAAGAATCCTAAGGAAAAACGGCTCTCTGGTGATTATCACTCCGAATATCAGCACGTGGTTCACCGCTCTTCTTATAATGATGGGAAGAATGCCTTCGACCGGCCCGCACCCTGATTCTGAATGGCTTACCGATAACGGAGTGAGCATCATTCCGGAACCAAACGATATTGTTAAAGTGGAGGGCGCAACACCACCGCATCGACATTTAGTTGTTTTTAGTTACAAAGTGCTGAAAAAATACTTGCTCCACTGCGGGTTTAGTAGCGTTAAAGGCCGCGCTTTTGGCGTATATCCTTTTCCGATATGTATGCAGCCTGTGCTTGAAAGAATCGATCCGTGGCATTGTCACCAGATGGTTTTTGCCGCGGTTAAATAAATTGTTTTTGTGAAAAAAAGTGTTCAAAGGAGAAAGATGAACAAAAAGAAAATCGAGCAGGCGATAAAAATAATCCTTGAGGCAATCGGGGAGAATCCTAAAAGAAAGGATCTGCTCGAGACGCCACGCAGGGTGGCTGAGATGTATGAGGAGATTTTTGCCGGGGTTTCGGCCAACCCTAAGGAAGAGCTGGAGGTTATTTTAGAACAGAAGCACGATGAAATAGTGCTTCTTAAAGGGATTCCTCTTTATTCTGTGTGTGAACATCACCTGCTCCCTTTTATCGGCAGGGCACACGTTGCCTATATTCCTAAAGGTGGTAGGGTAACGGGCCTAAGTAAGTTATCACGCGTAGTTGATACGCTGGCAAAGCGCCCGCAGGTTCAGGAGCGGCTTACTACTCAGATTGCGGATATTATTATGCAGAAGTTGAAGCCGCGGGGTGTTATGGTTATAATAGAAGCGGAGCACTTGTGTATGTCAATGCGGGGAGTCAAAAAACCTGGCACGCTCACCGTTACCTCTGCGGTACGGGGGGTATTTAAAGAGAATCAAAAGACCCGCGCTGAAACTCTCTCGTTGATAAAATCGTAGTCACGTTGCATGGAATGCTCCTGCTTTTCTCTTCATATATGGCAAAGCTAATCATAAAAAAGTCATTTATACCGTTGTTTTCCACCCTCATTTTCTACCTCGTCATTCAAGGAATCGTTGGGTTTGTGTTCAATGTGAATCCCTTAAGTCTTAAACTTTGGTTAGATTTTTTATTACAACTTGCCATCGGGTATATTTTGTTTTCGTTTTCGAGAAAAATATATCTCTTTTTTCTTGAGCAGCTTGTTTTCATGAGCATCATATTGTTTAGTCATGAATTAAAAATTATTTTTTTAGGAGCCCCGGTTTCTTTCGACGATTTGTACTCTTTTTCTGCCTTGTTTCAAGTGCTTGAACCAAAACACGCCTTTTCCATGATTGCGCCTTTAATCGTGCTTACCATTCTTTTTATAGTCAATTTTAAGATACACAAGAAGGCAAGTTTATTCGCTACGAGCGTGCTGTGTGTTCTTGTTGCAGCCATGCATTGTGTTCCCAAGCATTTTAGTAGATCCATAGAATCTATGTTTGCGTTTCGATCATGGACTCAGAATATTAATTATCGATCGAGTGGAGGGACAGTATATCTTTTTTACGAAACAGCATGTTTCTTGCAAGATCGCTTAGTGGCTCCGAACAGGAAAGAGGTAAGAAATGCTTTAGAAAATTTGGACGTGGACACAGAACTACAGAGATCGCCGAGTGAATTTCAACCTAGAAATGTATTTGTGGTGATGATGGAGTCGTTATGGGATCCGCTTCTTTTACGCGATACCACGTTTTCACAGGATCCTTTTGACAGAGAGTTTCGAGCGCTGTGGGATCAATGTGGCAATTCCACGGTGATGAGTTCTACGTATGCGGGCCGAACCGCCAACCCAGAATTTGAACTTCTTACTGGGCATCCGGCCCATCTCTATGATACGCGACTGATGTTTCGCCGAAGCATTAAAAATGCACTCCCTGCTTTACCAATGATTTTGTCAGACTATGGATATGAGACTATTGCATTTCATCCTAATACTCCGACGTTTTTCAATCGATTTAATGTGTATTATAAATTAGGTTTTGATTCGTATTATTCAATCGAAGATTTCAATTTAACCGATATGAATGGGATCGCTTTGTCAGACAGTGAGCTTTTTAAGCAGTCGACGACTCTCTTAGAGAGCAAGCACGAAAACACAAGCCCTAAGTTTATATATATCCTTACCTTTACAGGCCACGTTCCGTACGCGCTTAATGAGAATCAAAGGCCTCTTTTTATTAAGAGCGATTCCAAGATAGCGGACGTAGATCTTTATGCGAATTCCATAGCGTATAGCACGAGGGAAGCGATGGCTTTTGTAAAGTATATCTTTCATAATTCTCCGGATGCGCTTCTTGTTGTTCTTGGAGATCATTTGCCGTTTCTGGGTAAGCGTTTCGCTGGATTTGTTGAAGGAGGATTTTTGGCAGATGCAAAAGAAGAATTCACTGCCGTGATGTATCAAGACTATGTGAGTACTCCTATTATCGTGATCGATGGTAACAACGGACCTGTTGATGTTGGGCATATTTCGATGCATGAAACTCCAGGTGTCATTATGAAATTATTACAACTTCCTCGGGATAATCTCTTTGATGCTTTTGTGCCCAAAGACAACATACATATAAGAACACTAGGGGGAATGAACCTGGTGGTAGGTCAGGATGAACCCTTGTTATGTAAAACAGGCGATGAAAACGAGATGTGTAAGTATGTGGACGACTGGCAAGATAATATCACCGTGCTTGATAGAGACCTATTGGTGGGTGAGCAATTTAGCATTGAGGAGACACGTAAAGTTACGCTCGATCCTCTTATTGCCCATGCAGGCGGCGAGGTTCAGTCAGTTCACTATTCCAATTCAAAAGAGGCATTGGAAGAGAGTTATGCAAAAGGACTGAGGTTTATTGAGCTTGATTTTAATTGGACGTCCGACGGGCATTTGGTCTTGATCCATGATTGGAATAGGAGCATGGAGACGTTGTTTCAAGCAAGACCTGATAGGCGCAGCTTGTCTGAATTTAAGAAGCTTACGATGGAGAATAACCTTACTCAGCTATCTTTGGATGATTTAGCAGCGTGGCTAGAAGAACACCCCGATGTGTTTATCGTTACCGATATCAAGACTGATAATATCAAGGGTCTTTTGCGTATTAAGGAAACATTTCCTGAATTGGCGCATCAATTCGTCCCGCAGGTTTATTATTTTAAAGAATATCATCAAGCTCGGAAATTGGGATACCAACATATTATTCTCACTTTATATATTGCACAATATCGCGATGAAGAAATTTTAACATTTGCCGATAACAATTGTTTAACGGCAGTAACTATGCCGATTAACCGAGCGCTTACCTCGTTACCCGTTGAATTAAACAAAAGGAGAATTTTTTCCTACGCCCATACCGTTAATAGCCGTCAACTTTTAGGTAACCTTAAGAAGAACGGAGTGTATGGAATATATACGGATTCATTGAGGCCTTAATAGTAATTTCCTATAAGATGAAGATAGCTAGTATTATGCGGAAGTTGAAATCGCGGGGCGTTATGGTTATAATAGAAGTAGAGCACCTGTGTATGTTTATGCGGAGGGCCTTTAAAGAAAATCAAAAGACCCGCGCTGAAACCCTATCATTAATCAAAGGATAGCTATGCAACAGACAGCACATACCAAGCGAAGTTTTTTTAGGAGCTTCCGCCACGCAATCCGCGGCTTAACCGAGATATGGAAGCATCAACAAAATGCCCGCCTTATTCTTATTATTGCAATCGGTGTGATTGCTTCCGGGATCATTTTGCAGATATCTTATATAGAGATGGTTATGGTGCTGCTTACGATCGGGCTTGTGTTTGTAGCTGAGATCTTTAACTCCATGGTAGAAGAGACAATCGATTTATTCCTTCAGGTTGAATTAGAAAGGATCCGCATCATCAAGGATATGGCTGCAGGTGCGGTTTGGGTATCCTGCGTAATTGCTTCAGTGGTAGGCTATTTTGTGTTTATAAGGCGCCTGCTGGCACTCCTTTTTTAATTCATCCATACAAACCCCTCATTTTAGCCCCAAAACAAAACTTTCCTTTAAACCCTCAAATTTCCGGCAAATTCTAGAAAAATGTGTTATACTTTCTTTTGGTATATATAATATAGCGTTTTGACGATAAGGGCAAACCTCGTGTAAGCGGGGGGCGCAAAACTAAAGGGTCCTTAAAGTTAAGGATAGCCAGGCTACCGAAACAAAGCGATTTTTTATTTTTAGGCCTGTTCCTTATTTTGGGAACAGGCTTTGTTTATGAGGAGGATTGAGATGAAAAACAAATACTTTCAAACACTGGGAATACTCATTGGGATTATAACCTTGATTGTTTTCTTCGCCGGCGATTCGATTGCGCGGGAGAAAGGCATGGGTCTGGGTAAATCAGCAGCTACTTTAGCGCCTGAAACTCAAGACGACGCAGCTCAATCTTTTCAGGAAGAGGTCGTTGTTGAAAATATTCAGCAGTCTTCAAGCAGCAACACCGCAGAAGATCCGATTGTAAATTTCGGCGGGTCAATAGATACCCGCGGGGGATCGTCTGGATTAGTGAATATCAAGACAGGTGAGCCAGTCATTAAAATTCCAATTGAGCACTATGTGGGTTCTGAAAGCGAGATTAAATTTCCACTTCAGCTCACGTATAGGGATTGGCGCAATGGATTTGGAAGAATAGGGTATGATGGCTGGTATTATTATTGTTGCAAAAATGAAACAACACCAACTCATTGGGGTGTCATTGGGGATGGATATTGCGATCAATGGATAGGCCCTATTCTTATTTCAGAACTTTGGAATGCACCGTACGGCACTGGATGGAATCTCAGCCATGGTTTCATTGAGGTGAACGATCCAGATGGAGATTCTGAAACTCACAACGATATATGGGAAGTTTTTATTCCAGGTCGTGGAAAAAACCGCATGAGGTTGAAGCCAAATGGCGGGCATTCACCATACCCATGTGATATAGACGGCAATGTAATAGAAATGGTATATGAACAGTGGTATGAGTTCTATGCGGGTGATTTTGAAGAGCCGCAAAAAATTATTCTCTACGAAGAGACTCCTGGATTTGTAAAAATTGAGTATGCATTCTTTCATGATGAAACTTTCGGAGATACCTTGAAATTTCGCTTTACCTATCCTGACGGGGTGCATTATACGTTCGCCCCTCTTAAGCTGACATCATATCGCTATGACCCGGATAGGATTCCTCATCATACCTGGCGCACTTATACATCTAACCAAGAATGGATGCTGGAGGAGATTGGGGACCGAAACAGCGAAAACTGGATTCGTTTTTTATATCCAGAGCACGAGGAATATCCGTTTTTTGTTGCCTATGATAATGTTGGTAATAGAATTGATTTTGGGACTTTGAACGAGAAATTGAAGATTACTGTAAAACGAAGAGGCACTATTGTAGCAGAGTACGAAGGGACGCTAGAAAAAATTCCAACATTCGGACATTATCAGCTGACTTCCCTTGAGGTTCTTTCAAACAATGGTGATGGGCAGCGCAGACGCCTGTACGAGTTTGATTATTATGCCGACTATGAGTATGACGGCGGTGGAGCTATTAAATCTGTAGCCAATAGCACAGGCGGAACTACGACATACACGTATAAAAATACCGTTGCCGTTGATCTTGATGGCCAAGTTACCCCTCCCAAAGATATTTATATTGTTGATACTGTTACTCTTGATGACGGCCGCGAAAACGAAATTGTTTATTCCTATTTTGATCCGGCAGTGCCGACGGGAAGCTTTCGCTCCGGAGAAGAGGTGGAGCCTGAAGAAAGACCACGATACGTCCTATATCCTTTTTCAGAGATACGCCCGGACGGGACTGGATTCTGGAGCTTTAACAATGCACGGTACAACTTTACAGGCCCGCGTTATTTGTTAGGTTTACCAGTCACTCAATACATCCTTACAGATCCCGAGGATTTTGAAAGCTACATTACTCGCACAGACTATGTATGGGATGGCGTGGGGCGATCAGCCGATCCATGGGATCCCGAATATTATACGGGTTTTGTCCCGGTATTAATGGGCAAAGCAACCGAGTTGAAATCCCAAGATTTAGCCGCTTCGGTAACGACATTCAAAGAATATGAATATAACGACCGCGGACAGATAAGGCGGGTTAAGGATTATGGTTTTGACGGCGTCAGCGGTGACGAGACGCTTGCAGAGATGGAGTATGCGTATGAAGCTGAAACAGCACCTGAAACCAAGCTGTATCCTGAAATGGAAGAGAGACATCTGTATTCTTTTCCCTATCGAAGCACTAAGTACGAGATGATAGAAGCAACGGGGGATCCGGGCGAGAAGCTTTCAGAGGAGATTACATTGTGGGAGATGAAAGACCCAACCAATCTATTCTACCCTTATGAAATAAAAACCTGGATTGGGGATAAAAGCGGTGACGGCCACGACGACTACTTAAGTTCCCTCGTACAATACGATAGTACCGGACTTCTTCTTTCTGAAACCACACCTTCAGGCATTAGGACATCCTATTTATACGATGAGCTTCTCTATCCCCGGTTAGCTACGGCCACCACTGTTGAAAGAAGCGGAGAGAGCAATCTTGTTACTTATCAGTCCTATACACCTCTTGGCTTACCTGAGGTTAGCACCGATGTTAACGACTTCGAGATTAAAACATACTACGATGGCTTTAATAGGCCGATCGCAACCATGCTCGAGGAAGAGACAACCCCATGTTCATTTAATAGTGCAGAATTTTGCTCATCTGAAATATTCTATAATGACGATTTCGAGAATAATTTCCCCACCTCTACAATGACAATTACCTATAACAGGGATGAAAACCCCGGCGATTCCATAGACCGGCCTCATGAAGAAGTCTATGCGTTTGTTGACGGTTTCGGCAGGAATATTCAAACCCGCCGGTGTGATGCTTCCAGCGCAAAAGATGTTGTGGAAACGATTGAATATAACAATCTTGGCTTAATGGAAAGACAATACTATCCTGTAGTTACCCCTCATCAGACGACCTTTGACGAGAATCATAAGCCCTCAACAGCCTTTGGTTATCCTGGTCAATATGAAGAATTTATCTATAGCACCGATGGTCTACAGCGCGTGGCCAGTGTATCTACGCCGAATCCCAATACTGATGTTGGCGCGCCGGAACGGATTACGGTTAATAATTATTACGGAGATAATTATGTAATCTCAACCATTGACATTCCAGAGTCTGCTGAGGATATTATAACCAAAACCACAAAGGATTATTTTGGGCAAATTACTGAGGTAATCGAAGATTATCAGGAGTCGGGGGGCAGTTCCAATACAGCTAATACTACCACGACTTACGAATATGACTTACTAGGCAATATGACCAGGATGACTGACCCGGAAGGAAAGATCACAGAATACAAAGTTGAACCCTGGGGAGAGAGCTTTGTTGATTCTCCGGATATGGCCGGGGATGCCAGGGATGCTAACGGAGATTTCGTCACGGGCGAGAGTGATTATGTGTTACTGATGGACCGCGATGGACGCGTCTGGGATGAGCGGATATTTACCGATAACTTTTTAAGGCCAGAATGGACGTTTTTATCAAATACCGCCAGGGTGGGCAGGACCTATATAAGAACACAGTATGATGGCTTGGATAGGCCCTACCATATCTTTTCTGGTAGTTGGGAGCATGATCAGGATATTCCTGACAATCCATTATTCAATAGGGATATCAACTCAGATATATGGTACGACGATTATACCATGCAGGAAAGATATAATGCTGATGGGCTGGGTTCGATACATCTGATTATGCCGCCGGCGGAAGATGCCCTAGGAAATAACGATCGCGGAGAAGGGGATTCAAACGCTTTGGAAAAAGTAACCAAGGAAACCTCTAGTGGTGGCAATATGAATTCCGAAGTTTATTTTTATGACCAGCGCGGTACTGAATACGCCAAGAAAATCTACATCGACCTTGACGGCGATTTCACTGCTCAGCAAGGCTATGAAGTCACTGAAGGGTTTGAAATCAAATACGCCTATGATGATTTAGACAATGTAATTGCGATTAAATATCCATACAATCATGTTCTCAAACAGAACTATGATGCATTAGGCAGGTTGATTTCTCAGTGTTATGACGATGGCGCTGAAGAAATAAAGTTAGCCGAGTTTATCTACCACGATGACATCGATCAGCGGGATCAGCTATATCAGATCATCCTTGATCCTGATGGTGAAAATAGCCTTATCCTTACCTATGACTATGCAGCCAACAACATGCTTGGGCGCATCCAGGCTCATGTCGAGGGAAATTCAACCGCTATTTATGACCGTACCTACATATATGATGAGCTGGGTAATGTCAAGACCATGGGTGCTTTTGAAAACCCTCTTGCCAATTTTACCTATGATCCACTATCGCGTCTTGTAGGCGTGGAGGATGTGGCGCATCCTATCCTAGGAGAAATCTACCAGGGAGATTCTTCCTATACCTTTGACTCTTTTGGCAACAGGACAGGCCGCACCAAGAATGGCTCAACAGAAATTTACAGTTACTGGCCCGGCACTAACATTCTTCAAAGCGGAGGAATTGAACCGGGGGCTAATTATGTAACCGATGAACGTGGAAGACGAACCATTAAAATACCGCTCGCTAATCCGAATAGGCATGAAGTTATGTTGTATAACACCAATGACCAGATTATGGTTTGTGGTACGCATATTATTGATCCTCCTAGTCTAGAGATCCAAGCAGAATATACGTATAACAATCAGGGAAAACGCGTCCTTAAGAAGAATGTCTCTGAGAATAGGGTAACCGCCTATATTTATGGAGGCTTGGATGTATTAATGGATTTAGAATTTGACCTAGACACCTCACGTATAACAAAGTGGGCAAATTATATCTATGCCGGAGGAAAGAAGATTGCAAAATTCGACAGCACAGGCTGGCAATTATCTTTCTATGTCAATGACGCACTAAGCTCTACCAATATGATCGTTGATAGAAACGGCCAGATAGTAATGGAGCACCAGCGTTCTCCTTATGGTAATTATGTCAGTGGTGACACTGAAGGTGAACGTTATCTATATACAAACAGAGAGGTTGATGCTGAAAGCGGATTGACCTACATGAATGCTCGCTACTATGACTCTGAAATCGGAAGATTTGTTACCTTGGATTCCTACTTAGGTAAAGCTGAGAGTCCTCAAACAAGGAATCCTTTTACCTATGCCTTAAATAATCCCATGAAGTACTATGATCCCACGGGAAACTATCCTACGCCATATGATGGCTATGACATTATCAAAGAGCAGGGCGATATTGATCGAGAGTTAAGTTCTTATCTGGAAGGAGAACAGCGTGAAGTTGAAGCAAGTATTGATTTGCATAATTCAGCTCTTGACTATATCAAGGAAAATGCCATTGCAATACGAACAGACTCTAGGATCGACAGCCGATGGGTTGAAGAAGTCGCATTGATTAGTATTCATGGCGTTACAATTGGAATAACAATAGGTAAAGATGTCACCGAGAAATCGCAGAAAGATTATGACGAATATATAGATAAGGCTCCTCCGATAATCCTTCCACCCATAGATTTTTCTGATTTTACTCCTGAAGATTCCGCACGACAAAGAGAAATTGATAAAGCTTATTCCAAAGAGAGGGCTCAGCATCGGGAAAAGGCTTGGCGAGAAATAGTTAGAGAGGCTTTAATTCAGCGAGATGGATATGATTATCGTGATAATTTGATTGATGGATTTTCTGAGGAGGAGCTGCTGCGTGGCGATTACGATCCTTGTGATCAGTGGTAGGTGAAATTCAGTATTATCGCGACGCAGGAGAGGCAGTTGGAGACGAACGTAAAAGGTTTTAAAAGGTAATAATTTACAAAGACAGGCATCCTATAGAGGACCTATATAGGACGATGGTGTTTAGACAAAAACGGGGGATTGAGATGAGAAATTCATATACAGTTACAAAATTATGCATTATAACTTTGTTACTTTTAATTCCTGTCAGAGTCTGTCTTGCTGAGCCTTGCTTTGATGGAGATCCGCAGGAAGGCGCAATCGGTATGGCCAACCCTGCAGCTATCTATTGCGTTGATTTAGGCTATAAGTATCGGATTATTGATGAGCCGGACGGTGGTCAACACGGTATATGTATATTTCCCGATCAAACACAATGTAATCAATGGGAATTCTTGGAAGGTAAATGCGGTCAAGAGTATTCCTACTGTGCCCAGCAAGGACTTGATAGCATCACCTTAGATGACGGCCGTAACTCTATCTCAAAGGAATACGCGGTATGTGTGAACAACGCTACAGGGCAAACCATTGGTGCTGTCACAGAGCTGATGGAGCTCTCTGAGAAAGCGACCATGGGAAGTATTAGCGAGATCCCGTCACAACCTCAATCTGTTCCAGAAGAAGAAGGAGGCAACAACCAACAATTGCTAACCTTGCCTACCTATTTTGATTGGAGAAACCACAACGGCGGTGACTGGACCACCCGTGTTAGAGATCAAGGAAATTGCGGTTCATGCTGGGCCTTTGCAGCGGTAGGAGCGGTTGAGGTAGAATTCAATATAGTCATAGGCGATCCAAATTTTGACGTTAACCTCTCTGAACAATATCTTGTATCAGACTGCCACGTTTCACCCCCCGCCTCGCAAAATTGTTGCGGTGGCTGGACAGATAGGGCGCTTGAGTATGTCAGGGATGAGGGCATTTCGAATGACATATGTTTTCGGTATGTAGATGGTTACGGAGATGATGGTTTAGGCTGCTCCTGTCGCCTTGGAACCTGCGATTCTAACTGTGCGTATAATTCAGATGACCAATGCAGTGATAGGACCTGTTCTGATAGATGCTCACATTGGGAGGAGAGATTATATAAAATTGGACAGACAAACAGCGTTCCTTCTTCAATAGAAGAGATAAAGTCAGCCATTGTGAATCAAGGACCCGTGACAGTTGCATTTGGATATGGGTCTTACTTCGGGGGAAGCTTTGATGGAAATAATATCTATAGATGTAGCAACGATTCCGGAGTTAACCATGCGGTGGTCGTTGTTGGATATGATGAGGCAGGTGATTATTGGATTGCAAAAAATAGCTGGGGAAGTGATTGGCATGATAACGGCTATTTCAAGATTGGCTATGGAGAGTGTAGTGTTGAGCAATATGTTGATTCAGTCGCTGGGGGACAGATTTCTCCAACGTGCGGTGGCTTGATAACCGCTAATACTATACTTTCATCCAATCTCATCTGTAACACAGATGGATTAACCATTGCTGTTGATGGTATTACCTTAGATTGCGCAGGTCACACTATTAGCGGCTTAGGTACACACACAGGTATTAATGTAGTAAACAAGCAGGGAGTGACAATAAAGAATTGCACTATCGATAATTTCAATCGGGGAATTAATTTGGAAAACAGTTCAAATAACATTATATACAATAATCATACTAACAACAACAGCTGGACAGGGATTAGCGTAAAATCTGGTTCAAGCAACAATAACTTGTTTCAAAATTCAGCGTTCTACAATGGCAGTGGGATTAATCTATTTGGTCCGACCACCGGCGATAATACCTTGGTGGCAAATAGCCTTAGCGGCAACGGTCTTGATTTATTATGTCAGGTTGTTCCAGATACCAATGCTGGCTTTGGCAACTGCTTTTACACGAGAGACGGCTGTCCCTATGTGTTGAACGATTGTTTATCATCCAATCCGCTTTTAGTGCCGCTAGAATTTCCTTCCATCCAATCTGCTATTGACACTGCCTATGACGGAGATTGGATATTAGTTTCTGACGGGACATATAATGAAAGAATAAATTTCTACGGTAAGGCGATTACTCTAAAGAGTATAGGCGGTCCTGAGGTAACGACTATCGATAGCCTCACAAGCGGCTGGGAAACCGTTGGTTTTACGTCTGGAGAAGGACCTGATAGTGTTCTTGATGGCTTTACCATTACTGGCGGTACTCAAAGTGGTATCTATATCAGAGATTCTTCCCCGACTATTACAAATAACATCATTACCGGCAATAGAAATATGACTACTATGGGTGACGGTAATGGTGGCGGCATTCTTGTCTTAGGAAATTCTTCTCCTGTTATTACTGACAATACTATTTCGAATAATGACGCTGGAGATGGCCATGGCGGAGGTATCGCTCTTCTTGATGATTCAAACGCTACTGTATGGGATAATGTCATTTCAGAAAATCACGCTGACAGCGGCATGGGGGGTGGCATTTATGTAGAATGGACTACCGCTTTGATCGACCGCAATACCATACGCAACAACACGGCTAAATCAGGCGGTGGTATTGGATTGGCTTTTGCAGATGTAAGAATTTTCCTCAACGATATTTTAAACAATGTATCCATAACCTGGGGGGGTGGCGGGATAAGAAGCAAGATGTCTTCCCCATATATCTATTATAATACTATTTCTGGTAATGTATCTGCATTGACCGGTGGGGGCATTGACTTGAATAGCGATCTTCTCGGCCTACAACCGGTTATTCACGATAATATCATTTCCGCCAATACCGCTAATAACGGTGGTGGCATAAGAATCGAGGGTAGCGATCCCACTATTGAACGCAATACTCTATTGAATAACTCTGCCACTGAAACTCTCGGCAGAGGTGGTGCGATTGAACTAGCTTTCAGCGATGCCGAGCTTCGAAAAAACCAATTTATAGGCAATTCAGCCGAAAATAGTGGTAGCGCCATCTATTCGTATTATTCCAACCCTATCGTCGTTAACAACACCTTCACTGAAAATTCGACTAATGGTAACAATGGAGGGACAATTTATCCAGAAAACGGCACCACTCTTACTGTGCTCAACTCTATCTTTTTCAATAACGACGGTTCTGGAGCACCGGAGATCTATGACGAAGGTGGCGATGTCGAGGTTTCATATTCGCTTATTGAAGGCATTATAAATCCTGTATGGGATATCGAAGGCAATATTGATGATAATCCGTTATTCGAGGATCCGGCTGGCGGCGACTATAGACTACAGCTCATTTCCCCTTGTAGAAATTCCGGCCATCCTGGTGAAGAGTATAACGACCCGGACGGAAGCCGCAACGATATGGGAGCATTGTATCGACTCGGCGCGGTAGAGGTTTCCGGAGAAGTGGGGGGTCAGACATGGGGTGAGAATCTCAGCCCTTATATTGTAGTCGGCGATCTTTATGTCTCTGAGGGAACCATCCTGACCATAGAGCCGGGAGTGGAGATACGATTTGATGGGTATTATGCGTTAAGTGTTGATGGGACACTTCGTGCGGTGGGCACGCCATCAAAGAGGATCATCTTTACCTCTAATCAAAGCTCTCCAGCACCCGGGGATTGGGTTGGGATTGTTGATGACTTACACACCACAGGCTCTCTTATTCAACATGCCACCATTGAATATTCCGATTATGGCGTATCGGAAATAACCGCACATGCTGTTCCTACAGAGATTAGCCACTCGGTGATCACCCACAACAATTATGGTATCGTAGCAGGGGGCGGAGGAGGAAGTCCGGACATCATCAATAATACCATCATCGATAATGTTGAAGGAATAACGATTTATATTAGTCAACCCCTGATAAAAAACAATATCATTATTAATAATACAGATTATGGCATTAATAATCTTTCTCCGTTTCTGCAAACCATTTACTTTAATAATGTTTGGGGCAATGGAACGAATTATGATAGTTCTGTTACAGGGGATGGAATTATCTCGTATGACCCTCTGTTGGTTAATCCAACAGCAGGTAATTATCATTTACAGGATTATAACTCACCCTGTATTGACAAGGGACATCCGGAAGACGATTACTCACAGGAGCCTCACTATAACGGCAGGTGTATCAACATGGGCGCCTATGGTAACACACCAGAGGCTGCAAGGACACGAGTTATTATTACTTGTTTTCTCCCCGGCACCCCCATCTTGATGTCAAATGGCACAGAGAAGCCGATAGAACAGGTCAAGGTAGGAGACAAGGTATTTGCCTTTGATGAAGCAACAGAAGAATTTAAGGAAGACAAGGTAGTTGAGTTCTTTGAACACCCAGCAGAAGAATACCTTGTCATTAATGAGTATCTCAAGGTAACCAAGAATCACCCCGTCTACACTAATGGTACATGGGTTGAAATAGGAAGCCTTAAGCTTGGAGATGAGCTTTTTGGTAGAGAAGGAAAGCCTGTAAAGATTACCTCTATTCAAGAAATCAAAGAACATACTCAAGTCTACAACCTTGAGGTGAATCCCTTGCATACTTACATCGCCGGCGGAGTCGTGGTGCATAACAAGCGTCCACCAAGGGATGTAAAGGAGCCATAGTTATAAGAGTTGTATGTGCGCCCCCGCGGCGCGGGAGAAAAGGATAGGTGAGAAAATGCAAAGAAAGTTATCAATACCATTAAAGGTAATTATTGTGACGGCGCTGTTGAGTGTGTCGATGCCGGCTTTTGCTACTACTCCGATTCCTCCGGGCACAGAGTGTTATCAAACAAAGGACGGAAGAACCATCTTTATGGAGGGTGACCCGAAAAACGTTTGGTTTTATACGAGGGAGGATGGAAAAAAATTTACCGTCATTAAAGCCGACAATACTTGGCACTATGCGGAAAGAGGAGATAGCGGTGAACTGATTCCGAGTGGTGAGCTGGTTTTAAAAGAAATCCCTGCGCCTTCTTTTGCAGAGAATCTCTATCCTGTTCTTACCGGTCAAGCCCTGGAAGAATTTCAAGAGGAGCGCCAGCAGTTGAATGATGCCCTAAAAAATATCAATTCCGCGCACCGGGCAATGCTTGAGGAGAATCAAGCCAGCAGCCTTACCACTGTCTATACCCCCCATGTCGTCTTTGTCGAATTTCCGGATGCCAATCATACCTATGAGGCAGATGATTTTCTAAGGATGATCGCCTCAAAAGGAGAAATAGATCCCTATGCTGAAACGCCGGATGGTCTTGAGGCTTATGGGAGCACCCGGGATTACTGGCAAGAGGTGAGCTTCGGAGAGGTTGAGATTGAACCGATTCCTTATTTTCCGCCGAGCGGTGAATGGTTCATGATGCCCGGCACGAGAGAACAATATCTTACAGACGCTAGCAGTTTCAACAACGATTTTCTTTATACCACAGGAATTCAGCTTAATTCAGATGATAGGTTAATTATTGTTGCGGCAGGATTTGAAGATAATCGCGACAGCATTTTTTGGCCTCAATTTAAATATACTTACATCTGGGGCAACTTCTATACCATTACGATGCTGCCTGAGAAGTTTATTGAAAACCGCTTTCTATTCATGGGAACGGTGGCGCATGAAATGGGCCACCTATTGATTGGACTCAAAGACTATTATTATTCTGTCCACAACTGGGGATTGATGGGCTTTGGATCATTTGGGTATGGGCCCGGATGGGGTTTGCCAAATCCTGAGAAGCCGGTTCATCTTTCAGCTATCAATAGAATCAACGCTGGCTTTGCCAATGTGGAAACGATAGGGGGAGGCGGAGCTTTTGAATTTGTTAATTATATTCTCCCTGATGTTGAAACCACGGGGATAATTGCACACTTAAATCAAGGCGACGACGATACAAACTTTTATCTCGAGGTAAGACAG
Organism: Candidatus Omnitrophota bacterium; assembly: GCA_042571725.1. GTDB lineage: Bacteria > Omnitrophota > Gorgyraeia > VGKH01 > JBHPFN01 > JBHPFN01. The sequence goes on from JBHPFN010000009.1 coordinate 34,446, forward strand.
CCCAATGGTAATGTTTTCGACAGTGGCATAACAGCAGACAGCGCAGGTCTTGTGGTCTGGTTTACCACGGAGACGACGAACGGCTATTTTGACTATCCTTTTGATATTTTCCAGGCATGGGAAAAGAACGGTTATTTTAATCCAGGCCCGAATTCCTATCACGACACAGGGTATTGGGCTGACCCAACGACATCGGCTTATCCAGGATTCGAAGGGCATAGGAAAATAGATGCTAATACGCATCCGCCTTTCTACGGAAACGATAGCAAAAGCATATACTCTATCTATAACATTCAAAAAGAGTTTGATTCAGAAATGGATGGCTTTGATACCACCTACCCTGTGAGCTTTGATCTTAAACGGTTTTCTTTTGAAGAAAAGCTAAAAGTCATTTCATTCGATGATGATGACGAGGGGGAAAGCCAAGGCAATGGGGACGGTATTCCTGATGTGGGTGAGCGCGTGGAAGTTACCTTTCAGATAATCAATCAAGGTACCGAGCCGATTCCAGCCTCCGACGGGTCATTTAATACAGATAGCGATGTCAGGTGGATAACTGACAATCCTTTTTCTGCGGTTATTGATGGAGGGGGACGCGATAGAGGGGCGCCGAGGACTCTGCTTTCCTTACGTTCATTTCCTATTGCCGAGATTTTGCCGGGTCAATATGTAGAAACCGAAGCGGTATTCGATATCATCACAGAACCTGTTGATGGGAGCTACCATATGGTTAGGTTAATTCGGGATAATCGATTTCACATTTCTTTCCCGGTTCGACTGCAAATATGGATTGGGCCACCTGTTCTTCAATACGGCTGGCCGCAAATGACAGGAAACGGACAGGGCACTTCTTCCCCTGCACTTGCAGATTTTGATGGCGACGGAAACCTTGAGGTAGTTATAGGCCATGCTGATTATGTCTATGCCTGGCATTCTGACGGAACCCTTGTTTCCGGCTGGCCAGTAGATGTAACAGGCACCTTAGATTCTTCTCCGGCGATTGCTGATATCGATAGCGACGGGGATTTAGAAATCGCGATAGGTTCCCATGACAATAAAATATATGCTATACACCATGACGGGGCAATGGTCTCTGGGTGGCCTGTTTCGACAAATGGTCCGGTCACGCAATCATCTCCCGCTTTGGCTGACCTCGACGGCGACGGAAACCTTGAGGTTATTGTGGGTGCCGGAAACGAAGTCTACGCTTTTCATAACAACGGCACGCTGGTAACAGGTTGGCCGAACTCAACCGGAGATCATATTGAGTCGTCACCCGCCGTTGCCGATATTGACAACGATGGAGATTTTGAAATTGTCATTGGGTCTTTGGACAACAACGTTTACGCCTGGCACCATGACGGAACATTGGTTTCCGGGTGGCCTGTGACAACCACTTCTGATGTTATCTCTTCGCCAGCCGTAGCTGACTTAGATGGCGACGGGGACCTTGAGATTGTTGTTGGCAGCGGAAATTATATTTACGCCTGGCACCATGACGGAACCCTTGTTTCCGGCTGGCCAGAAGATGGAGATGGTGCTTTAGATTCTTCTCCGGCGATTGTCGATCTTGACGGCAATGGAGATTTAGAAATTGTCATAGCTAGCTCGCTTGTCCGTTTTATTTATGCCTTTAATCATGATGGAACGCTTCATTGGAGAGCAGGATATGGAGAATTGGGCAGTAACTACATATTTCCAGCTATTGCCGATCTCAATAGCGATGGAGAGCTTGAAATCATAGCCAGTTGTCCTCAGACTTCACGCACCTATGTTTATAAACATACAGGAGAGTTCTTTTGGTATGTGAGGACATACGACGGTGGCCCCATTTTTTCATCTGCTGCGATTGCTGACCTTGATGGCGATCAAAGCTTTGAGATAGTCGTGGGAAGTCAAGATACGGGGGTTTATATATGGACATATGGTTTATCTGATCCCAGAGAAATTGAGTGGCCGATGTTTCGCCATGACATTCGCCATACCGGAGTGTATACACCTTAAAAAATAAAAGCAGTTAAATAATAGGCAAATATAAAGAAAATAAACACATAGTATACATATGAAACAAAAGCTAAACAAGGAATCCGTAGAAGCCCCTTTTTTATTATTTACGCCCACAAATTTCTATCTAAGCTTCTATACTGGATTGCTTCGGAGAGGTGGTCTGGTGAGATGTCTTTAGCTCCTGTCAAATCTGCAACAGTACGGCTGACTTTGAGGATTTTATCATAGGCCCGGGCGGTTAAGCCCAGTTCTTCCATTGCCATCTTCAGCAGTTCTTGCGAGGAGTCATCTAACTGACAGTATTTCTTTATGTGTTTATGGTTCATTTGCGCATTGCAGAAAACATTTTCATCTTTAAACCGTTTCCTCTGGACATCCCGCGCCTTTTGCACCCGCTGTTTAATTGTGTCTGAGCTTTCAGCTTCAGCGCCTTTGGCAATTTCCTTATACTTTAAGGAAGGTACCTCAATTTGGATATCTATTCTATCTAGCAAAGGACCTGAGATTTTTGAAAGATATTTTTGGATTTTGGTTGGCGTACAGCGACAATTCCTTTGAGGATCAGTAAAGAAACCACACGGACAGGGGTTCATCGTCGCGGCGAGCATAAACTTGCTCGGGAAGCTTAGTGCTTTAGTCGCACGAGAAATGGTGACTATTCCATCCTCTAACGGCTGGCGTAAAGATTCGAGCACATCACGATTGAATTCAGGAAGCTCATCTAAGAACAGCACTCCATTATGCGCCAAGCTAATTTCTCCGGGTTTCGGAAATGAGCCACCGCCAACGAGTGCTATGTCTGAACAAGTGTGGTGTGGATTCCTAAAGGGTCGCTGTACCACAATGCCGCTTTTTTTAGGAGCGTTTCCAACAATGGAATGAATCTTTGTAGTCTCCAGCGCTTCCTTAAGTTCCATGTCCGGAAAGATCGTTGGGATTCTTTTTGCAAGCATGGTCTTGCCGCTTCCCGGAGGGCCGATAAGAATTATGTTGTGCCCACCGGCTACAGCAATCTCAACACCCCGCTTTGCATGCACTTGTCCCTTGACATCAGAAAAGTCTTCATCATACTGATTGAGTTCCTTAAGAAGTGCGCGGGTATTGACTTTGCAGGGAGATAGCGTCTCTGGCTCGCTTAAAAAATGCACTGTTTCAGCCAGCGTCTTTACCGGGTAGACATCAATTCCTTCCGCGACCGCTGCTTCGTGAGCGTTTTCATAAGGGACAATAATCTTAGAAAACCTTTTTTCTTTTATGGAAAGGGCAATAGGCAAAGCACCTTTTACAGCGCGGATTTTTCCATCAAGGCTAAGCTCACCGATGATAATATAATCTTTAAGCGTATCTTTATTAAGCTGGTTGGTTGCCGCTAGTATGCTTAATGCTATCGGCAGGTCAAAAAAAGAGCCCTCTTTTTTTACATCAGCCGGTGCAAGGCTTATGGTAATCTTATCAATGGGGTATTTAAAGCCGCTATTTTTAATCGCAGCGCGGGTACGCTCGCGGCTTTCTTTTACCGCATTATCCGGCAGCCCCACGACCGCCACGCTGGGCAGGCCCCGGGAGATATCGGTTTCTATGTCAACCAGATACCCGTTGAGTCCTACGAGGCCAAAACTATACGCTTTTGAGAGCATGATGTTGTATGTTTTTGTATACGTTACTGTTTTGAACCAGCAAAAATAGGAGGGTGGTCTTTTTAGGCAGTGGTGAGGGTTCCAAAAAAACCACTTGCTTTTTTACTTCCTTATATTATAATGTAAACTAACACATTTTTCTAAAACGGTCAAGCCCTAATAACCTTAGCTAACCCAAGGAAGTCAATCATGCAACAGAAAGTCAGAAGGATTTTATTATCCCTATTTGTGCTCACCATCGTTGTGCTGGCAGGCATATCGTTTGTCAGGTATTATTACCTTTTGAAGCAGAATTATAACCTTAATACCAAGCTGCTCGATGTAGAACACAGAATACGCGAGCTCAATACCATAAAGAATGAACTCGAGGGGTCCCTTAAGCAAGAAAAGGCCGAATATAAAACGGTCTTAGAGGACAAAGAGGAGATGAAGATAGCGCTTGAAAAAGAGATCGGTGGGCTTCGAGATACGCTGGGGCAGAAGGAGCAGGAATTAGAATCCACCAAGCAAGAGCTTGCGAAAGTGCAAGATAATGTTATGGCGTTAAATAGTGATTATTCTAATCTTCAAGGCAAATATGATGATTTGCAAGATAAAATTAAAGAGCTCAAAGATGAGCGAGACGCCTTCGAGGCAAAGTTTAATTCTTTGCCTGAGTTGAAAAAGGCACTGCAGTCGATACATAATAGAGTATTTGCAAAACGCGTAGAACTACAGCAGAAGCGGGACGCCCAAGAATTGCGCGAGGGAAACAAAGGATATTTAACCTGGCAAGGCAAGTCCACCGTAAAAGAAAAGGTCATCATAGAAGTTCTCCCCTTTGAGCCATGAGATCGTTTTTGGCCCCCCTTTTTGATAATCAAATCCTCTGGATAACTCTTGTTGCTTGGACAGTAGCTCAGTTAATTAAGGTTGTCTTGGGTGTGATTGTCGAAAAGCGGTTTAATTTTAGATGGTTTGTAGGAACCGGAGGCATGCCCTCTAGTCACGCCTCGGGCGCTACGGCGCTGGCGATTAACTGTGGACTGTATGTTGGTTTTGATTCTGCACTCTTTGCCTTAGCAGCGGTCTTTGCGATGGTAACGATGTTTGATGCCCAGGGCGTACGACAATCGTCGGGAATACAAGCACGAATTCTTAATAAAATCTTGGACGATATTTATTGGAGGGGTAAGATCGAGGAGAGCCGCTTAAAAGAGCTGATTGGGCATACGCCTTTTCAGGTAATCGTTGGTTCTCTTCTTGGCACGACAATTTCTATTCTGTTTTATATATTCTAAGGAGAACAATATGCGCTCGAGAATTCTGATGATAAGTTCAATCGCGGTAGGGGTGATTATAGTTTTTTCTCTTTTGGTGTCGTTAGGCAAACGTCAGGCGCCTCCTGCCGGGGAAGATAAAAAAACCGCTAAGAGCGCACAGGAATTGTATACGCTGGGAGCTACCCTTGAGAAAAAAGGCGAGCTCGTAGCGGCAAAAGATGCATACCGACAAATCATTTTTGAGTCTCCGAATTTTTCACGAATTGACGAGGTAAAAAAGAAATACGAAGATTTAAATATGAGAATAATATTTTCTAATGTGCCCGTACCCGGGCTTACGCAGTCCTACGAGGTGAAATCCGGTGATAGCCTTTCTAAAATAGCCAAGCAATTCAAAACCACCGTCGAGCTATTGAAAAGATCAAACGGCTTACAATCCGATGCCATTCAAGCGGGAGGCAGCTTAAGAGTCTGGCTTGGCAAATTTTCCGTTGCCGTAGATAAGTCACAAAATACCCTAACGCTAAAATCTAATGAGGAAATCATTAAAGTGTATCCTGTGGCAACCGGATTAGATAATTGTACCCCCATAGGAACATTTACCATCGTCAATAGAATACCGCATCCTGTATGGTATAAAGAAGGTGAGATTGTCCCTCCTGAAAGCTCAGAGAATATCTTAGGAACTCGTTGGCTCGGTTTCGATTTAGCCGGGTACGGAATCCATGGTACTACTGATCCTGAGAGCATAGGAAATCAGGCCACCGAAGGTTGTGTGCGCATGCTCAACAGTGATGTTGAAGAGCTTTATTCTCTTTTACCCGCCGGCGTAGAGGTAATTATTGTTGATTAGTGCACGATATGTAAGATACGCGCAGGGAGCGTTGAATAGTCAATAGACGATGAACGGTTTAGATTTTGAACGACCAATTAATGAGCTTGAGAAAAAAATCGAAGAGCTTAAATCATTCGATTCGAAAAAAGCGGTTGATTTAACCTCCGAGATTAAGAAGCTCGAAGAGAAGCTCACCAAGCTTAAGAAGGAAACCTACGAGCATTTAACTGCATGGCAGCGTATTCAGATTGCCCGCCACCCCCAGAGGCCCTACACATTAGACTATATAGAAACGCTTACCACTGATTTTTTCGAGCTCCACGGTGACAGGGTCTTCGGTGATGATCTGGCCCTTATCGCCGGTGTAGCAAAGCTTAACGGTTATAATGTGCTCATCATGGGGCATCAGAAAGGGCGAGACACCAAGGAAAACTTACGCCGTAATTTTGGCTGTGCCCATCCTGAAGGGTATAGGAAGGCGCTTCGGCTTATGAAGTTAGCTGAGAAATTTAATTTACCTATTGTTGTATTCGTTGATACGCCCGGCGCATATCCGGGGATTGGGGCAGAAGAGAGGGGCCAGGCTCAGGCAATCGCCACCAATTTAAAAGAGATGATTGATATCAAAGTGCCCATCGTAGTAGTAGTAATCGGTGAAGGTGGCAGCGGAGGGGCTTTAGGAGTCGGCGTTGGTGATAGGGTATGTTTATTAGAGAACGCGTACTATTCGGTAATTTCTCCCGAAGGGTGCGCGTCTATTCTTTGGCGCGATAGCACCAGAGCTCCGGATGCAGCCGAAGCGTTGAAGCTTACGGCAAAAGACCTTTTAGAAATGGGGCTTATTGACGAGATTATAAAAGAACCTTTAGGCGGGGCGCATAAAGATGCGCAGAAAGCAGCGTCTTTCTTAAAGAAAGCAATTACGAGCAATCTAAAACAGCTTGTGACATTACCGGCAGAGCAGCTGCTTACGCTACGCTACGAAAAATTCCGTAAGATGGGGGTAATGGAAGATTAGATGGTTGCGATACAAGAATTGGTTATTTTAGGATTGCTTATCGAAGGGCCAAAGCATGGGTATGAGATAAAGAAGCAGATCCATGAAATAATGGATAGGTTTGCGGTGTGGGAAGCACAGTCGATTTACTATCCTTTGCAGATGATGGAGAAAAAAGGCTATGTTACTAAACACTCAGGCCGTTCAGGCAAACGACCTGAAAAACTCATCTATGAGATTACCAAAGACGGCCAAAATAGATTCCAGGAGCTTTTAGATGAAAGCTTTACCACCATTCAAAGGCCAACGTTTAATATCGACCTCTCCCTATATTTCCTTCCCTTTATTAAGCCAAAAGATGTGCAGCGTCGGCTTAATCTGCGGCTACGTATCCTAAAGAAGATAGAAAAGGGCCTAGAAAAGCTCGAGACTGCTGCAAAGGCAGACTATCCTTATCATCATGTGGCGATTATTGACCACAATATCGAATTGATCAAAGCAGAAATAAAATTCATCTCCGATTTCATTGCTACTTTTGAGAAAAAGACAGGCAAGCCTTCCCGCAACTCTAATTAAATCAACTAGTTTTAAGCAAAAGAAAATTCATAAAAAGTCTTGACATTGCCAGGACTTCCTATATAATTAAATTTCAATAGTCAAATTTTACTATATTTACAAGGAGGAATGAAATGGATATAAAGAAGACTGTATTAAAACAAGCGAAGAATTTCTCAGATAAACCTGCGATTATCTTTCGGGATGCGCCCATTACCTTTTCGCAGCTTAAAGATTCGGTATTTAGATTAGCTACCGCCTTTACTAATGTTGGGATTCAGAAAGGGCAGAAGGTTGCGATTTATCTACCTAATTGTCCTGAGTATATCTATAGCTACTTGGCGTTGTTTTCAATCGGTGCGGTGGTAGTGCCTTTGGATTTTATGCTCACCCAGAAAGAAGTAACCGGCTTTATAAATCATAGTGATACCATTGCCTTAATCGCTAGGGATAAAAAAGACGTTGATCTAAAGAATATTAAAAATGCCTGCTTAAATTTAAGCAGGATTTTTTATGTAGGAGAGAGCACTGGTGCGGCGCAGGACGATAGCTTCACTTTATGGGGCGATTTGCTTAAGGCAGCGCCAGATATTCCTCAGGCCGAGGTACGCGATAGTGATTATTCATCGATCTTTTATACCTCCGGATCAACCGGGCATCCTAAGGGCGTGTTGTATACTTATGGACATTTTAATGTCCCGGTTGAATGTATTGAGCACTACCTTGGTGTAACCGATAAAGATAGCTATCTGTGTGCCGGAGTTCCGTTTTCTCACTGCGGTGGTTTGGATTATATCCTGTTTATGCTTTTCTTTGGTTCAACGCTAATATTGATGGAGAGGTTCCATCCGCTGGAGTCGTTGAAAAATTTAGAAAAATATAAAGCAACTGTATTTTGTATAGTTCCTGCGATGTTTATCGCGATCCTTTCGTTAAAAGAATGCGAGAAGTTTGACTTATCGTATCTTATACATCCGGTAGTATTCGGCGCTCCTTCATCGCCTGCATTATTGAAACGGTTCCACAAGCTCTGTCCGAATGCCAAGCTGCGCAATGGTTGGGGCATGACTGAAACCGCTGCACCCAATTCATACTCTCCCGAAGATATCAATAAGATTCATAGCATTGGTCCGATTGGTTTAGGCATGGAAGCAAAGATTGTCGATGACAGCGGCAATGAGGTAACTGATGGTCAAAAAGGAGAGTTATGGCTAAGGGGTAAAGCAATAATGGTCGGCTATTATAAGGAAGAAGAATTGACTAAAGAAGTGGTAACTTCGGATGGTTGGCTTAAGACCGGTGACATCGCAATGCGCGATGCGCAAGGTTTGTTTTATATTGTCGGCAGGAAAAAAGAGATGATTAAAGTTGCAGGCGAGATCGTATTTGCGCCTGAAGTTGAGGCCGTGTTACATCGTTACCCCAAAGTTCAGGAGATTGCGGTTATCGGCGTGGAGGATAAGTTGCGCGGAGAGGTACCTAAGGCGTTTATCGTTTCCAAAGAAGGAGAGCAGATTATCGAAGCAGAGCTTCGCGCCTTCTGTAAGCAGAACATGGCACATTTCAAGATTCCTCACATTATAGAATTTAGAGACAGCCTTCCTAAGACACTTTCAGGAAAGATTAATAAAGAGGCTTTAAAGAAATAGCATAAGGCAAGAAGGAGAAATATATGTTTAGTCCAACCATGCAGTGGGACGAGGAAGTTAAAGATAAATTTTTGAATATGACTAATAAGATGCCAACCTTCCATCGACACATGGCAATCGATACCGTTACCACTAAGTCAGAGCACAATGCGCAATCACGGCATTCTGATGCGGTACAGGAACAGGATGTGATCAGCGCATTTTTTTCTGATGTACCCAGCCCGTTTTACAGCATGATGATTAGCCTCCTGGAACAGTCAGGTTTTGATTATAAGCAATACGGTTTTCCTAAAAAACAAGGTAGATAAAGCATGAAAATTGCAGTTATTGGCGCAGGTGCCATAGGCAGTGTAGTAGCAGGGTATTTAAAGAAGACAGGCTGTAACGTTGTATTGGTGGGTCGAGCAACAGCAGCCGAGGCAATTAAAAATAACGGATTACGCATTTCAGGAGTCCGGGGCGAATATACGTTTCCAATAGAGACATTTGAGCAATTACAGGAAAAGCCTGATGTTGCAATCATTGCGGTTAAAACACAAGATATTCAAGAGGCGCTTGAAAGCAATGTGGATTTCTTAAAAGATACGCTTGTGATGACAACGCAAAACGGTATTCAGGCAGATGATATCTGCGCGCAGTATGTGCCAAAAGAAAATATCATATCAAGCATCGTGATGTTCGGAGCAACATGTTTAAAGCCCGGTAGAATTGTGCATAATTTTGAAGGGGACTGGATTATAGGAAAACGATTGGTGCCAAACGATACAGCGCTTGATGCTCTTGGTGAACTTCTTGGCAAAATCTTCAAAGTAGAGGTAACCGATGATATTGCAGGTATGAAGTATCTTAAGATATTTATCAATGCCAACAATTGTATTCCTGGAATCGTAGGGGAGAGCATGCAAAAGGTATTTGGCGACGCCGCAATGAGCCGTATCGCTATTGCAATCTGGAAAGAAGGGCTAGAGGTCGTCAGCAATGCGGGTATTCAATTAGCCTCGCTTCCTGCGTTTCCTGTAGAGCGATTGACAAAACTAACAGCCATGCCGATTGACGCAGCAGCACATATATTTTCTGAAATTATTGCCAATTTAAGTAAAGAGCCGTTATACGGATCGATACTGCAGAGTATTAAACGGGGCAAGCCATCAGAGATTGATTATATCAACGGAGAATTCACAACGCTTGCGCGAGCGCATAATGTGCATGCCCCGCTTAATGAAAAATTAGTTAATATGGTTCATGATGTGGAGAAAAAGAATAATTTTTTCAGCAAGGAAGAATTACTGGCTGCCATAAAAGATTTAACATAAATGACGACTGAACTTAGTGAGCGATAGCGATAGCGATGCTAAGTTCATGGTCGGAATTTACCCCGCCCTTTTGGCGGGATAAGCAATCAATGTTTTTTGTAAAACGAGAAAAAGATAAACAAATAAAACTTCGCCAAAAGAGCGGGGTTCAATTCGCGCAAACACTTTACGGCGTACAAAGTACGACGTAAAGTGTGCGCTCATTAAAAATGGTTAAAACTCCTTTTCCAAAATTAAAACTTACCGTGAATAAAGTCGAAGGCCACTGTTACCACGGTTACAAAAAGGGTGACGAAATTATCTTAGAAGATTTTACGCATCCGCCGAAACATTTTTGTTTAGGATTAGCTCACGCGATGTTTCCTGTAATTTATTCGCTTAGCTTTGGAGCGAAGTTTCCGTTTATGGAGAATCAACGCTCGCTCTTGGTAACCTGTCCTGACGGAGGAAAACTTGAGTTTAAAGCTGAGATCCTTGATAAAAAGGGCAATGCAGAGGTTGCACCGAAAGACCCTAGTCATAAAGGACCAAATCCAAAAAAAATGTGTCTAGAGGTAGTCAAGTCGGACGGTACGTGTTTTTACAAATATAAAGTCGGTGATAAATTTGAGACCACGGGTTTAAAGTGTATGCAGGGATTTTGCGGTGCAGCCTGGCATACTGCATTTCCTGCACTGTTTGCACTCAACTTTGGCGCTGAGTTTTTCTTTATGAATGATCCTAATACCCTTGATACCATTACTTGTCCCGATGGCGGCAAGGTTGTATTTAAAGCATATCGAGTGGATGATCAAATGAAGCCCGGACTTACGGCGTCCGAAGAACGACGTAAGTCCGATGGCTGAATTTGACCCCGCCCTTTTGGCGGGAGTTAAGGAGTTTGAATTGTTTTGCAAAATAAAAAAAGCTAAAAAAGTAGATCTTCGCCAAAAGAGCGGGGTTCAATTCGCGCGTACAACTTACGTCGCGCTTCGCACTTCGTAAGTTGTGCGCTCATTGAAGGAGAAATAATTTATGTCTAAAAGAAGAGTAGTGGTAACCGGGTTGGGTGTTGTTTCGCCTAACGGCATTGGAAAAGAGAATGTTTGGGAGGGGATGTCTCAAGGTAAATCCGCGGTAAAGCGTGTTGACGGATTTGACGTCTCATTATTCAATACAAAGATTGCTGCTGAAGTGCGTGACTTCGATCCTTTTAAATTGGGATTAACTCACGATGAAGTTATGCGCATGGACCGCTATGTTCAGTTTGCAGTCGTCTCGGCTGATATGGCGATTAAAGATGCCAGGCTTGATTTTTCTAAGATCGATGTCACACGTGCGGGCATTTGTTTGGCCAATGCGATTTGTGGCACCAAATATATGGAAGAGGAGTTTTCCTTAGTGACCGATAACGGCAAGAATCCGATTGATCCTTTTAAGGTGAGACCAGATTTGTACGATGCGGCAATGTTTAACACGCCCTCAAGTGAAATCAGTGCACGCTACGGACTAAAAGGTATTTGTAATACTATCTCAACCGGCTGTACCGCCGGAACCGATTCTGTAGGTTTTGCCTATGAAGAGATTCAAGACGGCAATCAAGACTTGATGGTTACCGGGGCTGCTGAGGCACCGATTACGCCGATTACCTTTGGTGCTTTTGATGTGGTAAATGTATTGTCCGCACGTAACGATGAACCTGAAAAAGCATCTCGGCCATTTGATGCAAGCCGTAACGGTTTTGTGCTCTCCGAAGGTGCGGGTATCCTTATTTTGGAAGAGCTTAATCACGCCTTAAACAGAGGCGCACCGATCTACGCTGAGGTAACAGGCTACGGTTCAACCTGCAACGCATTTCATATGACTGATCTGCCTGCCGACGGCGATGCAATGGCAAAGTGCATTACCCTTACCTTAAAGGACGCAGGGATATCTGCGGCCGATATCGGTCATATCAATGCGCATGGCTCTTCAACGAGGATGAATGACGTATTTGAGACAAATGCATATAAGATGTCTTTGGGAGACTATGCCTATAAGATTCCTACTAGTTCATTAAAGTCAATGATAGGTCATCCTTTGGCAGCGGCGAATGCGGTGGAGATGGTGGTTTCCTGTCTTATCTTTGAGAAGAATTTCTTGCCCCCTACGATTAATCTAGAGAATCCTGACCCAAAGTGCGATTTGGACTATATCCCTAATATAGGAAGGAAACAAAAGGTAGATACCATTTTAAAGACAAGTAGCGGGTTTTCCGGTATCCATTCTTCTCTGATTCTCAAGCGATGGGAGGGAAAATCATGAAAAACGTGGCAATTACAGGTATTGGTGTGTTAACCGCTGCGGGAATCGGCAAGGCGAATTTCTGGAGACATATTCGTCACGGGCAGTCATTTATTTCTCCTATCACTCGATTTGATGCGTCCCGATATCCTTCGAGAATCGCTGGTCAGATAAAGGATTTGGATGCGTACAGCTCGATCTCTCCGCGGTTGTTAAAAAAGATAGATGCATTTTCGCACATGTCGCTAGTGGCATCTGAATTGGCATTAAAGGATGCGCACATCGATTTAGCTCAGGAAGATTTAGATAATGTGGGGATTTTTGCAGGCAATGCTATCGGAGGGTGGCTCTATGCTGAAACCGAGCTACGCGACCTTTATATCGAAGGAAGAGAAGGGGTTAGTCCCTTTATGGCCTCAGCCTGGTTTCCTGCAGCTCCACAGGGGCAGGTTTCTATTGCCTACGGTATAAAAGGTTTTTCAAAGACATTTGTGGCTGATCGAGCAGGTTCGCTTATGGCAATCGCCTACGGTGCTAAGGCGGTTGAGAGAAGAGGGTTAGATATTGTGTTAGCTGGCGGCATGGAAGCACCGGTGTCACCCTATGCGCTTTTGTGTTGCAATACTAATGGGTCGCTCTCACTCAATAATGATACACCAGAATCTGCCTATAGACCATTTGATAAGAATAGAGACGGGTTTGTAATTGGCGAGGGTTCAGGAATCGTCACGCTCGAAAGCCAAGAGCGCGCCAAGGGTAGAGATGCAAAGATTCATGGGTTTATAAGAGGATTCGGAACTACCTGTGACGGTGTAAGCAGGATTGATCCGGCTATTGATGGCGATGAGCTTGCGCGTGCGATTCGGCTTGCTATGGAAGAGGCAGAGTTTGATCTGGAGTCTATTGATTATATCTGTGCCGATGCAGCTGCCACTAAGATCGGCGATATCAGTGAAACCAATGCGATAAAGAAGGTATTTGGCAAAAGAGCAAAAAGTATTCCGGTAAGCGCTCCTAAGGCGATGTATGGAAATTTATTAGGCGCATCCGGCTCAGTAGATATGATTAGCACATTGCTTGCCATGGAACACGGGCTTATTCCACCGACGATTAATTATAAAAATTCTGATCCGCAGTGCGATTTAGACTATGTTCCTAATAAAAGTCAGTCAAAGCAGATTAATCGCGCTTTAGTGATTTCGCGCGGCAGAGGCGGAATTAATGCGGTATTAGCTTTAGAAAAAGGAGAGGATAAAAATGAGTGATGAGGTTCAGGCAAAGGTAAAAGAAATTATTCAAACCACAATCGGCGTTAAGCCTGAAGAGATTCAGCCTGAGGCAAAGCTGTATGATTCGCTCAGCGTTGATTCAACCGAGATGGTTGAGATAACCGTGCAATTCGAGAAGACATTTGGTGTAAAATTCGAAAAAGATCAGGTAACAAAGTTTTCTTCAGTCAACGAAATCGTTGATGCGATCACGTCAAAACAGGGTGTATAAGAATTAGGTTGATGCAATGCAGATAATTGATTTAAGTCTTCCTATAGACGATACATTAAAAGAGACCCATGCCGCTTCTATTGACCGCATTACCCATGCCCAGGGTGTTGAGCATCTTAATTGGGTAATTATGAGTAAGCAATCCGACGGAGAGCAGCGGTTTAAAAAGGGCGAGCGCATTATCGCGCCTGATGATGTTCCCGACGCGGAACTGCTTTCTTTGGAAATCGTCCATTCTTCGGTGCATATGGGCACACACGTGGACGCACCGTTTCATTACGGAAGCAATTCAGAAGGCAAGCCATCAAAATACATAGACGATCTTCCTCTGGAGTGGTGCTATAACGATGGCGTGGTATTAGATTTTACCGATAAAAAACACCCAGAGATAATTAGTAAACAAGATATTATCAATGCATTAAAGAAAATCAATTACACATTAAAGCCTTTTGATATCGTACTTTTTAACACCGGCGCGGACAAACTAGTAGGTACCCCCGAATACATCACTAAATACGTTGGAGTTGAGCCGGAAGCCATAGAATATCTTTTAGATCAAGGTATTAAGATGATGGGGATTGATGCCCTAGGATTAGATAGGCCGTGTTTTGAGATGTTTCAGGAATTTTTAAAGACAAAGAATAAATCGCTTTTATGGCCGTCGCATTTTTTAGGAAGAAAACGTGAATATTCTCATATGGAACGGCTGGCGAATTTAAGCAAAATCCCAAAGCCGTTCGGATTTAAGATTTCGTGTTTGCCGGTAAAGGTGCGAAACGCAGGAGCCGGCTGGGCACGGGTAGTGGCAATTTTGGATTAAGGGGGCAGGATGATGAAGAAAAGGCGAAAAGGAGAAAGGTTATGAAAACAATCTTTTTGTTTGTAGTTTTGACACTGTACATTGGAATAAATTGTTATGCTCAGAATAAACAAATACAGTTTAGGCTAGTTCTCTCTGAGGATGAAATTGCGACTAAAGACCACGACCAATATTCATTCGCAGTGAATGAAAACAGTGAGCCAAAAGATATGTATGTTGATAAAGAAGTTTTGCTATCAAATAGTGATATTGAGAAAATAATTATTACGAGCGAGACATTCCCAGTGTATGGTGCTAAAAGTATAATGGCACCCAAAGGAAATGAAGACCTCACTTCAACTTTTCAAGAAATAATCATTGAATTTAAACCAGAAAGCGCTAAGAAGCTGGAGGAAGTTACAAGAAATAATTTAAAAAGGCAAATGGCAATAATTTCCGATGAAAATGTGCTTATGGCACCGCGCATACTTCAACCTATAACTGAGGGGACAGTGCAGATTAGCGGAGGATTTTCAGAGTCAAAAGAAAACGCTATCGCATTTGTAAAAGAATTAGGATTTGAACCAGAGTTTGAATAGAAGCGCCCCCGAAGTAAAGGAGTAGTTTAAATAATGTGGCCCCGTTCGGCTGCTGGGCCGCAGCCTCACGATGTAAATTCGCGCGGCTGACTTGACGTCGCCTTTCGGCGCCGTAAGCCAGGCGCTCATTTAAAGGAGGAAGACATGGGACACACAAGTAATTCGATAACAATCAATGCACCCTATGAAGCCGTATTCGATATTTCAAACGATATTGAGCGCTGGACAGAATTATTCGGTGGGGAGTACAAGGAAGCAAAGATTTTAGAGCGCGAAGGGAATAAATTAACCTTTAAACTGACTGATGATGAAGACCGCTCTTGGCAGTCGTATAGAATTTTAAACAAAGAGCACAAATTTGCCTATGCGCAAAAGCTACCACCCGAATTTCCCTTTAAATATATGAAGATTATCTGGCTTTATACTCCCGCACCTGACGGAATAATGATGACCTGGATTCAGCATTTTACTATGGATGATAAGGCCAAGTTTAACGACGAGCAGGTTGAAGGGATGATTAATAAGCATTCTCAGGAAAACCTGAAGATCTTTAAAGAAATCATTGAAAAAGAGGCTGTTGCCGTCTAAACCCATGCACCAGAAGGTCACTTATTATATCTTTTGCCTTATTGGCATAATTATTGCATTTAACGTTGCCTCAATTTCAGCTATTGTGCCATCGGTTGCCAGGGATTTAGGACATCCGGAGTTTGTCGTAGGAAAAATCATCTGGGCGTATATGATTCCCTACGGGGTATGTGCTTTGTTTTACGGCCCTTTGTCCCGCAGATTTAGCATTAAAAGCATTTTAATTACTTGTTTAAGCTTATTTTCGGTATTTAGTTTTTTTTCTGGTTTTGCAAATTCTTTCAACAGTTTATTCGCGTACCGTTTTATCGTAGGGATCTTTGCATCTGCAATGACGCCGCTGACACTGCTTTATATATCCCACAGGTTTGATACCAATAAGCGAGGTAAAGCAGTAGGCACATTTTTTAGCATTACCTTTGCATCGTCTCTGGCAGGATTATTTTTAAGCGGGTTGATTAACTGGAGGTTTATATTTTTTATTCCTGCGGTAATAAGTACCGCCACCGTTATTGTAATCCTCAATGTTTTTCCTAAGCTTTCAATTAAGATAGAGGATCAAAAAAGTAGGTATATTCAGGCATTAAAGACAGGTAAGATAATGCGGGTGTTTTTGTATATTTTTAGTATCAGCTTCCTTTATCACCTGGCGCGGCAATGGATGGGCGTATATTTTGATAATAAATATTTTCTTTCTCAATTTGCAATTAGTTCTTTGCTTACCCTGGTAAGTTTCGCAGGGATCTTTGGAGAATTCTTTGGAGGTAGATTAGCAGATAAAAAAGGGCGCATATTTACTTTGGTGACAGGGGTACTTTTAATGAGCGCTTCCTTGTTATTATTGCCAATAAGTGGCGCGATTATATTTCTGGCAGTTATTATGTTGATTTGGGGACTTGGTTGGACAATTAATCATTCCGGCCTATGTGCTTATTTAACTGATTTGCCTAAGCCGTATATGCAGGAGGTTTCTAGTCTTAACAGCTCGGTTCGCTTTATCTCTGGGGGATTAGGAGTAGCATTAGGCGGACTATTAATACAAAAAAGCTTTACCCTGACTTTTTCGGCGGTGGGTGTAATTTTATTAATCCTATCTGTATTTTCCAGGCAGATATTGAAAGCATAAAGAGGATTATGGCGGGAGGAGTAAAAATGTTAACATATAAGCAACGAAGCCTAGGAGGAATCTTTTTCTGTATTGTGATAGCCTTCTGTTTATTGGCGAGCAGTGTCTATGCTCAGGGGGACAGATTTATATTTACTTCGGGTGGTGCTTATCACCCTGAGGGATTTGGCGAGTGGACGGTTAGGCTAGGCAGCGAGGGTATATTTTCTATTACACATGATGTGCGTGGAAAGATAAAATGCTTTGGAACATTTTCTCTTACAGAGAAGGAGAGCCAGTCTTTGTGGGAGCTTGTTTATTCTATTAATATTGAACAATTAGAGTCTTCTCAGCGATCCGGAGTACCGGATGAAATCCAGTATGCTTTCATGTTCACAGACGAAGTGGACTTCTATGCTGTCAACATTTGGGTAAACGATGCGCGCAAGAATAAGAATATAGCTTCTCTGGTTGATTATATTGCTATTCTCATAGAGCAGTATGCAAAAGAGAAGCCTGTCTTTTAGATAAAGGAGTCCTAAAATGAGACAACTATTACTCGTTTTATTAAATAATGGAAACTATAGAAGTTGGAGGTTCGAATGAATGATTTAAAAGGAAAAAATGCCATTATTACCGGCGCGAGTCGAGGAATAGGCAAGGCAATTGCCAAGCGGCTTGCTGAAAATGGTGTCAATATTGTATTAGCTGCTCGGACAAAATCTGTGTTGGACGAAACCGTCGAACAGATTAGAAAAGAGACAGGTGTCAAGGTATTGGGCGTGCCGACTGATGTAAGTAAGCTCGACGATCTGCATAATTTAGCCACTACTACTTTACGAGAGCTTAAAACTGTAGATATCTTGATTAATAACGCGGGTGTCTCAAGCCAGCATCCTTTTGAGAAGCAGCCACTGGAAGATATTGAAAAACTCGCACACACAAATTACTTAGGGTATGTGCGTTTGATCCGTCTGTTGATCCCGCATATGATTGAAAGAAAAGGCGGATCGATTATTAATATGGTTTCAGGCTCTACCTTAGTAGATCCGGTGCCGCGTACCTTTTTAGCCTACAGTTCTCTTAAAGTCGGCTTGAGGGCATTTTCTAAAGGATTATTTTGGGAAATGCGCGACCATGGCATAAAAGTAACCGCTGTTTTACCAGGGGTAGCCGATACTGATTTAACAGGCAAGCTTGAGAATATTACGCAAGAGGCAAAAGAGCGATTGATTTCCGCAGATACGATTGTTGATACGGTAATGTTTGCGCTCTCAGTTCCGGCAAACGCATGTCCGGTGGAGCTGGCAGTGATTAATCAGCAAACACCTTGGACAAAACCGGTAATTCCCTTTGCACAAAAACACCCAAAATGAAATGAAGCCCAGACTTACGGAAGCGCCAGCGACGTAAGTCTGAGACTGAATTTCACCCCGCCCTTTTGGGCGGGTAAGGAGTAAATAGAATAATTCGCCAAAAGGGCGGGGTTTAATTCGCGCAACACTTTACGTCGTACCTTGTACTCCATAAAGTGTGCGCTCATTAAAAGGAGGAGTAAAGATGAAGGTATTATTTGTAACACCGCAGTTAGGTTCATGGGCAACACACGGTCATCATGTAGCACCTAATCAGCTACACGCACAATGGGCAGCGTATATTCGGGAGAAGGGAACCGCAGAAGTTGAAGCATTAGACTGCAAGGCCCTAGAAATCCCTAAGGACAAAATGGCCCAGATAGTCAAAGAGAAAAATCCTGATATCGTAGTGATAGGGGATATGTTACATTCCTACGGCGGGTATGGTATCCTTTGGCATTTTAATGAGTCAGCCAAGATGATTAAAGAAGCTGCACCTCAGTGTAAAATTATTGTGGGAGGCTTGTGGTATTCAGCTATGCCGACCCAGACACTTGAAGATCATCCGTATATGGATTTTGTGGTTATGGGCGAAGAAGAAGCGTTTAATGATTTACTCATTGCGCTTAAAGAGAATAAGCCATTGAAAGATGTAGCAGGCACGGCTTCTCGTGTTAACGGCGTAGTTATCTTAGGTCCGCACAGGCCGCTGATAGAGGATTTAGATAGTCTTCCGCTGCCGGCCTATGATTTATTTCCAATGGAGAAGTACGTAGGACACACCTATTGGAAGCCGTTTGTTGAGATAGTTACTTCCCGCGGCTGTCCGTCGGCATGCACCTTCTGCTACGAGTGGGATCAATATGATCCGCGCCATCCGAATGATTTCTTAAAGTGGCGTGCAAAATCGCCTAAGCGAGTTATCGATGAGCTCGACTTACTGCATGAGAAATTTGGCGTAAAGGTGGTAGTTATTCAAGATGATAATTTTAATGTTAATCCAGCGCGCGTTAAAGAATTTTGCGACTTAAAGATCGCGCATAAGAATCCTATAAAGTGGGTTTCTTTAGGAAGAGCAGTTGATTGGGTAAATTGCGAAAAGATCTTGCCGCTTATGAAAGAGGCAGGATTTTTCTTAGGTGTTTTTGGAATCGAAGTTACCACCGAGGAAGAACTAAAGAAAATCGCAAAAGGTATTACGCTTAGTCAAATAAGAAAGACAATTGATATCTTGCGCGCACAAAATATCGCAGTGGTTGCGGATATCATGGTTGGTTTTGATTATGATAGCGAACGTACTATTAAGCAGCGGTTTGAATTTACCGATGAGGTTGATCCTGATATCTTGTGGGTCGGATTTGTCACCCCAGCGCCAAATTCTCCGATTTGGAAGCGAGGAGTTACTAAGGGACGCATCAATTATAAAGATATCGACTTTAGGCAATGGGATTTCTTGCATCCGGTGTTGCCTACAGATCACTTAGCGCCCGAAGATTTAGGCAGGCTTGGTGCCTGGTGTATGAGAGAGTTCTTTAGCAAGCCTGGTAGAATTCATCGTATTATGGAAAGCGACTTTGACCAATTGGCTAAGGTTTGTTTCCAGGATGTAATGAATAATGTTCCCAAATGGGAAGCAGGAGCGACTAAGGGAGAAGCACACATATAAAAGTATATACAAGTATATACTTTTATAGACGAGAAATAGACTATGAAAATCTGGGATAGTCATAACCATTGGATGCCGCCAGAAGTGGCAGAAAACACTACCTTTTTCAAGGTGCATTGGTCTGATAGCGATGTAGTGCTTAAGGCTTTAGATAGCGCTGGTATTGAAAAGGCGGTGTTGTTGTATCCGACCTCAGATGCACATTTGAATATGAGCGGATGGTCAAAGCTCTGCGCGGTATATAATCAGGCTATTGCAGAAAAAGTTAAAGCGCATGCGGATCGATTTATCGGCGCAGGCATTTTGCCGGTAGATAAACCTGAAACAATGGTGGATGAATTAGACAGGATAAAAAACCTAGGTCTATCCGCATTGTCTTTGGGATCAAGTTATGACGGAAAATTTTTGGATGACGAGATGTTTTTACCTGTATTTGAGAAAGCAGAAAAGGCTAAGCTTCCTATTTTTGTACATTCTCAGATCATCAACCCTATTGGATTTGAACGGGTAAAGGATCCGCTTCTGATGCCGGTATTGGAGTACGTATTTGATGTAACTATGTCTGCGGGAAAGCTGATGATGTCAGGCATTTATTCAAAATTTCCTGATTTAAAATTTATCTTTGCGCATTTTGCAGGGGTATTACCATTTGTGGCAGACCGGTTTGATGCAACGTACTCAATGCTTCGGATGCGAAATATCGTAAAGGATTTAGGAAAAATGCCTACAGAGATCCTTAAGAACATCTTTGTTGATACAAGCGGCACGAAATCAAAAATGCAGCTTCAGATAGCCCTGGAATTTTTCGGACCAGAGAGGATTATGTGGGGGTCTGATTTTCCGGCTAAAAGAGATTTAGATAAAAGTATTGCAACAGTCAAGGCGCTTGATGTCAATGCGCAGAAGGCGGTTTTAAGTGAGACTATTCAATCAATTTTTTAACAAAGGAGTAGGGTTATGCCAATGCAAAAGGATGTTCATTTAACCGGTAATGATTTAGCAGGAATGGTGCAGCTTCGTCCACAGGATGTTGGAAAGTACGTTATTGTTCCTGGTACCCCTGATAGACTTCAGGCAGCCATGAAAAAAATAAAGGATCCGCTAAAGAACTTTTCTTTTATGGAACATACCATGGTTACCGGTGAAGTTGATGGTATTCGGGTTTCTGCCTTAAACGGCGGGATGTTTTCAGCCAATACCGCGATTACTACAGAGATCCTCTGCAGCGTTCAGGCCCAATCTATGATTCGCCTCGGTTCCTGTGGTGCGCTTCGCGAGGATATCAAGGTAGGTGATTTAATTTTAGTGACTGAATGTATCCGCGGCGACGGCGTCACACCTCATTACGTTGATAGCAATTTCAAAACTGTTTCCGATACAAAA
>JBHPFN010000010.1:0-54100 GCA_042571725.1 Candidatus Omnitrophota bacterium
ACTGATATCTGGATCTCTACGTTTCACGCATTCGGAGATAGGATCTTACGCGAGCAGGCCTTGGCAGTTGGGCTTAATCCTGAATTTAAGGTATTAACCCGTCCTGAGACCAATGTGTTTTTACGCGAACATATCTTTGATTTTCCGCTTGAGTTGTACCGGCCGTTAAGCGACCCCACACGGTTTATTAATGCGTTGATTGCGCTCTTTTCACGCGCTAAAGACGAGGACATTTCTGTTGAAGAATATCTTTCTTACGCAGCTGCATTGCAAGCAAGGGCTGCTAAAGACCCTGAAGATTCTGCGCTCAAGGAGGAGGCAGCACGCCAGGAAGAAATCGCCCGCTGTTACGCGGTATTTCAGGAGTTGCTTGCAAAAGAAGGCAGGGTGGATTTTGGCAACCAGTTTTATCTAACCCTACAGCTTTTTAGAAACCACCCGCATATCTTGAAAAAGTGCGAAAGCCAATTTAAATATATCCTGATAGACGAGTTTCAGGATACTAACTACGCGCAGTTTGAATTGGTAAAACTCCTGGCAGCCAGCCACAAAAACATTACGGTAGTTGCTGATGATGACCAGTCGATCTATAAGTGGAGGGGCGCGGCAATCAGCAACATTATTAATTTTATGGACACCTATCCTAAGGCAAAAAAGATCAGCCTTTTGCAAAACTACCGCTCCACGCAAATAATTCTAGACCGCGCGTATCAATTGATTCAATACAATAATCCTGACCGGCTTGAGATGAAAGCAGGCATTGATAAACACCTTAAAGGCTTAGAGCCCGGCGGCAGGGATGTTGAACATATTATGTTTGATACGATTTCCTCCGAGGCTGATTACGTAGGCGAAACGATTAAAAATAAGGTTACCGCAGGCGAGTACGAATACGGTGATTTTGCGATTCTGGTGCGTTCAAACTCTGCTGCAGATCCGTTTTTGCGCGCCTTGAATATGAACGGCATTCCCTGGAGGTTCAGCGGAAATCAGGGGCTTTACGCGCGCGAGGAGGTGAGGCTGTGCATTTCCTTTTTACGGTTTATTGCAAACCTTAGCGATTCATTGAGCCTTTATTATTTGGCAAGCTCAGAAGTCTACGGAGTACCGGTTGCCGATTTAACGCGGGCAATGAATTTTTCCAGCCGCCACAACCGCACACTCTACGACGTGTTTCAAAAGCTAAGCTCAATCGAAGACCTTCAAGAGATTTCAAAAGAGGCGCAAGCAACTATTGAAAAGGTGCTTAAGGACATCAAGGGATTCTTAGAGGCCTCGCGTACGCACACTACCGGGAGGCTTTTGTATAAATTCTTAACCGAGACCGGCTATATTGCGCGGTTGACCAAAAATCCTAATATAAAAAACGAGCGCAAGATCAAAAATATTGCTAAGTTTTTTGATATGGTGAGAAACTTTGAGCTGGTCGCGCGGGAAGACCGGGTGATGTATTTTGTAAACTATTTGAATCTTCTGATCGAGGCAGGCGATGACCCTGCAACGGTCGAGCCGGACATTGATTTACCGGCGGTGAATGTGTTTACCCTGCACAAGGCAAAGGGCTTGGAGTTTGCCGTAGTATTTTTAGTGGGGTTGATTGGCGGACGCTTCCCCACCAGGCAAAGACACGAGACGATAGAATTGCCTATTGAGCTTATTAAGGATATTTTACCCACAGGGGACTTTCATATCCAAGAGGAGCGTCGGCTTTTTTATGTAGGTATGACCCGGGCAAAGAAAGAGCTGTATCTAACCGCCTGCCGCGACGTAGGCTCCCGCAGGCTTCGTAAGGTCAGTCAATTTGTATTAGAGGCACTCGGCATTCAAAAGACCGGGGAGACAAAAAAGACAGAGGCCATTGAGGCGATTCACCGCCACGCACCGCCTGCGGAATTACCCGAGCAACCTGTAGCAGGCGCGATTCCTAAGGACCAGGTTATTACCCTAAGTTATTATCAGGTAGATGACTACTCAACCTGTCCATTGAAATATAAGTACGTGCATATCCTGCGCGTACCGATTTTGCAGCACCACGTGGTGTTATACGGCAAGGCCTTGCACGACGCGGTACAGTTTTATTTCCTCAATAAAATGAAGAAGAAAAAGATGCCTAAAGCCAAGCTGCTTGCTGTGTTTCAGGAGTCTCTGACTGCTGAAGGATTTCTCTCGCAGAAACATTATCAGCAAAGGCTCTGCGCCGGAGAGGCAGCTTTACGAAAATTCTATTTGGAAGAAAACAAAAGCAAGCTGCTGCCTACATTCGTGGAAAAAGAATTCAACTTCACACTTGATAACGACAAAGTCGTTGGCCGCTGGGACAGGGTGGATCAGCGTAAAGAGGGGGTTGTGGTCATTGATTTTAAATCCTCGGAGATTAAGAAGCAAACCGATGCCGATACGCGCACAAAGGAGAGTATTCAGCTTGCAATTTATTCTCTTGCATATAAGCGAGTTTTTGGTATAATACCTTTCGCTGTTGAGTTACACTTTTTAGAGACAGGCTTGGTAGGGCACCATAGGATAAACGAGCAGCATCTTAGCAAAGCAGTGGAAAAGATCAAAATGGCTTCAGAGGGAATCCGAGCCGCACGATTTGAAGCCCAGCCGATATATTTCGCCTGCCGTAGCTGTGCCTACAATCAGATTTGTCCTTCTGCAGTGATTCGCAGGACATAAATCAAAAACAGCAGACATATAGAAGCGCTTGACTTAGTGAATTAAGTAAGTGTATAATACTACCCTAAGATAATGATTATCACACGTGAATGGAGGTGAAGTAACAATTGGCTTTAGTGAAGGAAAAGAAACAGGAATTGATTGAAAAATTTAAGGTTCACGCCAAAGACACCGGTTCTGCCGCAGTACAGATAGCGATGCTTACCGAGAGGATCAATTCTCTATCAGGGCACTTTAAGATGCATAAGCAGGATTTCAATTCCCGAAGAGGGCTTTTGCGCATGGTTGGAAAGCGCAGGAGACTGCTTACCTATTTAAAAAAAGAAGATACGCATAAATACGAAGAGCTCTTAGAGAAACTCAATCTGCGTAAGTAATTCGAGAGGAAATAATACATGAAACCAGAACGCTTAAGTGTACAATTTGGTAAGGAAGAACTAATCATAGAAACAGGAAAGCTTGCTAAGCTGGCTGCAGGTTCGGTAACGGTCCAGTACGGCGGCACGGTGGTACTTGTTGCTACCTGTATGGGCAAGGAGCCTAAGCCTAATATGAATTTCCTGCCCCTTACCGTTGAATATAAAGAGAAGACCTATGCTGCCGGAAGAATCCCCGGTGGATTTTTCAAGAGAGAAGGAAGGCCTTCGGAAAACGAGATCCTTTCTGCCCGCCTCATCGACCGTCCGATTAGGCCGCTGTTTCCTAAAGGATTATCCAATGAAATCCAGGTTATGGCAATGGTATTATCCAGCGACGCTGAATACGACCCTGATATATTAGCGGTAATTGGGGCGTCAGCTGCGCTTTCGATATCTAAGATTCCTTTTGCCGGCCCAATCGGCGCCTGCCGGGTGGGAAGGATTGACGGAGAACTCATTCTTAATCCAACGTATGAGCAGAGGGAAAAAAGCGAATTTGATTTGGTAGTGGTAGGCTCAAAAGATATCCTTATGATGCTTGAGGGTAATGCCAAGGAAGTTAAGGAAGATGTTATTTTAGAGGCAATCGCATTCGGGCATAAAAATTTAGCGACCTCGATTGCTCTGCAGGAAGATTTAATGAAGCGCGGCGCAGAAGAGAAGGCGCAGCCGGAATTGCGCAGCATTGACGAAAAACTCTACGCACAGGTAGAGAAGTTAGCCGCTTCACGCCTGCAAGAGATTTGTGGTTTAAGCCAAAAGGAAGAGCAGGATGAGGCAACCGATCTTTTGACCAAGCAGCTTATTGAGCAGTTGGTCCCTGCAGACACTGCGCCAGCCGCTGAAGACGCCATTACCGAAGGTGATGTCAAAGAGGCATTGCATGACGTTGAGCAAAAAGTTATTCGAAACTATATTTTAGATAAAAAGAAGCGAACTGA
The DNA here is from genome assembly GCA_042571725.1 of Candidatus Omnitrophota bacterium. GTDB lineage: Bacteria > Omnitrophota > Gorgyraeia > VGKH01 > JBHPFN01 > JBHPFN01. The sequence goes on from JBHPFN010000010.1 coordinate 4,037, forward strand.
CGGAAGAGACTACAATACTATCCGTCCCATTACCTGCGAAGTAGGTGTTCTGCCGCGCACGCACGGTTCAAGTATCTTCACCCGGGGACAGACTCAGAGCCTTGCGGTAGTTACCCTTGGCACCAATTCTGACGAGCAGATGATCGAGGCCTTAGAGGGTAAGAGTTACAAGACCTTTATGTTGCATTATAACTTTCCGCCCTTTAGCGTAGGTGAGACCAGGCCGATACGCGGCCCGGGCAGGCGCGAGATCGGTCACGGCGCCTTAGCAGAACGTTCGCTTATACCTGTAATTCCTTCAAAAGAAAACTTTCCTTATACGGTCAGGGTAGTGTCGGAGATTCTAGAGTCTAACGGATCATCCAGTATGGCCACGGTCTGTGCGGTGAGTTTATCGCTAATGGATGCAGGTGTTCCCATTAGCGCACCGGTTGCGGGCATTGCAATCGGATTAGTCAAAGAAGGAAACCAAGAAGCAATTCTTACGGATATCGCAGGATCAGAGGATCATTTCGGCGATATGGATTTTAAGATTGTCGGTACCAAAGATGGAATCACCGCGATTCAGCTGGATATGAAGGTAATGGGCTTAAGCAAAGAATTATTAGCTAATGCAATCGAAGAAGCCAGGCGCGCCAGATTGAGCGTATTGGAAAATATGCTTCAGGTTATTGGTAAGCCGCGCGACGAGATTTCTGAATTAGCCCCGCGTATAACTACGTTGAAGATCGCCACTGAAAAAATCGGCGGACTCATCGGACCGGGTGGAAAAACCATCCGTAAGATTATTGCCGATACCGGCGTTACGATTGATATTGAAGATGACGGAACCGTAATGGTTGCCTCTACCGATTCGGTAGCTTCAGATAAGGCGCTGGCAATAATCCGCAGCCTCACCGAGGATATCGAAGTAAATAGGATTTACGACGGCACGATAAAAAAAGTCACCAATTTCGGCGCCTTCTGCGAGATCGCACCTAACAAAGATGGATTGATCCACGTCTCTGAGTTATCTGATAAATACGTTAAATCACCCGAAGGTGTGGTTTCTGTGGGAGATAAGGTGCGCGTAAAAGTAATAGGCATTGATGATATGGGTAGGATCAACTTAAGCAAGAAGCAGGTTGATAAAGAATCAGCCAAATAATCCAAAAAAGACTTCACGAGAAGTGCGAACCAAGAAGCAAGTAAAACAATCCAATAAACCTCACGTAAAGCTCCAGCACATCAATGAGATAAAGGCGATTATCTTATTGGCGATTGCGGTGCTTATTCTGGTGAGTCTCATTTCTTACGACCCGCTTGATTTACCGTTTCGAACCTCCACACCAAACGTTCCGCTTACAAATTTCTGCAAGATTTTCGGTGCGTATTTAGCCGAAGGGTTGTTCTTTCTTGGCGGGTGGGGTTCGTATTTATTTGTGGCGCTGCTTTTGTTCTGGGCGAGGAACAAATTCTTATCCAGGGAAACCGGATACCGGATGACAAAGATCTTAAGCATCCTTGTGCTCTATTGTATCCTCAGTGGATTCTTTGGTCTGTTATACCACGCTGACCGCGCCATTAGGTTTACCCGCGGAGGGATTATCGGGCTTTACTTTGCCGATTTTCTCCTGCAGTATTTTGGCAGGTTCGGTTCGTATTTGATTTTGCTTACCCTGGGGCTGCTTTCATTTATTTTAATCAGCGAATATTTAGTGTCTCCGTTATTTTTTAGGTTTATGGAGAAGTTGTTTGTTTCTGTTAAAAGGTTTATCGCTTCTATTGGCCAGTCGCGGATGTATTTTCCTAAAAGGAAAGAGCCGGCGCGCTATACCCCGCAGCCAAAGGCACCTGCATCTTCGGAAAAACCTCCTATTCCAGTTGCTCCGAAGATTGAGATAAGGAAGCCTCCGGAGCCAAAGATTGCCGAGTCAAATATGCCAAAGCGAGAAAAAGTTACGGCTGCAAAGGAAAAACCACAGCCGGTGGGTGATTTTCAACTTCCTTCTATAGATCTTTTGGATGATCCGCCTCCGGTGAGTTCCCGTCAGGTCAAGGACGATTTAATAACCAGTGCCAGAATCCTGGAAGAGACCTTGGGTGATTTTGGGGTGAGTGTGCGTGTTGCCGATATCGAGCGGGGACCGGTAATTACTCGTTACGAACTTGAGCCGGCACCGGGAGTTAAGGTGCAGCGCATTGCTACGTTATCCGATGATATTTCTCTTGCAATGAAGTCTCCTAATGTGCGCATTGTCGCTCCCATTCCAGGAAAGAGCCGCGTAGGTATTGAGGTACCGAATACCCAATCGAACTTGGTGTATTTAAAAGAGCTTCTCTCTTCAGATGAGTTTAAAGAATCAGAATCTAAGCTTACCTTGGCATTGGGAAAAGATATTGCAGGCCACAGTGCTATTGCGGATTTAGATGATATGCCGCACCTTTTAATTGCAGGCACCACCGGCTCAGGAAAGACGGTGTGCATGAACAGCTTGATTATGTCAATGCTGTTTAACGCTTCTCCGCAAGAGGTAAAATTTATCATGGTAGATCCTAAAATGGTAGAGCTTGCCCCTTTTAATGGCCTGCCGCATTTGTTGTGTCCGGTTATCACTGACCCAAAGCGGGTTGCCAGTGCTTTAAACTGGGTGGTAAACGAAATGGAGCAGCGTTATAGTCTTTTGGCAGGGGCTGGCGCGCGCAACATTACCGCGTACAATCAAAAAAATGAAAAGATTCCTTATATCGTAGTGATTATTGATGAGTTGGCAGATTTAATGCAGGTTTCTGCCGCACAGGTTGAAAGTGCTATTACCCGGCTAGCGCAGCTCTCGCGCGCAGTGGGAATTCACTTGATTCTGGCAACCCAGCGACCGTCGGTAAATGTTATCACCGGGGTGGTGAAGGCGAACTTTCCCGCGCGGATTTCTTTTAAGGTTGCCTCAAAAGTAGATTCGCGCACCGTATTGGATATGAACGGTGCGGATAAGCTGCTGGGCCGCGGGGATATGTTGTTCATGCAGCCCGGAGAGGCAAAGCCAATACGGGCTCAGGGGAGTCTTGTGAAAGATGCAGAAATAGAAAAGGTTGTTAAATTTATCAGCGCTCAGCAGGAACCGGTGTTTGACGAAGATATCATGAGGGAGCAGGAGAAAAAAACTAACTACGGTGATTTTGAAAAAGATGAATTATTTGATGATGCGGTGCGGTTGGTGGTAGAGAGTAACCAGGCCTCAGTTTCAATCATACAACGCCGTATGAGATTAGGTCATACACGCGCTGCTCGCTTGATTGATATGATGGAGCAAGAAGGGATTATCGGCTGTTATCGGGGAAGTAAACCCAGGGAAATTCTTGTGGATAGGGAATCATGGTTAAAAGAAAAGGTACAGGAAGATGGAATCAATAGGCAATGAATTAAGACAGACACGCGAAAGTAAAGGCATCACCTATGAAGAAGTGTATGCTCAGACGAAGATCCATTCCAGCGTGATAAAGGCGTTGGAAGAGGACAGGTTTCATGATCTCGAGCCCATCTATATAAAAGGGTTCTTGAAGATTTATACGCGGTTCTTAGGGTTAAATACCGAAGAGTTTGTTAAGGCGTATCAGAAAGCAATTAGCCCTGAAAAAGAAAAGCAATCTACTGCAAAAAAAGAGAAGAAAGAGAAAAAACAAGCAAAAGATAATAAAGAGACAAAAGAAGAAACAAGCGAAACAGAGAAGCAGGAAAAGCAAGAAATGGTAAAGAAAACGAGTTTTCGCTTAAGCCCTCAGATGATCAGGAATCTGCAGAGAGTGGTCGTTCTTTTTGTTATCCTTTTTTTGTCGATTACTATTGTTCGATGTATTGGAAGGGCAATTAGAAACCGACCGAAAAAAATCACAAAAGCCGTAAGCGCTCCCACAGCTGCAGCAAAGAAAGTAGCCGCACCTGCAAAGCAGGCCCCTAAGACACCGGCTAAACCGGCCGAAACTCCTAAACCCCCAGCGCCCGAACCAGAGCCTGTAGTACCCGAGCCTGAAAAAGAGCGATTCCCTGTAAAGATTTCTATTCAGGCAAAACAGGATTGCATGCTTAAGATTAGAGTTGACGGCAAACTCATTTACGGAGACATCTTTCGAAAAGGCATGTCTGATAGCTGGCAGGCAAAAGAAAAGATCGAGCTTTACGTCGGCAACGCCGGGGGAATTGAGCTGGAATACAACGGCAGGTTATTACCGTCTTTAGGCAGGAGAAGAGAGGTTATCAAAAGTATTGTCTTTACCAAAGACGGTTTTGTCATCAATAAATGAAACATGCCCTCCAGACAGGCACGATTGGGATTATCAGTTTAGGGTGTCCTCGCAACCTTGCCGATTCCGAGAGAATTCTTACACGATTAAAAGCTAAAGGTTTTAAGCTCGTTGATATCAAAGACGCTGACACCGCGATTATCAATACTTGCTCATTCATAAAAGAAGCAAAAGAAGAATCGATTGATATGATTCTTGATGTGATTGATTTAAAAAAGCGCGGTAAGATAAAAAAGATTATCGTTGCTGGATGCCTGCCGCAGCGCTACAAAACAGAATTAGCCTCCCACCTTAAAGAAGTTGATGCCTTTGTTGGACGCCTTTCCTTAGAGAATTATCTACCTAAAAAATATTCATTAGTGCCGAAGCATTTTTCGTATGTTAAGATTTCAGAAGGCTGCCGCAATAAATGCACCTACTGTGTTATCCCCTCTATAAAAGGAAAGTTTGTTTCTCGCTCTATTGATTCAATCCTCAAGGAAATCCGTTTTCTAGAAACACAAGGGGCAAAAGAGATTAATGTAATCGGTCAGGACATTACTTCTTACGGCAGTGACTGCGATAACTCTGCAGGATTAACCGATCTTCTTAAGAAGATTATCAAAACGACAAAAAAGATTTCTTGGATTCGACTTCTCTATATGCACCCGTCGCATATCACTAAAGACCTTATTGAACTTATCGCAAAAGAAAAAAAGATGTGTAAATATATCGATTTACCTCTGCAGCATATTAATGATACAATACTAAAAAGGATGAACCGCAAGGTAACTAAAGTAGAGGTCGTTAAGCTTATTACTTTAGTGCGAAAGGCGATTCCGGGCGTGGTGTTGCGGACCTCGTTTATTGTCGGGTTCCCCGGAGAGACCGAGGCTGCATTTAAGGAGCTTTTGAATTTTATGAAAGAAGTAAAGTTTGAACGGTTAGGCGCATTTATGTATTCGCGTGAAGAGGATACTCCCGCGTATAGTTTTAAAAATCAGATCCCTGAAAAGATAAAAAAACAGCGTTATGAAGCTCTTATGCTATGCCAGCAGGAGATCGCAACAGAGATTAATAGGCAATTCTTAAAAAAAGAATTAGAGATTCTTATCGATGAGAAGGGTCAAGGAGGCGGGGTGTATCTTGGCCGCACGCAATGCGATGCCCCTGAGGTCGACGGGATAGTCTATGTGCGTAGTAAAAAACGCCTGAAGCCGGGAGATTTTGTCAGAGGCAAGATAGTTGATACCCATGAATATGATTTAGTGGCCCAAAAACTATGAACTTACCCAATAAGCTTACCATTATAAGGATTTTTCTGGCATTTCTTTTTATGTTTGTCTTGCTGGCTTTTAAAGGTATTGGTCCAAAGGTACTCGCTTTAGTAATTTTTACGCTTGCCTGTGCAACAGACTTTCTTGACGGATACATCGCGCGTGAATACAATTTAGTCACTAATTTTGGCAAGTTTATGGATCCGCTTGCGGATAAGCTTTTGGTTTTAGCTGCGTTTATTGCATTTGTGGAACTGCGCGTGATTGCCGCGTGGATGGTGTTGTTGATTTTCAGCCGTGAGCTGATTGTTACAGGGATACGGCTATTTGCGGTTAAGAAAAAAAAGGTATTGGCTGCAGAGAGGGAAGGAAAGCACAAGACCGCCTCGCAGATGTTCGCAATCTTTATGATTTTAGGTTATTTGTTGATAAAAGAAATATTCGTGCGGCTTTCTGCGTGGACTTCAACGTTAGAATCAATCTGCAGGGTAGGGATTCTCTTGTTGATGACAATTACCATTGCCCTGACACTGAGTTCCGGAATCTCATTTCTGATGCGTAACCGGCGGTTACTTTATGACTAAACAGCTTTCAAGGATTATTGCAACGGTTTGTTACGTAGGGTACTGCCCGATCGCTCCGGGAACTGCCGGTAGTGTTGTTGCGCTGCTTTTGTATTTGGTCATTGGAGAAAATTTACTTTTGTTTACCGGTGTACTCGCGCTGTCTTTGATTATTGGATTTATTGCAACCGATAAAGCCCTGGGGACTTTTAGAAGAAAAGACCCTCCGCAGATTGTAGTTGACGAAGTCTGCGGTATGTTGATTGCGTTGTTTCTCTTGCCTAAAACCCTACCTATTATCTTGCTTGCGTTTTTTCTGTTTCGTGCCTTCGATACCTTAAAGCCTTTTCCGATTGCCCAGCTGGAGCGTTTACCCGGTAGTAGCGGTGTAATGCTGGATGATATTGCTTCAGGAATTTATACGAATGTGGTTATTCAGCTGGCGTTAAAACTGGCTGCTTTGAGCACTTCGTAGATAGGGCCTTTAGGGGTGAGCGTACTTTTAAAAAGCGTCAATGCCTGCACGTTGAACCGCATACTTTCGCCTACGGTAATTTCCTTTAATTTCGTCACAAGGTGTACTCTATTAAAGGAACTTTTAAGCCGGCCGATAGTAATGTGGGGATGAAATTCTCGTTCTTCTTTAGGGATATCAATGTTCTGCAGCGAGTTTTCCAGTTCTTCTACCATTGCAGAAATTTTTTCCTTACCTTCTTTAACCCCTACCCAAATCACTCGCGGAGATTCCTTTGTAGGAAAGGCACCGACCTCAGAGATCTCAACTGAAAAAGGCGTATAGTGTACGGTAGTCTGCTCAAGCACGGCGGTTACTTTTGCAATTGCCGCTGAATCGAGGTTGCCTAAGAATTTTAAGGTAAGGTGAATGTTGTTCTGTTTAACCCATTTTGCATCTGCGCCCGTTGCCTTGAGCTCTGATTGAATTTTGCACAGTCGCCTTTGGATCTCTTGTGGTAATTCAATGGCAATAAAGCAACGATTCGTCTGGCTCATGTTTTTGCCTTAAGATAGTTATATAGAAGCCTCAGCGCAGCCTCTGCTGCTTTCTTTTTTATTTCGCAGCGGGTCCCCTTAAATACAAATTTCCTAACTGTAGTTTTTGATGGGATAGCCAGTGCAATAAAGGCAAGCCCTACCGGCTTAGTTTTTGTTGCTCCTGTTGGGCCGGCAATACCTGTGGTGCTTATGCCAAAATCAGTCTTTGCAAGCCGACGGATATTTTTCGCCATTGCAATAGCCACTTCTTTACTGACTGCGCCGTTTTTCTCGATCGTCTTTTTCGGGATTTTTAACTGCGATTGTTTGATAGTATTGCTATAGGCTATCACCGCAGCCGTAAAATACTGCGAGCTGCCCGGGATATTGGTAAGCGAATGGGCAATAAGCCCTCCGGTGAAGGATTCGGCAACCGCAAGTGTCTTTTGCTGCGCGATAAGTAACTGAACAGTCCTTTTTACCGTAGTTTTCATCTTAGGGTTATTATATCAATTTCTTAGCACTGTGTCGAGTTTTAGAGATGGCTTCCAAAATTCTTTATGCAGTTTATTGCGGTGAAAAAAAACAAAAATTACTCTAGACAAGAGGAGAAATGTAAGCTAGGATACATTCGAAATCAAAAGCATTTCTTTCCCACAAACAAGCTGCACTAAATCCGCATTCAAGGAGTAAGCATGGTAATGCAAAAAGTTATCTTCGGACTTATCGGAGGGCTAGGGCTTTTCATCTTCGGGATGAAGTTTCTTTCCGACGGCCTGCAGAAGGTTGCCGGCATTAAATTGCGCCGAATCTTGCGATCGCTTACCCAGAGCAGAGTCCGCGGCATTATGTTGGGAACAGTTGTCACCAGCATTGTGCAAAGTAGCAGCGTTACAACTGTCATGCTTATCGGTTTGATTAATGCCGGAATCATCAGTCTTACGCAGGCAGCGAGTGTGATTATCGGGGCAAATATCGGAACCACGGTAACTGCGCAGATTATTGCTTTTAATGTTTCTAAATACGCACTCCCGGCGATAGGAATTGGCGTTGTGATGACGTTAATTCCCAGAAAGAAGAAGCTGCAGTTTTGGGGACAGGTGTTGCTTGCGTTCGGATTTGTGTTTTTAGGCCTTACGACTATGTCGGAAGTAATGAGGCCTTTACGAGAGGTACCTGCGGTTATCGACTTTTTTGTGAGCTTAAGCGATAATCCTATGTTGAGTATATTACTAGGCATTGGTTTTACCTGCCTGGTTCAGTCCAGCAGCGCCTCAATCGGCATGGTGATTGCCTTAGCCAGCGCAGGGCTTATCGATTTTACCGCGGCACTGTATCTTGTCTTAGGAGATAATATCGGGACCACTATAACCGCCTGGCTTGCCAGCATCGGAGGAGGTGTTTCAGCTAAGAGGATGGCCTGTTTTCATACTACCGCTAAGGTAATCGAGGTGTCATACTTTGCGGTGTTGGTCTATACTGGGGTCTTTACAAGGTTTATAGATTTTATTACTCCCGGCGCTCTTGCTGTTGACACTGTGGCTCGTCACATAGCAAACGCCCATACTGCTTTTAATGTTTTTAATGCGGTACTTTTCCTGTTTATTATGGGTCCGATAATAAAATTGATTAAGCTCATGATGCCCGGAAAAGACGTATATGTCTCAACCGACTTTAAATTCTTGCAGGATAAGTTACTGGCTACCCCTGAAATCGCGATTGAAAGCGCAAAGAAAGAATTAATCGCGATGGCTGAAATCGTCCGAGAGACAACCAAGACTGCGCTTGACGGGTTTTTCAGCAAAGATAAAAAGTCTGTCGCTCACGTGCAGACACAAGAAAGTGCCATCGACCACCTGCAGCATGATATTACGTTTTATTTGGCGAAACTCTCAGCCCAGACCCTTACCCCTGAGCTTGCCGGACAGCTTCCGCCGCTTTTACATTCTATTAATGACTTAGAAAGAATCTCTGACCATGCTGTTAATATTGCTGAACTCACTGACAGAGTATACTCGGATAATTTGAAATTTTCCAATAAGGGTCAATCAGAGTTGCGTAATATGTATGCTAAAGTAGAAGAGATGTTTGAAGATACCCTTAGGACTCTACAGCATAGCAGTAATCAAGCCTCAGATAGAGTTATGCAGTTTGAGGGTGAAGTCAATATGATGCAGAAGCAATACCTCGCTAATCATTCCCGCAGGTTATGTGAAAACAAGTGCGACCCCTTAAGCGCTCTTGTTTTTGTGGATTATGTAAATAATTTAGAAAAGATTGGTGATCATCTCACAAACGTTGCCCAGGCAGCTCGCGGTGACTTTTCGTTTGAGAGAATAAGCCAATCACAAGAGTAATATAACCTCAAAACTTCCAGCAATCAATTTGAACCCATATGAGTAAGTATAAAGAGAAAAGGAAGCGTATTCCTTAATGGAAAAGATAATCTTTGGACTTATCGGCGGATTAGGACTTTTTATCTTCGGGATGAAGTTTCTCTCCGATGGTCTGCAGAAAGTCGCCGGCGCAAAACTTCGTACCGTACTACGCGCTATTACGCAAAATAAGTTCCGCGGGGCAATGCTTGGTACTTTTGTAACCAGCCTGGTACAGAGCAGTAGCGTTACCACCGTCATGCTCGTTGGATTAGTCAACGCTGGGATCATCAGTCTCATGCAAGCAGCAAGCGTAGTTGTCGGCGCCAATATCGGAACCACAATTACCGCACAGATTATTGCTTTTAAGATCTCGCGATACGCATTTCCTGCACTAGGCCTTGGTGTTGTGATGATGCTTGTCACCAGAAGAAAGAAGATTCAATTCTGGGGCCAGGTATTAATTGCATTCGGATTTATTTTCTTCGGGCTCTCAACCATGTCGGGAGTAATGAAACCCTTAAAAGATGTGCCTGAGGTGGTTGACTTTTTTGTGCGGTTAAGCGACAGCCCTTTATTGAGTATATTACTCGGAATTGGTTTTACCGTGGCAGTGCAATCGAGTAGTGCTTCCATTGGCATGGTTCTGGCCCTGGCCAATGTTGGGCTTATTGATTTTACTGCTTCGCTGTATCTTATCCTCGGGGATAATATTGGAACCACTATTACTGCTTGGCTAGCAAGTATCGGAGGGAGTGTTTCTGCTCGGAGGATGGCGTGTTTCCACAGCCTCTTTAATATAATTGGAGTACTCTATTTTGCACTTTTGATAAAAATTGGGTTGTATCCGGTATTTATTGATTTTATTACTCCCGGCGCAATCACCACTGATACTATTGCCCGGCACATTGCAAACTCTCATACCTGTTTTAATATTTTCAATGCAGCGGTATTTCTGGTGATTTTAGTCCCGATGGTAAAACTCTCGCGAAGGCTTATCCCCGGTAAGGATATCTATGTATCCACCGAATTTAAATATCTGCAGGATAAACTGCTTGTCACTCCAGAAATCGCGCTAGAAAGCGTTAAGAAAGAATTAGCTTCAATGACTGAAATGGTGAGGGAGAGTATAAAAACAGCTCTTGATGGATTTTTCAACAATGACAGCAAATCTATCGCACATGTACGTACTCAAGAGGGGGCCATAGATCATTTGCAGCATGATTCTACCGTTTATTTAGCGAAACTGTCTGCCCAGCCTCTTACTCCTGAGTTAGCCGGACAGCTTCCGCCGCTTTTGCATTCTATAAACGACTTAGAAAGGATATCGGATCACGCTGTAAATATAGCTGAACTTACCGGTAGGATTGAGGCGGAGAATCTTTCATTTACCAATCAAGCCCTTTTAGAAATGCACGCCATATGCGCCAAAATAGATGATATGTTTGACGAGACGTTTAAATTAGTACGAGATAATAATAAAAAAGCGTTTGATAAAGTAATGCGTGATGAAGCAGAAGTAGATAGTATGCAGAAGGAATATTTGACTCTGCATTCACGCAGGTTGCTTAAGAAAAAATGCGACCCAATGAGTGCGCTGGTTTTTATCGATTTTATAAACAACATAGAAAAAATAGCCGACCATCTTACCAATATCGCTCAGGCAGCCCAGCGTGGATTTTCATTTGAAAGAAAATTGAGTTCTAATGAGCACGTTTCGTAACTCTTTAACCTACCCAGCTTCAAAAAACTTGGCTTGACATTTTAAGCGTAATTTGTTATAGTAATCGCTACCTTCGGGAGAGGGGTGAAAATCCCCGCTGGTGGTAAGCCCTGAGCGAAGTCGAAGGGTAAAGCCCACGAGTCCGCCATTGAAACAGTGGCGGACAGATCAAGTGTGATTCTTGAGCCAATAGTAAAAGCCTAGATGGGAGAAGGGGAAAATAGAAACGCATTCCATATACCCGAAGGTCACTTCGGGTTTTTTATTCGCCTTAGTTTTCACTCAGCGAATAACACTTGACATCGAAGATGTCAAGTGTACCTCGGAAGGTGCGGGGATGAAATCTATCATAGCAGGAGATAAATCATGAAAAAGCGCTCAATCGGAGTAACAATAATTAGCATTCTACAGGTGATTATCGGTATTGCTGGTTTCGTGTATTTTGCTTTCGGAGTGGAATCCCATTATCCATCCTCTTTCATTCAACACATATTCTTTTTTCTAATTTTTAATATTTTCTTCTTAATGCCATACTACTTTCTTATTGCTCTTGGCATCATAACTTTTAAAACTAAACCTTATGCTTGGGGATTTAACTTAGTTGGAAATTCTTTTACTTTTGTATACATTACGTTTTTCCAAATATTTACTATAAGGGGAATAACAGGAAATCCTACAGTCGATTTCTTCATGCATCCTCCAGGGTGGTTTATATGTTTGGTCTACATAGCTTTTATAAGTCTAAATACTTTTTACTTCACCCGCCCCAAAGTAAAGGAGCAGTTTACATGAGTCTTAACACCATTCCAGAAATCATAAAAGACTTATCGAACGGTAAGATGGTTATCGTCGTCGACGACGAAGGCCGTGAGAATGAAGGCGATTTGATCATGGCAGCCAGCTTCGTTAAGGCAGAACACATCAATTTTATGGCCAAGGAGGCGCGCGGGCTTATCTGTGTTCCTATGGAAGAGAACCGCCTAAAGAATCTCAATCTGCAGTCAATGGCTGAAAGCCTGGTACGCGAGCCGGTAAAGACAGGCGACCCTTACGGAACCGCCTGGATGATGTCTGTTGACGCTGCAACAGGAATTACTACCGGCATCTCTGCATATGACCGGGCCCGCACCATTGAGATTCTGGCTAACCCACAGGCTAAAGCCGATGATTTAACCCGGCCGGGTCATGTGTTTCCGCTACGGGCGGTTAAGGGCGGAGTGTTAGTGCGCGCAGGGCACACCGAGGCAGCGATTGATTTGATGCGCTTGGCCAAGGTGTTTCCCGTAGGGGTAATTTGTGAGATTATGAATGAAGATGGTTCAATGGCGCGCACCCCTGAGTTATTGCAATTTGCCAAAAAACATAAACTAAAGATCTGTACCATTGCCGATTTAATAGAATACCGTCGCAGGACTGAAAAGCTTGTAAAAAAAGTAACCGATGCAAAACTCCCTACTGAATTCGGTGAGTTCCGTCTCATGTTCTACGAATCAGAGATAGATACGCTTTCTCATATTGCGTTGGTAATGGGAAACGTCAGCTCAAAAGATCCGGTATTAGTCAGGGTTCATTCGCAGTGTTTAACCGGTGATGTCTTTGGATCAATGAGGTGCGATTGTGGTCTGCAGCTTAAGAAAGCTATGCAGATTATCGGTGAAAAATCACGCGGTGTAATCCTCTATATGAATCAGGAAGGCAGAGGCATTGGATTAAAACACAAGCTCTGCGCTTATAATCTACAGGATAAAGGGATGGATACGGTCCAGGCCAATGAGGCCTTAGGATTTGCGCCTGATTTGCGTGATTACGGAATCGGCGCGCAGATCCTGGTGGATTTAGGCGTAAAACATATTAAGCTTATGACCAATAACCCACGCAAGATTGTCGGGTTAGATGGATACGGGCTTAAGGTTGTTGAGCGTATGCCGCTTATGGTAGGTTCAACGCCTGAAAATAAGCACTATCTAAAAACAAAAAAAGAAAAATTGGGACATTTATTAAACGAAGACACAACTTACGAATAGCGACAGAGTCGCTAGGCGTAAGTTGTAAGTCTGAGTTTACCCAGCACTGATTTGTTATAAGATAGAACGCAGCAAATAAGTGCTGGGCAATTCGTCCGCCATTGAAACAATGGCGGACTCATTGAGGAGGTGAATAGCGTGGTAAAGACAATAGAAGGTCAGTTGATCGCAAAGGGAAAGACGTTTTGCATTATTAATTCACGCTTTAATGATTTTATCAGCAAAGAACTACTCGGAGGATGCGTGGATACTTTGGTGCGTCACGGAGCAAAAGAAAACGAAATCCAAACCGTGTTGGTGCCGGGTTCCTTTGAGATTCCTACGGTTGCAATGAAATTGGCAAAAGCAAAAGCTGCTGATGCGATTATCTGTCTCGGGGCAGTGATTCGAGGCGCAACACCGCATTTTGATTTTATCGCTTCAGAAGTTGCTAAAGGTATTGCACAGGTTTCCCTTCAAACAGGCGTACCGGTAATCTTTGGCGTGATTACTGCTGATACAATCGAACAGGCAATAGAGCGAGCAGGTACCAAAGAGGGAAACAAAGGCAAAGACGCTGCACTCAATGCAATTGAGATGGTGAATCTCTTGGATCAGTTGAAAAAGTAATTGTATCTACAAAAGAAAAACTATGCGTAAACGCACAAAAGCACGTGAGTGTGCTTTAAAGATTCTTTATCAGGTGGATATCACCGGCGATTCCTGCAAGGATTCGCTTGAGATGTTTTGGCAGACCAGTGGCACGCAGGAAGGCGCGGTAAAGGAATTTGCCACACGCCTGGTTGAAGGTACGTTTGCCCATCTGAAAGAGATAGATAAGGAAATAGCCAAGAGCGCTGCCAATTGGCAGATGAAGCGTATGGCGGTAGTGGATAGAAACATCTTACGCATAGCCACCTTTGAGATCTTATATCTGGATGATATCCCACCTAAGGTATCTATCAACGAAGCAGTGGACTTAGCTAAGAAATTCGGAGATAATGATTCAGGCCGTTTTGTCAACGGAATCATAGACAAGATAAAAAGCACTAGCTGTGAGAAGAAAGACGATAAAAAATGAAATGCGCTGATTTACATATCCATACTAATTTTTCCGACAGCACCTCTTTACCCGATGATGTAGTCAAGCGTGCGGTAGCAGCCGGACTAGATGCTATTAGCATCACTGATCACGATACGGTTGAGGGGGTATTGCCGGTAATCAAGGCAGCCCAAAACACAGGCTTAGAGATAATCCCCGGCATTGAGATGACCAGCGAGATAGACGAACGGGAGATTCATCTGTTGGGTTATTTTGTTGATATTGAAAATGCAGCGTTTCTTAAGAAGTTAGGAGAGTTGCAGGAATTACGAGTCAAGCGTATCTATACGATGGTAGAAAAGCTTACCGAGTTAGGAATTGATAACCTTGAAGCTGAAGAGGTGCTTGAGTTCGCAGGTAAGGGTGCGGTAGGCAGAGTGCACTTAGCAATGATGCTGCAGCAGAAAGGGTGGGTCTACTCTGTGCCAGAAGCGTTTTATAAATACATCGGAGAAAAATGCCCTGCCTATGTCAGCAAGTTTAAATTGACGCCATCGGAAGTTATTGAAGCAATAAGAAGCGCAGGTGGTGTTGCTGTGCTGGCCCATCCGCATGTCTGTCCTGAGCCGGAGGGGTTTGTTTCTTCCTTAACTGATGCGGGGCTTAAAGGATTAGAGATATACTATCCGAGCTATTCCAAGAATCTAACCCATTCCTATAAACAGCTTGCAGAAAAGTACAATTTATTAGTTACCGGTGGTTCTGACGATCACGGTTTAGCCAAAGAACAGGCGCGTATCGGCAGAATAAAAATTCCCTATTCGCTGGTGGAGGCATTGAAACAAGAAAAATGTCAAAGCACAAACACTTCATGAGAAAAGCCATTGATTTGGCACTCAAAGCAAAAGGTAAAACGAGCCCCAACCCGATGGTTGGGGCCTTAATCGTAAAAGACGATCGAATCCTCGGCAGGGGCTATCACCACAGTGCCGGCGGGCCGCACGCAGAGATCCTTGCATTGCGACAAGCAAGTAAAAGGGCGCGGGGTGCGGTGATGTATGTTACGCTTGAGCCGTGTTCGCATTTTGGCAGAACTCCGCCGTGTGTCGATGCAATTATATCCAGCGGTATCAAAAAAGTAGTGATTGCCACAAAAGACCCTAATCCAGTTAATAATGGTAACTCAATAAAACTCTTAAGAAGAAACGGCATACAGGTAATGCAAGGCGTGCTTGCAAAAGAGGCGCAAGAGATTAATATGATATTTAATAAATTTATCACTAAAAAGATTCCTTTTGTAACCGTTAAGGTCGCACAGAGTTTAGACGGTAAGATTGCATTACAGAACGGTCAATCGCAGTGGATCACCAGTAAAGAGACGCGCGACCTCGCGCACCGTTTAAGAAACGATTACGATGCAATTTTGGTTGGTGTTAACACAGTCATTCACGATAATCCTTTGTTAAAGTCAAAAAATAAAGTTATTGTTGATTCCCGTTTGCGCACATCGCTGAATGCCCGGATTTTTACTAAGAATTCAGGGAAGGTAATTATCGCTTCAACAAAAAAGGCACCTAAGCAAAAAGTCGCTCAACTAGAAGGCAAAGGAGCAACAGTGCTTTTGTTGCCGGTAAAGAATGGAAAGGTAAACCTAAAAGCGCTCATGAGACAGCTGGCAAAAATGGAGATTACTAGTGTTTTTATTGAAGGTGGCGGCACCATTATCGGAAATCTATTCGATGAGGGCTTGGTTGACAAAGCAATGTTCTTTATCGCCCCTAAGATTATCGGAGGAAAAGATTCTATCAGCTCTGTAGAGGGTGCAGGGATTAAAAGCATCGCCAAGGCGCATTGCTTAAAAGATATCCGGATACAACAGTGTGGTAACGAGTTTTTATTACAAGGCAATGTTTACAGGCATAATTGAAGAATTAGGCACAATTGAAAAGATCAAAAATTACCAAGGCATACGCTGCTTTGTAATTAAGACCAAAGAGGTCTGCAAAGATACTTTGGTAGGAGATAGCATTGCAGTAAACGGTGTATGTTTAACCGTGACAAAAATTGATAATCAGGTTTTGAGCTTTGAGGTTGTAGCCGAGACGCTTGAAACTACGAATTTAAAACAGGCAAAACTAAAAGACAAGGTTAATCTAGAACGCAGCCTGAAACTCAATGACCGCCTAAGCGGGCATTTGGTCAGCGGGCATATCGATTGTGTTGGGGTGATCAGGAAAAAGACAGTAAGAAGCGGCACTACCATATTTGAAATAGCTTTGCCTGAAGAATTTTCCAAAAACATCGTGGCTAAGGGTTCTGTTGCAATCGATGGGATCAGCCTCACCGTTGCAAAGGTGCAGGGTAATGTGTTTTCAGTAAACATCATTCCCCATACGCTTGAAAGTACTACTCTGGGCAAACGGGTGTGTTCTGATAAAGTCAATCTTGAGCTTGATATGGTTGGTAAATACGTACAACAATTACACAATGGATAACGCAAAAGAGCCAACTCAACACTCAAAAGAAACGCTTAGTGCCACCAGAGACTTCATTCTTGATATCAGTGTAATGCCTTTGAGCGAAGAGGGCAAAATTAGGCTTAAGAATATGGTAACAGCGTTTAACCAGAAGGTTCCTGAGTCTGAGCGACTCGACATCGCTACGCTAATAAAGGAATAGAGCATACCACTTAAAAAGTGGTATAATAGTCCCTTGATGGAAGAAAAACGTATTGTTATAACAGGAATCGGAGTGCTTGCCTCAAACGGTATTGGCAAGGATAATTACTGGCAGGCCCTTGAAAAAGGAAAAGACGGGTTTAAGCCGGTGGCCCTCTTTGATGCTTCTCATCTCAAAGTGCAAACCGCAGGTGAGATTACTGAATTTAATGCCAAGACCTATATGGGTCAAAAAGGCCTGCGCAGTCTCGACCGCAGCACCAAGCTTATCGTCTCAGCTGCAAAACTTGCCATACAGGATTCTAAGCTTACCATCGACGAAGATAACACCGAAGATATCGGTGTGGTATTAGGCACCACATTAGGAAGCGTCTATAGCATTAGTGAGTTTGATAAGCAGGCATTGCGCGAAGGCCCGCGTTATGTGAACCCTGCGATGTTTCCTAATACGGTGATTAACTCTCCGGCAAGCCAGGTATCTATCTGGCATCATATTCAAGGGTTTAACACTACCATCTCTACGGGGTTTTCTGCAAGTTTAGATGCACTAGGCTATTCAATAGATTTTCTAAAATTAGATAGGGCTAAGATTATTCTTTCCGGAGGCGTAGAAGAGCTCTGCATCCAGACGTTTTTAGGATTTTATAAATTAGGATTTCTTTCCGGTTCAAAAAATGAAGACAAGGTTGCGTCCTGTCCGTTTGATAAGAGGAGAAACGGGATTGTCTTGGGAGAGGCAAGTTGCTTTTTGATTCTTGAAACATTAGAGTCAGCTAAAGAACGCGGCGCTACAATCTACGCTGAGATAGAAGGGTTCGCATCTGCGTTTGATCCGTATCGGATAAACAAATATAATCCTCGCGGCGAGGGGATAAAGCGGGCAATACGTATGGTTTTGCATGAGACAGGTCTTGAGCCAAGCGATATTGATTACATCTGTGCGAATGCGAATTCTACCGTGAAAGCAGACCGCATCGAGACCGAGGCGATAAAAGAGGTCTTTGGCAAAGTTGCGAAAAAGATCCCGGTTAGCTCAATTAAATCAATGACTGGGGAGTGTTTTAGCGCTTCAGGTATTTTGCAGGCAGCTGCGGCGGTAGGCGCAATCGCCAAGGGTTTTATTCCGCCTACGATTAATTATAAAGAAAAAGATCCTGAATGCGATTTAGATTACGTAGCCAATAAATCGAGAAAGGCAAAGGTGCATCGCGTATTAGTTAACTCTTTTGGCCCCAGCGGAAACAATACCTGTCTAATCCTGAAAGGATATAAAGATGATGCTTAAGGGAAAAGTTGCAATCGTAACCGGTGCTACTCGGGGAATCGGTAGGGCTATTGCGCTGCAGCTCGCTGGCGAGGGAGCCCATATAGCTTTTACCTATCGGCAGAGCAAAGATTTAGCAGCAACTCTAGAAAAAGAGATAAAGACACAAGGCGTCAAGGTCTTTAGCGCGCCGGTTGATGTCAGCGACCTCAACGCAGCAAAAGAATTTGTGGCAAAGACCAAGGAAAAATTCAAAACAATAGATATCTTGGTTAATAACGCCGGCATTATCCGGGATAAGGCCTTGATGATGATGGAACAGGGCGACTGGGATGATGTTATTAAGACTAATCTCAACGGGGTGTTTAATATGAGCCGCTCTTGCATTGTTTCTTTTTTACGAGAGAAGAAAGGAGATATCGTCAATATCTCCTCGGTAAGCGGCATTGTGGGCACTGCTCGCCAGACCAATTATTCAGCCAGCAAAGGTGGCATCATTGCTTTTACTAAGGCTCTTGCTCGGGAAGTTGCAGGGTACAATGTACGGGTAAATGCGGTGGCCCCTGGCTATGTCCAGACCGATATGCTCAGTGGATTGAAAGAAGAGTATCAAGAGAAGCTCATAGAAGCGATTCCCATGAAACGATTAGGAACCGCTAGAGAAATTGCCAATGCGGTTACGTTTCTCTTAAGCGAGAATGCACAGTATATAACCGGCCAGGTCATTCAGGTTGACGGCGGGTTGGCGATGCGCTAAAATTACTATAAGGAAGAGGTATAAACGATGACATTAGATATTCAACAGATTAAAAAAATACTCCCTCACCGTTATCCGTTTTTATTAATTGATAAGGTGGTTGACTATATCGATGGTGAGTCGTTGATCGCGATCAAAAACGTCACTGCCAATGAACAGTTTTTCCAGGGGCATTTTCCTGATCAAAAGGTGATGCCCGGTGTGTTGATCGTTGAAGCAATGGCGCAGGCGGGAGCCGTCTATTTCTATCTCGATAAAAAGCTCCAGGAAAAAAGTAAGGTTGTCTATTATTTAGGAACAGCCGATGCAAAATTCCTAAAGCCTGTTGTCCCCGGGGATCAGCTAAAAATTGTGATCAAGCCTAAAAAACTCCTCTCCAAAGCGGGATTTTTCTTTGCAGAGGCATTTGTAAAAGATACGCGTGTTGCCAAATCAGAGATCGGCTTTGGCGTTACTTTTGAATAGTTTCCTTCCCTATTACTCGCTTTTTGCCCTCCTAACCCTATGTAAAATAATCAGTTAACATTACCAAATCTTAATTTGCCAAAGCAAGACATTTTGTTATAATGTATGCTATACTTTTATTAATAATCTGGTATAAGCTTATACAGCAGTAAGTTAGGTGTTTTATAGTTGCGCAGGGAGAACCAATGATAATTGTCATTTCGGTATTGGGGGTTGTCGGGCTTGCCATTGTGGCGTATGTCTTGACCATTCCTGAAAAACCAAAAAAGCGAAGAAAGCGCAAGGAAACAACGCAAGTTTCCGAAGACCAACGGATTGTCGGTCTTGAGAATAAGATAGATACTCTGCAGCAAGAGTTAGAGCGTTCACAGGTAGAGTCTAGCCGCGCAAAGAGAGAAGCTGAAGTAGTCAAACAGAAAGAAGCGGATTTACAAAAAGAGCTCAAGAGAAGAAAAGAGTGGATTGACAAAAGCCACGCTGAGATTGATGCTGTAAAAAAGAGCCTTCCTAAACTTCAGGCTACGGCTAAAGAAAAAGAAAAGAAGCTCGAGAAAGAATTTTCCAAGAATGTCAAGCTCGGGCAAGAGATGCGCCATACCCTAGAAGAACTAAAGACTTCAGAAGGAGGGAATAAAAAGAAAGAGCGCGAAATCCTAGCGCTCCAGCGTGAGATCGAGGCAAAGAATAAAGAGATAAAAAAACACATCGAAGAGGTACGGGTCCAGCGTAACACCCTGGAGGAGATCAAGAGAAAACAAGAACAGAGCCAATGGATTTCTAAAGACGAATACAATACGTTAAGCGAACAATTTGAAGAGGTCAAGCGCCAGGTAAGCATTGATAAGCGCCAGCTTGAACTAAAAGAAGAAAAGATTAAAGAGCTTGATATCGAGAGGATAAAATTCAAGAATCAACTTCTAAAGATACAACAGGGCGGCGTTGAGATCCCTGAGCCTACCGTAGAGCCGCAGCCAGAGGTAAAGGAAGAAAGACCTCTGCTTACTCCGATCAAGGAAACATCTTCAGGAGAATCAGAAGAAAAGATAGAACAAAAAACCACCGAAGAAACTGTTCAAGTTGAGACATCCACAGAGAGCTTTCCAGAGGAGCTTCTCGATCCGATCAGGCAAGATGTAGTTATAGAAGAGGAAGTACCAGAGAAAAAAGTACCGGCAAAAGATTATTCTGAGATTAACAAACAGTTAGAATCTGTGCGCAACATCGGTATTATGGCGCATATCGATTCCGGAAAGACTACGCTGACCGAAAGGGTGTTATTCTACACCGGCTTAACTCACAAGATCGGCGAGGTCCACGATGGCGAAGCGCAAATGGACTGGATGAAACAAGAGCAGGAGCGGGGCATTACCATTACCTCTGCGGCAACCACCTGTTATTGGAGGGATTTCCGGATTAATCTAATCGATACTCCTGGACACGTTGATTTTACCGTTGAGGTAGAACGCAGCCTTCGTGTTTTAGACGGTGCTGTTGCGGTATTTTGTGCGGTAGGAGGTGTGGAGGCCCAGTCAGAAACTGTCTGGCGTCAGTCAGAAAAATATATTGTTCCAAAGATTGCGTTTATCAATAAAATGGACCGCGTGGGAGCGGATTTCTATAAAGTCTATTCAGACATTGAAGAAAAACTTCAGGCAAATATTATCCCTTTGCAGATCCCGATAGGAGCCGAAAGCGCATTCCGCGGAGTTGTGGATTTACTTGAGATGAAGGCCCTTATTTTTGATGATTCATCACAGGGTAAAGAATTTAATGTCGAAGATATCCCCGAAGAGTTAAAAGAGAAAGCTCAAGAATACCGTCATACCATGATTGAGAAGGCATGCGAATGCGACGATGCCTTAATGAAAAAACACCTGGATACCAAGGAAGATCTTACAAGAGAAGAATTGGTTGCAGCAATCCGTAAAGGTACTATCGGGATGAAAGTAGTGCCCCTTTTATGCGGCTCAGCGCTAAAGAATAAAGGCGTACAGAGCCTGCTTGATGCAGTGACCTGGTTCTTGCCGTCTCCTTTAAATCTTCCTCCGGTAGAAGGCACAGACCCGGATGATCCGGAGAAAAAAATATCCAGGAGCGCTGATGCCAATGCGCCATTTTCTGCGCTTGCCTTTAAAGTACAGAGCGACCCGCATATCGGAAAACTTATCTATGTTAGGGTGTATTCAGGCGTGCTGTCATCAGGGACCTATATATATAATGCAACCAAAGATAAAAAAGAACGCGTAGGAAGAATTGTGCAGATGCACGCAAACGAGCGTAAGAACCGGGATGATGTTTTCGTAGGGGAGATTGCCGCGGTAGTGGGATTAAACCATACGGTCACCGGCGATACGCTCTGTGACGCGGATGATCCGATTATACTTGAGTCGATTGAATTCCCAGCACCCGTAGTCTCCTGCAGTATTAAGCCGATCAGCCGCAAAGATCAGGATAAGTTAGGCAGGGCTTTGGCGCGTCTCTCCGAAGAAGATCCAACCTTTACGGCCTTTACCGATCAGGAGACAAAAGAGACAATCCTTTCCGGCATGGGAGAGCTACACCTTGAGATCATTGCCGACCGTCTGAAACACGAGTTTGCAGTTGAGTCGGAGATAGGTAATCCTGAAGTTGCTTACAAAGAAACGGTCGCCTCTTCGATTACTGAGGAGTATAAACATGTTAAGCAATCAGGTGGACGAGGTCAGTATGCACATACAGTGATTGAGATGTTGCCTGCCGAGCAAGGGGCGGGACTTGTGTTTGAAGATAGAATAAAGGGAGGTGTAATCCCTAATTCCTTTATCCCTTCGTGTCAGAAAGGGATTAAAGCAATAATGGAGAAGGGCGTCATTGCAGGATATCCTGTAGTGGATGTGCACGTTAAACTGGTTGACGGTTCGCACCACGAGGTTGACTCTTCTGATATTGCATTTAGGATTTGCGCGGGAGAATGTTTTAGAGCCGGGTTTAAGAAATGTTCTCCGGTGCTTCTTGAGCCATATATGAAATTAGAGGTAGTGGTCCCCGAGGAATATGTAAGCAGCATTGTCGGTAACATCTGCTCTAAACGCGGTAAGATTATGAATATCGATGCCAAAGGTAATCAAAAGATTATTCATGCCGAGGTACCCTTAGCCGAGATGTTTGGGTATGCCTCGACATTCCGTTCCTTAAGCAGCGGTCGCGCCAACTGCTCAATGGAGTTTGCAAAGTACGGCCAAGTCCCTGCCGAAATCACCAAGAAAATTATTGAGGAAAGAAAGAAGAAAAAGGAAGAGCAGGCTAAATAGGCCAAGGCAATCGACCCACTGCATTCATTCAGTCCCATCTAAAGCGAAAATATTGACGAATCCTTCCTAAAGTGATACACTAATCTGTTACAATACGTAGATGTTTTATTGGATATCGAACTGATTTTTCAGCTTTGGATGGTAAGTTTCTGTTCTGAAAATATTCCAAAAGCATGCCTTTTTAGTTTGTATGTTCAACATTTCGAGATAGTTGAGTTAAAAAGTAGTTTTTGTCATCTACCAAAGTATAAAATCGGGGAGTAGCGCAGCTTGACCGCCATTGAAGCTTTGGCAAGTCATCCGACAATATTTCAGTGGCAGAGGGATGCGTTATGGGTCAATTTGGAGGTGTACGAATCAAAACAAAAATATTTATAGGCTTTATTATTGTGGTTTTGTTAAATTCGCTCACTTTTGCAGAGACAGTAAGGATTCCAGAAGCATATAAAGACACTTCTTGGGTGAAGTCGCAATTAATGATTTATTATTTAGACAAGCACGGCCATTTAAACCGTATCCGGTTGGATGGCAAGGAGCGTCAAGTAATATCTCAATGGATTGGTCGTCATCTTCTCCATTTTTCACCTAATGGTGAATACATTCTATTAAGAGCTTCGAAAGACGAAGGCTCTGAAGAAGAAGCGCTCCTTGTTAATACCAATACCTTAGAACACAAAACGTTAATGCCTTTGAGCAAAAGAAAGCCCTCTCTTGTAGGCTTTTCGCCTCAAGGGGATAAAATTGCAATTATTCATCCAACTTCTTCTTTTTATGAGTTGCTAATTTTTGATGTTAATTCACAAGAAAAAACTAAAATTAACTACCCTGAAGATCCTAAATACAAAATCGTTTATGGTAAGTTTACAAGTGGTGAAGAATATCTTAAAACCAAGTTGTTCTCTTTTTGGTCAGAAGACGGCAATTCCTTATATTTTTATTTCAGACAAGATGATTTCTTCGATTTATTCGAATATAACAGGAAAACAAAACAGGTAGCACTGCTAAAAGCGTTAAAATTAAATGATCTAAAAGAAATAACTGATCATATAAAAAATTTACCCCGTTATCTCGATCGACAGAGCCTTCGCGATCTATGGTCAATGGAAACTAATAGACAATCGATTGACGGAAAGTATTCCTTTGATATAAAGTCTCTCGATGTAAAGACCGGGAGCGAGCTGATATTGCAAGATTTTAAAACTGGTGAAACAATTATAATCGACAAAAGTAAGCCTATCGGAAAAGACTATAGCATTAAAGCCGTTTCTTGGTCTCCTGACTATAAATATGTTATCTATATCAACGTTGAAGGTAAACCATGCTCTCTGTTGAGTTCATTATTTGGATGTCGAAACAAATCCTTTATCTATGTTTACGATGTAGCTAATCGAAAGAAGGGTAAATTATGCGAATATTTCTGGAGAGGCTTGGGTTGGTTTGATCCGGATCATAATATTAAACTTAAACAAAGAATATTAAATAAGGATGATAAGTAAGTAGTTTCCTTTTATAAATATCGGGGAGTAGCGCAGTTTGACCGCCATTGAAGCTTTGGCGGTCTTGACCGCCGCGGCTTCATGGCGGTCATCCGCCAGCGCTTTAATGGCGGATGGCAGAATAAGATGTATGTGTACATTTTAGAGAGTAAAAAGTGCAACCGTCTATATATCGGCTTTACTGAAGATGTTGCTACGAGATTAAAGCAACATAATAGAGGCGAAAATAGATCAACTAAAGCCTATAGGCCGTGGAAATTGGTTAGGGTTGAAGAATATAAAGATAGGGCTTTAGCATTCAAGAGAGAAAAATTCTTTAAGACAGGCAAGGGGAGAAACGTCATAAAGAATTTACTAAAGTAAATGAATACATTCGGGGAGTAGCGCAGTTTGGCTAGCGCGCAACGTTCGGGACGTTGAGGTCGTGGGTTCAAGTCCCACCTCCCCGACCAAGCTCAGTTTGACCGCCACTGAAGCATTGGCGGTCACCCGACAATGTTTTAATGGCGGGTGGCTAGCGCGCAACGTTCGGGACGAAGAGGTCGCTGGTTCAAGTCCAGTCTCCCCGACCAAGCTCAGTTTGACCGCCACTGAGACATTGGCGGTCGAGACCGCCGAAGTTTAGTGGTGGTCACCCGACAATGTTTTAGTAGCGGGTGGCTAGCGCGCAACGTTCGGGACGTTGAGGTCGTGGGTTCAAGTCCCACCTTCCCGACCATATCTTTATGAAGCGAATTCACTGTTTTTATTCCGGAAGAGTCCAGGGAGTAGGGTTTCGGTTTACCGCGGAGCGGATCGCTATTGGTTTAGGACTTGTCGGTTGGGTTAAAAACTTACCTGATGGAAGGGTGGAGCTGGTTAGTGAAGGCGAGGAAGACACCTTGCAACGCTTGCTTGCCGAAGTCGATCAGTACTTCAGCCGCTACATAAAAGATGCCAATGTTAGTTGGATGGAGGCAACAGGGGAATTCAAAGATTTTGGCTTAAAGTTTTAAACACAGTATAATGCGATACGGAATTTTTGCAGATGTGCACAGTAATCTAGAGGCGCTTAGTGTTGTTTTAGATGCCTACGCAAAAGAGAACATCGACCGGTTTCTTTGCATTGGGGATGTAGTCGGTTACGCAGCCAAGCCCAATGAATGTATTAAAAAGATCAAAGAAATCAATGCTGCTGTTGTTGCGGGAAACCACGACTGGGCAGTGATTGACAAAAGGGATATCTCTTATTTTAATCCTGTGGCAAAACACGCAGCCCTATGGACAATGAGTATCCTCACTGAAGAAAGCAGAAATTTCTTAGATTCATTGGATCTTACTTTTGAACAAGATGACTACACTTTGGTGCATGGCACGCTCAATCAGCCGGAAGAGTTTTATTACATGATTGATTTTGTTAATGCCCAGGATACCTTTGAGCTGCTCAAAAAAGATGTTTGTTTTATCGGTCATTCACACGTTCCCGGAATCTTTGCTCAAAAAGACGGTGCCATTGATTTATCTAAAGAGCAACAGACTGCTCTTGTTAAAGAAAGAAAATATATCGTCAATGTTGGAAGTGTTGGTCAACCGCGCGACGGTGATCCCCGGGCGAGTTATTGTATCTATGATAGTACCAACAGAGAAGTGACTATAAAAAGAGTCGAATATAACGTGGAAAAAACTCAAGAGCAGATAACCCAAGCAGGGCTTCCGGCATTTTTAGCTCATCGGTTAACCAAAGGTATTTAGTGAACGAGGCCGAGGCAAAAAAACAGATTAAAAAGCTACGCGCAGAGATCAATCATCACGACTGGCGCTATTATGTGTTGAGTCAGCCGGAGATTTCTGATAAACATTACGATGACGTGATGCGTAAGCTCAAAGACTTAGAAGAGGAATTTCCTAAGCTTGTTACGTCTGATTCACCTACGCAGAGAGTAAGCGGCCAGCCGCAGCAGGGTTTTAAAACCGTCAAGCATAAAGCTAAGATGCTCTCGTTAGACAATACCTATTCTATTGAGGAGATACAAGAGTGGCAGGCGCGCATTGAAAAGTTACTACCGCAGGAAAAAATCGAATACGTTGCTGAGCTTAAGATAGACGGGGTCAGCGCTTCCATCACGTATAAGAAAGGAAAATTCGCTTTAGGTGCTACGCGCGGAGACGGCGCAACCGGAGAAGATGTAACCCTCAATATCAAGACAATTCGCTCTGTTCCGCTGGGGCTTACGGGAAACAACATTCCGGATTTCCTGGAGGCGCGCGGAGAAATTTATATGGATAGCAAGAATTTCCAACAGCTGAATAAAGAGCGCGCAAATAATTCTGATATGACCTTTGCCAATCCGCGCAACGCCACCAGCGGTTCGCTAAAGCTGCTTGATCCGTCTTTGACAGCCCAGCGGAGGTTGCAGTGTTATATCCATTCAGCTGGAACTGTAGAGGGCTTAGAAAAGTGCGATTCTCAGTGGAGATACTTTGAATTATGCAAAGAGTGGAGATTGAGGGTTAGCCCGTATAATACATTGTGCAAAACCATTGATGAAGTTATTGCATATTGTAAAGAGTGGCAGACTAAGAGGGATAAGGTACGATTTGAAATTGATGGGGTGGTAATAAAAGTTAATTCATTCACCCAGCAGAAGAGATTGGGTGCCACATTAAAAAGCCCGCGCTGGGCCATCTGTTATAAATTTCCTGCACATCAAGCTACCACAAAGGTCAATGATATTACTGTTCAGATCGGCCGCACAGGCGTACTGACTCCTGTCGCTGAATTACAACCGGTTGAATGTGGCGGAGTAACCATTTCTCGTTCAACCCTGCATAATTTTGATGAGATAGACCGTTTGGGCATTAAGATTGGAGATAGAATAGTAATAGAGCGCGCAGGCGAGGTTATTCCAAAGGTTATTAAGGTTGTAGAATCGGTGCGCACAGGCAAAGAGAAAAAATTCAAGATTCCTTCACAATGTCCGGAATGCAATGGTAAAATTGAAAAAGAGAACCAAGAAGAAGTCGCCTATTACTGTATTAATCCTTCATGTCCACCGCAGGCTCAAAAGTGCCTTTTGCACTTTGCGTCTCGGGGTGCAATGGATATTGAGGGATTAGGAGAATCAGTAGTTAAACAGCTCGTGGAAGAAAAAATGGTAAAAGACTTCTCAGAAATTTATCAATTAAAAAAAACAGATTTGTTGAAGCTCGAATTATTTAAAGATAAAAAAGCAGAAAACTTACTTGCTGCGATTCAGGTAAGTAAGAAGCGTCCGCTCTCACGATTGTTATTTGCATTTGGGATTCGTCACGTGGGAGAAAAGGCAGCGTTTGTGCTAGCGCAGCGCTTTAGATCGTTAGATACAATAATGCAGGCAACGCAGGAAGAGTTTGAGCGCATTCCCGATATTGGTCCAACTATGGCGGAATCCCTGGTAGAATATTTTAGCCACCGGGAAATCAAAGCGTTGATGAAAAAAATAAAGGATTTGGGAATAAATACAAGCGAAGCAGCTATACAGGTGAAAGCGAGTTTGATTGAAGGCAAGACATTTGTCTTTACCGGTGAACTTTCTGGTTTTTCCCGGGAGGAAGCAGAAAAGAAGGTACAGGCTTTAGGTGCTACCTATTCATCGAGCGTAAGCAAAAAGACTGATTTTGTAGTTGTGGGAGAAAACCCAGGCTCAAAATTCGAGAAGGCAAAGGGCCTAGGCGTTGCTATCATACACGAGCAGGAATTTAAGAAATTGATTCTTAAGTAGATTCTACAGGAGGTTTATATGCACACAAAGACAGAGAAGCTCATAGCGTTTTTTATAATCGCATGCATTGGATTAGAATGCGTTGGCTGCGCAGCGCTCAAGAAAAAATTTACGCGTAAGCCCAAAGGCAAGAAAAAGAAGACCGAAGACGTTGTGCTGATTCCCGAAGAGTATCCCATAGGGTCTGAGGATCCAGAAGTAAGATATAAGACCCACTACCTGATCTATAAAGCCTGGCACAATGAGCTAATGCTTTCTCTGACACCTGAGGGGAATCGTAAGAGGCTAGGGTATTGTTTTGAAGGAATTCTTTTAAATCTAGAACAAATGAAAGGTTTGCTTACGACACAGAAGAGGAAAGAGATCCAAGTGCACATTGATGCAATGGTAGCGCTGCGAGATACGATAGACAATGACGGGATGCGTTCGGTCCATATGATCCAATACGCGGATACGTTAGATCGCATTAGAAAAGAAATAAAATTAAACTTTTCTTATCAAATAATCGGCGAGTTTATTGTAAGGAAAACAGATGATAGTTGATACGCTTCATGTGGGCGAGATGCAGGTCAATTGCTATGTTGTCGGCTCTGAGATTTCTCATCGAGCCGTGATTATCGATCCCGGCGCTGACTATCAAAAGATTCAGGAATCTTTGAAAAAACACGGGTTAAGCCCGCTATGTATTATTATTACCCACGGTCATTATGACCATATCGGTGCGTTGGATAGGTTTCGGCTTCCGGTGTATATTCATAAGCTCGATGCGGAGTTTCTCGAGGATCCGGAAAAAAATCTTTCTGCATTTTTTGGGATTACAAAACAGTTTGATTTAGAGATTAAGCCACTTGAGGATAGGGATACGATTACGATTGATGATATTAACCTTGAGGTGATTCATACCCCCGGACATACTCCCGGTGGTATCTCGCTCTATGTCGATAAGATGCTTTTTACCGGTGATACCCTGTTTGCAGGAGGCGTAGGCAGGACCGATTTGCCCGATGCCTCAGACGAACAGCTCAGAGCCTCATTGCAGAAATTACTCGCGTATGACGATGACACAAAGGTGTTGCCTGGCCACGGGCCAAGCACTACCGTAGGCAGGGAGAAAAAGATTAATCCTTTTTTGTAAAATTATGAAAGAGCTCATAGATGACTTTTTGAATTACCTATCGGTCGAGAGGGGGCTGGCGAAGAATACCCTGGAGGCCTACCGCAGGGATTTGAAAAAATATATTAAATACCTAAAACGGAAAAATATAAGTGATCCTAACCGTATCACACGGGAAGAAGTAAGCAGTTTTATGTTTACACAGAAAGATAAGGGTCTTTCGATGAATTCAATCAGCAGAAATTTAGTGGCGATAAAAGTATTTCACCGCTTTTTGGCACGCGAGGGATTTATCAAGGAAGACCGGACAAGCCTGATTGATTCACCGCGATTATGGAAAAGAATTCCCGAGGTGCTTTCCAGAGACGAGATAGAGTCGATTATAAAATCTGTGTATCCGCGCGATACTGCTTCAATTCGGGATAAAGCACTCGTAGAATTAATGTATGCCACAGGCATGCGTGTTTCCGAGGTGGTGAACACAAAACTTGACGATGTAAACCTTGAGATCGGATTTATCCGTTGCATCGGTAAAGGACAGAAAGAAAGGATTATCCCTGTAGGAAAAAGCGCAGTCCTTGCCCTGCAGCGGTATTTGGAAAAATCACGGCCAAAATTATCAAAGCAGCCAACGAAATCTGTATTTTTAAATCGATCGGGAAAAAAGATCAGCCGCCAAAGTATCTGGAAAATGATCAAAAAGTACGCGAAAATCGCCAAGGTTAAAAAACAGATAAAGCCACATACCATACGGCATTCGTTTGCAACGCACTTATTAGAGCGGGGCGCGGATTTACGCGCCGTCCAAGAGATGTTGGGACATTCGAATATTTCCACTACGCAGATTTATACCCACATCAACAAAGATCGTTTAAAAGAGATTCATAGGAAATTTCACCCACGACCATAGCCATGAGCACTGAACTAATTAATTCATTACCGGAAAAGACACGAGACCTCCTACAGCAGATCGGCACGCTTGCCGATGAGCAAAAGGTGCAGGCTTATATCGTTGGTGGTATTGTAAGGGACCTATTTTTAAAGAGAGATAATTTCGATGTTGATATTGTTATTGAGAAAGATGCAATTGCATTCGCCCAGAGTATTACCGAGGCATTAAAGGGACAACTTCTAAGGCACGAGCGGTTTGGTACTGCTACTATTACGTTGTCGGATAATAGTAAGATTGATTTTGCTACCGCTCGAAAAGAGGCGTATCCTCAACCTGGCGCGTTGCCTGTAGTAGGACCGGGAACGATTAAAGATGACCTGCAGCGCCGAGACTTTACTATTAATGCACTCGCTATGAAGATTAATAAAGAGGCTTTTGGCGCACTGGTGGATCATTGCGGGGGAGCAGATGATATCAACAATAAGCTCATACGAGTCTTGCACGATGGAAGTTTTATTGACGATCCCACGCGTATCTTGCGTGCAGTGCGTTTTGCAACGCGATTTGATTTCCCTATTGAAGATCATACCGATAGATTGATACGAGCTGCAGTTAAGAGTGATGTATTTACTACCATCAGCCCTACGCGGATATGGCGGGAACTGCAGTATATCCTTAAAGAACCTAATACAAAAAAGTATATGCAAGCGATGAGTCATTATACCTTACAATTTCTGCATCCAGGCTTGAAGTTTGCCGCTTCAGCAACGAAGCTGTTTGAGAGTATTGAGCAGAATGTGGTATGGTTTAATGAGAAACTCTCTAATAAAAGAACGTTAGATACGTGGCTTATCTACTTTTTGGGGCTCTTGGATGTATTAGCGGAAAAAGAAGTGAGAGAAATTGTAGAAAAGTTTCAACTCAAAGACGGTGAAAAGAAACGCATCTTTTCGTATCGGGGGGTAGATTGTAGAGAGTTATTTAGGACGTTGCTGCAAGAAGGTATTGCGCCTAGCAGAGTGTATAAGGAGTTGGAGTCGCTTAGCTATGAGGTAATGCTTTTTATACGCGCAAAGACTTTTGATGAGAAGATTAAGAAGCGAATCGATGAATTCTTAACTATTCATAAAGGTACCGTGATTGAGATTACCGGAGATGATTTAAAGGCGCTCGGTGCAAAACCGGGAAAACACTTTGAAAAAATACTCAACGAGATTCTTTACAAGAAGATTGACGGAGAATTGATTTCCAAAGAAGACGAGATCCGTTTAGCTAAAGTGCTTATTAAAAAAATAAGATGACAATCGGTCTATTGACGGTTGAACTCATTATCCCATCAAGTCAATCGTTAAAGGATAAAAGGCAGGTCCTGCGCAGCTTAAAGGACCGCTTGAGAAATAATTTTAATATTTCACTTGCCGAAATCGACGGGCTTGATAAATGGCAGAGGGCAGTGATTGCGATTGTCAAAGTAGATGGAAAGCGCGCTAATATCGATAAGGCCTTTGCCCACATTGTGGGATACATAGAAAAATTCAATCATATTGAATTGAATAATTATGAAATGGAGATGCTGTAACGATGGGACGTATTGAAAGATTAAATGAGGCATTCAAAAGGTTGATTAGCACGATTATATTAGACGAGCTAAAAGACCCCCGCCTGGAATTTGTTACGATTAATCACGTAGAAATAACAAAAGATCTTCGGTATGCGAGGGTGTATTTTAGCGTCTTAGGGAATGCTAAAAAAGAACAGGATGCACAGGATGGTCTTAAGAGCGCATCGGGGTATATGCGTAAGTTATTAAGTAAGTCAGTGAAGCTGCGCCGTGTTCCCGAGATGATATTTTTGCTTGATACCTCCACTGCCTACGGTATTCATATTTCACAAGAATTGGAGAAAATAGAAAATGAGCGTAAAAAGGATAATCCGGGCACTTCAGAGACATAAACGGTTTATAATCAGCGCCCACGTTGATTTAGAAGGTGATGCGTTGGGTTCAGAGATCGCCTTGGCGTATCTTTTAAAGAGCCTCGGGAAAACGGTCTCTATTATGAATAATGATCTTACCCCAAAGGCGTATAATTTTCTTCCAGGAAAACACATGATACGAAGTAAAAGAGGAGCGCCTGCCTTTGATGCGGCAATCGTTATCGATTGCTCTGACATACGCCGCATAGGAAGAATCCAGAAATTCATTAGTGATACAACACCCCTTATCAATATTGATCATCATATAAGCAATGAAAAATTCGGCGACACCAATTGGATAGACACAAAGGCTTCGTCTGCATCAGAGATGGTCTATTGGCTATACAAGGCATTGAGAAAACCCATTAAGAAAGAGGCGGCAATAGCCTTGTATACCGGAATTGCAACTGACACAGGTTTCTTTAGATATTCTAATACTTCGAGCAAAACGCACGCGATTGCATCAGAACTTTTAAAACACAAGATTAACGTATACGATATTTACCGCCATTTATACCAACATTTCTCCCTGAAAGAAACTCAATTGCTTGCTTCGATTCTCGCTTCGATTAAAGTGGATTCATCGAAAAAGATCGCATGGGTTGAGCTGAGCCGGAATACAGGGTATCATGATATAAAAAAGGAATTTTCAGATATTATCTTTGGTTTTCTTCGTTCGATTGAGGGAGTTGAAGTGGCGATTATCTTTCGGGAAAGAGGAAAGAAGGCAACAAAAATAAACCTTCGGTCTCAATCAAGAGTTAATGTCGGTGCGTTTGCAGTTCGCTTTGGCGGGGGAGGGCATGCGCGCGCAAGCGGATGTTTTCTTGAAAAAGATTTAGCAAGCACTCGAAAACAGGTTGTTTCAGAATTACAGCAATTGGTGCGGGAGAAATGAAGCAGATGGAAGGGATTTTAATCATTGATAAACCAAGCGGCATAACATCTCACGATGTGGTTGATTGCGTGCGCCGGAAATTGCACATGAGAAAAATCGGACACGCAGGCACGCTCGACCCGATTGCTACCGGCATCTTGGTGCTTCTTGTCGGAAAGGCAACGAAATTATTTTCTCGCTTTGTCAATTTTGACAAAACCTATGAAGCCACGCTCACCCTCGGCAAGACTACCACAACCGGTGACATCCAAGGAAAAGTGATGAAAGAATATCCCTACCAACACATTAATGAGCATCAAGTGCGAGAGGCAGCATCGCGCTTTGTTGGCGAGATCGAGCAGGTTCCCCCGATGGTCTCGGCTATCAAACATAAAGGCAACCGATTATATAAACTTGCACGCAGGGGACTCAGCGTTAGGCGGACACCGCGCAAGATAACGATCTACGAATTGCATATTTTAAAGTTTGCTACTCCCGAGGCAGATTTCTCTGCACGTTGTTCCAAAGGCACCTACATCCGTAAACTAGGAGAAGACATTGGTGACTCATTAGGAGTCGGGGGTTTTATTTCTAGAATACGAAGGATAGGCTTAGGCCCCTTTACTATACGCGATGCAGTCCAACTCGATCAAGTCAATGAAAGTCATATCCGCAGCTGGAAAGATTAGGCACGCCTGTGAAAGGCGAATTCTTACTATCGGTATTTTTGATGGGGTGCACCGGGGGCATATCCATCTTATACAAAAGGTAGTCAAAAAAGCCAGATTAAGAAAAGGCGTAAGCTTGGTGCTTACGTTTTATCCGCATCCATATCATGTCCTTAAACCCCGCGCGTACTTGCCGCTCTTGATTTCTTTAAAACACCGTACGAAGCTTATCGAGTCATTGGGCGTGGATGTGTGCTTGCTGCAGCAATTCACCGAGCATTTTTCCAGCATGAACGCCTCGGATTTTATCGAAGAGATAATTGCAAAAAAGATAAAGCCCGAAGAAATCTATGTGGGCAGTGATTTTAGTTTCGGTAAGAATAAGCACGGGGATATCGCCCTGCTTAAGCATTTCGCAAAGAAATATAGTTTTAAGGTAACGGTGGTAAAGCCTATATCCGTCGCAGGCCGCATTGTAAGTAGCACGCTTATTCGAAAGTGTATTCAACAAGGAGATCTTCAAAAGGCTGAGCTTTTTCTTTCTCGGCCCGTGAGCCTCTTAGGTAAAGTTGTGGGAGGAAATAAGAGAGGCAGAAGACTAGGGTTCCCAACTGCAAATATCGATTGCGGATCAGAGGTAGTGCCTCCTCGAGGCGTGTACCTTGTTCGGATTATCGTAAGCAATAAAACCTATTATGGTATAGCTAATATTGGGATTCGGCCTTCGTTTCGACAGAAAAAACCACACGTTACTACCGAAGTATATATTTTTAATCTTAAGCGCAATCTCTACAATGCCTATATCGAAATAGAGTTTATGAAAAAAATAAGAAATGAAAAAAGATTCTCTTCCTCAGCTGCACTCGCCAAACAGATACAAAAAGATGAAAAAGTTGCCCTAGCACTCCTGCGTAATTCAAAACTTTAAAAAAGCCTCCACGTTACCCCACCGTCCTTTATACCATATATAGTTTTTACGACTAATTTTGACACAATCTGTTGTGTTGCATAAAAATAGGGTAATTTTGTCCTTGACAAGCCCGTTTGAATTGGGTATAGTAAACATACAAAGTGGCGTAAAGTGGAGGAAAGTGGTTTAACCTAAAATTACTATGTTTTACGGTGAATACCGACATACTATTGATAGGAAAGGGCGCCTTATACTTCCTTCTAAGTTTCGCGAGGTTGCTAAAGCGGGCTTTGTAGAGAAGTTTTATATTACGCGTGGCTTAGATACATGTCTGTTTATGTTCGGGGAAGATGAGTGGAAGACACAAGAACAGAGGTTTAAATCTATATCGTTTACTAAGCAAGAGTCGAGGAAATTTAATCGACTCTATTTTTCTGGCGCGGTAGAGATTGCCCCGGACGGACAGGGGAGGATTCTTGTCCCGCAGTATTTGAAAGATTTTGCCACGATTAAACGAGAGGTAATAATTATCGGCGTCTCAAACCGCATTGAGATTTGGAGCCAGAAAAAATGGGAAGACTTCTACGCAACGTCGAAAGATTCTTTTGAAGACATAGCGGAGAAATTAATTGATTAAGACAGTGACACATAAACCAGTGATGTTCAAAGAGGCAATCGAGCATTTGAATCTTAAAGCCAATGCTACGGTTCTCGATTGCACGGTAGGAACCGGCGGCCATGCCCAGGAGATTTTAGAAATTATTGGACCTAAGGGTAAGTTCATCGGCATCGACCGGGATGAAGATTCATTGGAAATTGCCCAGGAGCGATTGCACGATTACAAGGGAGCGTACGAATTAATAAAAGCTGACTTTCGGGATATTGATACGGTGTTGGCAAATAAAAGTATCCAGCACGTAGATGGTGTCTTGTTCGATTTAGGTATCTCGAGTTATCAGCTCGAAAATGCCGAGAGGGGTTTTAGTTTTATGCGAGAGGGCCCGCTGGATATGCGCATGGATAGAGAAAGCTATATCTCCGCCTACGACCTTATTAATTCGTTATCCGAAAATGAACTCTCGGGGATATTAAAGACCTTCGGTCAGGAGCGGTGGCATACCCGCATTGCAAAATTCCTGATCAGGGAAAGAAACGCTAACCCCATATCGACTACCAAACAGCTTTCCAATGTGGTAATGAAGGCAATTCCCCGCGGTAGTGGGTTGCAGAGAATTCATCCGGCCACTAGAACCTTCATGGCCTTTCGGATTGCCGTTAACAGAGAATTAGAAGCCTTGGAATTGGCATTAGAGAAAGGAGTGGGTCTTCTCAAAGATTCCGCTCGTATCGTAGTGATTTCGTTTCATTCACTTGAAGATAGGATAGTAAAAGAAAAGTTTCGCGCTTGCGCAAAAGAAAAGGAACTGCGCATTATTACCAAGAAGCCCTTGCGACCAACTCAGGAAGAGATGCATACTAATGTGCGCTCCCGAAGTGCAAAGCTGAGGGCTGCAGAGAGGTTATAATATGAAACTAAAGAGATTTTTTTGCGTTCTTATCTGTGTTACCCTGCTTTCTTTAGTGTTTGTGCAAGTGCAGGTTGAAATCCTCAAACTCGCCTATGCCTGCAAAGAAGAAGACAATGTTTTAAATAAGTTGCTTGATGATAAGAATATGTTGATGTATAATATTCATACCTTAGAATCTGCGGACAACGTAGGCGAATTTCTCATCTGTAAGAAGCCAGAGTTAAGCTTTATCGAAAGAACTCAGTTGGTAGAGTTGAGAATGCCTATCCGTTCAGAAGAGACATTCAGTTTACAGGCCGCAACAGCGAATAATAGAAAACCAAGCTTCGTTGCCAGGCTGTTTAGTCTTAAGTCTCAGGCTGAAGCTACCGAAAAAACTAAATAATAACTCATTGTGTATATCAAAAAATTCGACCTCCGATTCCAGGCGGTTTTAACTTTCTTTTTATGTTCACTTATTATTCTTTTTGTAAAACTCTTCCTTATCCAATGCTTCCGATCAGATTTTTTAGCCAGCCTTGCTCAAAAACAGCATAACCTTTTTCTCGAGTTAAAACCCGAAAGGGGAAATATCTACGATAGAAACCTGCGGCCGCTGGCATTAAATATTCCTACGCATTCATTGTATGCGGTGCCCTACGAGATTGAGGATAAGCAGGAGGTTGCCAATACACTATCGTCCATTTTAGGTTTAGAGAAGTCATTTTTAGAAGATCGGCTCAATCGAAAAAAAGCTTTTATTTGGCTCAAGAGAAATCTATCCGAGCAGGAATATAAAAAAGTAGAAAGTTTGCAATTAAAAGGTTTAGGCTTTCGGCAAGAAGGCAGCCGCTATTATCCTAATAGCACTCTTTCTGCCCATGCGTTGGGTTTTACCGGATTAGATCATTATGGCCTAGAGGGTCTGGAGCTACATTATGATGACTATCTCAAAGGTAAAAAGGGATGGTCTTTTATTTTAAGGGATGCTAAGCAGCAGGGATTGCTTTTGGAAAATGAATTTGTCCCGCCAAAAGACGGATATGATTTAATATTGACTATCGATGAAAATATACAGTTTATTGTCGAGAGAGAACTCAAGGCAGGGATGGAGAAATACAATGCAATCGCTGCCAGCATTGTGATGCTCAATCCTAAGACAGGAGAAATCCTGGCTATGGCAAATCAGCCTACGTTTAACCCAAACAATCCGCAAAAAACGGCCAGAGAATTCAGGCGCAACCGGGCCATTACAGACTTTTTTGAACCGGGATCTGTTTTTAAGATTGTGACTGCTTCTACTGCGTTGGAAGAAGGAAAAGTCACGGAGGAAGATACGTTTTTTTGCGAGAATGGTGAGTACCGCGTTGCGAATCATATCTTACACGATCACCGACCTCACGCAACACTGACCTTTCGGGAGGTTATCGAACTTTCGAGCAATATCGGTGTCTGCAAAGTCGCGCAGATTGTCGGCCCGGAGCTTATTTTTAAGTATATGCAGCGGTTTGGATTCGGCTCGCTTACCGGCATTGATCTACCCGGAGAGGTCAATGGCGTAATTAAACATCCTAAGCGATGGTCTAAGACTTCAATTTCTGCAATTCCCATGGGCCAGGAAGTGACCGTGACTGTCTTGCAATTAGTCAGCGCCATTTCCAGCATCGCCAATAAGGGTGTTTACATGAAGCCATTTATCGTCAAATCTATAAAAGACAAAAAGGGAGTGCTCATAAAAGAATTTTCTCCCGTAGAGATTCGACAGGTGATTTCAGAAGAGACAGCACTGAGGATGCAGAGTATTCTAACCGGTGTGGTAGAGCGAGGTACCGGCAGGTGGAGTAAGATCAAGGATGTTCTTATGGCGGGTAAAACAGGCACTGCTCAAAAGGTTGAGGCAGGCACGTATTCACATAGTAAATTCAGAGCAAGTTTTATTGGTTATATTTATAATGAAGAAGGCCCGGTTATCGCAATGGCCGTAATGTTTGACGAACCGAAACCGAATCATTTCGGAGGAACAACCTCAGGGCCTGTGTTTCAACGTATCGCTATCGATACGTTACGCTATTTAGAAAATGTACCCCATGAACGTTAAACAACTTTTTCCAGAATTTAAAGCCAAGCTTGATGGGAAATTACTTAATCTTGCAATACAAGGTATTAGCTGTGACTCTCGCACGGTATCCAAGAATTATATATTCGTAGCAATTGAGGGAGCCATATTAGACGCACGCGCATTTATCCCGCAGGCCATTAAAAAGGGCGCACGCGTGGTTATCCGCAAGAGTAAAAACAATCACAAAAAAATCAAAGTTCTCGATGGGGTGTTGTTTATTGATACCCCCAATCCGCGCAAGACCCTCTCGGAATTATCAGCTAAGATTTTCCAACATCCTTCTGATAATCTAAAGGCAATCGGTATCACCGGTACCAACGGAAAAACAACGGTATCATATATATTGGAGGAAATTTTAAGCAGCGCAGGTTTTAACACAGGGCTCATCGGTACCATTAATTATAGATTCAAGCATGCAAAGAAACCATCGATTAACACTACCCCCGGGCCGGTGCAGGTTCAATCAATGTTGGCATCAATGGTTAAGAGTAAAACCGACTATTGTTTGATGGAGGTGTCTTCTCACGCATTAGATCAAAATAGGGTCAACGATATCAATTTTTATGCCGCTATATTTACAAATTTGACCAGGGACCATCTTGATTACCACCAGACCATAGATAGATATTTTTCTGCCAAGGCAAAGCTATTTAGAAACTTAAGCAAAAAATCAATCGCTGTTGTTAATCGGGATGATCCATTTGCCAAAAGATTGATTAGATTAACACCGGCAAAGATTATTAGTTACGGGCTATCCAAAGAAAGTGATGTGAGCGCACAAGACATAGAAATAACCTACTCAGGAACCAATCTGTGCATTCAAACTCCTGAGGGCATGTTACCGATAAGAACGAGATTAATAGGATTCCATAACGTGTACAATATTTTAGCTGCAGTAAGTTTGTGTTTGCGTGAGGCAATTGATTTTGACATAATACAAGAAGCGCTCTATAGGTTTAGGGGAACTCCCGGCAGGTTAGAAAGTGTAGACTGCGGACAAGCATTTAGGGTACTGGTTGATTATGCGCATACCGATGATGCGTTAGAAAATGTATTACGCAGCCTCAGGGCAATCGATAAGAGAAAAATAATTTTAGTCTTCGGCTGCGGCGGTGACCGCGATAAGACAAAGCGGCCTAAGATGGGCAGGATCGCAACACAGCTTGCCGATTCGGTGATTATCACCAATGATAATCCGCGCAGCGAAAATCCCCGAGATATCGTTTGCGACATTAAGAAAGGCGTCACCGCGAATAATTATCACGTTATATTCGATAGGTCTAAAGCGATAGAAAAAGCACTCTCACTTGCCAGAGAAACAGATGTTGTCTTAATTGCCGGCAAGGGACACGAAACAAAACAGATTTTAAAATCAAAGGTTATGGCCTTTGATGACAGAAAAGAGGCGAAGCGCATACTGAGATGTTTACCGTCAAAGAAATACTAAGGGCAACGAAGGGTCAACTCCCTCAGGGAAATAGTTCAACAAAGATAAGAGGCATTTCTACTGATACGAGAACCCTAAAGGCTGGCGAATTATTCATTACTTTAAAAGGAAGAAATTTTAAAGGGCAAGAGTTTGTTGATGCAGCTTTAAAAAAATCTGCCTCGGGTATAATTGTCGAGCAATCAATCAAGCATACGTTCCCGAATGATTTTGTCGTTATCAAAGTAAAAAATACACTCATTGCTCTGGGTGATATAGCCAATTTTCACCGCAGAAAGTTGAATCCAAAGGTAATCGCGATAACCGGCAGCAGCGGCAAAACCACTGCTAAGGACATGCTTGCTTGTATCCTCAGTAAAAAATACAATGTTCTTAAGACGAAAGGCAATGAAAACAATCAAGTCGGGGTTCCCTTGACCTTGTTGAAGTTACGCAGAAAACACGATATAGCAGTTGTAGAACTCGGCACAAATCATCCAGGGGAGATAAAAAGGCTCGTTGATGTCGCTTCCCCGGATATCGGAATACTAATCAATATAGGGCTTTCTCATATTGAGTTTTTGAAAGATTTTGAAGGAGTCTACAGAGAAAAGCTCGATTTATTCAAGGGTTTGAAAAGAAGCGGTGCGATACTCTTTAATTATGACGATACGTATCTACGTAGAATCAAGCGCCAATCGAAAAATGGGCCTTCCCAGTACACATTCGGATTGAGGGATGGCTGTAGTTTTCAGGTAAGTAACGTAATCAAACAGGGTGCCTACATAAAATTTTTATTGAATCAGAAAACCTGGATAAGAATCCGTTCGTTCGCTCGTCACAACATATACAATTGCCTCGCTGCAGTAGCCTGCGCAAGGATATGCAACGTAAGCTACAAGACTATTAGAGAAGCTTTGGAGAGATTCAATTTTCCTGTGGGACGCGGTATCCCTAGAACAATCAATGGCATTAAAATAATCGACGACACCTATAATTCTAATCCTTTATCGTTAAGCAGCGCAATCGATTCTTTGTCTGAATATACCGGTAAGCGCAAGATATTGATTTGTGCGGATATGCTCGAACTGGGAAAGCAATCGCAAAAACTTCATTTTGACATCGGAAGAAAGATTGCAGCTTCCAATATTGATATGTTGATGACATTGGGAGATCTATCGTACTGGGTTTCTCAGGGGGCCAAGCGCAATAGATTTTCCGGTATGACAATTTGTCATTGCCGCAATCACCAAGACGTGATCAACAGACTACACGGTACAATCCGTTCTAATGATGTTATTTTGGTCAAAGGCTCGCGATCCATGCAGATGGAGAAAATCGTAAAAGACATCCAGAAAAAACTGACCAAAAACAAAAAAGGATAACATGCTTTATTATCTACTCTATCCATTAAGAGAGTTTTTTATCGGGTTTAATGTTTTCCGTTATATTACGTTTCGCTCGGCCATGGCGGTAATGACAACGTTTCTCTTAAGCGTTATGCTTGGGCCTCTGGTAATACGAACGCTAACAAAGCTTGGTTTCGTTCAGCATGTCAGGAAAAACGAAAAGAATTATGTCTATCCCGAACATCAGCACAAGCAGGGGACGCCAACGATGGGAGGGATTCTCATACTTTTATGTATTGTAATATCGGTTCTCTTCTGGGCTGATATTAAAAATATTTATATTCAACTTACTTTATTAACGACTGTCTGGTTAGGGGTATTAGGGTTTGCGGATGATTATATAAAAGTGAGAAAAAGCAGATCAAAAGGATTGACTGCCCGGGCCAAGATATTTTGGCAACTACTCTTAGGGCTTATGATCGGAATCATTCTTTATATGAATCCGGAATTTAGCACGCGTTTGGATGTACCCTTTGTAAAAAAGGCTGTTTTTGATTTAGGTATATTTTTTGTGTTATATGTTGTTATCGTATTACTAGGCAGTTCCAACGCGGTAAACTTAACCGACGGATTAGACGGTTTGGCTATCGGTTGCGTGATTGCGGTCGCTGCTGCGCTGAGCATCCTAAGTTATGTTACTGGGCATGTTAAGCTAAGCGAATACCTTTTGATTCCCTACATAGCTGATGCGGGGGAGCTGGCAATTTTTTGCGCTGCCATAGTTGGTGCAGGATTAGGATTTCTGTGGTTTAATTGTCATCCTGCAGAGATGTTTATGGGGGATGTAGGATCGCTTGCATTAGGCGGGATGCTTGGGATAATCGCGGTATTTATCAACAAGGGGTTGCTTTTGGTGCTTGTGGGAGGTATTTTTGTTGCGGAGGCGCTTTCTGTCATACTGCAGGTCGGTTCGTTTAAGCTGCGGAGAAAACGAATATTTAGGATGGCTCCGCTACATCATCATTTTGAAAAATGTGGCTGGCACGAATCTAAAGTAATCATTCGGTTCTGGATTATGGCGCTCATATTAGTGTTGGTTACCTTAGCTACGTTAAAGTTACGGTAAGCTATGAAGTTTAATAAGAAGAATGTTACCATTTTTGGTTTAGGAAAAAGCGGCGTAGATCTGTCTCTGCTTTTGGATTCCTTCGGCGCGAATGTCAGGGTCACCGACGCACAAGATACGCCTGCGGTGCGGGAAAACGCAAAGAAACTTCCTTCTAAAGCAGCGGTTGAAATTGGTGCGCATTCCAATGCATTTATAGAGGGAAGCGATATCATTGTGGTAAGCCCCGGAGTAAAAAGCGATCTGCCAATTCTTGTTGATTTGAGTAGCAAAGGAATTCCCGTTATCGGAGAGATAGAAGCAGCCGCATCTCTTTGTCCGGCAGAGATCGTTGCCATTACCGGGACTAACGGCAAAAGTACGGTCACTACACTTGTTTCAGAAGTGTTAAAGCTTACCGGAAGAAATGTATTTCTTTGTGGGAATATCGGTATTCCGTTCAGCAGCTGTATATCACAAGTAAAAAAAGATGATATCGTCTGTCTCGAAGTTAGCTCATTCCAACTAGAGACAACGGTGCATTTTAAACCAAAGGTTGCGGTCTTTTTAAATTTCAGCCGCAATCATCTCAATCGGCACAAAGATATGACTGAGTATTTTCAGGCAAAAAAGAAGATTTTTGCTAATCAAGACGAGTCGGATTGGGCAGTGTTGAACTACCGGGATACAGAGATTAGAAATCTCGCAAAAGAGATTAAAGCGGAAGTTGTTTATTTTAATGAGCCTGCTCAGCCGGATGAATTTGTCAATCCCAATTATCGTGCGGTTGCAGCAATCGCCTCGATTTTTAAGGTTGATGGAGAAAATTGCAATAAGGTGTTTCGAGCATTTAAAGGTTTGGAGCACCGGTTGGAATTTGTCCGGACCATACGCGATATTGACTTTATCAATGACTCTAAGTCCACGACGGTAGATGCAGGGGTATGGGCGTTACAAAATGCTACGAAGCCGATTATCATGATTGCAGGCGGTAGAGATAAAGGGGGAGATTTTTCTCTGATTAAAGATGAGGCGTCCAAGAAGGTGAAGGAGCTTATCGTCATAGGAGAGGCCAGAGAAAAAATTAAGTCTACCTTACTCGAATTTTTAAACATCAAGGAATCGGATACTTTTGCTGATGCGGTACACTTAGCGTTTAAGGATGCTCGTGCAGGTGATTGCGTGATGTTATCCCCTATGTGCGCAAGCTTTGATATGTTTTCTAATTTTGAAGAGCGAGGCACTACGTTTAAACATATTGTAGGAGAGCTTTTGTAATGCGTAACGACAGGATCTTATTGATTATGATTACCGCAGTACTTATTTGCATCGGCATCGTGATGATCTATAGTTCAAGCAGTATCTATGCCTGGAAGAACTTGCATGATAGTACGTATTTCTTGAAGCGGCATCTTATATATTTGATGGTTGGTTTATTGGCAATGGTAAGTGTCATGATGGTGGATTATCACTGGTTGCAGCGACATGCTAAGGTGATTCTATTGACATCAGTAGTGTTTTTGTTGCTCGTATTGGTGCCGGGCTTAGGCAGAGAGGTTGGTGGTGCGCGGCGCTGGTTTCGGTTTTTCGGGTTTGGGTTTCAGCCTTCAGAATTTGCAAAGCTAGCATTTATCGTGTATCTGTCTGATTTCTTATCGAGAAAACAAAATAAAATTCGCGATCTATTCCACGGATTTGCCCCGGCAATGACGATAATGGGTGTGTTTACTCTGGCGATACTATTACAGCCTGATTTAGGAACCGCGATTGTGGTTGTCGTGATTGGCTTCACCCTATTTTTCTTAGCCGGTGGAAAGATTGTGCATTTAATTACCACGGTTGCGCTGTGTTTACCGGTTTTTTATGCACTGATATGGAGTTCAGCGTACAGAAGGATGCGCATTATTTCGTTTTGGAATCCGTGGGCAGATCCTCAGGGAAGCGGTTTTCAGCTTATTCAATCACAAATCGCTATGGGTTCAGGGGGTATATTCGGGATAGGGTTAGGACAAAGCAAGCAAAAATTATTTTACCTTCCCGCAGCCCATACCGATTTTATCTTTTCTATTATCGGTGAAGAGCTAGGGCTTATCGGGACATTGTCGATTGTGGCGCTATTTTTTGTTTTTTTGTGGCAAATAGCTAAGATAGTACGTAATGCGCCGGATGGTTT
The DNA here is from genome assembly GCA_042571725.1 of Candidatus Omnitrophota bacterium. GTDB lineage: Bacteria > Omnitrophota > Gorgyraeia > VGKH01 > JBHPFN01 > JBHPFN01. The sequence continues at coordinate 48,075 of JBHPFN010000010.1, forward strand.
CGGATATTTCTTAGGAAGCGGTATTCTTATAATGCTTGCGTTTGAATCCGTTATAAATATCGGCGTTGCCACGGGAAGCTTGCCGACAAAAGGATTGCCGCTGCCCTTTATTAGTTATGGAGGTTCAGCGTTGGTGGTTGCGATGGTGAGCGTTGGTTTACTATTGAACATCTCACGGAGTAGAGGCTTATGAAAATACTTATTGCCTGCGGGGGGACCGGAGGACACATCTTTCCCGCAATCTCACTAGCCGAGGAACTAAAGAAACAAGGCCATGATGTATTGTTTACTGTTACCAGGCGGAAACTCGATGAGCAGATAGAGAAAAGAAACTTTCGATGCATCCCGCTAGACGTTACCGCAATTTCTCTAAAGCCCTTAAAAAAATTTTTCTCCTCTTTATTAAAACTTATAAAAACGACCCTTTTTACATTTGTAGTTTTGTTGCGGGAGAAGCCAGATGTAGTGGTAGGCTTTGGCGGTTATGTCTCCGGACCGGTCGCGTTGAATGCATATCTTTTACGAATTCCTACGATTATTCACGAGCAGAATGTCCAATTCGGAAAAGCAAATGCTCTATTGTCAAAATTTGTTGATACCATTGCGATAAGTTTTCAGGAGAGTAAAAAGTATATCAATTCGCGTAGAGTAATACATACCGGTTGTCCATTGCGAGAAGAATTAGTACGTATTGACCGGGAGCAGGCGCACGCCTTCTTTGGCTTTGAAAAAAAACGATTTACGATTATGGTGATGGGAGGCAGCCTTGGCAGCCGCCGCATTAATGAAACGGTTATCGATGCCCTGGTTGACAATAAACATAAAGCGCAATTGCAGGTTATCCATATCGCCGGTGAAAATGATTATGAGTTTGTACAGCAATCGTACAAAAAATCAGGAATTAATGCTGTAACTTTCGGATTTTTTGATAAAATAGGATATGCGTATAGCGCGGCTGATCTTTTGATTGCTCGGGCTGGCGGCTCAACTATATCTGAGATAGTTGCTTTTAAGCTGCCGACGATTATTATTCCTTATCCGTTTGCGGGAGCGCATCAGATGTTGAATGCGCGGTTTTTATCCGATAAGGGGGCTGCGGTGCTTATTGAGCAACGTAATTTATCAAGTGAGCTTCTCGGCGAACGAATCGCTTCTTTTATTTCGGATGCAGGCAGGCGTAAGGATATGGAGAAAGAATTAAGCACTTTATCGCCGCCTAATGCCACGAGGAGTTTAGCGAACCTTGTTCTCAAAGCTGGAGTCGATGATTAAAAAAATAATTTTGAGTATAATAATTACTTGCATTGCTAGTTCCAATGCGCTCTGTCGAGAAGAACGGTTGAAAGAGCGTAGTAGTACACATTTTATTGTGTATTATAAAGATGCCCCAAAAGAATTTATTGATAGCGTTATAGATTCGGCTGAAGATTACTATCATTCGATAACAAGAGAGCTTGGTTTGCGCCGTACGGATTTTTGGTTGTGGGATGACCGGGGCAAGATTTATATTCATAGCGATAGGGAAGATTATATCGCTTCTTCTGGGCAGCCCCATTGGTCTGCAGGCTCTGCACTTTTTGAAGAGAAAACCATCCACACCTATCCCATGGCTTCAGGATTTTTTGATACGCTTCTTCCTCATGAGCTGGGGCATATTATCTTCCGTGAATTCATAGGATTTAGAAGGGATATTCCTACGTGGTGCGATGAAGGAGTGGCTATGTATCAGGAAAAGGCCAGGAGATGGGGTTCAAAGAAAATCGTCCAGCAAGCCATAGAAGACGGGACGTTTATGACGCTGGATGAGCTCACTGCTTTTAATCTAAGGTTTGCCAGGGATGAAAAAAAGGTTACGCTTTTCTATAATGAGGCAACCAGCATCATATATTTTTTGCTTAAGGAACACGGTAGGAATAATTTTATCGAGTTTTGTCGAGGCTTAAGAGACGGAAAAGAGTTCGAAGAGGCATTTGATGATGCGTATGTACGTTTTGATAGCATCGAAGACCTTAACACCGCGTGGATGAGATATTTAAAAGAATGAGCAAATCAATTCATTTTATTGGCATTGGTGGAATAGGCATGAGCGGGATTGCCCATATCTTGCTTCAGCAGGGATGTTTGATCAGCGGCTCTGACATAAAAGAGAACGCAAATACTCAAAGACTGCAGAAGCAGGGTGCGCGCATTTCTATCGGTCACAGCCCGGACAACATAACCCAGCTTCCCGATTTAGTAGTCTATTCTTCGGCAATTTCCTCGAGCAATCCGGAACTCATCACCGCTCGAGAGCGTCAAATTCCGGTGTTGAAAAGGGCTGAGGTATTAGCAGATTTAATGCGTGATAAAATCGGCATTGCGGTTGCCGGTGCTCACGGAAAAACCACCACTACGTCTTTAGCTTCTTTTGTATTGGAGCAGTCAGGATTGATGCCTACCGTTGTCAGCGGCGGCATTGTGAAGAATTTTAATGATAACGCGCTCCTAGGACACAGTAATTATTTTGTCGCAGAAATGGATGAGAGCGACGGGTCTTTTTTGTATTTTCATCCTACCTACGCGATCCTTACCAATATCGACTATGAACATGTGGATTTTTATCATTCCTGGGATAATATTTTAGATGCCTACAGAATGTTTTTGCAGCATATTCGATTGGAAGGGTGTCTTTTTGCCTGTGGTGATAATGAGCATGTAAAAAAGATAGTAAAGGAATACGATAGAAAGTATGTGAGTTTTGGCTTATCCCCGGATAATGATTTTACCGCCACAGAAATTATCGAAGAAAATTATTCTTCTAGTTTTCGCTGTCTCTATAAAGGCAATACCGTAGGCAATGTGCATTTACCACTTCCCGGAACGCATAATATCTCAAATACCCTGGGGGTAATCGCATTAGCGCTTGAGCTTGGTATCCACTTTGAGGATATTACACGCGCACTGGCTGCATACGAAGGGGTGCAGAGGAGATTTCAGATTAAGGCTTGTATCAATGGCATCACCTTGATTGATGATTACGGCCATCACCCCACGGAGATAAAAGCAACACTTCAAGCCCTCTACGCCAATAAGCCTGGCAATGCAATCGTTATATTCCAGCCCCATCGCTATACCAGGACAAAATTCCTTTTAGATGAATTTGTAGAAAGCCTGCGTTGTGTAGAGAATCTTATTCTTACTGATATTTATTCAGCCAGCGAAAAGCCCATTGAGGGAATAAGTGCCCTTACTCTCTACGAAAAGCTTAAAGCGGCGGATTGTAAAGGAGTACAGTTCATTCCTAAAGAGAAAATAGTCCAACACGTAAGCGATATCGCACAAGAAGGCGATGTGATTTTAACGCTCGGTGCAGGAGATATTGGAAAGATATCCGATGAACTACTATCACAAATTAAAGAAAAGCATCAAGGGAACAGTTAGGCTTCGGGAGTCATTGGCCAGGCATACTACCTTTGGAATCGGTGGGCCTGCGCAGCTATTGATTGAGCCAAGAAACCTCGAAGATATAAAAACGATTCTGCGTTTTGCAAAACATAAGCATGTTCCTGTGCGCATTATTGGCGCAGGAAGCAATCTTTTAATCCGTGACAGAGGGGTTAAAGGGATTACGTTAAAGCTTACCGCGCCTGTTTTTCGGACAATCGGAAAGATAAGTAAGGAATGCATTTCTGTCGGCAGCGCGGTAACCGTACCTCAATTGCTTGCGTTTACCAAAGATCACTTGTTAGGAGGGTGTGAATTTTTAGCCGGCATCCCCGGCACGGTTGGTGGCGCCCTGGCAATGAACGCCGGGATATGCATTGCAAAAAAAGGCATAAGAAAAGAACGCTCCATCGGTGATATCGTTACAGAGGTTTCAGTAATTGAATTTTCCGGACAGGTAAAGACTTTACAAAGAAAAGCAATTAGTTTTCTCTATCGAGATTCATGTCTAAAGAGCTGCATTATTCTTTCTGCAAAACTAAAATTGTTTCCTAAGGGGAAGGCCAGGATCAAACGCGACCTTACTACTTTTATTACTTTAAGGCGCTCGAACCAGGAAGCGCGAATGCCCAGTGCCGGGTGTGTATTTAAAAATCCTGTAGTTAATAGCGCGTTTAAGTGGAAAAACCGTTCGATCTCAGCAGGTTGGTTAATTGATCAGTGCGGGTTAAAAGGACAGCGGGTAAACGATGCAGTGGTTTCTCAGAAGCATGCCAATTATATTATAAACAGCGGCAACGCAAACGCCGATGATGTATTAAAGCTCATGCGTACGATTCAGCGCAACGTAGAAAAGAAATTTGGAGTTATGCTGGAGCCCGAGATAAAAATTATTGATTAAAGACTATGAGCAAGACCAGCGATAAACATTTAGGACGCGTAGGAGTGATTATGGGAGGGGTTTCCTCGGAGCGGGATATTTCCTTAAAATCAGGCAAGGCAGTCTGTGAGGCGCTTAAAGAAAAGTGCGATGTAGTCCCTCTCGATTTGACCACGGAGGCAAAAGAAGAGGTAATCTCATTTATCAAGGCCTCAAAAATCTCTGTTGCGTTTGTTGCGTTACACGGACACTTCGGAGAAGACGGCGGGATCCAGGAGATATTGGAGGAGATGCATATTCCCTATCCCGGCTCAGGGGTGCTGGCGAGTATGTCAGCAATCGATAAGGCCGTATCCCATGCGATCTTTAAGCAACGCGGTATCCCTATACCGCGGTATGCGGTTATTCATAAAAAAGATAACTATGATAGGGATACATTGTCTACAAAGATTGATTTTCTTCCGGCGGTCATCAAACCTGCAACCCAAGGCTCAAGCATAGGTATTACTATTGTTAAGGAAAAAGATGCTTTGGAGAATTCGCTGAAGGACGCTTTTGAGTATGACGAGAAAGTGGTTGTCGAGGAATTTATCTCCGGCAGGGAAATGACCGTAGGCATCCTTGAAGACAAGCCGCTTCCCATAATTGAAATCGCCCCTAAGAAGCAATTCTTTGATTTTGAAGCAAAATACAGTGAAGGTAAGACTGATTATATCACTCAGGTTGATTTACCCGTTGATGTGTATAAGAGAGTACAAGAGGTTGGGGTTCAGGCACATTTGGCATTGGGATGCCGTGATTTTTCGCGGGTCGATATGATTCTAAGAGATAATACTCCGTATGTGTTGGAGGTCAATACTATTCCCGGGTTTACCTCGACAAGCCTCTTACCCAAAGCGGCGGGGACAGTTGACATAGACTTTACGCAATTGTGTTTAAAACTATTGAATTTGGCTAATGGCAAAGGCAAAGAAAAAAAATAGGAAATTCTTAAAAGTAGTCATTGCGATACTTGTCATTTCGGTGTTTGGGTTTGGCGCGTATCACCTTGTTATTTTTATTAAGAATTCTTCTTTTTTTAACGTGAAATCTATAATCGCGCAGGATGAGGAATACACAATTCTGGCCGACAACATTAAACACGTAAAAGGAAAAAATATATTTTCTTTAGAGCTTTCTCGGCTTTCCAGCGCACTAGAGAAAAGTTTTCCTACCATGGCACAGGTGTTACTCCTTCGGCAATTTCCGGATGCAATTGTAATTCATTGCAAAAAACGTATTCCCGTAGCGAAATTAAAGCTGGAAGGCCAGTTTGTATTTATTGATAGAGACGCAGTAATCTTGCCGGCATCTGACGATTCTTTAAAAGATGAGCTGCCGCTGATTCAGGGAATAAAGACCAGCTCTAATAATTTTCGCATTGGCAAATCAGTTCGTGAACGCGGCCTTATTGCTGCGCTGTCTTTGGTGGAGGCTCTGCAGCAGTCAGGCGTCATTGGTGAGGTTACGCTACGACACATAGATATTATCGATAGAAACAATTTGTCTTTGAATATCGCAGAGCACGTAGAGGTACGTGTTGGTACAGAAGAGTATAAGGAGAAGCTTAGGATTTTGAATATTCTTCTACACCAGCCAGATATAGATCTTGATACGATAAAATATATTGATTTACGTTTTAAAGAACCAATTGTGGGGAAAAAATGAGAGAAAAGACTATTTG
>JBHPFN010000011.1:0-51442 GCA_042571725.1 Candidatus Omnitrophota bacterium
ACGACGAACAAGACCGAACCGATACCGGTCTGTACCTTCCCGCGGGCGTAAAAGAGAGGGAAAAGGTACAAAGTGGCACGGTGATAAAAACAGGTCCGGGGTATCCGATTCCCGATCCGTCTGCATTGGGCGCAGAACCCTGGCCTCTTCGTAGAATGTCTTAAACTTTCCATGCAGTTTATCGTTTCGGTAATGTGCCTCGCTCAACAATACTCCTGAAGGATAGTATCGCTTTACCGTACCGTTTAATGCACCGTTTTTATAGGGCTCTTCGAACCATAGGATTCCGCTGTCATAATACACTTTGTGCACACCGTCTTTTTTTCGCTCTGCAAAACCTTCTCCAGAAGGAAGCAGTAGCTCGGGGCGAAATGAAGCGGAAGACTCTTGCTGCTCATCGCTTGAACTTGCTGCCTGCAACGGCTGAGGTAGTGACGCGGTGCTTTCTTTTAACTGTTTAAGAACATCAAGCTCCTTCTCTAAAATCTCCTCTTTATCTTTCAAGAGAGCGATTTTAGATTCTAGGTTAGACTTTGTTGTTAGGTTTTCATTCTGTAATGACGTAACCTGTCTTTGCAGCTCTTGAATAATTGCATCTTTTGAAGCCTCGAGCGAGAGAAGTTTTTTTTGTAATTGTTTCTCAGAATCAGTTTTTGAATTTTCAAATGCAGTAATTTTTTCATTGAAGCGTTCTGTGGTCTGCTCTTTGAAGAGAACTAAGTCTTTAAGTTCTTGCTCTAAATCAGTAATCACGCGCTCCTTAGCATCTTGAAGCGCAGTAAGTTCGCTTTTAAGATATGTATTATTTTCTTTTAGAGCGGCTATTTCTGATTCAAGCTGTGCCCCCGATTTAGATTGTGTGCTCTTAAACTCTGAAAGTTGTGTTTTTGTATGCCTCAATGAATCTTCTAATGAAGCAATTTGGTTGCGTAATTTTTCTTCGGTATTTGCCTTGGCGTTCTCAAGATCGGTGATTTGCTTGTTGAGTTTAGTGATAGTATTGTCATTACGTTTCTCAATGGTTTTAAGTTCCCGCTCAAGCCTGGTAGTATCTGAGCCTCGTGACTTTTCTAATGTGGCAACGCTTGACTGCAGAGAGCGGTTTTCATCCTTGAGAGATGAGATTTCCGACTCCAGCCTTGATTGGAGAGTTGATTTTTCTGTCTTTAGGGAGGCGAGTTGGTCTTTGAGGGAAGCGGCGGTATCCTGGTGAGAGCTTTCGAGGGAGGTGATTTGGTTTTGGAGTGCTGCTTCAATACTGCGCTTCTTTTCTTCTAAGGTAGCAAGTTTATTCTGCAACTGAGCCGCGGCTTCGGTGTAATCAAGTTCTTTCTGGTTTACCAGTGTGCCCTGCTTATACGTATGCTCACTCTGCAAAGCACCGCTTTCTAAATAAATCTTAAATACTCCGTCAGGCTGACCATTTACATAGTTACCCTCTGTCCACACAAGCCCGTTTTCATAATAGGTTTTTGAAATTCCATTGGCCTTGCCGTCTTTATATTTTTCGTCACCGAGCAATGCTCCGCTCTTGTAGTATCTCTTAAGTGTGCCGCTAAGCTTGCCATCTTGATAATTCTCTTCTGTCCACAATGCACCGTTTTCATAGTATGTCTTAGCAAGCCCACTTGGCCTACCTTGCACATAGCTTGTCTCGCTCTTGAGTCGACCGCTTGCATAATATTCTTTGCTTACGGTATCTTCATCAGCGCTACAGCACCCCTCACCATAGATGCTATAAATGAAACAAACTATTACAAGAAATACAATTTTTCTTTTCAATCTACTAACCTCTTTGTAATAATGGAAGCGCCGATTGAAGAAAACTCTTATTGGTCAACGTCTTTATCAAGCTTACCCATTGCAATCATCAATTCCCGTATTGATTCCTTAGCTAAATCGCGCAAGGTATCGGAAAAATCTTGGGGTACAGGAAGCCCTTTCCTCATCAATTCATACTGTCCTTGCTTCTTCTCAAAGAATTCTACGAGCGTTTTATGATATTGGACAAATTCCCAGGGAGGCGTAATGCCTTTTAACTCTGCTTGTAATTTTTTCGTCTCTTCAATAGCCTGCGTGGGCTGAATTGTATTATCATCTAATTGAACATCAAGTTTATTTTTTCTTTCCTGAATACTCATTGCCTGCTCGATGTAGGGCTTGACTTCCTCGACAGTATGAGGAACTTGTGTTTTTGCTGCATAGCTTACTGCAACTAATGCTAGAACGCTTAAGACGCTAATCTTTTTCATCATAACTCCTTTTTAAAATTTTTTCTAACACAACATACAAAATCTATATATAGGGGGGCAGAGAAAATAAGCATCATTTCAAGGCTGCCTTCTCCGACAATCCCTCTTTACATTATTGAGTGCGTCATCAAGAGACTTTGCTATCTCATCGGGCAAACCGCACGAAGACCCCATCTTTAATTTCGCGCACTCTTGAGCCCACTGTTCCTTATAAGAAATAAATGCTTCATCAGCACACTTACGAAAAGACTTGTTTTTCTCACCCGCTTCAACGAGATTAGGATACACTTTCGCAAAAAACACACTCAAGCTGATAATTAAAAATAGTGCAACTACTATGCTTATTTTAATGCTTAACCTTAAATGCATAAGCATGCTAAAATATTTAACTTTTACTTTTTTACCTATTGGGCCTTTCATGCCTTGGCCGAGTTCCATGCATGTACCTCTTCTATGATTCTTTTAACGTTAAATTATAAAGCACGTCTTTTTGAGATGCAATTCCCACTACCTTACCCTTATCGACAATAGGCAAATGCCTAAATTTTACCTCACAGAGCTTTTGATAAATCTTTTCTACCCCATCGTTAAATTCTGCAGCAACAACCTCTGTAGTCATGAAATCCTTGGCTTTCGTTTTCTCCAGAGGTAAGCCCTTGGCTATAACGCGCTTAATGATATCACGCTCACTCGCAATTCCGACAAGCCTTTCGCTTTTTATAATAAGGACTGCGCCAATATTGTTTTCATCCATGAGCCGGGCGAGCTCAACTACAGTAGCATTCTCAGTAGCTACCACGAGTCCCCGCGAAAGGTGCATGCTAAATGCCCGCTGTTTCTTCACTGTTTTTTTACCGATATAATAAGGTCGTTATTAAGAAAACTGATCCCTGCGTAAGCATTATCAATATGCTAAAAATCCATATCGTATTGTATATCTTTTCTTCTCGTTTGGCAAGAATAAATCGAACCTGGGCTTTTTAAAATTAAACTAATGGTCAACCAACAAATGCTTCTTGAGAAACGTTTCCACCAATGAATAGTACCGAAGGCGATTCTGCGGCTTCATAAATCCGTGGCCTTCATCAGAAAACACTAAGTATTCTACCTCTATGCCTTTTTTCTCTAAAGCCTCTACAATTTGCTCGCTCTCTTCTTTTTTCACGCGCACGTCATTAGCCCCTTGCACAATGAATATCGGAATCTCGATTTTATCTACGCTAAAAAGCGGGGATCGCTGTTTCAACATCTCTTCATCTTCTTCGACATCCCCCACGCGCACCCTGAACATATCTCTTTTTGGTTCCCAATAAGGGGGAATCGAATTGAGAAAACTTATGAGATTGCTCGGGCCAAACGCATCAACCGCGCAGCGATATATATCTGGGGTAAACGCAGCTCCTGCAAGTGCAGCGTACCCACCGTACGATGCACCAAATATCGCGATGCGATTTTTGTCCGCAAAACCCTCATCAATCGCCCACTGAACCGCATCGGTCAAATCATCCTGCATCTTCCTTCCCCATTCTTGAATGCCAGCGTTTAAGAATTTCTTTCCAAAGCCACTTGAGCCTCTGAAGTTTACCTGCAATACCGCAAATCCTCTGTTGGCCAACCACTGCACTTCTGCATCATATCCCCAGGAATCTCGAGACCAGGGGCCTCCGTGAACAAGTAACACAAGAGGAAGGTTATTGCCTTCTCGCCCTGTCGGAAGCGTTAGGAAACACTGCATGTTTAACCCATCCCGCGCGGTAATCGTAACGGGTTGCATTTTTGCAAGGGTGTATTCTTTTAGTTTCGGGCGGACACTGAATAAAAACGAAGAACTCTTTGTTTCTCGATTGTAAAAATAGTAGTCAACGGGAGCATTATCTTTCACAAATCCGATAATCCATTTTTTATCTGATATGTCCCGGCTGACAATATGCACATTTCCGGAAGAAATTTCTTGTATCGTTTCAAAATCATCCTTAATCTTTTTATCTAACACTACCCATTTCAGTTTTTCCTTCACAAATCCTGCTGCCTGAAGATGATGTTTCGTAGGATGAATCATAACAGGTCCAATGTCTACCTCCTCATCGAATACGATGAGCTTCTTACGCCTTGTCCTTACATGCATTTTATATAAACGACTCGTATCAGTTCCTCGGCTATCGGTAATATAGACATATCTGCTGCCTGGAGCAAAACCCAATACACCTCCGTATTCATCAACCGGCCACGTAATAAATTCTTTAAATTTTGAACGTCCGTTTTTCCTCAGCAGAAGCCGTGTGCCCCCACCGGGCATTGCTTTATAGGCCAGCCGGATACGAAAATCATTATCAGTCTGCCACGACACAATATCTCCCGGATTTCTCACCTCTTCAATAACTGCGCCTGTTTTTAGATTAACACGGTATACATCAAAGATGCGCTCATCGCGGGTATTAAGCCTAACCAACACGTAATCAGGAAAATTATTATCCGTTGCAATGACTCCGGCTTTAGCTCCTAAAAAGGGTGTTAAATCACGAATAACGCTTGTCTCCAGATCAATAGAATACAAATGCCAGTTCTCATCACCGTCAGCATCCTGCAAATAGATGATGTGTCTGTTATCATCGGCCCAAAAATAATACCATATACCGCGCGTTGAATCGCGGGTAACGACGCGATCGTCAGATGCGCCTAATGACTTCACCCAGATATTTGTGACTCCCTCAAAAGGGGCAAGGTAACTTAATAACGTGCCATTAGGAGAAATTCCAGGACGAGCCTTCTCGGGATTACCAAAGAGAACCTCAAGAGGGATATACTGGGCAGGCTCAGCGCATACATCTGGCAACAGGATAAAAAAAGCAAGTATGATAAAAATAAGTTTTAGCACTCGAATTTTTATGTTTGCACGGAAGTAGTATTTACTTTTTCTTTGAAGAGAAAACATAGAGATACTTTCGATTAAAGGCAAGGTGGGTGAGGAAGATATCCGAAGCGATTTTCAATGTATTTCAAATACGAAAAACTTACTTTGCTCTCGATTCTTTTAATTTCAACAAATATTTAAGATCGCGGCTTGAGACCATGCCAATAATCTCATCTCCCTGTTTCACAGGAAGGTGTCGAAACGGTATCTGTTTCATTGTTTCATACAGTTCTTCTACGCCTTTATCTAGATCAATAGTTGTTACTTTCTTCGTCATGATATCTTTGGCTCTCGTCTTATCCAACGATTTGCCTAAAGCAACGACTCTCCATACAATATCTCTCTCAGAAATGACTCCCGCGAGTTTCCCTTCTTTCTCTACTACCACAGCGCCAATCTTATGATGCATGAGCACATTCGCCACCTGGCATACTGAAATATCTTCTTTAACTTTTATAATATGACCAGTAATCTTAAGACCAAAGGGTACATGCTTCTTGGTTTTTACCTTCAACAGCTTCTTCATCCATGCCTCCTTACCTTAACGAATGATAACAATTATAAAAGATATTCTTTTTACACCTTCAAAATAATGTTACTATGTTGAGAAAATAAGTCAAGGAAAAACAATATAAAGCTACCGCCTTATTTTACTCCGCATTTTTTTAAAATTAACATCATGGGACACCACTGAGTAAACGCTGACTGCAAAAGGTTCGCTCCGACAAATATGGTAAACCACAACCAGCGGATATCCACAAAATAAGCTAGTGCCACACTCAGTAAAATAAAGCTCCCTGCAATACCTCTTAACATTCTTTCCATAACAACTCCCTCATAAAAAATTACTATTAGAAACTATATCGAGCCCTCAGGTAAATATTGTCGTTGTTCTGCATCTGCCCAAATTCGGCATGATCGTCCTCTCCCCAGACTAAATTCGCTCCTAGCGTCACCTTAAAATCATCGCTGACATCATAGTCAATACTTGGACGAATATACCCATCGAGATCCGAAGGAGAAAAAAAGGTAAACAGATTAACCCTGACCGTCTGATTCTTAAATAATTTCGTAAGGCGCAAGGAAGCAACATGTCTATGCTCATCCCAACGAAAATCTTGAGACAAAAGGGCATCTCGATAGTTGCTGTATTCCAAAATCTGCTCATAGAGATACTGAAGCCCCGCACGAAAATCATTTCCTAAATCCTTATCGTAACCAACGAGGCATTTCGCTATGGAATTCTCAATCAGTCGATTATTGCCTTGTGAATCCTGCTGAGAATGATAGTAACCGGCTTCAAAATTCATAATTCCGCCCAAGGCCGGTCCTCTTGTGCTCATCCCATAGGCATCAAGCCGCGGATAAAACAGTATTTTACGTGCTTCGTCTAAATACCCTCTGGGCATCTTGTAAAATCCCCGAAACGTGTAGAGCGCAACTTCATAACTGCCGAAATTACGGTACAGTCTTGTGGCATACTCAGTATTATTAAACTGCTGCGCTGGCTCGGCAAGATATCGTTCAGAATTTCTTCCGGCGATCCCTCCCTGAAACGAATCAAAGAAAGACAGCCTATCACCGGTAAAAATCGTATTAGGCTCAAAAACAGGAATAATCACCATATCGAAATTTACTTTTTTGGAATACAGCGAAAACTTCATTCCGTCGCTTGGCTTTTTTAAATATTCGTCATCCCTTCCGATATAGAACGAAACGTAGTCTTTGGGAAAAAGGTCATTCACAAACATATAGTCGCCTGTGCCCCAAGTGAAGACTTGCCGACCAAATTTGCAATCCATCCAAGAGAGCGGCGAAAAGATAGCATTCAACTCCCGCAGCTCAAACTCTGTTTTTCCACCATAGTACTCATCGATTAAGACGTCGCCCTTGAAGTTAATTCCAGTTCCCCATTTTTTGAGCAGAGTAGAAAACTTTGGATAAAAACTAGTTTCCAGCTGTAAACGCTGTTCGAGCATATTGAAATCGTCGAGCTTAGTTATGTCAGACTCAAGTTTTCCGCCAAATGCAAATTCAAAAAAGCCGCTGATGCGAGGACCTTTTTCTCCTAGACGAAACGACGCCTCAACCTGATTAATGACACAGGTAGATAGCAAAAAAAGAATACAGTGGCCAATTATTACTCGAGCCATTGTTGCGGTGGTCTCCTTAGATATCGTTCTGTAAAAATGCTATCTTCTAGACCAATATCATATTCGATGTTAGAAAATTCAATAACCGTACTACTATCGGCAGAGATATCAGTTGCCTTTGACTTTGTCACTGTAGGATATCCTTGTATCTCTTTTACCTCTAATGCCTCTACCGTGCGAAAAAGATTGCCTTTCTTATCGAAATACTCTGCTTTTATCGGCATAAATGTATCTTTGTTAATATAGATATCAAAATATGCAAATTCAACGCTCGAAGCATCAAGGGGTATATTTTTAATCTTATACATCTCCCCCTCGCTTGAAACAAGTTCATGCGCATCCTGATCAAGTCCTCGACCTGAAATATCTTCATAGACAAAATTTGAGCCGACAAAGCTTGATCGCTTATCGCTTGCTGCAATACGTCTTACCAAATCCAGTGCCGGAAGATACATCCAACGATCATCATCTTTATCAATATATTTCCACACCATATATACCATTTCGCTGACATCCGACGGCTCATGAAAATACACATAAAACTTCTGCTCTCCCCCATCAGTGACATCCATGCGTAAAATCGTAAACGCTCTGTTGCGCACCCTGCCTTGACTATCAGTAATGGTCATCGTTACCTTTGCCCTGCCGCCACTACCTTCGTAATACGCAACGTTGTTTGCTTTTTTTACGATCTCATCAACAGTAAGCTCAGCACGAATATCTACTGCCCACATACCTATAAATCCAAAAATAACAACAGCGCATAGTATTGTTTTCATCTTATTTCTCCTTTTTTTCTACCATGCAGAATTTTCTGCGGGAAATTTGAGAACATACCCCGGCCATTAACACTATAATGATAATACTCGCAAAGAGTGTCGGTGTCCATCCTACGGCAGTATAGCCTCGCAAAATATATACTAGTGCCAACGATACTGCCAAAGCGATAATAAGACAATATCTACAATTACAGATAACCCTACCTTCTTGCGTCTCAAACGTTACCCCAGGTATAAGCGACATGATCGCAGGTAAAATCAGTAATGTTGCGATGCTTGAAACGAGCATAATGCTAAACATAAAAAAACCCACCGTTTTATAAGGCACCAGCGGAGCTGCCAGAAGCGGCAGAAATCCGATCGCAACAACAAAGGCATTGCGGGCAATCGCGCGCGCCGGAGAAGCAAACATAACCGCCGAGGTTTTTTTCCAATCTTTTTTCTCATTGAAAATCTCACGAGAACGCTGAATAAAATGAATGGCAAAATCAATCGACAAACCTAACGTCAATGCTGAAAGCACCGCAACCGGCATATCATAATCTTTTCCTATAAGTCCCAGAAGTCCATAAATAAACAGGATGGTGATGGTAAGCGGTACCATTGAAATCAATCCTCGTAAGGGAGAACGAAAGAGAAATGTCATCATAAAAAATACTATAATAAAACTCCCTAAGAAATTTTTCAGCATCCCTACCACCATCTTATTCTGCCAGACTACATTAATATAGGTAAGACCTGCCCAATTGTGCGTGACAGTAAACGGCGGCTTATGATCTTTAAAGTACTTATCCACCTGACGTAGCACTTTTTCCATATCTCTATTATCTCCGCTCTTTAGCTGAATCCATATATTGAGCTTAGAATAATCAGGATTAGTCAAATGCCATAAATCATCAGGCTTGTGAGAATTCTCATACGAGATCAAACTCTGCGCAACCGCCCTCTTGGTTTTTGGAATAACGTTATTGGCCCTATCGCCTCCCAAGAGTTCGTAATATACTTTTTTCACCACATCTGCCAACGAAGTAGATTTTCCTACATCTCCTTGATCTATCAAATACTCCTGGAACGCCTCAACGTACGAGAGCATCACAGGTTCTTTAAAAATCTCCGCTCCTTTATCATCAGCCTCAAGCACCAGATATGCGGTATACGTCCCGCCGAAGTGCTCGTTTAATACCTTATCCGCTACTCTAATGCGATGATTCTCAGTAAACCACTTCACCGGATTATCATTAACCTTGATCCTGGTAATGCCAAATAAAGACAGCGCGACTAACGCAACGCATATGACAACAATCGCCTTGTTTCTTCTTAAAGAAAACCTCCCAAGAGAAGCTAATGATCTATCTAAAAGGCTGTGGCGGCCTTTTTTATCTTTTTTCGTTGCGCCGAAATTTCTCAATGATGCATCCTTAATAAGCACTATATATGCGGGGATAAACATCATGGTAAGAATCCACGCAACCATTATGCCTATTGCAACAAAGATTCCAAACGTCTGCACCGGCGGAATAGGCGCAAATGACAAGGAAAAGAATCCAACCGCTGAGGTAAGCGACGTATACAACATCGGCGTAAACAGTTCGTTCATAACCGCAATAATGGTTTTACGCTTATCACCAATGGATGGATATTTATCAAAAAACTCGCTTAAGATATGTACTGAATCAAGTACTGCGATTGGCATTAAAAATATTGGAATCATCGAACTCATAATATGCACAGGAAACCCCATGCCGATCAAAAGCCCCATAGTGATCAGCACCGTTGCGATTGCTACAAGCATCGGAGAGATAACCAGGATTATTTTCTTGAAGAAAAGAAGCATCAAGAAAAAAATAATTAGGCCTGCCAATGGCGCTGAGAGCGCCATCTGCTTGAACATCTCCACCCCAAAGGTATCCTCAGCAACGGGAAGTCCTGTAATATAATACTTTTCTTCTCCCTGTATCGGCTCAACGATTTTGAAGATTTCTTGTGAAACCCGATAGCTCATATTTTTTGCTTCGATAGGAACATACAGACACAAGGCCTTGCCATTCTCAGATACCATTGTTCCGTAAAACATCGGATTGTCCTTAGCTTCATCGCGAATTAAGCGCGCCTCTTCTTCTGCGGCAATGGGTTCTTTCATGAGCCATTCAAAAACCACAGTTCCTATTCCACCTTGACGAATATTATCTTTCGTAGAAGGAGCAATAACTTCTCTTGCGATAACACCATCGATATCTTTAATATTCTCAGTGATCTGATAAATCTTATTAAGGGTAGCAACATTGAACACTCCGTCGTCATGAGCCTCGTTGACAATACCCACTACTACGAAATCATAGAGTGCAAATTCTTTTTTTACCTCATGATGAAACACGCGCACAAATTCATTTTCCGAAAGCATATTCTCTGGGTCAGTGTCTACTGTAATGCGGGGAAATTGCGAGGCAGCGGCTATAACAAGAAATATTGTTATACCTATTACCCATTTAGGCCGGTTTAAAAATATGTTCATAATTTTTTCTAACATATATCCTCCTACATATGCGTTATTGAGACACCATCAAAGACATGATTATTTAAAAAAAGAAAATTTAGATTAGCTCAAGATTCTAAATTTATCTTTTAAAACTCTACTTAGTACGGCTTAAATAACGAAAAGCAGTAAGTGCTGCCTTCGAACCTTCTCCAGCGGCAATGATAATCTGCTTCTCCGGAACATCGGTTACATCTCCGGCGGCAAATATTCCGGAGATATTTGTTTGATTGTAGTGATCGACCTTAATTTCACCGAGTTCGTTTTTCTCAAGCTCTCTGGCAAAATCAGAATTGGGGATAAGGCCGATTTCAACAAATATTCCTTCCACAGGTAAAAGCTCTTCCTGTTGTTGATTGCTCCTCTTAATTTTGACAGCTTTTACAAACGCTTCTCCTACAACTTCGGAAACCTGTGCATTATTTATAACGGTAACCTTGTCGCTTGCCTTCACCTTCTCCTGCATAATTGCATCGCCGGTAAGTTCTGATGCAACATTAATCATATAAATATTTTTTGCGATTTTTATAAGCTGCAAGCACGCATCTAATGCAGAATTTCCACCGCCGATTATCGCCACATCTTTATCAGCGAATAACGGGCCGTCGCAGGTTGCGCAATACGTGAGGCCTTTATTTTTATATTCTTTTTCTCCAGAAACACCTAGCTCACGCGACCTTTTTCCAGAGGCCACAATAACAGTCTTTGCTTGATACGAGCCTTTTTTTGTCGTCACTGAAATTATCTTCTCTTTGTTTTCGAGTGAAATTACAGGCTCCCCTTGATTTACCGGTATGTTGAATTTTCGCATGTGCTCCTCAAATTTAGAAGCAAGCTCAATGCCGGAAACAAATTGATATCCGGTATAGTTTTCTATGTCTCCGCTCCATGCCGCTTGACCGCCGATATCTTCGGTAAGAACCAAAAGATTCATCCTTTTTCTTGCCGCATAGACCGCTGCTGTAATTCCTGCGGGCCCTGCTCCAATAATGATAAGATCGTATAGATCTGCCATATTTATTTTTGACGTTTTGGGTGATACTGAGCAAGGTCAATATATCCTGTTACATCAACCTCAATTAGATATTTTGGCTTAGGCAACGCTGCCTCGGGATGAAGAGGGTGTCCTTTTTCCCCGTGCACATTTTTTAATACTCGGGTAGTGATCCTGCTGGTTATTCTTTCTTCTTGCAGCTTCAAAATCTGTGGACTGACCTTTTCTCTTGCTATGGTTTTTGCGATTCCTTGCAAAGAGTATCCTCTAAACTTATGCTCATCAACAGAAGTAATGCTTACCGTAGGATTGCGCTTTAAATTTGCATGCGTCTTCTGCATATAAAGATCAAGAAGAAACACTTTTCCTGCCTTAGTTATCTTTATAATATCCTTACATGAGCTATTTAAACTACCATCAGGGTTAATGGTAGTAACTACACCGAATCCTTGATTTTCAAAAAACTGAATTATTTCTTTGGGTATTTTTTTCATTGAAAATTAGGCGATTAGATGCTGGAAGCAATGATTCCGGCGAGCACCGCTACATCTTCAGTGCAAAAGATATCTGTAATGCTTTTATCAAAAAGGATGTTTGCCTCTGGCCCAAATTCCTCGTCTGCGCGGGACAATGTAATAAGCGCAGGAACACTCTCGAATGCTTCCAGTGCAACACTGACATCGGCAAGTTGTGCTTTCTTAGCCTGGAGGCGCTCAACAAGTTCAAAAATTGCCTCAGGTTTACTGCCATATTTTCTCACAATGGGATCAATAGCGCGCTTCTTAAATGCAGAATAATACCCTTGGCCACCTTCGAGCTGTTTAAAAGAAATCCAATCGCCTGCAGGAGCGGGTAAGCCTTTTAGTTTTTTTTCAAGGTAGTGCAAAATTAAAATGCTCACATGATCTTTCGCGGGGACGTTGCATGAAAGGGATAAAATTCGATGATTTTCTAAATCGGCGCTATACTCATCGGCGAGAAATTGTACTGAGTAACTCTTGTCTGTGGCAACCGCTTCGACGCCTAACCACGCCTTTGCCAAGGCTTCATCATATGCCATTACGCACTCCTCTGTTGTTCTCTTGTTACAGTAAAGAAATAAACTTAGGCCTTTTCAAACATGTCTTTGCCAACACCACACTCAGGGCACACCCAGTCAGCGGGTAAGCTCTCAAAAGACGTGCCGGGATTTATCCCATTACTAGGATCACCTTGTGCAGGATCATAAACATAACTACATACGGTGCACCGATAACTGCTCATAACCTTTACCCTCCTTTACACTTTACTGGCAAAATCCTTGCCGAATTGATAACACTGTTTCAACTCACTATCGTTTGGAACATATTGCACTGAGAGCGACAGCTGCGCAACCTTTATTCCAGCTTCTTCAAGACGATGCTCAATACTTTTCACCGCTCCTCCTGCCCAACCAAATGAACCGAATGCTGCAGAGATTCTATTTTTTGGTCTTAGACCCTTAACAAATTCTAAAAACCCTGCAATATTAGGAAGTAGATCGTTGTTATGAGTAGATGAGCCGATAAGATAGCCTTTGGCACCAAGCATCTCTTTGACGATTTCCGTCTTATCCGTTAGATTGACGTCAAAAAGTTTACACGCAATACCCGAATCAACAAAACCGTCGGAAATCCTTTTAGCCATTTGCGCGGTGGCACCCCACATAGTTTCATACGCAATAACAACTTTCTTTGATGGTTCATTTTTTGCCCATGACACATACGCATTAACAATCTTCAATGGATCTTTTCGCCATATGATTCCGTGACTAGGAGCAATAGTTTTTATGGGGATATTTAATTTCTGTACCTCTTCAATCTTCTTGAGCACCAGTGAACTCAAAGGCCACAAGATATTCGCATAATAGGCAGCTGCTTCTTCCATCAGCTCTGGCTCAGATACCTCATCATCAAATCGCTTGTCTGTAGCGTAATGCTGACCAAAGGCATCATTCGGAATGAGTAATTGCTCTTCTGGAATATAGGTAAACATGCTGTCAGGCCAATGAAGCATGGGGGCCTCGAGGAATACCAGGTTCCTTTTGCCGAGCGATAACTTATCTCCTGTCTTGACTACCTGAAAATCCCAATCACCATAATAATGTTTTGCTAAACCCTCTTTGCATTTCTGAGTGCCCAATACTTTTGCCTTGGGGCAAAGCTTCATCAATTCAGGAAGAGCTCCGGAGTGATCGGTCTCAACGTGATTAGCAACCACATAATCTATCTTTGAAGGATCGATAATACTTTTGATCCGCTCGATCATTTCCTCTGCAAAAGGTCCGTATACCGTATCAATAAGTACATTTTTGTCATCTAAAATCAAATACGCGTTATACGTTGTACCTCTTTTCGTCGCATAGGTATGCCCGTGGAACCTTTTCACATCCTTATCAACCGCGCCTACCCAATAAATATCTGATGCTACGGTGACTTTCGACATCAATTATCTCCTGTGTTTAATATCCCGCGAAGTTCTCAGTAATTATATTTTCTTTTGCGACAGCCAATTCGTCAAGAAGAATTCTTTTCATCGCCTCAACCATACCCGGAGGACCGCAGAGGTAGAATGTGCGTTCGCTATAATCGGATACTTCCTCCTTAATAACTCCAGCGTCGATATGACCGATTTTACAGCGCCACTCCTGCTCTGACTCACAAAGCACATGCACAACCTTAAACGCAGAACTTTCCTTCTGTATCGCTTCAAAATCGTCTTTAAAAGCGATATCTTTGGCTGAGTGATTACCATATATCAAAATTATATCAATATCTTTTCTTTCATCAACAGCATTTTTAACCATGCTTCGAATAGGAGTAATCCCAATACCTCCTGAAAGAAAAGTAACCTTTTTAAAGCTCTCTTGCAAGGTGAAATTCCCAAGAGGATATTTAATTTTTAGGATATCGCCTACTTTGGCTGAGTTTAGCTTCTTAGAAAACTCACTGCCGGTAATCTTTTTTGTGCATTCTAGATATCCTTTTTCAGTGGGAGAATTAGAAATTGAAAGGTAGCGGGTTAACTCCTTGCTCCCATCGAAAGATACCGACATAAACTGTCCGGCTTTAAAACCAGCCTTCTCATCAACCTCCAACCGAAAGCTCTTTACGTTATGAGTCCTTTGAATAATTTCTTTTATTTTTACTTCACGCTCTTCAGGCATAATAATCCTTTAAATTAAAAAATCCTCAGTAAACTGTGCTGCGCTATTGTCTCTATTGAAAGGTGCGACTTCTTACTTCTTGCACTTCTTCTTTGGCTTACACGATCTCTTTGATGTCTTTTTCTTAGAATGCTTTTTACCGCAACTCATCCTAACACCTCCTATCGCTTAAAGAAATCTACATATAATGCCAATACTAACGCTAAGCCGGAAAATAAAAAGATAAAAAAATAATTGATTGTATCTTTCTTTGAACTCAAGCGGCAAAGAATCGTCCCTAGTATTTGGTAGTCGTGCTTTGAAAGAGGTTTTTCATAAAGAAGCTTCTCAGTCATATTCGATTTACTTAATTCTTTATGAAGCGCTTGATCGTATTTGAATTTATAAATGAAAAATACAAAAAACCCTCCCACGCCCACATACCAAAATACCTTCGCGACTACAGGATTAAAATCTAAAACGACATTTACCGCCCGTATCGCAATAGTTGCTATAAGGGCGACAAAAAAGAAGACCCACGAACGGACTGGCTCTTTACATTGCTTCGATTCGAAACAGTCATAGCATATAAAATCTTTTGCTTTTTTATTGTTAGAAGAATTTTCCATGTGCAATGCCTGCGTACATTGAATCTACATTTTACCTATTACGTGAAGAGCGAGAGCGCTTTCAATAACGGTCTTTACTCTTTTTCTGCAGCCCGTTTTGCTAATACATTATCAAGCATCAACATAGAAGGAGCATCTGCCTTTACTACCTTTAACTGAGCAAGGATATCCGATGCGTTCTTTTCCTCTTCTACCTGCTCAGTCACAAACCACTGCAAGAATATACTGGCTGCGTTGTCTTCCACGTCATTGGCCAACTCATAGAGCTTGTTAATCAGTGCCGTTACTTTTTTCTCATGCTTAAGCGTCTCTTCAAATACACCTTTTGCTGAAGAAAATTCTTCCGGAGGCTGAGGAATTGCCTGCAACTTAACCCGGTCGCCTCTATCGGATAAAAAGTCAAACATTTTCATTGCATGGCCTTCTTCTTCACCTGCCTGTAGCTTCATCCAATGAGCACAGCCTGGTAAATTAATTGAATCGCAATACGCAGCCATAGATAAATACAGATACGCAGAATAAAGTTCATTTTTTATTTGTTCATTAAACGCTTTCACTAATTTCTTATCCATTTTTTCTCCTTTCGTTTAAAATATGACTAAAATTTCTTAAAGAGCTCTCTCTTTACCCCGCAGACCGGACAAAATTCAGGCGCTTCTCCTTCAACGGTGTAGCCGCATACAGGACAAATGTATACTTCTTTAAGCTCGATGTCTTTATTTTTTACAGCTACCTCTTTTGCTTTTGTATACATCTTGGCGTGGATCTTTTCTGCCTCGAGCGCATAATGGGTTGATTTTTCTGCCTCTTTTTCTCCCTGAAGTTTTGCATCGCTATTATATACAGGATACATTTCATCGACTTCGAAGATCTCACCACCAAGTGCCGCGGCAAGATTATCAGCCGTCTTACCAATGCCACCCAGTACCTTTAAATGATTTGTAGCATGCACCTGTTCGGCATATGATATCGCTTTAAATAGTCGTGCAATATTGGATTTACCTTCCTTTTCTGCTGCTTCAGCGAAAATGAGATATTTCATATGCGCCTGGGACTCCCCTGCAAAAGCAGCTTGTAAATTTTGCTGTGTCATCTTATGCATCTTTGCTTCAACTCCTTTCGTTTTGTTATTTTCTAAACAGCAACTACCTCTTTTACCTCTGGTACCTCTTGTTTAACCACTCTCTCAATACCCATCTTTAGGGTCATCTGGCTCATAGGACACCCTCCGCAGGCACCGGTGAGCTTCACTTTGACAATTCCGTCGTCAGTAACCTCAACTAATTCAACGCTTCCTCCGTCTGCCTGAAGCGCCGGACGAATCTTTTTAAGTGCTGCTTCTACTTTCTCTTTCATTGTTCCTCCTTAGAGTTTAGTTGTTTTTAAAGTTACTGGTAGGCCGCTACTCGAATAACCCCTATTGTAGCACCAGTATTATCTGTAACGCAAGTATCATTTACCGATACAATTTGCTTAATCTTGTTTTCATCAATGAATTGATTCACCTGACTGTCTAAATCTTTCAATTCGTTCATCGTATGTAGAATTTTTAACTCGGTAGTAAACGTTTTTACTTTCGGCATCCTATTCCTTTCATTATCATATTCACTGGCGCTGCTTGACTACGCCCTCTTTCTTTTCTGCCTGACCAAAATATGCCGCCTGAAAATCCTTAAGCAGCGATCTTAATTTACTCACATATTCAAGGTCAGCATTCTGTTTAGCTTTCATCGCATTAATTACTATTTCGTGCAACAAGGTAACCTTTTTTACGTATGCGTTGTATGCCTTGCTGTCATCTTCGGCAACAGGTTTCATGCGCTGCGCGAGAAAATACTGTGTTGCAATTTCAATAATATAATCGGCATGAGTCTCTTTATTGTTAACCCATCGGACAATTTGATTAAAATTCTTATTCTCTTGCACGGAGAGTTCCTGAATTTTGGTAATAGACTTCTCGATAGTAGTGATGTGTTCTGCGATCATATCAAAACGCGCCTGATCATCGTAGATTCCGCAAGGAATCTGACAATGAGAAAAC
Source organism: Candidatus Omnitrophota bacterium (assembly GCA_042571725.1). GTDB lineage: Bacteria > Omnitrophota > Gorgyraeia > VGKH01 > JBHPFN01 > JBHPFN01. The sequence continues at coordinate 17,456 of JBHPFN010000011.1, forward strand.
GCATCAGTTGTAAAAGAAACAACCGAAAACAGCAACACCAATACGAAAATAATCTTTTTCATTCTATACCCCTTATTCTTTATTCCTTAAAGGTTAGCCTCAGCCAACCAATTCCCATGGACATTGCAATGCTCAATTGCGGTGAGTGTGCCTGAGCCTACATTCAAATGCAGCGCTGCAGCAGGATGAAGCTTCTCAGGGGTAAGCATTGCCCTGGAAACATACTGCTTATCAACATAGAAATCGATCCAGGTTATATAATGTTCCGACTGCATCACGTGCTCAATCTCCCCTACTTTTACATGTACATCAACGCAGTGTCCGCCGGGAATCAAACCACATGTCTTAACCACCACAATCTTAGGGATATGCTTTTTTTCAGCCTCGGTAAGATTGACGCTGTCTACCGGCTGCTTTATTGCATCGGACTTACTCTCAAAGGCTGCTTTTCCCGCACCGCAAACAGGGCATTTCTCCGGGGCCTGAGTGAATTCGATATGACCGCATACTTTACAAACAAAAGTCTCCATTGTTGCTCCTTTCTTAAAAATGTTATTTTTTCTCTTTTTTACACGAAAAGGACAACCGCTGCCTGTTAGTTATTTGTATCTATGTAAATCTGGCGCGCTATTTTTTTGCCAGTACTCGTTAGAAATATTTTATTAATGAGCTTTTGAAGCTCATCCTTGCCTTTGGTATCCACTTCATCCTGTAGGTTAACCAGCCAATCTGCATCGTAAAGCACCTTAAAATTCTGTGTATCAACCTTCCCCGGCGCATGATGGTGCGCGATAATAGTACAAATCTCATCTATATCTTTTACCTGAAATCCTGCCTTTAAGAGAATCTTTTTGGCGATTGCAGGACCCTCTTTTTCCTGATGATGGCCGGCAGTTGATCCGTGCTTTTCTTCTGCTATCTTAATCCCTACATCATGAAGAACGCTTGCCGGAATAACAATATGCCAATCTCCACCCTCTTCTTTGAGCAGGTCCTGCGCAAACTGCATGACGCGCTTAGCATGGGCAATCCGCTTTGAATCGTTACTAAAATATTCCTCTAATTCCTTAATAAGTTGTTCTTTAATCGTCTCTCCTTTATCCGCCATATACTTATCAAAGGTAGTGCCTCCTACGCATTCCTTTACATATCTACACCAATCAATGCACGTAGGAAGCACTTCTCGAGTGACTTCGCTTTTGCACTGAGAACAGCGGCGACGTACTTCATCAGAAAAAAATTCTATCGAGGACCCGCATTGTTTACATAAAAGAGTCTCAATCGTAAGTTTTCTTTTTTCCTGACCCGGACAATTAAAGCTCATTATTTCTTTTCTCCCTTAATACCTATTGTCACATCAATAAAGGGTACATCTTTACCGGATTCTGCGATCGCGGTTTTAATCACGTTAATCAGCCCAAAACAACACGGCACTTCCATATGTGCATAAGTAATTGATTTTATATTATTATTTTCTATCATCTGCTTAAACTTTTCTTTATACACCGTCACATCATCAAGCTTAGGACAGCCTACCAGCAAGGCCTTTCCTTTTAGGAGATCCTTATGAAAATCTGGATACGCAAAGGGAACGCAGTCAGCAGCTATCAAAATATCAGCATTATTCAAAAATGGTGCAAAAGGCGGAATCAACATAATCTGCACTGGCCACTGTCGTAATTGTGAAGGGATCGATGTTGAATCTTCAGGAATATTATCATCTTTTTTCTCAGCGCTAAAATCTTTTACCATTGAGCCAGGACACCCACACGGCAGAGGTCCCTTTTTCTCAGCAAGAACTTCGCGAGGGATCTCGATGCCCTTTTGTTTTAAAACTTCAATAGCTTGCGCAAGAAATTCTTTCTCGCCATGCTCTTTCAAGTGTTCTAAATGTGCTTTAATCACGTTCTTTCCCTGCTTTGCGATATTTTCCATAACCTTCGCTTCATCGTAAGGCTCTGCCTCTCTTTCCTCTGTAGTAATTGCATCTACTGGACAATGCCCAATACAGGCACCCAATCCATCGCAAAACAGATCGCTGATAAGCCGCGCTTTCCCGTCAATTATCTGAAGCGCACCTTCCGGACAGTTGGGAATACAGTCTCCGCAGCCGTTGCATTTTTCTTCATCAATTTTTATTATTTTTCTTTTTGCCATAACTTCAACTCCTCATCTAAAAGCGACGCAATCGAAACTAACTTTAACTTCGAAACCACAAGCATTTCAGCTTCGTCGATAACTCTTTTAAGTTTGCACTTGCGTATTTCCGGACATCTCTTCTTCTTGAAGGTATGATCGTTAAACTGTACCGGGCCTTGGAATATTTCGATTAAGTCAGTTAATAATATCTTTTGTGGAGGCTTCAAAAACGCAAAACCCCCACCTTTACCTTTATAGGATTTTATAATTCCTTTTTTATTTAATATCTGCAAAATTTTTCTCAAAAATGGCCTTGGGATACTGGTCTCTTTGACTAAATCTTCTACCGAGACTATTCTTTCGTTGCTCGCTGCCATAACACAAAGTGCCCGGAACGCATAGTCAGTATCTCTAGTAATCAATTTCACGCTTTTCACCTCCTCTCATAAAAAAATCTTATGGGCAGTTTATCGTCATACCCAGGACACGCGACTGCAGCCTTCTTTGCAATGCGCAATTCTTCTCAGCATGAATCTAATTGAGCTATGCATCATTCCTCCTCTCTACTATGTTCGTTGGTTTCGTAATCGCTTATTTTTATATCTTTAATAAATGATACCATTATAGTATCATTTGTCAAGAAAAAAATATAAATTTTCTACTGCTTCTCTTAGCTAGCTACCGAAATATTTAACGATTATAAGTGGACTATATCTTCTGGATGATAGAGAGAAAGAAAAGCCAACATATAATCCCGTAAATGGCGAGTCAAAAGGAAATTCTGTCGAATGTGCGCTCTGCCATTTTCTCCCAATTTCTTCGCGTAGGCCGGAGAGTTAAGAAGTTGTTTTATGGCGAAGCTTGCTCCCTCGACAGAACGACACAACAACCCTGAATATCTGTGTTTTATCTGTAGGGTAATTCCACCTACTGCAGAAGCTACCATTGGCTTCCCCTTCCATAGCGCCTCAGAAACTGTTAAACCAAAACCTTCTTTAATCGACTTCTGCACGATAACATCCGAGGCCCTTTGAAGTGCATTAATTTCAATATCGCTTCCCGAAGGAATAAGCAAGATATGGATGTCGCGGTCCTTGGCTGCTCTCTCTTGTACCTCTGCCAGCACCTTGGAAGATTCAGGGTCGTCAGTTGCAGTGCCCCCAGCCAAAACAAGTTGGCAATCGTTATACTTCTTAACCATCTTGTAGGCCTCAATTACCCCAACTGGATCTTTAAGATAATCGAAGCGCGAAACCTGTGTAATAATCGGCTTCTTCTTGGAAATACCATATTTTTTTAAAACTTCTCTAATAACTTCAGGAGGTAGTTCTTTATTTTTATCGCTTAAAGGATCAATTGAAGGAGCTACCAGATATTGTCGGATGGGGAGCTTTTGTGAAAAATTAGGTGACGAAAAAACTGAAGCATCGTATTGTGCGATGAAATCATTGAGATAGCTCCATACCTGCTGATTTGGGCTGGAGACATCAATGTGGCAGCGCCATAACCACTTATTATCTTTTCTTTTTTTAATGAGGCTTATCGGTTGCGGGTCATGTATGAACATAATATCACCAAAGGTATCATGCTCCTGGATATTTCTTTCTGCAGTTTCGTTGAAGATTTCAAAATCATGCTTAGTAATTGATTCTTCTCTTCCATGCAAGGCATTGTGAAATTTTTTGGTGACTTCGAAGAATTGCTCTCCTCCCCTGATCACCGTCCAATGCGCATCAACGCCTAATTGCTTTAAAAGAGGAATCATGCGATTTAATATCTCCGCAACACCGCCGCCTACCGCGGTAGAATTGACATTTTGGATAACCTTGCCCTTTAACTTATCTGCAAGCAATCGCAAATCGTCTATAACAGAAGTCCCCACGATAGGGTAATAATCTTCGAGATTCATCATTTCTGTCGGCCTATTCGTTTTTTAATCAATTGGATAATGGTCTTGCGTAAATCCTCAAGCGTATGCGTATACGGGTCGAGCTGCGCAATTTTATCCGCAAGTGCTTTATCACCTGCAAACGACTCAATCCAATAGGAAAAATCATTTTTCTCTTTTCCCAACCTAAGACGGGATTCGAAAATATGAAAATAAATCGAGTCGATAGTAATATGTTTCAAGATTTCTAGAAATTCCTGCAGGTCATGTGCAACATATTCTGTGGGCATGATAAAACTTACTGATTTTATAAAATGAAAGCTCTGCTCAGGATTGGCAAACCGTTTCCCTGCTGACGGATGCTTTTTTAGGTACTCTTTAATAGTAGCAACAATTTTTTCACGAAGCGCTCTAATGGTTGAAAACTGAACAGTATCAATACTAGCCAGCTTCTCTCCTAAGCCCGCTTCTCCCAGTACCTCGCTGACCCAATAGGCAAAATCATTCGGCGGCTCAGGAGAAAGATACTGGTGCTGCTGCAGAAAACGGTGAGTATGGTGATAAATACAAGAGCCGGGCACCTCTTTAATGAGCTTGAGAAGCTCTCTCAGGGTTGTTACCTTAAGACCCGTAAGCTCTGAGAGGTGAAGTCGTGTAAAAAACTGAAATGGTTCTTTTGCTTTTACTATTTGGCCCATATGAAACTTCGTTCTAACGTATACGTGAAATATATAAAATCAGCAAGGAGTTTACACCTTGCTGTAAAAATTGCAAGAGAAATTTTAATTAATATCTGAGCCTGATGCTAAGGTCGATAAGCGTTCGAACTAAAAATGACCTTAAAAAGAAAATAATTAGAAAAGCAAAAATCGGGGAGATATCGATTCCCATGCGTAGACCTAATGGCAACAGTCGACGGATGGGCTCGAGGATTGGCTCGGTGGTTTTATATAAAAATTGTACGATCGGATTATACGGATCGGGGTTAACCCAACTTATCAATGCCCGAATCAAAATCAACCAGTATAAAATCGTTAAGAGGACTTCTGTTATCTGGGCTAATGCAGCTACAAAATTACTAGCAACAAACATATTCTTAACCTTGTTTTACAATTCGTCACAAGCTCTTAAGTAAACGTTAATGGTATTGCGAGTGACGTGTTCTTTTTTATAGTACTCTTCGACAATTTCTCGTCCGGTTTCGCCTAGTCGTCGACGTAAATTGTCATTAGCCAAAAGTTGGATGACCCTTGAGGCTAACGCCTCAAAATCCCTCCCCGGAACAACAAATCCATTAATCCCGTCTCGGATGATCTCCGGCATTCCTCCCATGTTGGTAACCACCATCGGCTTAGCTGTTGCCAACGCTTCAAGCATAGTCAAGCCAAATGGTTCAGCGCCAGTCGAAGGATAAACGCACACACTTGAGACACCGTAAAGCTTGGCAACCTCTTTCCGAGAATAAGAATCGATGAGCACGTCTTTTTCAAGCCTGAATATCTTAACGAGTTTTACAAGATACGCGATATCTTTCTGCTGAGTTTCTCCCCAATCAATGATATGTTTTGTTCCCGCTAAGACTAGCATTGCATTAGGAAAACGGTCTTTTATTATACGAAAGGCCTTGATGCTGGTATCGCAGCCCTTTGCTAATCCCATACGTGCCGGGTGAAACACAACGCGTTTATTTTTAAGCTGTGGATATTTCTGTAGCATTTCTTTTGTCGCAACGTGCGGATTAAATTCTTTTGTATCTATTCCGTGATGCACCACAGATATTTTCCTATCATTAACCCCAGCGCCGATCATCTCTTTTTTAATAAAATGGCTCACTGCAATAATCCGTGTCCACTTTATATTGCGTGATAGCTGCAGAAAAAGCATCTCATCCCAGACATTGTGTGCAGTTAAAATAAGGGGAATTTTTCTTTTCTGGGCTTCGCGCTCGATAATCTTAGCGTGCACCTGGCTAAAATAGTGCATATTGTGGCAATGGATAATATCCGGCTTGGCATGTTTTAGAAAATTCTGTACTACCCCTGTTAATTCCTCCTCTAATCCATGCAGCCCGCGCTTGTACAACCAGTTTAAATCCATAAGGGGTGTACGAAAAATATCCACGCCTTTGTAACTATAGCGCACCTTAACCCCCTCTGCAGCTCCGGTAAAAAGGCTTACACGGTGTCCGAGCCTTGCCATCATCGGTAGAATCATATCCAAGTGCGTCTCTACACCACCGATAATCGGCGGAAATCCCCAGTGCAACTGTGCAATATTAAGCTTTTTATTTTTCTTTCGCGTCTTTGAAGTCATATCGTTGCACTCCTTTAATAAAATGGTTACGAACTAAAGAATGTACTTGCGATGTCTCTTCTGGAAATAATGCCTACCACTTCGCCTTTCTTCACAACGGGAATATGCCTAAAAGGATGGTCTGCAAAAATCTTTGTCACCTTAGACAGTAACGTATCTTCTGTTACGGTAATAAGCCTACGGCACATAATGTGTTTGGCCTGCTTCTTTTCGGACTCTCCTGAGGCAACGGTAGAAACAATATCGCGCTCAGAGACAAAACCAATAAGCTTATTATTCATATCAACAACCGGTACGCCGCTTAAACTATTTTTGCTAAGGATATTACAAATTTTTTTTAATTCCATATCAGCGGGGATGGTGATTACTCGTCTGTTCATTACCTCTTTTACCTTTTGCATAACTACCTTCCTTTTTTAAAGAAAGTAACGGCCTTATTGTTCGATAAATCCTTTACAGTTTTATATACCATTACCCTTAATTTCTTTTTTGCAGGAGACTTAAAAAGTAGCTTAATTTTACTTTTATAAATGGTAGCCTCAATGGTACAGTTACGCCACAGCACAGAAAATGCAAGCATGGAAATCTTTCGAGGAAGTCTCGGATCGAATGTAAGAATATCACGCTTTATCCTCATGCCGCCAAAACCTTTCACCAGCGCCTGCCACGTACCTCCAAGACAGGCCGAATGGATACCATCGACAATATTACCATGCGCATCATTGAGATCAGTATATAAAGAAAGAAGCAATAGTTTGTACGCACGCGCGCTATCGCCTACCTCAGCACCAACAAGCGCATTAATCGGCGGGCTCAATGATGATTTATGCATTGTTCTTCGCACATAATAGTCATAGTTTATCTTCTTCTGCTCATCGGAAAAAGAATTAGAAAGAAGATATAAAAGCATTACCACGTCTGCCTGTTTAATAAGCTGGGTTTCCGATAATTTTCTTTCCGAAACAGATTTGGGAAGTAGCGGCATATCGTTTTTATCAAACTCGGTAACCTGCACATCTTTTTTATTAAAATAGCCGTCGCACTGCTCGATTAAATTCTTCTTTTTTGATCGAGGGATGTACATCGCTCTGCCTATGCGGCGCCATTGATCAGGCTCTGTCTTTTTTAGTTTAATTTGCTTGGATACCTTTTTTAACACCGCAGCTTTCTTACCACTGAATTCTTTATAAAGCTCAACTGCGCGTAAGAGATTCCATCGCGCCATCATATTGGTAAATGCATTGTTGTTGACATCCTCTCTAAATTCGTCAGGGCCGATTATATGTTTTATTTCATATCGTTTCTTTTTCTTATTCAATTCTACTCTGCTTGTCCAGAACCGGGCAGTCTCAAAAATAATTTCAAGTCCATAGTCAGCCATAAAATCAGTATCGCTGGTCGCATTACAGTAGTGATCAACCGCATAGGCAACATCAGCAACAATATGATGTTCCTGTTGCCCTGTATAAATCTTGATGATACTACCATCCGGCAACTTGTGCCAAGAAGGTGTAGTCTCTTGCCCTGTGTCAGCTGATTCCCAGGCAAACTGCGTACCTTTATAACCGTTTTTTTTCGCATTCTTTCGGGAGGCAGGTAGTCTGTTGTAACGGTACAGCAACATATTTTTTGCAACGATTGGATTGTTGTAAATGAAAAACGGAAGAATGAAAATTTCTGCATCCCAAAATACGTGCCCTCGATACCCCTCTCCTGCTAATGCTTTAGCACCAATGCTGGTATCGGTTCCTCTGTCGTTGCCGATAATTATTAAATGGTAAATATTGAATCTGATGACTTTCTGCAGCTCCTTATCCGGCTTTACCACTATATCGCTTACCTGCCATTTTTCTTGCCAGGCATCACAATGATTCTTTACAATCTCGTCAAATCCAAGCTTAAGCCCTTTTTGTAACGATCGCTTTGTCTGAGCCTTCAAATCTTTCAACAATACATCACGTGTAGAAAAAATAGAAAATAACTTTGTAAAAGTAACGCTCTGTCCTTTGGGCACCTTTAAGGAAACCGCACGCTCATGAGTATTGAACGTTTTACTTCCTGCATTGACACAGAGCGTATCTGCGAAACCTACTGAAATCTTACTCTCAAATGTCTGAATGCGAAAATAATTCGTATTCTTACTTCGTGACACTCCCATCATATGAAAATGCTTCTTTTTGCCTTCTGTAAGGAGCCCCCTATTCGTAACCGAAGTATCAATAATGCTCTGAACCATTATTTCACAGGGACCATCCAACGGAGTAAACTCAACGATCATCGCGCCAAGATGAATGTCATCCATACTGAAAAAACGCATCGATTGATACAAGAATCGTTGCTTTCTGGCATTGGCGTACGTTGTCTTCCTCAGCAACATTCCCTTTTTTAAATCCAGGACCCTCTGATGATCTATAACGTCCATTGCCACCATGCCCATCTTTTCACCCTGGATGCTAATTTTGAAATCAATCGGGTTGGGCAAATTTACCAATTCGGGAATCTGGGCGCCGGATTTATCATAGACTCCGGCAAGAAACGTGCCAGGAGTAGCATCAGATGGAATCTCTTCCAAGACTCCACGAGAGCCAAGATACCCATTACCCAGCGTAAACCTGGTTTCGCGATCACCTTGCTGATCCTTATCCCAGCCTTCTTCTCGGATCAACCAGTCTTCACTCGAAATATAGCGGGAAAATAAGTCTTTCATTTCTTTCTTTTTTGCGCTAGCAATTCTTGTAATCTTATAAACGTCACCAGCGATAAATCTCTAACGACTAAATCCGCTTTCTTAAGCCTTCCTGAATCTCTGTATCGGTCCACCCCTACGGTCACAAGATCTGCTCTTTTTGCAGCTTCTACACCAAGCGCTGCATCTTCAAACGCAATACACTCATCGCTGCATAACTCAAGCTTTTCAAGCGCCATTAAAAATACCTGAGGATCAGGCTTGCTTCGTGTGATGTGGTTTCCGTTTACCTCAGTGTCAATTAAATCAAGAAGTTTAGCCTTCTCCAAAATAAGATGACAACTCCTGCTTGCCGAGATGACTCCAATTTTGATCTTTTTCTTGCGCAATTCTTTTATTAATTCAATGCTGCTCTTATACGGTTTTATGCCCTCTTTCTCAACGAAATCGAGAAAATAACCTTGCTTGCGTGCGGCTGCTTTATCGAGTTCATGCTTTGAAATATTCGATAATACTGCCCGCGCACCGTCAAGACGCGAAATTCCGTCGACCTTTGCTTTGTAAGCGGAAAAATCAAATTCAGTTTCATACTCATCGAACATCTTCTTCCACGCCTTAAAATGCAGTGTGACGGTATTAACTAATACACCGTCTAAATCAAAAATCGCACCTCGTAAAAAACTCATAGATTTCCCTTACCCTCCAAGATGACGGACAATACCAACCGAACGCGGCACCACAATATCTGCTTTGCGTCCCTGTTTACCGGCCATTACATACTCCACATCCATCAACTCTAAAAACTCCGCGGTATAACGTCTTAATACTCCTAAATATTCGATAATCTTTCCTTCCTTGACGATTTCAAAAATGACGGGACGGCCAAGATGCTTTTCTAAAAGTGGCTCGAAAGACGTATTTAAAGAAGAAAATACACCTTCGTTCATTTGCGTTACATACTTATCTCTACCAGATAAAACCTTACCTACAGAACCAACCTGGCGCATCCTTCCCATTAATAAATTCATCACTTCCGTTACAGAATCTCGTATGGTTGCAAAGAAATTTCTGATCCTTCTTCCCAGACGCCTGATTCCTCTTTGACTATGAAGCTTCTTTAAAATGACGGTGCGCTTCTGGAGGTGTTTTTCGTCGAGATCACCGACAAAACGTGCGATGCATTCGATGGCTGGATATTCGTGTTTATAGAGCAAAAAACTGTTTTCGATATGGTTGTCTCCCTTATCCAGATAGGACTCTTTGTAGACGAGTTCAAATCCGGTTGGCTCAAGCCGCAGCGTACCCCAGATAACCTTACCGTCTTTAAGCTCTGCATTAACAAACTCACCAACAAAATCAAGCAAACATTTATCGCGCATCCTTCCTTTGATAAATGCGCCCACAAGGGTCGTAGCAATAATAAATAGAATAGTAATCGTTAGTGAGTCCATACGTTTCTGATATTTTATAACTTCCTGCTTAGCATAGTGTTACACACATGCCTTTTCATGCAAGAAGGTGAGTTATTATAATATCATACTATAACAATATTGGCAAGCAAAACAGATTGTGCAGCTATAGACTTTATAAAGAAAGGTTTATGAAGAAAAAACTGTATTTTCTGAAGGTCTTAGGGCCAATTACTCTTTTAAGTATTTCTCAGTAAACTCCTGTTCGTCCTTTTCATCTTTAACTTCTTCGAGGGAAGTGATTTCATACTTTTGAGCGAGGAGTTTTTTCTTTGCATCTTCTTCATCAACCGCTTCAAAGATTCCTGCACACTTCTGACCCTTAGTGTTTGTGCCGATAGCCTTGAATTTCTTACCAGGAGACTTTTGTTCGGCTTCAACTGGCTTTTCTGACTCAGCAGGTTTTTCTGGCTCTGGCGGCTTCTCGGGCTCAGGTGGTTTTTCTGCGGCAGGTTCTTCTTTTTTCTCAGGTTCAGGTGACTTGGCTGGCTCTGAAGGTTTCTCAGGCTCTGGAGGCTTCTCTGCTTCAGGTGGCCCAGGCTCAGCTGGCTTTTCTGGCTCTGAAGGCTTCTGTTCTACAAGCTCTTGTTCTTTTTCTGGTTCAGCTGGCTTTTCTGCTGCGGGCTCTGGTTGCGGTGTAGGCTCAGGCGTTTTTTCTGGCTCAGGAACTACTGCAGGTGTTTCTGGTTGCTTTTCTGGCTCAGGGGCCTTTTCTGATTTCTGCTCAACAGCTGGCTCTTCTTTTGGCTGAGAGTCTTTAGGCTCCTCAACAGGTTTTTCTGTAACAGGCTCTTCTTTTTTGGGTTCAGCTGGCTTTTCAGGCTCAGCTGGCTGAGCAGATGCAGGTTTCGTTTCAGCAGCGGGTTCCTGCTTGGCCTCGGGCTCTTTCTTCTCTGCCGCCTCTTTAGGCTCTTCTGGAACCTTCTCTTCCGGTTTCTTGCCCTCTTTATCTTCGCTCATATTCCTTAAACTCCTTTTATTCTTACCCTACTATTAAACTACGTAGTAACAATGTAGTCAAGCAAAATGAAACTTATCCTCGCTACTTCATAAGTGTTTTCACCAGCTGCGCAATAGAAGCAGCTGCGGTTAAACCAGGAGACTCGATACCAATGAGATTTATAAAACCCTCAAACCCCTTATCACCCTCATCTCGAATCACAAAATCCTTAACATCCTCCCCTGGCCCCTGGAGCTTTGGCCTCATTCCGGAGGTATCAGGAGAAAGATCGTGTTCTTCTAAAAAAGGTAAAAACGAAACTGCTGATCCAAAAAACTTTGCCCGCGCGCTCTCATCCACATCGTAGGTGAAGCTATTTCTATTTACATACTCGTCATCCGGGCCCAAGCGGACCATGCCTGCTAGATTTGGAGTTGCGTGTATCCCAAGGCTTACCGTCTTTGCTCTTGGCACCGGATAAATAAGTCTCTGAATAAGACTGCTCTTTACAGAGCTCAAGGTAAAATATTGTCCTTTGCAGTATTTTAATCGATAATCGTATTTATCCACATCAATTCCGGCCATCTCTGCAATGCTATCGGATTCTAACCCAGCACAATTAATCACTGTCTCTGCAATAAATGAAAATTCTTCGCCACTGGCATCTACTACCGTTACTTCATATCCTTGCTGTACTTTAGCTATATCTTTTACTGCCGTCTTATAGGTAATAACCGCCCCTTGCTGCTCTGCTGCAAACGCAAAATACTTCATGAGGCTGTGTGAATCAACGATTCCCGTCGTGCCAGAATAAATCGCAGCTTCAGCCTTAACGTTCGGCTCTAATGCGGCAACCTTCTCTTTAGACAGTAATTCTAATTCTTCAACGCCGTTTGCGCGGGCGTTTTCAATAATTTTTTCTAATTCCTCACATTCAGAACTATTCGTCGCAACAATAAGCTTGCCCAACTTTTTATGAGGTAAATTATTTTTCTTACAGATTTCATACGTAAGCCTGTTTCCTTCAACACACGTCTTTGCCTTCAAGGAATCTTTTGGATAGTAGATGCCAGCATGAATAACCTCGCTGTTTCTAGAACTGGTCTCTTGACCAAAGGACTCGTGCCTCTCAAGCACATACACCGCCTTCTTCAAGCGTGAGACCTCGCTGGCAACGCTCAATCCGACAATTCCTGCACCGATAATTACAACGTCAACCTTTTCCATAATTTAAAATAATTTTTGAAAATCTATAAGAATTATTCTTTAATGTGGCAAATACCTCCGCCGCGCTTCTCAAGATATTGCTGATGGTATTCTTCAGCCACATAAAAAGTAGAGGCAGGAACAATTTCAGTTACAACATTCCCTTTATACTTACCCGACACTTGCAGTTTTTTCTTAGATACCTTCGCAGCAGCTTCTTGTTCTGGAGTATGAAAAAATATTGCCGACCTGTACTGCGTACCCCTATCTGGTCCTTGCCTGTTTAATGTGGTAGGGTCATGAAGATCCCAAAAGACCTCAAGAAGCTGCTCATACGAAACTTTAGATGGATCATAGCGAACCTCGATTGCTTCGGCATGTCCCGTTTTATCCGAACAGACATCGTTATATGTAGGGTTTTTCAATGAGCCACCCGTGTAGCCAACCTTCGTTGAAGTAACTCCTTCCACCTTACGAAATGCGGCTTCAACTCCCCAAAAACAACCCGCTGCAAATGTAGCTTTCTTCATAGCGCGCTCCTTTTGAGTTAATTGCGAGGAAGCAACTCCCTCTTGTGCATATGCCCTGCAAAAAACCAACACTAGTATCAATAATGCCATTAAGACTTTCATAGACTTGCAGTAAATTCCTTTCTCAAATGTTAGTCAACAAAGAAAAAAAGCAGAAAAAGATACACCAACAACCAAAACCCTAACGCGATCAATACAACGCGTATATAGAATTTCGTCTTTTTACCCTCTCCTGATAGGACGCGCTGCAAGAGTTCATCAGAGATACTTTTTCCTGTAAAGAGCTCAAAAGAAAGTTTTATCTGTTCCAAGAAAATACCCCTGCCACCACAGGTTCTCAACCCTCTCATCTGCGCGCGGTGTATTAGTTTTGTTTCAGGTGGATCATAGATAAAATCAAAGATCGATAAATCTTTATGAAACAATCCTTCTTCTATCGGCATAGCATCAATTTTCTTGCGGCCCAAGGCAGTAGCATTAACAAATAACTCTTTTTTCTCGATATACACATCGTCAATGGAGGTAGCAGCATAAATCTGACATGCAGGAAAGAATGGCTTCATCGCCTCAGCAAGAGCCCTGGTTTTTTTTCTGTCTTTAGCAAAGACTGCGATTTCTTCTGCGCCTTCACTTGCCAAGACATACGTTGCGCACCGAGCGGAATATCCAACTCCAAAAACTACTGCATTTTTTCCTTTGAGCTTAAAAAAGGCTTTTAATTCCTTAGTAAATGCGATTACTTCTGTGTTGTGCCCAACCCAAACGTTATCTTTTCGAATTATTGCATCGATTGACTGTACCTGTCGCAAAAAAGAAAACTCTTCGCTTAGCGACACCGCTCCTATAATCTTCTCGTTAAATGGTGGAGTCAGCTGCAATCCCCAAATATTGTTCTTGGCTGCTGATTCAAAAAACGTCGTGAAATCAGTCTCAGCCACTTCAAAATGACGGTATTCGTATTCATGGGAAAGACCGGCTGTCTTTAAAATATCGTTGTATATTTTTGGTAAGTCAGTCTGCGCGTTAGGTAAAGTCACTATGCCAAGGGTTTTCATTTCTGTGCTCTCCTTCAGACTGAACCGCGCTTCATAGAAGTGAACGTAACTGCGGATAGCATATTAGAATAAATTTAAAAGTTACTTTTTGCACAACAAAAAATCATCTACGGTTACCGTAGGATGCCTGTAGCGTTTTCGGCCAATGGTACTTTTTTTAAACTGTATCGCTTCTTTAGGACACCACTGCAGGCATGCAACGCACTGCTCACACTTATGGAGCCATACCGGCTTACCTTCGACTATTTCAATGTTGCCTACCGGACAAACCTTTTTGCAGATACCGCAGCTATTGCAGTTTTCATCTGCCCAAAATGACGTATCCATCATAGCTAACTTTGAAGTAAAAATTTTATAGATGATGTTGGAAAAAATTAAATTTATTAAAAAGAAACTTGTCTCGACTCTCGAGACATTTCCTTCCTTAACGACTTGAGCAATATGTTTAATCTTCTCTTGTTCTTTCTGAAACATCTTTTTCTGTCGTTCTTCTGGAATAGCCCCGTAGAGAGGAGCATAGTTGCCTGGCATTTGAATTCCAAATCCGGCAGATAATCCAATCCCCTTGAGTGCAAGCTGATCAGCGGTTTGTTTAAGGGCGCCGCCAGCCATGCCACCAAAGTTTGCGATCGCAAAAATATAGGCACCACTATTGGCTTTTAACTTTTCAATAAACCGAGTAACGATAGACGGCATACCCCAGGCGTACACAGGATACACAATACCAATACGGTCCGCATCAACAATAATCTCTTGTTCCGTGATTGCTTTTGGAATAGCAATTACCTGAGCATCGCCTAATTCTACCGCGAGGTCGCGCGCGATCCGCAAAGAATTTCCTGTGGCTGAAAAATAAAAGAGTGTTGTCTTCATTATTCCTGCTCCTCATCTTTTAACGTCATTCCCGTCATTTTAATTTCTACACGCGGAGAAGTTGCAGCATTCTCAGGCCCTTCATATTGCACCCATTCAAAATCTGGCGTAGTCAAATGCCATGTATAGGCCTCTGGCAATACAAGCTCTAACACTGTTAACAAACCAATGTTTGGATCAAGATAAATTTTATAGGCTGATTTTTTTTCTCCTAGAAAATCGACCTCTTCCTCCTTAATAATCCGTGCGGTAATACGATGCAACTTTGGCTGAGTGCTGATAATGTTGACAACTTTTCTTTTTTGGCCATTCTCAAGCATTTTCTGAATATATAATTCTAAAATAAGCCTATTAACAATATCTCCTTTAAACTTAAAAACTTTTTTTAGCACCCTTTTACGCTTGATATCTTCCCGCTGAAAGGTTACTCTGTGTTTTTCAAAATCGAATTCCTGCGTTTCTCGAGCAATCAAAATACCGTCTTGATCAAAGACATCTTTTTTTGACCATAGAGGCATAACTTTATCGACGGTATTTTTAAACTCGCAGATAGCCACCCACGAAATCGGTTCTTTGTAATTATCAAAGACGCCCATCCCTTGTTCTGTGAGTCGAAACACATCTTTTTCTTCGCCAGAAGGGACCATTTCCACCAAAGCATCCCAGCGATGATTGCCCTTTACATCAAAACTCTCGTAGCTAATCTTAAAGATAGGCTCTTCTCCATACACGCACGCTGTATAACAGAGTACGGCTGCAAGCATCATGCATAATAACGTTGCTTTCCTCATGCTCGCAATACTTGCGAGGCTCTTTTTCATAGAAATTCCACGCTCTTTTCTTATCAACATATCTTTTCTAATATCCTTATTTGCATTGTTGCAAAAGATGACAAGAATAACCTTAAAGAACACCACTACTATTATTCTACTTTATATTTCGTGCAGTGTAAATTAGAATGTTCCCTTTATGCCAAACAAGAAAGTCCTCCCGGGTTGAGGATATCCTTCTTCTTCTTGATAATTTCTGTCCAAGATATTCTCTACTGAGAAACTACCTTCCCAATTTTCTAAAAACTCCTGAGAAATCTTCAGATTCCACACGAAATAACCGCCTAATGCATGCTGGGTATTTGTGCTATCATAGTAGTAACGTCTTCCATTATAGGTTCCTAAAATAGTGCACGACAGACCGAAATCTGTCAAATAATTAAGCTCAAGGTCAGCTTTGTGTGCGGGGACATAAGGAAGCTCTCCTTCCATGCGCCCGAGGAAGCTTGGGTTTTTGTCACGTGCATCAAGATAGGCATAGCTTAATTGACCAGAAAGATATTTTCCAATTTTGGTGCTGATATTCGCCTCTACCCCTTCAAAGATGGCTTTAGAAATATTGAGATATAAATCGTTCTTACTTGCGCGCTCAATAAGATCCTCTACGTTATTATAGAAATAACTCACCTCCGCTGTCGTCGAATCTGAAAAATCGTGGCCTACCCCAACCTCCCAATTGCAATTCCTTTGCTCATTAAGATCAGGATTCCCTGAGGTTGAACTGAATAAATGATTCATGGTTGGAAAACGCGTTTTCTGTGATGCAGAAGCAAAAATCAATGTTTCTGGCTGCAGCGAATAGTTTACCGTAAGGCCAGGATTAAAAGCATCAGTGACACTTCCTGTCCTTGCGGTATATGTCTTTATCTGATCGAATACATCGTAGCTCATACCTGCTGACAAAGAAAGCTTTTCATTGAGCTTAATGTCATCTTCCAGGCCAAAAGAATAGGTATGAATTTCATACGTCTCCCAAGGCTCTCCCATATCATCTTGCTCTTTATGAACATCTTTTTTAAAATTCACAGCCCCCTTCAGTGCATGCATGTCATTAGGCTCAAAATTAAGATACACGCTAGTCCCAAATGCATATTCATCATAAATGCTGGTCCAAGACGAAGCATTTAATTGAGTCGAATAGGTCGCATCGTCGTAAGCATCAATCGTATTATCATACTTATCGTAAAAAACTCTTCCCTTGATTGATAGGTTATCAGTTATTTCAGATTCATCAGCAAGTGCCACCATCCAACGCTTCCATTCGGTAAAACGCCAAAATCGAGGATTGCTGCTCGATGCGCTAGGTGGAATACCTTTTTCATTGTCAATATAGTTAAAAAGTAAGATGGGATTATGTTTTTCAAATCTTTCTAAACCAAGCTTTAAAGAAATACCGTTTCTGTCATGGTAGCTATTATCGCGCACGCCCCCATCTTCATTACGCAATGATTCAAATTCCTTACTGAGTGTGAATCCGTTTGATTCACTGTGTCCGCCAGAAATCACAAAACTTAAATCTTCAGAGCGTGTCCCGTAATTCAACGTATGGGATCTGGTATCGTGTTCTGAAAAGCTGTTTCCGATTTCAAGCTGAGGTTTATCGCCGGCTTTTTTGGTAATAATATTAATAACTCCTCCCAGGGTATTGGCTCCATATAGCGCAGAAGCTGATCCCTTAATTACTTTTATCTTTGCAACACTTTCAATGGGAATTTGATTAAGATCAACATATCCGAAGAAAGGACTTGCTATAGGGATACCGTCGAGTAGAATAAGTACATTGTCTTGATCAAAGCCTCGTATCGTCACCTCAGGCTCGTTCTTTTGCCCCACCGTTACCCTGACTCCCGGAATAAAATCCAGGGCTTCTTCCACCGTCTGAGCATTTTTATCTTCAATGTCTTGCGCAATAACCTCCAAAGCAGAAGACGCACCAAAGAACGTACTCTTCTCTTTAGCGACTGTGATCTCACCTAAATTATACGCAGGAACTTCTCCAGCTATGGCTGAAGAGAAAAATAAAAGGAAGACGCTTAAGGCAAGAAGAAGGAATTTTAGAAACACTTGGTGAGTCCTAAGAACCAAAGGCCAAGAGTAGCCACAGAGATACTACTCGTTGCAATCTTTGATTGAAATTCAAAAGGGTTGATTGTTTGCTGTTTGAGGATTTGGCCCACTTTAAAGCTTGCCGGAACTACCGCACAGTTAATAAGCGCAGCTAAAGTACCGCTAGTTCCGATATAGCGAAGAATCTTTGGCAATCCCTCTTGTATCCAATAAGAATATCTAACGATATAAGTGATAGTAAATGCAAAAAGCGCATATCCTACATACGTACTTATCAAAGCAAGGAGTACCTTATTTTTTGTCTTCATAAAACCAAACACCAAATCATACGAAACACCTAAAAGGAAAATTGCCAAAAGATGGCAACCGTAAAAAGGTGCATTTAAGAATTTGTACAGCATGGTGATGGCAGCAATGACTGTTGCCGAATGTCTTTGAGGTAAGTACATCTTCGCTATGGTTAAAATTATAAAAGCGATAACCGTAAGTGAAACCGAGGCATAAGGAATCTGTGCCCTATACAAATATCCTCCTAAGCCTGCTTCAGAAGCGCCCCAGAGACCGCTAAAAAACAAGATTCCTAACAAATATTCTTTTTTCATTTTCTATTCCCCGCTTAATCTGTTTTCCACAAAAGAAATTATTCCAGAAATATCATCCGGATTAAAAATTGGTTTATCAGTCGCAAGTGCCGTATCGCTGATATAAGCAATCAGCCCATCCGAAGGCACATCAAGTCCTCCGATTTCTTTTCGGATTATCTGCATCTTCTCAATTCCAGATTCATAGTTATAGCCCTCCATCAACACAATATCAAAATCAGAGAAATAATTTTGTATTTTCTGTTGTAAACTTACAGCATTAACCTTTTGCCGTATCAGTGCCTCGCCGTCATCAGAACTTAAGAATGTGCCTTCTGAACCGGCTTGAGTAAATCTCCATGAATCTTTGCCTTCGATGTCCAGGTCAAATCCATGAGGGCAGTGTTTGGCCACCGCAACCTTGTATCCTTTTCCCTTTAATTCCGGCAGAAGCTTAAGGATAAGTGTCGTCTTTCCTGAATCAGATTTCCCCACGATAGAAAAGATAAAGGGAGTCTTTTTCATGCCACCCTTTCTTCGGCTGTATACACATTCATTCTTCGGCTGCGCACAAAACCGATTAAGGTTAAATTTAATTCTCTGGCTCGTTTGATCGCCTGATCAGTCGGTGCGCTTCGAGAAACCAAAAAAGCAGCTCTTATGCGCTCTACTTTAGAGAGTATTTCGCTCGAGATACGGCCTGAGGAAAGAATAATTAAATTTTTAGTATCTATTCCCCTTAAAAGCGCTTCACCAATAATTTTGTCTATGGCATTGTGTCTTCCGATATCCTCTTTAAAAGCTAAAATGGAGTCACTGTTCGCGAGGGCCGCGCTATGAACCCCGCCTGTTTCTCTAAAAACCAGAGACATTTTTTGAAACGAGTTTATTAATTTTATTATTTTTTCTGATGAAATCTTACTGCGACCTGCTATCTTTCTTTTACGAATAGGTTCTAAGGCATTATAAAAGATTGTCCCTCTACCACATCCTGAGGTGTAGAGTCTTTTGAATAAAAGCTGTGTTGCTTCGTTTTTAGTTTTTAATTCGATGTGTGAATTCCAATACTGTGCATCAATTATAATATTCTCAATTTCTTCCAGCGACTGTATTAACCCATTAGAATAAAGAAAACCAATGCTCAGCTCCTTAAGGTCTCTTGGGCTACATAAAAGGGTAAGAAGCTCTTTTCCATTAAGATGTATCGTCAACGGAACCTCTTCGGTCACTAAATCGTCGAGATTCTTTCGTGTACCATTATTTATTCTTAACACATCGATCTTAGCCATGAAGTATTTCTAAATCCTCCGAGGTATTAATATTGTAAAATGAAGATTCTTCTTCTGGTTTAATCTTTACATAATTACAATTACATCGTTTTAGAAACTGCTTGATAGAATATTCCTTTTTTCGCAATGAGATTTCCAGCTCCGGCAGCAGACTTTTGGAATACACTGCATGCAAGGGCTCGATTCCTTTTTCAGTAGAAGGAACAATACAATCAAAACTGTCTTCTGCTGCTTCTAATAATCTACGCACTAGATTTTTATGTAGATCCGGCATATCACAAGCAACAAAAAATCCCTTATCATTTGAAATCGCCTTTAAGCCTGCATGTATGCCTCCTAAGGGCCCGCAGTCTTTTATAATATCTTCAACTATTTTTACATTTTTAAAACCTACAAAGTTATTTTTATTATTTGTTACGATTAAAATTTCGCTGAACAACGGTTGCAACGCTTCTAAAGTAATATCAATAAGTCTTTTGCCATCTACTGTTAAAAACTGCTTAGGCGTACCCATCCGGCTGCTTTTGCCGCCGGCCAACACAACTCCAGAGAAGTCTTTATTGATTTTATGCACGTTTTCGCCTCAGCTTCTCTATCCGAACCGCACATACCTTTGTTTCAGGAATCTTTGCCACAGGATCAAAAGCGGCGTTGGTCATCACATTGGTCGGGCTTTCAGCAAAATGAAATGTCATGGATACGACCCCTTCAGGACAGATATCAGTCAGCTTTGCTTTTACCTTAACCTTACCTCTGCGCGAGATAACACGCACCATGTCTCCGTCATTAATCCTAAGTTTTTCTGCGTCAATTGGATTAATCTTTACCAACTCCTGGCTGTTTAATGCATCCAATCCTTTTACTCTGCGCGTCAAGGTATTAGTGTGGAAAAGATAAAGACTGCGGTCAGTGGTGAGTGTTAAAGAATAGTCCTCATCAGGAACCTCAGCGGGTGGCTTATATTCTAAAGGCTTAAATCTACCTTTGCCGCTTTGGGTGGCGAATTTGTTGGAATGGAGAAACTGCGTGCCGGGATGTTCTGCAGATACACACGGCCACTGCAAACCAACATCATCAATTCTTTCAAAAGATATTCCCTGATAACTAGGGGTAACCGAGGCGATCTCATCCATGATCTGACTTGGATGCGAAAAATCAAAACCCTTCGCCTTAAGCCTCTTTGCAATTTGACAGGTAATCCACCAATCAGGTTCTGCATTACCAATAGGCTCAATTGCTTTACGTACACGCTGAACGCGTCGCTCTGTATTAGTATACGTCCCGTCCTTTTCCGCAAAACTTACCGCCGGTAAAATCACATCAGCAAACTCTGCAGTCTCCGACATAAATAAATCCTGGGCAACAAAAAATTTAACTTTTTTAAGCGCATCTTTTACGTGCGCTGCATTGGCTTCGCTTAAAATTGGATTCTCGCCCATAATATAAAGCATCTTAATTTCTCCGTCACATATCGCATCGGATATCTCAAGATGCGTTAAGCCAACCTTATCTGATAAGCGAACCCCCCAGGCCGATTCAAATTTCTCCTTTATCTTTGCATCGCTTACCTTTTGATAGCCGGGATACACATTGGGCAGCGCACCTATATCGCAGGCACCCTGCACATTATTTTGACCTCTCAAAGGATTTACTCCTGAAGAAGGTTTACCTACGTTACCGGCTAAGAGTGCTAGATTGCTGGTTGCAAGTACATTGTCAGTGCCGTGTGTATGCTGTGTGATTCCCATAGCATAAAAAATGGCTGCAGGCTTGTTTGTTGCGTAACATCGCGCTGCTTCAATTATTTTTTCTTTTGGGACATCGGTAACGCTTTGGACAAAGTCTAAGTCAAAATTTTTCAGAGATTCTTTAAACTCTTGAAAATTCTCAGTATTACTTTCTATAAAAGCTTCGTCATGCAATCCCTCATCTACAATAACGCGCATCATACCCATCATCAAGGCCACGTCACTTCCCGGGCGATGTTGTAAGAACATATCTGCGTGTTTACATAAATCTATCTCTTTTGGATTCGCAACGATAAGTGTAGCGCCGTTTTTAACTGCGTCTTTCATCTTAAGCGCAATTACCGGGTGTGCCTCTGTAGTATTGGTACCTATAGCGAACATACACGCAGCGTGAGGAATCTCATTGATAGAATTTGTCATAGCCCCGCTGCCAAAACTCTGTACGAGCCCGGCAACCGTAGGCGCATGGCAGAGCCTGGCACAATGATCAATAGTATTAGTGCCCATTACTGCACGGGTAAACTTTTGCATAATATAGTTTTCCTCATTGGTGCATTTAGCCGAAGAAAGCGCGGCGAACTCCTCAGGTTTACATTGAGAGAATTTCTCTGCAATTAAATCCAGCGCCTTATCCCAGGTAGCTTTTACAAACTTGCCGTTTTTCTTAATTAGCGGCGAGGTCAATCGATCGGGATGATGAATAAATTCATAACCAAATCTACCTTTAACGCAAAGCATGCCTTTATTCACAGTATTATCACGATCTCCGCGTGCACTTACAATTTTTTTATTCCGAACCCCTAGATAGACTCCGCATCCTACCCCACAATACACGCAGGTAGTTTTAACTTCCTTTTCAGGCCGCGTGAACTTCTTAAGCCGTAATGCAGCGGTAGGGCATCTTACTAAACACTCGCCGCACGCCTCACAATTGGATTCTACTAATGGTCCATTATCAAAAGTCCCAATTGTAGTTTCAATCCCACGGTACACAAAATCGATTGCGCCAATCCCTTCGAGCTCATCGCAGGTTCTCACGCAAATCCCGCAGAGTATGCATTTATTAAGATCTCTTTCAAAAAACGGGTTTGAGGTATCCAGCTCTCTTTTTATGTCTGGCTTTCTCAAGCGCTTAATGTCCTCTTTTGTAATGCCTAAATAGTCCATTACTTTGAGAAGCTCATTCGGTCTTTCCAAATTATTATCAGATTTGTCAAAAGTGTGATTTACACAAAGTAATTCTGCAGCCACACGACGCACCTTATCTGCTTCTGGGCTGTTCGTGGCTACCTCTAAACCTTCTTCAACAGGAACCTGACAAGAAATTACGAGTCCTTTGCACTTAACTTCGACCATGCATACCCTACACACGCTTACCGGCTTTAAATCAGGATGGTAGCACAGGTGGGGAATATAAATATTATTGCTAAGGGCGGCTTCTAAAATAGTCATACCCTTTTTCGCTGTTATCTTTTTGTTGTCTATTGTTAAACTAATGCTATGCATGCTTTTTTATCTTTATTTTTTTTATGATATGTTGATTGCTGAGAATTTACATGTCTCTTTACAGATGCCACACTTTTTACATTGCGTATCCTTGATACGGTGTGGCTTCTTTAGCTTCCCTGAAATCGCACCGTAAGGACATGCTTTTAGACACGCCCCGCAGCCAACGCATTTTTCAGAAATTACCAAATAGCGAATCAACTCTTTACATACACCCGCAGGACAACGCTTCTCATTAATATGTGCTTCATACTCGTCTCGGAAATATTTTATGGTAGACAATACCGGATTAGGTGCGGTCTGCCCTAGGCCACAGAGCGAGCCAATTTTTACCGCCTCTGCCAACTCCTTGAGTAAATCAACATCCCCAGGCTTTCCTTTTCCGACGGTAATATCCTTCAGAATTTCTAATAGCTGCTTAGTCCCTAACCTACAGGGTGCACACTCACCGCAAGATTCCTTCTGGGTAAAATCTAGAAAATAGCGGGCAAAATCTACCATGCACGTTTCCTCATCCATTACTACCATGCCACCTGACCCCATAATGCTGCCGGCTGCTTTAAGAGAATCATAATCAACTGGGATATCTATTTTGCTTTGCGGGATACATCCTCCTGAGGGACCTCCGGTCTGCACACCTTTGAATTGTTTGTCTTCTGCAATACCTCCACCGATATCATAAATCATTTCTCTTATCGTAATGCCTAACGGTACTTCAATAAGGCCAGCGCGCTTTACTTTACCGACTAATGCAAATGTCTTTGTACCCTTACTGTCGTTCGTACCATACTCTGAAAAGCTATCCGCACCTCGTTGTAGGATGACCGCCACAGATGCAAGCGATTCAACATTGTTGATTATGGTAGGCTTATTCCAAAGTCCCGAAATAGCCGGAAACGGAGGTCGTGGACGGGGCATGCCGCGTCCACCCTCGACTGAAGCAATTAATGCGGTCTCTTCTCCGCACACAAAAGCCCCTGCACCCTCTTTTATCGTGATGCGAAAGTTAAATCCTGAGTCAAAAATATTATCGCCGAGTAACCCACATTCCTCTGCCTGTGAAATAGCTGTGCGTAATCTTTCTAATGCAAGCGGATATTCTGTACGGCAATAGATGTAACCTTCTTGGGTGCCGATCGCAAGACCTGCAATAAGCATCCCCTCTAACAGAGAATGAGGATCTCCTTCGATAAGAGACCTATTCATAAATGCACCGGGGTCACCTTCATCAGCATTGCAAATAAGGTATCGTTGTTTCTCTTTTGCGTCTCTTGCGAATTGCCACTTTTTCCAGGTGGGGAAACCTGCTCCGCCTCTTCCTCTTAAACCCGATAGCTTTATCTGTTCGATTATCTCTTCCGGCTTCATACTAAGCGCTTTAATAAATCCGCTATAGCCATCATGTACAAGGCTATGCTTTATGTTGGTAGGATCAATAAAACCACAATTTCGCAAGATTACTCTTACCTGTGGCTTAAGCACTTGGGTTTGAAATAATTGAGGGATGTTATCGAAGGATCCATCGCCAAAACTACCCAAGGCATACTGCGGTAAAGGATCATCATTAAGAAGGTACGCGACAACCAAATCTTCAGCTCTTTTAGGGGTAACATTGGCATAACAAATGGCGGGTCTACTTGGCTTCCTAATACATACAATTGGCTCAGCAAAACACAATCCGATGCAGCCGACTTCAATAATATCGCACTCAATACCATGAGTTTTAGTATGCTGCCGCAAAGCATCAAGAACTTCCGATGATCCTGCAGAACGACCACACGTGGCATCGCCCACGAGGATTAGCGGCTTAGGGCTCTGTTCAAGCTTAGCCCATTCCTCTTGTGCAGAATGTTTCAAATCTTGAAATTTTTTTAAACTGCTGTCGCTCATTTTTTTGTGAAGAGTTCTCTAATTTTTTTAGGAGTTAATTTAGCTTTAACGCTCTTGTCTATCATGATACACGGCGATAAACCACATGCCCCGATACACGCCACCGATTCAAGCGAATATTCCAAATCCGCTGTAGTCTCTCCTTCTTTTATTCCAAGCTGCCTCTCAATCTCCTCCAATATGCGTGGCGCACCCTTTACATGGCAGGCTGTACCACGGCAGACTACCACGTGTTTTTTACCGATAGGAGTAAGTCTAAATTGAGAGTAAAATGTTACCACCGCAAAGACATGGCTTTCTGATACGCGTGTAAATTTTGCGATCGTACGTAACGCATCCTTGGGTAGATAGCCTAATTCTGCCTGTACCTGCTGCAGAATTGGAATCAGCTCATCTTTTTTACCTTTATGAGATGAAAGAATTGACTGTAGTTTTTTTTCCATCACTGAAGAGTTTTTTGATAAGAAACTGCTTACCTGGATATCTTGAGTATTTTATACTTCAAGACTCCGGCGGGAATAGTAATCTCAACCGAATCGTTTTCTTTGCGACCTAATAATCCTTTACCTATTGGAGAAGCTATTGAAATCTTTCCCTGATCATAATCTGCTTCCAGCGCTGAAACTAACGTATACTCTACTTCTTCTTCTGTATCTAAATCCTTAAGCTTTACCTTTGCGCCTATAAGAACCTTATCCGTAGGTATGTTTTCGTTTTCAATGATGCGCGTACGGGCTAACTTCGCTTCTAGCTCAGAGATTTTTTGTTCGTTCAAAGCCTGCGACTCTTTGGCAGCATCGTATTCTGCGTTTTCGCTTATATCACCATGCGACCTGGCTTCCCCTATCGCTTTTGACAACTGCCTGCGCTTATCTGTCTTTAAAAACTCGAGTTCTTCCATAAGTTTTTGATATCCATCTCGAGTTAAATAAACATCGTCTGAACTCATATCACTCCTTTTTTTATACTAGGAAGTTTTTTCGTTAGGAACCAAGCAAAGTTCTTTACGAATATTTTCTAGTTTTCCAAAACAAATGAGCTTATCTCCTAAAAGTATCTGTGTATTTGCCGATGGATTAGGCATCATTACTTGTTCTCTTTCAATCGCTAAAATTGTAATGTCATTGGGGCGTAAATTTGACTCTCGAAGCGACTTATTTAACACCGGGCTTTCCGCACAAACCTCAATCTGCGAAACACCGTACCCTCCTGTAGAAACGATAAGCTCCTCAAACGTAACTCGCTTCACAAGCTCCCTCTTTACAATGCTCGACCGTAAAAAGTCAGTAATCTTATTGCCAATCCGAGCACTAGTAAAAATTCTATAAAATAAATAAATCGCAATAGTAATAAGTAGTAAATTCACAAACGGTACCAAGCGTGTAGGGACCACCGAATGTAAAAACCGCGGAGAAAATCGTGCTATGAAATCATCCGGACGCAGGGAATTGGCGAATGTTGCAATGAGCGTTACCAATCCTGCGTTTCCCAAAACCATTAAGACCGATGCGATCCGCCTCCTCTGGGGATGACTGGTAATCATCTCTGCTTCTCGTGTGGTAAATCCGGTACCGGAAAAACACGAAAGCGCCTGGAATTTTGCAAGCGACCACTCAAGACCGGTAAGCTGAAATGCAATCGCACCGATTCTCACTGCGATAAATGATACCACGATGACAAACATAAAAAGGAATAAATTCATTGCACCCTCCTTCTACATCTTTTGTTTCTTGTAGAGCGACGATTGCTCGGTAAAATTGATAATCTGATTCATAATCTTGACCGCTTCAACCGGATACTTACCCTTCGCAGTCTCAGCTGAAAGCATCACGAAGTCCGTACCATCTAAAATCGCATTTGCAATATCAGTAACTTCGGCACGGGTAGGGATTCTATTGGTAACCATATGTTCAAGCATCTGCGTTGCGGTGATAACGAACTTCTTTCTTGCATTGCATTTCTTAATAATATCTTTTTGAATGATGGGAATTGTATAGATAGGAACAGAAATTCCCATATCGCCTCGGGCAATCATAATTCCATCGGAAACTTCGATTATTTCCTTGATATTTCTTATCCCTTCAGCGTTTTCTATCTTAGAGATAATCTTGCATTCAGGCAGCCGAGGCCTGATAAGCTTCGCCACCTCCATAACGTCACGCTTAGTCCTTACAAAAGACTGTGCTATATAATCAAATCTCTGCGCTACGATAAACTCAATATCATGTATGTCTTTCTTGCTGATACGTGGAAATTCTAATCGAGCCTCGGGGATATTAACTCCTTTTCTCTGCTCTAAAAGTCCACCCACCACAACTTCGGTCTTTACTCTCTTCTTTTCAATCGCTTTAACCTTAAGGCAGATGCGCCCGTCATCAATATAGATGAGTTGATCTTTTTTAATGCACTTTAAACTTCCACGATAATCAAATGGGATGTTTACGCCTTTACCGAGGACGGCTTCCTGCGTTAACCAAACTGTCTTTCTTCGCCTTAACTCGATAGGCTTTCTTCCCTCAAGACGGCCGATGCGAACTCTATGTCCTTCTAAATCTCCTAAGATCCGTATGCGGCGACGGTATTTCTTATTTACCAAACGCACCGTTTTTACAACCGCAGTTAATTCCGCATGGCTTGCGTGGGAAAAATTGCAACGCACAACATCCATTCCCAGCAAGACCATCTTACGGATAACGGTCTCTGTTCTACTCGCAGGGCCAATAGTAGAGATAATCTTTGTTTTTGCCATAGTGAATTATGCTAAATTAACCTATCAATCTTAGCTGCTATTATAAAATCATTTTCTGATAAACCGCCGATTGCATGCGTGGATAAGGTAATTTTTACTTTGTTGTAAATAATTGTAATCGTGGGATGATGCCCTTCTGCCTCTGCTATATCCGCAATTTTGTTTACAAATGCGATTGAATCTAAAAATTTCTTAAACTTAAATTCTTTCTTTATCTTTGTGCCCTCAACGAGCTCCCAACCTAAAACCTTAGCAAGATATTCTTGTGACTGCTCTTTGACCATCGGAGGCATTCCGCCTTTACAGGCCTTACATCTTTTGTCGACAAGATTGGACGCGTCTGTCATATTACTGTTCGCCTCCGTAGCCGTAGCGCTCCATTATCTCTTTCCTTTTCTGCTCAGCTCTTTCATCGTAGCCTTCTAATGATCCTAAAAGTACATCGATTTGTGATTTGATATCTGAATCTGGTAACGCATCAAACTGCGCAGGAATTCCTTTTTGCAATGTTTGCATCATTTCTTCCATTGTATCATCAGGATGAATCTCTCCTATGGCGTTTCCGTTCTCATCATACATCCTGAATCCTGCGCTATCTTCCCCGTACATTAGTTCTGAGTGAAGCCTCCCGCCTTCCTGATAGTTGCGTTGAACTACAGGAACTCCGTTTTTGTATACAACTTCAGACATCAATGCTCCGCTTTCGTAGAAGCTTTTTATACTCTTTCCAGGATATGTTTCTGCTTTCACTACACCGCTGGTATAATAATCTCTACCCCCTATAAATGCTCCGCTTTTATACTTAAATTGCGTTAGCAGCGTGCCGTCTTCTGCGAAATAACTAAAAACTCCGTGGCGCTTGTCATTCCGATAAAGCCCTTGCGACTTAAGAGCCCCATTCTCATAATAGGTCTTACTTATACCATGTTTTTTTTCACCTCTATAGTTCGTTTCAGAAAGAAGTGTTCCATTGTCGTAGTATTCTCTCTTTACTTCTTGTGTCGGCAACAGCTGACAACCACCGCAATAAACAACGGCAATTACTATCAATAAAAACCAACTTCTTACCCTATGCATAGTTTGCCTCACGCGCTACTCTTTTTACCTTTACAATCCGTAGCTGATTGCCCGACCTACAACAATTTCATTTCTTAAATACCAGGCTTAAACAAAACGGTTATTACCAACACCAAAGACAAAATAATCATACTCACTGCAACAAACCAAGCAATGCAATTATACAGCTTAGAATTCACATAGCTGCCCATGAGTCTTTTATTATTTACCAAGATCAACATAAAGATAAGCACAAAAGGCAAAAGTAAACCATTGACGACCTGAGTGATAAGCATAATATTAATAAGCGGTGCCCCCGGAATTAACACAAATATTGCCCCTAACACAATGATGCTGGTATAAAGAATATAAAATTGCGGTGCTTCCTTGAAACGTTTATCCACTCCGAGTTCCCAACCCATGCCCTCGCATACTGAATACGCAGTGGAAAGCGGCAAAATAGAAGCGGCAAACAAGGAGGCATTAAATAAACCAAAGCCAAATAGTGCAAAACAGTACTTGCCTGCTAACGGCTTCAGTGCTAAAGCAGCATCTTTCGCACTTTCAATCACTATGCCGTTTTTAAATAGGGTGGCAGCACATACCACCACAATAAATATTGCAACGATATTAACAATAAAACTACCGATAATAATATCAAGCTTGTTATATTTATAATTCTCAAGCTTGATTCCCTTCTCCACGATTGAAGACTGCTGGTAAAATTGCATCCAAGGAGCAATGGTTGTGCCGACTAAACCAATGAGCATAAATAAATAGTATTTATCAAAATGAAATTCTGGTTTTACTACGTGTTGGGCAACTTCACCAAAATCCACTTTCACTAAAAATCCTGTGATAATATATGAAACGTAAAATAGACATGCTACTAAAAACACCTTCTCAACGAATTTATACGTGCCCTTCACCACGAGCCACCATACAAACACTGCACTTAACGTTACCAATACGGTTCTGTTAAGATTAAAAAGCTCAGCGGCTGCAGCGATTCCGGCAAAATTAGCCATGGTATTGCCGATATTTGCCAATATCAGAATAAACATTGCATATACGGTTATCTTGAGTCCAAAATTCTCCCGAATTAAATCCGCGAGCCCCTTACCCGTAACCACCGCCATCCGACCACACATCTCTTGAACAATAATAAGGGCGATAATAATTGGGATAAATGACCATAAAAGACTATAACCAAAGCTCGCTCCGCAGACAGAATACGTCGTAATGCCTCCGGCATCATTATCAACGTTTGCGGTGATAATTCCAGGGCCCATGATTGCCAGGAAGATTAAAAAACTTCTCCAAAAATTCTTGAATCGATTTGCCATTGCTTTTCCCAATTACCGGTTTTCTTTAATCTTTTCTAAACTCTCTCCATGCGATAGCGACAACCTGTTCAAAGATATCGTCCATGGTAATGATTCCTTGTAATTTCTTATCATCATCCACCACAGGGATCGCAAAAAATCTGTATTTCTCCATCAAATACGCTACTTCCTTAACACCCGCGTCAACGTTGACCGATACTGTTTTAGGAAACGCGGCTTTCATTATCGTATCGTTCTGATCCGCAACAATGAGGCGCTTTAGTGATATCGTCCCTACCAAACAATTATTCTCATCGACAACAAAAACATACTGAATAGTCTCAACTTTGGTAGATTCTGCCTTTATTTCCTGCAACACATTTTTTATCAGCATATCCTGCGAAAGTGCGATGTATTCTGTAGTCATAAGCCCACCGGCAGTGTCGCTTGAATATCCCAACAAAGTAGACAATCGTCGAGCTTCGCCGCCCTCCATTAAGCTAAGGAGTTTATTCGTTGTCCCACGTGACATCCTGCTTAAAAAATCAACCGCCTCATCAGGAGGAATCTCTCTTAAAATCTCAACTGATTCTTTGTCGCTAAGGTCGCGAATGAGTAGTTTTTGACTCTTAAAATCGAGCTCGGCAAATATTCTACTTTTATTCTGGATATCCAACACTTTAAAAAATGCTGACCGATATTTAGGATCCAAATCTTCAATAATTTCGCTAAAGTCTGCAGTAGGTATGCTGCGCAACTGATGCTGCGGAACATTTACTTTAATTGTCTTGCTTATGGGGTTTATTGATAGTAACTGAACAAATTTCCAGCGGATAAGCTTATTATTAGAAAGATAACTGGAGTTTCTGAAGAAGACTTTAAAAATAAAATCAACAATCTGCTCAAATCCTAATCTGCGTATAATACCCCGCGTACCAATATCAACATGGGCAAGCATTAAATCAAAGTTAACCCTTAAAAGGTGCACGTCGTTTACCCGGATGACATTATGATGGAAGGTATCGATTATCTGTTGATCAAGAATATCTCTACAGAGAGATACGCCGTTTACCGGCTCAGGCTCTGCAGTAGAGAATTTTAGCGATTCGCTATCGACATCGACGCGGATATCTTCACCGTCAAAATCTACTACTTTACTCCAAGAAACAGTAGTATATCTTCGGAGGAAAACTCCATGAACGATAACCATATCCGTCAATTTTGGATAGACTTCGATGGGTAAAACGGTGACATCGTGAAGAACGCCAATAAAATTGTTGTTTTTATCGACTACATCTCGCTTCAAAAAACGAGAAAAGAATATAAATACTGTTCGGCTAGAACCCATAATTTCGTGCCTCTCAATAGAAAATAGCAAAAAAACAAGCTACTCAATCTTAACAAAAAAATCCCGACTAATCAAGCGAATTGTAGCGCTATAACAATTTGTCGCATATAAGGATATGATTATCTTCCAGTGCAAACAAAGTATGCGAGGAGCGCTTAAGGCGGGCTAACACAAAATGAGAGCCAGAAATCTTGGAATAAACGGGTGGGGCGAGGGATTGTTACGATTGGGAAGGTTACTTAAACTGCTCCTTTATTCTGAGAAAAATAATACAATGCCAAGAATAAATATTCCAGTTCCAATTATTATCATCCCCACTCCACAAAAGTTACTTACTGCCTTAGAATCAGTGCGATATTCAAATTTCGTTCTGTTACGAATCTCTCCTTTTTTTTCAAAAATTAAAATTCGTTTTATAATAACGATTCCTGAAGCTATAATGACTAACCCAGTAGCAATCATTAGTTTCTCCATCACAACCCCTTTTTACTTATTTAACCACCAGCGAAGGGAGTAGTCAATGGAATTTGAAGGTTTAATGAATAAGGTAGCAGGAAAGGAAGGGAAGTCACAAAGCATCTTAGCCAGCTATCTTTGTGTTTGGATATGCACTATGAGTTATTGGCCTATTAGGGACTTAATCTCAGGCATGAGCCTCATGGTTTCCTCTTCAGCCAACGTAATTAACTCCTGGGCACTGACGAAATCAAACCAGCCTAACGGTTCGATTTCAGGATGAATGACAATATCAGCTTGTTGACAAGCCTGCTCTGCTAACACATATTCCATGGCCTCCAGGCTTCCTACAATTACATCAAAAATATTAGGGGAGAAGCTCCTTTTAATCTTTCTATCAATCATGCGCTGCATTTTTGATAACAAAGTATCTCTCGGCTTAGCTTTTTTTTCAACAAGAAAACCTAATCCGCCCTTTCTCTCCTTAAGCACAGGAAGGATATTAACGGCAATAATCTTGCTTATTCCTCTCTTTACTAAGGGTCCCACGGGGATTGGATTAAGGATTCCTCCGTCAAGATAAAATTGATCCTTGTGTCGAACAGGCGTTAGAATCCCCGGTATGGCGATACTGGTTCGCACTGCCTTAACAATGCTACCCTTATCGAGAACCACTTCTTCCTTAGTTCGCAAATTGGTAGCCATCACCTTGAAAGAAAATTTTACATCATGAAATGTCCGATCACCTAAGTATCTGCGTAAAAATTTCTCCATCTTCTTGCCTGCGATCAAACCGAGTTTTGGAAATGTAAAATCAAGTAGTTTGCTTCCCGTAATCTGTTCTCCTTCGTCAACAAAGATCCGCGCCATCTCCTTTGATGACATACCAACAGCCCAAAATGATCCTAAAAGGGCGCCCATACTTGAACCTACAACGACATCGATAGGAATATTTTCTCTCTCCAACGCCTTAATCACCCCGATATGGGCAAGGCCCGAAGCAGCACCGCAACCCAAGGCTAAACCGATAGTAACCTCTCCTATTTCGCGTGCAATGCGCCGGATAGTGCGTGAATACGGTAGATTCGTATGGTGCATCACGATGCCGCCGGCATAATCCTTTAGTGGAAATTGAGAAATCGTTGCATAGATTTTTTCTTCGAACGTCGGTTCGATTTTCTCGTTACCCTCACCTCTTACTGCAAGAAGACTTATCTTTCCTTCGGGCCTCTTCGTCTTTTTTTGCAACTCTTTAAGAAACGCGAGCGTCTTCTGTAAGTTGTTTTTTTGCGCATCTGAAATAAGATGAATTATATCCGATTGCGCCAATGCCTTTGTCGCTGTATCACCTAAATCGGTCGACAAATCTACCACAATGTAATGATAATCCTCTGTCAAATAATTAA
Source organism: Candidatus Omnitrophota bacterium (assembly GCA_042571725.1). GTDB lineage: Bacteria > Omnitrophota > Gorgyraeia > VGKH01 > JBHPFN01 > JBHPFN01. The sequence continues at coordinate 50,806 of JBHPFN010000011.1, forward strand.
GCAAAGTTACGATTTGATTTGCTTCCTCCGCAGATCCATAGGTATGCTTAATTTTAAGAATATCAAATCCCAAACCATGCGTAACAATAGCCTCACGCAAACGTGTAATGCGCCCAGTAATATTCTGTAATTCTATTGAGGGGATTTGTTTAATAAATTCCATATTTTCGGATGCATGATCATGATTAGAAATAACGCTTAAAAAAAGCACGCGCTTGCCTGTCTCTTTTTTGAGACTACAGGATAGGTTTAATGCATACAATACCCGATCCATGCTTTGAGCGAGGCTAAAGACCGAAAGGATTGTACTCTCAAAAATAGTTTTATGGTGCAGATTTTTTTTCTTAAGCCGACGGGAAAGTGTTTGGCTAAAATGCAGGGCGAGCGATGGGATTCTTTTTAAAATATGCTCAAATTCCTTTTTATCGATCTTTAAAAGAACTGCGTCATTGATCACCTCAGCGGTAACAGAATGCGGCTCTCCGGAAAGAAGAGAAATAATGCCAAAATAGGTGCCTCTACCGACGTATTCGATTGTCTCTTCAGTGCCTTTATCAGACTGCACAAAAAGCCGGGCTTTTCCCGAAACAATGCAATAAAACGCATCCGCTGGATCGCCCTCACGATAAATCTTCTC
>JBHPFN010000012.1:0-49656 GCA_042571725.1 Candidatus Omnitrophota bacterium
AGCCAAGATTGGTAGGGAAAAGGAATAAGCCATGATTCTTGTTATTGATAACTACGATTCGTTCACTTATAATCTAGTTCAGTATCTCGGAGAGTTGGGTCAGGAGTTAAAGATTTTCCGTAATGATAAGATTACCGTTGGGCGCATAAAGAAATTAAAACCAAAGCAGATTATCATTTCTCCCGGTCCGGGCAGGCCAAAAGACGCAGGCATATCTAAAGATGTAATTAAGGAACTATCCGGAACAATTCCCATATTAGGCGTATGTCTGGGCCATCAATGTATCGGAGAGGTTTTTGGCGGCAAGATCGTTCAGGCAAAGAAGTTGATGCATGGTAAAACATCTCTTATCTACCATAATCGCAAAACCATCTTCCAAAAGTTGAAAAGCCCATTCGAAGCCACGCGTTACCATTCATTGGTAGTTGAGAAAAAGTCATTTCCCAAATCTTTGGAGATAACCGCATGGACAAAAGACAAAGAGATCATGGGTTTAAAACATAAACAGCTGTCCGTATGGGGGGTGCAGTTTCATCCGGAATCTATTTTAACTAAAGCAGGAAAAGATTTATTGAAAAGCTTTTTGAACCAATGATCGAAAACATAATCGAAAAACTTACGCAAAAGAATGACTTAGCAGCCCAAGAGATACAATCTGTCTTTCATCAGATAATGAGCGGAAAGCTCTCGAAAGATGAGATTGTTGCATTCTTAATTGCTTTGCGTGATAAAGGCGAGACTCCCGAAGAGATAGCAGCAGCTGCAGGGGTAATGCGAGAATTTTCTACGAAGATCGAGAATGTAAAAGGTATTGCTGTAGATACCTGCGGTACGGGCGGTGATAAAAGCAATACCTTTAATATCTCTACTGTAAGTGCTTTTGTCGTGGCAGGCGCAGGTTTAAAGGTTGCCAAGCATGGTAACCGGTCGGTCTCAAGTAAATGCGGCAGCGCAGACCTTCTTGAGGCATTAGGTGTTAATATCTCCGCATCGGCAGAGACAGTTGCAAAATGCATCAATGAAATCGGTATTGGGTTTCTTTTTGCCAGAAACTTTCATCCTGCAATGAAGCATGCTGCTCCTGCACGCAAAGAGATATCAACCCGCACAATCTTTAATATCTTAGGCCCCCTTACCAATCCTGCGGACACAAAACATCAATTGCTCGGTGTATATGACGGAAATTTACTTGTGGCAATCGCTACGGCGTTGAAAAATTTAGGCCTCACTCATGCAATGGTAGTCCATGGTCTCGACGGCTTAGATGAAGTTACTACCACTGCAGCTACTTCTGTATGCGAGTTGAAAAATGACCAGATACAATCATATGAGGTATTTCCGGAAAACTTCGGTATAAAAAGAGCTTTGATGGAAGATTTAAAAGGAGCAGACGTAGAAGACAATGTCGCGATAGCAAACGAAATTCTTGAGGGGAAAGAGTCCGCAAAAAGAGATATCGTGGTGCTTAATGCGGGCTGTGCCCTCTATGTAGGCGACAAAGCCAAGGATATAAAAGAGGGTGTTGAATTAGCTCAGCAATCCATCGATTCGGGAAACGCAAAGAAAAAATTAGAATTGCTCCGTGACCTTACGCAGAAAAACTAATGCACGATTTCCTATCAACTATACTGCAAGAAAAAAAGTCATCCCTTGAGAAACAAAAAAAACGTGCCCCCGAAGCTGAATTAAAGGCACGCGTCCAGACACCGCATACAGAAAGGTTGTTTAAGGACGCATTATCAAACCAGGAAAAGGTAAGCCTTATTGCTGAAATCAAACATTCTTCTCCTTCCAAGGGTATCATTCGAGAAGATTTTAACCCGACTGCACTGGCTACGATGTACGAACAATCCGGGGCTAGCTCCCTTTCGGTTCTTACTGAAACACGCTTTTTTGGCGGGGACATAACGCATATTGAAGAAATTGTGAAATCGGTGAAATTGCCAATCCTGAGAAAGGATTTTATCATCGATGCGTATCAGATTTATGAATCGTTTGTTGCTGGTGCCCGCGCGATCCTGTTAATTTCCTCGATATTATCGCAGGAACAGCTCGAGCAGTTTATCGCGATAGCGCATTCGTTAGGCATTGATTGCTTAGTCGAAATACATAGCGAAGAAGACCTGAAAAAAGCACTGTCGTCCCACGCAGAGATAATAGGAATCAATAACCGCAATCTCCAAACGTTTAATGTTGATATTAAAACCTCTGGGAAACTTATTCCTTTAATTCCTAAAGATAAAATCATCGTTTCCGAAAGTGGAATTGTCACACGTGATGATGTTGCGCGTTTAGAAAGCTTGGGCGTTAACGCGGTTTTAATCGGAGAGACGCTGCTTCGCTCTCAGGCAATCGAATCAAAGATAAAGGAATTAATGGCATGGTAAAGGCAGTCAAAAATCAAAAACATGGTTTTCCATTCGGCAAGCCGTCAGGAAAAGGAATAAAAGTAAAGATTTGCGGTATTACTAATCTGGCTGATGCCAAGGTTGCTATAGCTGCCGGTGCAGATGCGTTGGGCTTTATCTTTTATCCAAAAAGCAAGCGTTTTATAAAGCCCTCAGACGCCAAAAAAATTATCAGCAGATTACCGAAATCTATTAAGAAGGTTGGTGTATTCGTAAACGAAAAAAAGCTGCGCGTAAGAACGATTGCCAATGTGTGTCAGCTGGATATTTTACAGTTTCATGGAAATGAATCCGTAGGCTACTGCAATCATTTTAAACAAAAAAGAATTATTAAGGCATTTCGTATAAAAGATACAAAAAGCCTTAAAAGCATATCTGGTTATGTGGTAGATGCATTTCTTTTGGACTCATATCATCGATCCCATTTTGGGGGAACGGGTAAGACATTCCAATGGGAAGTGGTAAAAAAGATTAAAAAGCTAAATACTCCTATTGTGCTTTCTGGAGGCCTGAATCCTGCGAATATTCAAGGAGCAATTAGAAAAACAGAGCCGTATGCGGTTGATGTCTCAACCGGGGTAGAGCGAATTCCGGGCAAGAAGGATCATCGTTTGCTAAGAAAGTTTGTAAAAGCTGCAAAGACTACAAGAACCGCATAAAACCTGCTAGCACTTTTTAATATGGAAAAAGACACATTTTATTTTCAATGGCACATTACCAATGTATGCAATTTACGCTGCCGTCATTGTTATCAGGATGATTTCACAAGCCAGGGAGAGCTGAGCTGGCCTCAGCTTAAAAAGGTTGCTGATAATATTATCACAACGTTAAAGACGTGGCGTAAATCTGCCTTGATTACCGTAACTGGCGGCGAACCGCTGATTAAAAAGGAAAGCTTTGCATTGCTGGGCTATTTAAATGATTCTACTCACGTAAAAGAACTAAACATTATCACCAACGCAACACTCTTAGACGAAAAGACAGTTTCTGATTTGCGTCTGATTCCGAAGTTAAAGAGGGTAAAATTTTCTCTAGAAGGAATAACGGCTCAGACTAATGATTCTATACGCGGAGAGGGTTCATTTAAGCGGATTATGAATGCGCTGGAGATACTTAAAAAACATTCTCATGTTAAGACGCATCTGATGTTTACGTTACTAAGGAATAATATAAAAGAAATTCCACAAGTGTTTAATTTCTGCCGCCAGCATAGAATTGAGGGGGTAATCTTAGAACGGTTTATTCCTATAGGAAAAGGAAAGGCATTAAGGAAAGAGGTTTTAACCAGAGATGATTGGAAGGAAGTGACTGATTTGCTGATGGAGTTTTGCCAGATTGATGCTGATCAAACAGCTCTCTTAAGTCAGCGAGCATTTTGGGTGCGGTTTCCCAAAGATTCGGCTCCTGAATTATTAGGCGCACCGTGCACGGTTAGTTGTGACGGCCTCTGCATTATGCCCGATGCAACGGTGTTTCCTTGTCGAAGATTTGCTGTGCCGATTGGAAATCTTCTTACGCAAGGGCTGGATGAGATCTGGCAGACATCTGAGGTATTGCACAACGTAAAGAAAAAGTCTAACCTGGAAGGAAAGTGCAAAACATGCGCTGTTGATGAATGTAAAGGGTGTCGTGCGTTAGCGCATGCGTTAACCGGTAACTATTTAGCTGAAGATTCTCAATGTTGGCTACCATGAGCGACCCTAAATTTATTCAATTGCACACTGCAGGAGAGCTAAAAAAACGTTGCAATGAATTATACAATATTTTGGAGTCTTGTGAGTTGTGTGCCCGACGTTGCAAGGTTAATCGGGCGAAAGGCGAAGTGGGTTTTTGTCATTCCACGGTTGATTTAAAAATCTCAAACATTGGCCCTCATTTCGGCGAGGAGCCAGAACTTGTGGGCAAACGTGGTTCCGGCACGGTGTTTATTACCAATTGCAATTTAGGTTGCGTATACTGCCAGAATTACGACATTAGTCATTTAGGTGAAGGAGAGATTGTCAGCCCTCCGGAGCTGGCCCTGAAGATGCTCTATTTACAGAATTCGGGATGCCACAATATAAATTTTGTCACTCCTACTCATTTTATTCCTCAAATAGTGGAGGCAATAGACCGTGCGTGCGAAGATGGATTATCTGTGCCGCTTGTTTACAATTGCGGCGGATATGAAAATAGTAACGTCATTAAGCTCTTAGAGGGGATTTTCGATATCTATATGCCTGATGTTAAATATTCCGATTGCATAAAATCAAAAGAGTATTCTTCTGCTGAAGATTATTTTCAGGTCGTCAAGGAATCAGCAAAAGAAATGCATCGTCAGGTAGGTGATCTGCTGGTGCAAGACGGCATTGCCCAGCGCGGCTTGCTGATACGGCATTTGGTGTTACCCAATGGCGTTGCGGGCTCACGAGAAGCACTGCGCTTTATTGCCGAAGAGATTTCCAAAGATACCTATGTCAACATTATGGATCAGTATCGTCCTTTGTATAACGCGGATAAATATGAGGAGATAAATCGATTTCCCACGGCTGAAGAATTTAATTCCGTACTTGAAATCGCCAGAGAATTCGGTTTGCATCGGGGTTTTAATTATGAATAAGAGCACCGCATACTACATTTCTGTAAAGGATAGCGATGCGTTCCAGCAGGTCAATGTAAAGCTAGGGCGTTTACTTGCAAAAGTTAAGCCCTTTGATAGTTTTAAAGACGGTTCTTTAGTAGCTATCAAATTGCATTTTGGAGAAGAAGGTAACGCCGGGTTCGTCAGCCCTAAGCACATCGGCACTCTTGTGAACGCCCTTTATAAAAAGGGAGGCAAGGCGTTTCTCACTGATACCAATGCCCTCTACAAGGGAAAGAGAACTAATGCAACAGAGCATTTACGTTTAGCTTACGAGCACGGATTTATTCCTGAAAATGTCGCAGCCCCTGTAATTATCGCCGATGGTTTAAAAGGCGATGAGTACCGGGAAGTAAAATTGCAGAGAGGTGCGCTTAAAATTGCATATGTTGCATCCGCAATCCATAAAGCTGATGCGTTGGTTGTGGTTTCGCATTTTAAAGGACACATTATGACCGGTTTCGGCGGTGCGCTTAAAAACTTAGGCATGGGGTGTGCTGCTCGGAGAGGGAAGCTGGTGCAGCACGGGGGCGTTGCACCAATCGTTGTCCAGGAGAAATGTATTGCATGTCAGAGATGCGTTGAGGTGTGTCCTGTTTCTGCAATAGCTATGGTGACGGAAAAGGCAAAGATTGATCCAAAGATTTGTATCGGTTGTGCCAGCTGTATTGCCGTATGCCCTGTTGCTGCAATTGATTTAGAATGGCTTAAGGGTGCAGAGGTGATTTCCAAACGGGTGGCTGAGTATGCGTCTGCAGCGGTAGATGGCAAGAAAGAAACGTGTGTGTATATCAATTTTGCTACAAAGATTACTAAAGAATGTGATTGCCTTGCTAAGGATGACCCCAAAATTTGTCCTGACATAGGGATCTTTATGTCAACCGACCCGGTTGCTATTGATCAGGCTTGCGTCGATGCGGTCAATAAAGTAAGCGGAAAAGATTTATTTCGAGAACAACATCCCGGGCCGGATTGGCAGATACAGCTTTCTCATGCTCAAGAGATGGGGTTGGGTAGTTGCGACTACGAATTAATCGAGGTTAATTAATGCAGACTTTTGAAGCGATATCAAAAAGAAGAAGCATTCGGCGATTCAAACAAAGAAAGATTTCATATGCTGTATTGAAAAACCTTGTTGATTGCGCGCGCGTTGCACCTTCGGCAGCTAATCTTCAACCGTTAGAGTATGTTGTCGTAAATAAAAAATCAACGGTTGATGCTATTTTTCCTTATTTGCGATGGGCTGGGTATTTGAAAGAAAAAGGTGTGCCCGAAGAGGGGAGAAGGCCGACGGCATATATTATCGTGTTGGTGAATAAAAAGAAGAACGCATTTCCTCATTACGTTCAAGCAGACATGGGGGCAGCGATTGAAAATATACTTATTGCAGCAACCAGCAAAGGCTTAGGAAGTTGCTGGATCGGCGCGATGGATAGAACAATGATCGAAAAGATTTTACGCATCCCAAACGGAGTCTCTGCCGAGTATACTATTGCCTTAGGGTATTCTGATGAGAGTTCATCAGTTGAAACTATGAAGAGAAGTCATAAGTATTATAAAGATAGACATGCGAGGATGCATGTGCCAAAACGCAAGCTTTCGCAAATGCTTCATTACAATCGTTATTAACAAGGGGCTACAATGAATTCTAAAGTTAAGTTAGCTACTATAATAGTAATTCTTGTTTTGTTAGCAGTGGGGTTATTTTTTGTCCCTCCGATAAATTCCTCCATTAAGCATTCAACGAGCACCCTCTATCGCATCAGAGGGGATGCAGCTCTCAGTAAGGGTAGTTACGAGCAGGCGATTAAATTCTATTATCAAGGCTTGCGTTTTGTACCAGAGAATGCACGAATATATACCCGGCTTTCCCTGGTGTATCAGAAGCAAGAAAAGTACGATGAAGCAATTCAGTCGGCAACAAAGGCCATTGAGCTGGATTCTCAGTTACCGCAGGCGTATTTGAATTTAGCAACTTCTTTTCAAGCAGTTGGCCGTTATAACGATGCGCTGGAGATGTCCGCACGGAGTTTAGAAACAGACCCGAGCTTCTTTCAGGGATACCTTACCTTAGGTTTGATTTATGAAGAGACAGGAAACTACGATGAAGCAGTAGAGGTATATTTGTTGGCGCTGGGAAAAAATCCACGTTTCCATATGGCGCGGTATCGTCTGGCGCTGTGTTATTTAAAATTAGATGAAAATAAATTAGCGCTTCGGCAATACGAAATCCTAAAATCTACCATTGCTTCTTTGGCGAGAAGATTAGCATCCGATTTGACTAAGCAACTGAATCAATAGCTTCTAAAAAGGAGAATGCATGAAAGCATTTTATTGGGCCTTGTTAACAGCGTTGGTATGGGGTATGGTGCCTTTATTAGAAAAAATCGGGCTTGGAAAAACCACGGTTCTAACAGGTATGGTATTGCGTTGTGCAGGAGTACTGCTGGGCCTTATTTTCTTAATGGTATTTAAGCTTGATGCAGTAAAGAGCGCATTTTCTGTGAGGCCGCAGACCGCGGTTTGCATTATTGCGGGCGGACTTTTAGCCAGCGTTATCGGGCAGATATTTTTCTACAAAGCTTTAAAACTTGGAGACGTTTCAAGGGTAGTGCCGGTTGCGGCTGCTTATCCTTTGGTATCGTTTGTCCTGGCGCTCATATTTTTGTCAGAGAAGTTAACCATGGCCAAGGTATCGGGTGTTGTTTTGGTGTGTATGGGAATTGTTTTGCTAAAATAAACCAAAAGCGATAGAATATACTAGCGTAACAACAATTTTCTAAAAGTGATGAATAAAGCATTTGGTTTTTTTCTTTTCGCCTTAATCGTGTGTGTAGGAATTTTTATCGGTTACTACACGCTGCGTTCTCTTCATGAAAATAAGATTTTAAAAGAGGTAATCCATAGGCTTGAAGCAGACTCTAGGATTGCTGAGGTGCTGGTTACCGATGTTCACTACGACGAAAACACTCAGAAAACCTTTACTACTATAAAATTCTTAGAATACGAAGCTGATGGCAATGCGCTTCGACCCCGCTACTTTACGCTTCCGGGAAATGTGATACAGTTTCAATCATTGGTGATTCGTTTTGATGATTTCTATGTACGCAAAGGCGATCCACTCAGAGGAAAAAGTGCCTCTTTGTTCTGGAAGGTATTTGTGCTCGACGGTCCCAATACCGTTGAATACGAGATCACCAAAGCGCATGAGATTCCACAAGGCTACGATGTAGAACACATCGATGATCCTTTTGAGCAAAAGCTCTGGAAGGAATTTTGGACCTTTGCCCTTGATCCTACAAAAGCAAAACGTACCGGGATAAAAAATGTCCAGATTGAGGCACCGGGGACCATGTTTATTCCCGGCACTTTGTATACGATTAACATCGAACATGATGGGGGCATACGAATCGATGTCCATCCGCTGCCGGAAATTCTTAAGGGAGAATCCATTCCTCAGTAACAGGAATCGGCAAGAAATTTCTTATTTTAAAGAGGAGGTAGATATGAAAGGCAAGTTGTTTATTTTGGTTGTATTGGGATTATCCGCATGTTTTTTATCAGGGTGTTCGCTTTTTATGGTAAAGGATTCAGCGAAGCTTGAGAATCTTGAGCTGGAAATTAGTTATCTAAAAGGGCAGCTCGAAAAGACAACGAAAGAAAAAGATTCAGCTCTCGACGAACTTCGTACTCAAAAGACACAAGAGGTACGGGATTTAGAAAGGGCCAAGGCTGAGCTCGAGCGCTCCCTCATGAAAGAGATCGGCGAGTACAAAGCAAAATTAGAAATGACCGAACGCGGACTTGTGATTACCTTTTTGACCGAGATTTTCTTCGATTCAGGTAAAGATGTTATCCGCGAGGAAGGTCAAGAAGCCCTTAGTAAAGTAGCGGAGGTTCTTAATGCTAACGTTCCTAATTCACTCGTTGCGATTGAGGGTCACACAGATAATGAGCCCATTAAGTATTCCGGGTGGAAGACTAACTGGGAACTTTCCTCAGCCAGAGCATTATCGGTACTGCACTATTTAATCGATAAGGCAGAAGTTGCTCCAGAGCGGCTCTCTGCAAACGGTTACGGAGAATATCGTCCGGTTGCTTCAAATGAAACGCCTGAGGGAATGAAGAAAAACAGACGCGTAGAAATCGTCATTCTTCCTGAAGAGATTAAGAAAGTAAAAGCAGAAGAGTAGAACCTTTTTAATATACACAGAAAAAGAAAACGCAGAATATGCCTTTTCAAAACCTGATTACCAGTCTTTATAATCCCAAAATAAAAAATGTTATTAAGCTGCGCGACAAGCAAACTCGGCAACGCTTGGGCTTTACAATCATTGAAGGCAACCGGGAGATTTCCCGAGCAGAAGAAGCGGGCGTTACGTTTGAAGAAGTATATTTTTGCCGCGAATGCCTAGGGGGCAAAGAAGGCGAAGCAGTCCTTGCAACGGTTACCTCCCGAAGCAATGCGTCGTTTGAAGTAACAAAAGAAGTGTTTCAAAAACTCGCATACGGTGACCGTCTTGAGGGGATTATGGTTGTCGCTCGACCTGCTCATTATACGCTTAGTGATATATCGTTAAGTAAGAATCCTTTACTCGTCGTCCTCGAAAACGTAGAGAAGCCCGGCAACATTGGTGCAATCGCAAGAACCTGCGATGCCGCAGGGGTAGACGGATTACTCGTATGCGACTCAGCAGGCGATGTATATAATCCTAATGTGATACGTGCGAGCATCGGTACTGTTTTTTCTGTAAACGTTGTGCAGACTTCCAGCGAAGAGGCTTTGAGATTTCTAAAACAAAACAACATTACTATATGCGCTACGTCTCCTCATGCTTCTTTTTCCTACACTGATGCTAAATTCAGTGTCTCCGTAGCCTTAGTTTTTGGAAGTGAACAGGATGGGTTAGGAAATTTCTGGTTACAATACGCAGATAAGCAAGTTTTATTACCTATGCGCGGGAAGGCAGATTCATTAAATGTCTCTAGCACAGTAGCGATTCTTATTTTCGAAGCCCTTCGGCAGAGAAATCAATCTTCCTAAAATCATCATGCAGATTCATAATCGAAAACCAGGATTCTTGCGATTACAGGTTTTTTTATCACGCAGCGGCGTATGTTCTCGTCGGGACGCATTGAGATTTGTCCTCGAAGGCCGCGTTTCAGTCAATGGCCGTACCATAAAAGAACCATCCACCCCTATCCAAGCAGGAAAAGATGAAGTGGTATTTAAGGGGCGTCTGGTAAGCGTGAGGTCATACGAATATATCGTACTCAATAAACCAAAAGGATATGTTACTACCGTTGAAGATAAACATGCGCAAAAAACAGTGCTCGATTTATTACCCAGAAGGCTAAGGCATTTGCATCCCGTAGGAAGATTAGATAAAGACACCGAGGGCCTCTTGCTGTTGACTAATGACGGAGATTTGACCTATCGGCTCACCCACCCAAAATTTAATATCAACAAGACCTACATGGTTCGCGTTATAGGCCGTCTTGACAATGCAAAGATAGCACGTCTTGAGCGAGGGGTGCGCATCGATGGCGCAATGACCGCTCCGGTTGATATTCTTAAGGTCGCTCATTTAAAAAACAAAACACTTTTTCATATTATAATGCATGAAGGTCGAAAGAGGCAGATTCGCCGCATGCTCTCTGCGGTTGGTCATAAGGTCATATCTCTAAAAAGAATTAAACAGGGGCCTATCACCCTGGACAATTTAGTCATAGGTCAGTGGAGGCCGCTACGCACGCAAGAGGTTGCTGCGCTAAAAGGATAGCAGGCATAAAGTTTTTTAAGTGAATCATTTTTATGATATCAGCAAAAAACGCATTAAAAAGATTAGCCAATAAGAAAAAAGCAGCTGTGTTGCAGCGCTTCTTTAAAACCGGGCCAGGAGAGTATGCTGAAGGTGATCGTTTTTTAGGCGTTACCGTTCCTAAAATCCGTATGCTGGTAAAGCAATTCCATCACATAGGTATTCAAGAAGTAGCAAGGCTATTGCGGTCCTCCATCCATGAGGAGAGGCTCTTGGCACTTTTGATACTCATTGAAAAATATAAAAAGGCAAGTGCGCAGGAACAAAAACGCATCTACGACGTATATATGCGTCATACAACCTATATTAATAATTGGGATCTGATTGATCTAAGTGCAGGGCATATCGTAGGAGCATTTTTAGCGGATAAAAGTAAAAAACCCTTGTATATTCTTGCTCGGTCAAAAATACTTTGGGAGAGAAGGATTGCAATACTTTCCACTTTTTACTATATTAAACAACATTCATTTAAAGATTCCTTGAAAATTGCTAAAATTTTACTTCTCGATAAAGAAGACTTGATTCATAAAGCCGTGGGATGGATGTTACGCGAGATCGGAAAGCGGGATCAGGCAATCGAGGAACATTTCTTAAAACAATGCTATGCAAAGATGCCCCGAACCATGCTGCGGTATGCGATAGAGCGGTTTCCTGAGCCTCGCCGGAAAGCCTATTTACAAGGATCGGCATAAGCTTACTTCGTTGTTTTTCTTCGTAGGATTCCCACCATTTTAATCTTGCGTAAACCGATACACAATAGTAATATATAGGTGTTCACTAACGGCCAATAAAAGTGAAAGGATACAATGAAGACCGTTGCCGATTACATGACTGCCGATATTATTACTATCAGTAGCGAGAGCTCTATCCAAGAGGCAATTGCAGCTATGAGAGAGAGCCATATAAGTTCTCTTTTGATTAAAGAGAATGATGAGGCCATCGGTATCTTTACCGAGAGGGATTTGCTTACCAAAGTAGATTTTAAGAACACTGAGGGCTTAAGTGTTTTGAAAGTCAAAGATGTTATGACCAGGGATTTAAAAATTGCAAATTATAGTGATGTTTATATCGATGTGATTGAATTGATGCAGAAATATCGTGTCCGGCATATGCCGGTAGTTAAGGATGGCGCGATTATCGGCATTGTTTCCTTGCGCGATTTACTTGACCATTATTACGAAAATCTTGAACATTTATTAGGAGAGACAATCGCCGCCTTATCATCCGCAGTGGAAAAAAGAGATCCCTACACCGCAGGTCATCAGCAGCGTGTAACGCAGCTGGTCACGGAAATCGCAAAAGAGATGTATTTACCCGAGAAGCAGGTAAGTGGGGTAACCATGGCTGCGGTTATCCATGATATCGGAAAGATGTATGTACCTTCGGAAATTTTAGTAAAGCCGGGTGCGTTATCTGAGGCGGAGATGACCTTAATTAAAATTCACCCTCAAGTCGGGTATGATATTTTGAAATCAATAGAATTTCCCTGGCCTATTGCTCAAATAGTACTGCAGCACCATGAGCGGTTGGACGGCTCGGGATATCCTCACGGGCTGCATGGCGACGATATTCTTCTCGAGGCGCGGATTATCGGTGTTGCTGACGTTGTTGAGGCCATGGCATCGCATAGACCATACCGGCCTGCTTTAGGTATAGACAAGGCGCTCGATGAAATTATGCTCAAGAAAGGTACGGAGTTCGATCTAACAGTTGTTGATGCCTGTTATAAGGTTTTTAAGGAAAAGGGATTCGAATTCAAATAAGTACCCCCACAGCTATTTCTAAAACCCGTTGATATCATTTTTCCCTCCGCATTTTTTAACACACAAAGTGTGTTAAAATGTTTTAGTTTTTATATTCTGGTGTTATAATGAGACTAATCTTAAGCCACATGCCTACAGAGAAAGAAGAATTATGACCATACTTCATGCGATAGTCTTTGGGATTGTTGAAGGATTTACTGAATTCTTACCTATTTCTTCGACAGGCCACCTTATTTTAACGGCTGATTTACTTGGTATCGTTCAGGGTAGCTTTGTAAAAAGTTTTGCGATTGCAATACAGCTGGGTGCGATCCTTGCGGTGCTTTGCTTATACGGTAAGTCGCTGGTAACGGATGTAAGGATAGTAAAGCGTATACTCGTTGCATTTATCCCCACTGCAGTAATCGGCGCCCTGAGCTATGCGTTTATTAAGCGTTTTTTACTTGGCAACGTCCAGGTGGTCCTCTGGGCATTATTGGCCGGTGGAGTAGCGATTATTCTCTTTGAACTTTTACACGGAGAGAAAAAAGACGCAGTGGATTCTATTCCTTCGATGACATATGTGCAGTCATTATTAATCGGCGCGTTTCAGTCATTTGCAATGATTCCTGGGGTGTCGCGGGCTGCGGCTACGATTGTCGGGGGCCTTCTGGTAGGCTTGAAGAGAAAAACCATCGTTGAATTCTCATTTCTCTTAGCCGTTCCCACTATGCTGGCCGCAACTGCATTCGATCTTTTCAAGAGCGCAAACGGCTTTGGCGCAAACCATCTTGTAGTATTGAGCGTTGGATTCCTTACTTCTTTTATCGTAGCGCTCTTTGCCATTACTTTTTTTCTTAAGTTTGTCAAGAATCACACCTTTTTGGTATTTGGTTTCTATCGCATTGCGATAGTAGTGGTGTATGTGTTGTTTTTTTTGAAGTGACGTATGCTTGAGAGACGCTATATCTATCTTATTCTTATTGGACTATGTGTGTTAGTCTATGCGAATTCTTTACGCGGTGATTTTATTTCAGATGATTTAACCTCTATTCTACGGAATCCCCGCATGGCGCAACCGCTTTCCTACTGGCATTCTCCCCATGATTTTTTGAATTCCCTCTGTTATAACATTGCTGGTTTAAACACGCTGCCATATCATATCTGCAGCATCATCTTTCATGCTGTTGCTTCTATCCTTGCGTTTATTTTCTTGCGCCTGTTTTTTAGAGAACTGCCGAGCCTTTTCGGTGCAGCCCTCTTTGCCGTACATCCTATCCACACAGAGGCAGTCAGCTGGATTTCCGGGAGAACCTATGTTATTACCGCTGTCTTTGTGTTTACAACCTATCTTCTCTACTATAGGGCTACTGAATCGAAGACGCTGAACCGAAGACTCTACTTGTTATCGTTGCTTATTTTTGCCTACTACATCAACAAACAGTATTCCTTTTATGCCTTTTTTCCCTTTATGGTCATTCTCTCAGATATCGTCTTTGCCCGTATTCAGAAGAACTGGAAGTTGTGGCTTCCGTTTCTTGCGATTCTTGCATTGAGGTTGATTATGGCCAGGGAAGCAATACAGGCCAGGTTAGATATGATGATTTTTGAAACCGCAGGCGTAGGCCAGGACAGAAGCGTTTTTATTTATTTTATGTATTCCTTCTTTGTACATCTTTGGCTTTTTCTCTGGCCTGCAAAGCTCAGGCTTTATCATGGCTCAGTAATTATGTATCATTGGTCAATGTGGTTTGGATTTGTTGCTTTGTCGGGTATTGCTGGTTTTCTTCCCGTGCTTTTTAAAAAAGCGAAGGGCGTCTTTTTCGGATTAGGGATATTTGCGCTGTTTCTTGCTCCTACGTATAGCCCGTTTCTTATAGCGCATTTAGTGGCCGAGCGATATGCCTATTTACCGTCAATATTTTTTAGTATTCTTGTCTCTTTTCTCTATGAAAAATATTGTTTGCATTTTTCAGGAGAAAAGAGAGTATGGGTTATGCTGTTGTCCTTTGTTATCCTGGCATCGTTTGCAGTACGGACTGTTGCCCGTAACGAAGATTGGAAGTCAAATGAGCGATTTTGGAAGGTAGAATTGGCAGTGTCTCCCCGAAGTCCGGATGCCCACAATAACATCGCGGTGATGTATTTGCAGGAACAAAATGTCGTGAGGGCAATGAGAGAGTTTCAGAAAGCAATCGAGCTTAACAGCAATTATTATAATGCCTATAACAATCTAGGGTTGACATACAGAGATGTAGGGAGAAAAGAAGAAGCGATTACAATGCTTGAAAAGGCCATTGCAATCAATCCGCGTAGGCCCAAGGCCCACTATAATCTTGGGCTTATCTATAAAGATATCTGGCATGTTGAAGCAGCGCTTGGGTCTTTTGACAAAGCTATTGCTAGCGACCCACGGTATATCAAGGCATATGATCAGCGCGCGGCACTATATGCGCGTACCGGCAAAATCTCAGAAGCCCTTGCTGATTACAGCAAGATTATTGAAATTGATCCGGGTTTTTCATCAGCGCATTTCCATTTAGCACGGTTGTATGCTAAAATTGGAGAATATCAACGGGCAACCAAACATTACAACAAAGCAGCTGCGTTGGGTTATGCGGTTGATCCTGAATTTTTAAGACAACTAGAACCAAATCGAGACAGCATAAAGTAATCACGGATACAGAATAAGAAAAGGAGATGGGTATGTTGAAAAAGATATTGCTTTTTATAGTCACCTGCATGTTTTTAATCACCATAGCGCTTATTATAGCGAAAGATTTCTTGCTTACTTCTGCAGCAAATGCGTTGCTGAAAGAGAATTTTGGTGAGGATTCTTCTGTTGAGAAAATCCATCTTTCGTTCAATGGCATTGAGGTAAAAGGGGTTGTTGTCGCACACGAGAATTTTATTGCCCAATTGCAAAGCGCTAAAGTCCGTTTCGGCCTTTCTGCCACACTCAGTCCTCTTGTTGCTGAGGCTGATATTAGCCAAGCGTATTTGAAGACACAAATACAAGGCTTAGCATCTCAACAAGATATTGGGCTTGATCTTAATCTTAAACATGTTGAGGATAATGTTTATTCCCTGACGATTCCCAGTGTGAAGATGAAAGGCAAAACCGTTAAAAACATCTTGGCCATTTTTGAATTCGATAAAGAGAAGATAATTATTAGGGAAGCTAAAAGTTCCTTGCTGGGTCCGCTTGCATTGGTTCAGGGACGCATTGATTTTCACGACCCTAATGAGATCTGTGTTAACCTGGTTGCGCGCGAACTTTCATTTCAAAACATGATTGATTTCTTTGATAAGCAGGAGGATATCTTGTTTGTGGGACCTTATGATGGAACTATCAGTTTCTGTCTTCAGGAGATGGTGCCCTCCAAAATGTCAGGAGTATTGTCTAATAAAAAGGGCGGGGTGATTAATATTAAAAAAGAAACCTCGTTAGATTTTTTACGTAAACATCTCGATCAGGCTTCATACGATGCCTTGATTGACAATTTTAAGAATTATACGTACAATGAGGGAGAGATGTCGGTTACGCAGTATGAAGATATCTTCACCATTAAACTTAATTTCGATTCCCAGTATCTAGGTAAAAGAAACATCACCATTAATAAACATAGCACTTTAGGGGGTGGATGATGAAAACAAGGAGTATGATTTTTTTGACACTACTGGCCTTGGGTTGTGCAAAGGTAAGTGTTGAGACGACAAAACCCATACAGGTAGATATTAATATGCGCGTAGACATCTATCAACATGTTGAGAAGGATGTTGAGTCTATCAATGATCAGATTTACGGTGATCCAGCAAAACAGATTAATTTCTTATTTGGCGCACGTAACGCCTATGCACAAGATTCAGGAGCGCTTGATGAGGCAATTCAAAACAGAAAGACCCGCGTTGCTACAATCGAGGGTTATTTTGCAAAAGGGTATATCGGCGAAAACAAAGACGCATTGTTAGAAACACGAGGTTCGGTTCCCGCTGAAGAAAATGCAGATGTCCAGAGCGCAATTAGTGCGGAGAACAACGACAGAAACGTAATCTATAGCGCTACCGCCCAGAAGAATAATACCGATATTGCAGGCGTACGAAAGGTATTTCTCGATAAAGATTATCAGCGAGCACCCTCTGGATACTGGTTTCAGGTCTATGACCAGTCAGCAGGGAACTATGCCTGGAAGCAGAAATAAACCATTTACACCGCGTGAGTAGACACACGGAGGAGATAATGCTGGAGAAGATTAATCCAACGCAAACATATTCTTGGAAGAAGTTACAGGCGCAATATGAAATTATGAAGGATAAACATATCAAGGATATGTTTGTTGAAGATCCGCAGCGATTTCACAAATTTTCTCTACGCTTTGAGGATATTCTGGTTGATTTTTCAAAAAACAATATTGACGAACAAACGTTCGGGATATTATTAGCGCTTGCTGACGAGGTAAAGCTGCAGGATGCAATCCGCAAGATGTTAGCAGGAGATGCAATCAATGAAACCGAGAATCGGGCAGTGCTTCATACGGCATTGAGAAATCGTACCAGCAATCCGGTGCTCGTCGATGGTAAGGATGTAATGCCACAAGTCAATGCAGTGCTTAAACAAATGCAGGATTTTTCGAATAAGGTTATCTTAGGTAAATGGAAAGGCTACACCGCAAAGCCGATTAAGGATATAGTCAACATCGGTATCGGCGGCTCTGACCTCGGGCCAAAAATGGTAACCGAGGCGCTTAAGCCTTATAAGAAACCCCGTATTAATGTACATTTTGTATCTAATGTTGATGGTACGGATATAAGCGAGACACTTAAAAAGGTTAAGCCTGAAACCACGCTTTTTATGATTGCCTCAAAGACATTCACTACTCAGGAGACCATGACCAATGCCAATACCGCTCGGGAATGGTTTCTGAAAAAAGCCAAAAAGAAAGAATATATTAAGAAGCATTTTGTGGCAATCTCAACGAATGCAGATAGGGTCGGGAAGTTTGGCATTGATACGAAAAATATGTTTCGTTTCTGGGATTGGGTAGGGGGTAGATATTCTCTTTGGTCAGCAATAGGGCTTTCGATTTGCTGCACGATAGGTTTTGAAAATTTCATTGAATTGCTCGATGGGGCTTATGCCATGGATCGACATTTTAGAAACACACCTTTTGAAAATAACATCCCGGTCATTTTGGCTTTGATAAGTATCTGGTACAACAACTTTTTTGGAACCGAGACCGAGGCGATATTACCCTATGATCAATATATGCACAGGTTCCCTGCCTATTTTCAGCAGGGCGATATGGAAAGCAATGGTAAGTCTATTGATAGAAGCGGAGAAAAAGTTTCCTATCAAACAGGGCCAATCATTTGGGGCGAGCCGGGCACCAACGGTCAACATGCGTTTTATCAATTAATTCATCAGGGAACAAAGATAATCCCCTGTGATTTTCTGGTTCCGGCAATAAGCCATAACCCTGCTGGTGATCATCACGCGATATTGCTATCGAACTGTTTTGCCCAGACACAAGCGCTTATGCAAGGTAAGACTAAAGAAGAGGTGGTTAAAGAACTTGAGGCAGCGGGAAAAACCCAGGAAGAGATTGAGAAGCTCGCGCCTTTTAAGGTTTTTAAAGGGAATCGGCCAACCAATACCATTCTTTTTAAGCAGTTAACACCCCGTACACTAGGAAGCCTGATTACGATGTATGAACACAAAATCTTTGCGCAAGGGGTGATCTGGAATATATTTAGTTTTGATCAATGGGGAGTTGAGCTTGGGAAACAGCTAGCAAAAAATATCCTTCCTGAATTGCAGGCTAAAACAGAAGTGAAGACCTACGATTCTTCTACCAATGGGTTGATTAACGCGCTAAAGAATATGCGTTCAAAGTAAACTAGAGAGTTACAGAGAAAGCAAAAATTATGGCAAAGATGCGGTTATCGCCAACAGGAAGCTTGGCGCTTTTTTTAGACTGCCCGCGCTGCTATTGGTTGCAGATGAATAAAAAAATCAAAAGGCCACGCGGTATTTTTCCCTCTCTTCCCGGGGGCATGGATGTGGCAATCAAGGCCTATTTTGATACCTTTCGAAAAAAGAATGCTATGCCGCCGGAGATCGACGGAAAGATTAAAGGCACGTTATTGCAAGATGAAGATCTGTTGAATAAATGGCGTAGCTGGAGATCGACCAATCTTAAATATGAAGACAAATCTTTAGATGCAACCATTTCCGGCGCGCTCGATGATTGCGCGATAGATGACGGCTGCTACATTCCTTTAGACTATAAAACCAGAGGTTCAGAGGTAAGGGGAGACCCACGTAAATACTATCAGCATCAGCTTGATTGTTATTGTTTTATACTTCAGGAGAGCGGCTATAAAACCAAGAACGTAGCGTATCTTATATATTATTATCCTACAAAGGTAGAAGCAAATGGCTTGGTTACCTTTGCAGTACAGCCCATTGAGATAGAGACGAATCTTAATAACGCTAAAAAGCTATTTGAGGATGCGGTAAATTTCTTAAAAGAGCCGATGCCGAAAATGAATCCCGATTGCGAATATTGTACCTGGCTTGAAAAGGCTGCACACGTTAAAGAAGCCCAGTCCCAGGCTGATTTTGGATGGTAGTATCATGAAACAAATCAACAACCGGCAGAATAAGGTGTTGCAGCGTACACAGGGACGACGAATTGACAGAAGTCTTCAGGTAAAAAAATCAAAGCGCGTTACTAAACTCGATAGGAGAACAAAGTGAATAAAGTAATTTTTGATATCGAAACCGCAGGGACAGATTTTGAATCGCTCGATAAAACATCACAGGAATATTTTCTTCGATACGCAAAGACTGATGAAGAAAAGGATGAAATCAGAGACAGCCTCAGTTTCTATCCTGCAACCGCTGAAATCGTAGCACTCGGTATGCTTGATGCGGAAACGGATAAAGGGTATATGTTTTATCAGGAGAAGAGTAGCGCAAAGAAGCGTCTTACTCAGGACGGCATTGAGTTTATCCCTGCAAAAGAAAAGGAGATCTTAGAGTATTTTTGGGAGCAGATAAAAATCTGTAGGCAATTCGTTACCTTTAACGGCAGGGGATTTGATTGCCCGTTTATTTTAACACGCTCTGCTATTCTAAAGGTCAAGCCTACCAGGAATCTTGTGCCGTATCGCTATGACCATAAGCAACACGTTGATCTGATGGACCAGTTGATGTTCTACGGGGCCTCGCGCAGGAAGTTTAGCCTCCATATGTGGTGCAAGGCCTTTGGCATCCCCAGCCCAAAGGAAGAAGGAGTTACTGGTTTAGAGGTGAAGGACTTATTCAAGCAAGGTAAGTGCTTTGATATTGCCAGATACTGCGTTGGCGATCTGCGGGCTACGCGGGCATTGTTCGACTACTGGGAACGTTTTTTGAAATTTTAGCTCTCAACCTTGAAAAACCTAAAAAATGTGCTATACTTTCTTTGAGCCGATAAAGGTAAACCCGGTGAAAGCCGGGGGCGCAAAGCCTACAGACCTAAGTTGCCTTTTGGCACTTGAGCTTGCTTAAAGCAAGTTAGCCTTGGCCGGCATTAGGCCGTTAAAGCTATGGCAATAGGGTGGCTGGGTTGCCGAAGTGGAGGTGTTCAAGGGTCCTTTATCGGCCCCTTTTTTTTGCCTATTTTAGTGCAACTCATTCTTAAATAAAGCATTATGGACCTAGAGTATCAGTCGTATCTTGAACAAAAATCAAAAGAGCAAGAGACACTTTGCAAGCGCTGCGGCGTCTGCTGCGGCGCGATTGAGGCAGATCCCTGCCAGCATCTTATCCGGTCCGATGATGGATTGTATTCCTGCGCTATTTACGATTGCAGATTCGGTCTTCAAAAGACTAAGAGTGGCAGGGAATTTTTATGCGTTCCTATCCGCTCCATCCTTCATAAGCCCTGGCTTGGCTCTTGGCAATGCAGCTATAAAAAGAGCCCACGCTAGAGAAACACTTCCTCACTGTATCCACGCTACCCTGATTTGTATTGCTTCTGGTGTTTGAGTGTGATAGAATACAACAAATTTAAGGGTGATTATGCCAAAGAAATTCATGAGAATCTGGAATGAGCTAGACGTTGAGGAGGTCTCCAAGCACCTCTTGATTATCGGAGAGTTATTGGCAACCTGCAATAATTGCCAAGAGCTAGGGTTAGACCCCAAGGCAACGTCGTGCCGAAAATGCAATACCGAATTTAAGTTCGCCGCCTTTAGCACTCATAGGATCGGCACTTCGGAAATCAATAAAATAATCAATAGAAGAGGCGAGATTACGTTTGTAGATTACGATGACTTTAAGAGGAGAACCGGAGAAATCAAGGCAAAACGTTTTCTAGAGTAGTCATATGGTTAACAAGCAACGACTGATTCGCTTAACGCAGGATTTAATTAGGATCAATTCAGAAAACCCTCCCGGCAATGAAAGGCGCATTGCGCTTTTTATACAAAAAACCCTTGAAAAATACGGCCTTACAACTCTTCTCTATGAATTTGCAAAGGGCCGGACCAACGTAGTCGGGATCTTGCCGGGAACAGCAAAAAACAAATCACTATTGCTCACCCCCCATTTGGATACCGTACCTGCGGGAAAGGGCTGGAAGTTTTCTCCATTCTCCGGCAAGATTCACAACGGAAGGATTTATGGCCGGGGTGCTACTGACTGTAAGGGCAATGTTGCTGCCGGAATAGAAGCAATCATAAGCCTGGTTGAAGATGGGGCGCAGCTTAAACATACGTTATTTTTTGCAGCAACCGCAGATGAAGAGAGCGGCAGTAAGCTAGGGTTAATCCCGCTGATTCACAAGAGGATACTCAAACCCAGCGCAGCGATAATTTTAGATTCTGATGCGTTCAACATTATTGTTGCGCAGAAAGGGCTTATCCATTTTAAGATTACGTTATCCGGCAAGAAATCTCACGGTGCGTACCCTGAGAGAGGAATTAATGCTATTGATTTGGCAACCGCGATTATTAAAAAATTAAAAAGCCACGCATTTATGCATAAGAAACATCCACTTCTCAATCCACCGACTATCAATATCGGGACCATACGGGGAGGGGATAAGGTCAATATTGTTGCGGATTGGTGCGAGGTTGAGGTTGATCTTCGTTTTTTACCGGGGATGGATCCTAAGAAAATACTAAAACAGATTCATGCGCTCATCGGTAGTGTAACCAAAAAATACAAATTAGAAATCAGCGCGCTCCAGAATCCCTGCGAGATCGATACGGCGCATCCTTTAGTGAAGTGTTTGAAGTCAGTCAACAAAAGAATTGCCAGGAGCCAGAGAATCAAGGGTAGTCAAGGGGCTACGGTGATTACCTTTCTTGCAGAGAGAAATATCCCCTGCGTTGCCACAGGATTCGGCACGCCACGCTGCGCACACACCACCGATGAACACGTTAAGATAAATGATTTATATCGCGGGGCCAAGGTGCTAGAGGCGTTTATTAAGGAGTTTGATTCGCAATGAGACCGATTGATCATGCGATAGGTTCAGCAATTGTAGCAGCGTTCTTTTATTTTATCTTTCGTTCCTTGCCGTCGGCGATTATCTGTTTTTTGACAGGGATTTTCTTGGATGTGGATCATCTCATTGATTATTTAATTCAAACCAGGATGCGGTTTAAGGGGATAAGAGATTTTTATGACACGTGCCTCGGGTTGAATCTTCATAAGGCGTATCTGATTTTTCATAGTTATGAAGTCTTGATATTACTATGGGTAATTATTGCGATTCTCCGTCCGGGCCTAGTCTGGATAGCATTTGCCGTCGGTGCAACCCAGCATATGCTTCTTGATGAGCTGTGTAATAAAGGCATTGGCTTAAAATATTTTGCTATTGTTCGATGTAAGAAGGGCTTTTCGACAAGAGCAATATTTTTTGATCCTGTTTTATCTACTTTTTCTCGAAAGAGATTTGGTATTGCGCTTGCCGTATTTTGCGTTGTGGGAATGGCCCTTATGTTCGTGGATAATTTTGGATTGGTGAATCGAGACGCTCTGTGCGATACGTCTAATACCGCAGCAGGCGTAGCTATCCAAGAGCCCAAAGCATGCGTGTTCCCATTTCAAGAGGGAGAAACATTCACCTATAGAGTAAAGATGGCGGGTTTAAGCATTGGGAGTTCAGAGCTCGTTTTTAAAGGGCTCTCAGATTTAGACGGTAGGGATGTTGTTGAGATAGGGTTTACCACAAAGGTTACTCGGTTCTATGATAAAGAGACAATTTACGCTGATCCGGTGAGCTTTCTACCAATACGGATCGAAAGAGACATCCGGCGCATGGTAAAAAAAGAACGTATCGTTGAAGACTACGATCAAGAGAACTATTCGGTAACGATTACAAAAGAGGTTGGAAATAAGAAAACACAGCAGGTGATAGAAAGCGATCGACCGCTGCACAATATTATTAGTCTTGTTTATTATTTTCGCAACAAGACAAACATTGATGCCGGTGATATAATAGAGGTAAACCTGCCTTTAAAGAAGATGCAGCTTCGGTTTTCCGGTACACGGTCGACCAAGGCAGTCGGAGATAGTTGCGATGCCTACGTCTTTGAGAGTGTCCCTCGCAAGTACAATTTTTGGCTCTCAGTAGATGAGAAGAAGATGCCGCTAAGGATTGATGGCGCGGTGGGTTTTGCAAAGACAAGGATGATGTTAGTGAAGTATAATCTAGGCGGAGAGCAGTAATGGTTGCACACGGACATTTCGGAGAATTCGGAGGAAAATTTGTTCCTGAGACATTAATGCCGTGTCTTTCTGAGTTGGAAAAAGAGTATCGATTGGCACAGAGAGATGCGCGTTTTAAAAAGGAACTCGATTACTATTTATCAGTGTACGCAGGCAGGCCTACGCCTTTGTATTACGCCCAGAGGCTTTCAAAGAAATTGGGCTCACTTAAAGTCTATCTTAAACGGGAAGACCTTTTGCATACCGGCGCACATAAGATAAATAATACTTTGGGACAGGTTCTCTTGGCGCTACGCATGGGCAAGACCCGTATTATTGCAGAAACCGGTGCCGGACAACATGGAGTTGCTACCGCAACCGTTGCAGCGCTGTTTGGTCTTGCGTGCGAGGTCTATATGGGCACCGAGGATATTGCCCGTCAGAGACTCAATGTGTTTAGAATGAATCTTCTGGGAACGCGAGTAATTCCCGTGGAGAGCGGTTCAAAGACGTTAAAAGATGCTACGTCTGAAGCTATCCGAGACTGGGTAACTAACGTTAAGACTACGCATTATATTATCGGTTCTGTGGTTGGGCCTCATCCATATCCAGAGATGGTTCGCGATTTTCAGGCAGTTATCGGCAAAGAAGCCAGGCAGCAGATAAAAAAAGCAGAAGGAAGGCTTCCGGATTGCCTTGTTGCCTGTGTCGGCGGAGGGAGTAATTCAATCGGATTGTTCCATTCGTTCTTTAATGATAAAAAGGTCCGGTTTGTTGGTGTTGAGGCTTCTGGTTTAGGATTGTCTACCACTAAGCATGCCGCAACATTGGTTAAAGGAGGAACTGGAGTGTTGCATGGTAGTAAAAGCAGCCTCTTGCAGGATAAATTCGGGCAGGTAAATATTGCACATTCTATTTCAGCCGGTTTGGATTATCCCGGCGTGGGCCCAGAACACGCCTATTATAAAGCAATAAAGAGGGCGCAGTATGCTGCAGTCTCTGACACGCAGGCATTAGAGGGTTTTCAAATGCTGTCACAGACCGAAGGGATTATCCCGGCACTTGAGCCGGCACACGCGATATACTATTTAAAGGTGCTTAAGAGAAGATTAAAGCGAAATGCGGTTGTTATTGTTTGTCTCTCCGGCAGGGGCGATAAAGACGTAGAGACCGTTTCAAAGGTATTAGGATAGCACATGCAAAACAGGATTGATAAGAAATTTAAGCAATTAAAAGCGCGCAGAAAGAAGGCATTCGTTGCTTTTATTACCGCAGGAGATCCAACGCTATCGGTTACTAAGCAATTAGTGCGCGCATTTGATGCGCAGGGGGTAGATATCATTGAGCTAGGGGTTGCATTTTCTGATCCGTTGGCTGACGGACCTACTATTCAGGCAGCCTCGCAACGAGCGCTAAAGCACAAAGTCAATCTCGCTAAAATTATTTCGTTAGTAAAGGAGATCCGTAAAACTACTCAGGTCCCTATTGTGTTAATGACGTATTACAACCCTGTATTTAAATTCGGTGAGAAACGATTCATTACACAGGCTTCTCGCGCAGGTGTTGATGGGGTAATTATTCCTGATTTGCCGCCGGAAGAAGCAAAGGATATTATATGCGAAACACGAAAATATAATATCGCAACGATATTTTTCTTATCACCGACAAGCACAAGAGGTCGTATCTCGATGATTACTAAGGCTTCCACTGGATTTATTTACTATGTGTCCTTAACCGGAGTTACAGGTGCACGTAAAGCGATTTCCGGAGATATCGTTAAAAATATTCGACTGATTAAGCGCTCTACGCGTAAACCCGTTTGTGTTGGTTTCGGCATCTCTACAAGCCGTCACGTAGCGCAAGTTTCACGCATTGCCGATGGAGTAATCGTCGGCAGCGCTATTGTTAAACAGATTGAAAAAAACATAGGCCGCAAGGATTTGGTAAAGAGAGTTTCGAAATTTGTAAAAAACCTATCCGCGCCGCTGCAATAATAATCTTTAAACTATAATGTATAAAAAAAACGTTCTAAAAAATGGCTTGCGAGTAGTTACCTGTTCGATGCCAAAGCGAGAATCGGTAGGCCTAGGCATCTGGATTGGCACAGGCGGCCGTTATGAACATGCGCGCAATAAGGGAGTGGCGCATTTTCTTGAGCACTTACTGTTTAAAGGTACGAAACACTATTCCAACCGGCAGATTAAAGAATCTATCGAAGGCATCGGAGGCATGCTTAACGCCTTTACCTCTGAGGAGCATACCTGTTATTTAGTAAAAATCCCCAAACGTTATGTTGATAGCTCATTGAAGATTCTCTCGGATATGGTGCGCAATCCGCTTTTAAAGACCTCTGATATTGAGCGGGAGCGCACGGTTATCATAGAAGAGATTAAGATGTATCATGATTTGCCGCGGGAGCATGTTCAAGAGGCCTTAGAAGCATTGCTCTGGCCTAACCATCCTTTAGGCATGACTATCGCAGGTTCGATTGAATCAGTGAGTGGTCTTTCAAGAAAAGATATCGTACAATTTAAACAGGCATTTTATCATCCGAAAAACATTGCTGTTGTCGCATGTGGAGATCTTGAGCACAGGAAGTTTGTGAATTCTGTTGCCAGAATTTTCTCAAAAGAGGACCCGAGTGAAAAAATCGCTTGCCTGAAAGCACAGAGCATTCAAGATAAAGCACGGGTTCAATGCATACATAAGGATATTGAGCAGACACATATTTCTTTAGGCCTGCACGGTCTTCACAGAGACCACAAGGATCTCTATGGCCTAGGGCTTTTGAATATAATCTTGGGGGCTAATATGTCCAGCCGGCTCTTTCATGAGTTAAGGGAAAAGCGAGGACTTGCCTATGCGGTAGGAAGCTATGTTAGGGCTATGGATGATGCGGGAATTTTCGGTATTCGCGCAGGTGTTGACAATAAGAAAGTTATTGAATCAATAGCCACGATAATCAAAGAACTCAACAAGCTTGTAAAAGAAAGAATCAGCACAAAAGAGCTTTCAAGGGCCAAGGAGTATTATGTGGGGCAGCTGACCATTGCCCTGGAGGATACCTTGGATCACATGGTATTCGCAGGAGAGGCAGTCACTTCGCTTGATAAGATACATACCCTTAAGCACATTGCTCATAAAATAAAAAAAGTAAATACTGCTGACCTTACGCGCATTGCCTCAAGCATAATTCATGCCAAAGGGATTAACCTGGCGGTGATTGGTCCTTTTTCAAAGAAGCAAGAAGCAGCGGTAAAGAATTTAATTGGTGTTTAATTGTCTTACTCCGCCTTTGGCGGGGCCGGAGCGCCAACACTACGCAAGCTTTCGTAGAAAAAAATAAGACAATACAATTCAAAATGAACATTTTCGCTTACGAATGTGTTGACAAAAAAATAATTCTATGCTAGATTTATTAAAACATACAGTTTCTTACTTAAGGAGGTGAATACATGGATGCATATTGCGTAAAATGCAAAGGCAAAAAGGAAATGAAGGATGGTAAAGAAGTAACCATGAAGAATAAGAGAAAAGCAATGAAAGGCAAATGCCCCGATTGCGGTACAGGTATGTACAGGATTATGGGTAAAAAATAGCGCATGCCTGCGAAAGCGGTAAGGAGTGTTGGAAGCATAAGAAAGTCACGTCCTAATTTAAAAAATAAAGTAAAACTTGTTGTTCAGTTAGCCTCGGACAAAAAAGCCGAAGATATCATCGTTCTTGATATGCGGGAGATCGCAAATTTTTGCGATTATTTCGTTATCTGCAGCGGTACTTCCGACAGGCAGGTGCGAGCAATTGCGCGTGCCGTTGAGGACGGTCTTAGGAAGAAAAAATTCAGAGTCTATCATCGCGAAGGCCTAAGTCAAGCAACCTGGGTGGTGCTTGACTTAGGTGACGTGGTGCTCCATGTCTTTGATAAAGAAACACGAGAATTTTATCAACTTGATCATCTTTGGCAAGATGCCCCTGTGGTGGAGTGGAACGCGAGATAAAAGAATTGGTTAAGAATACTGCTGATGACAAAAAACGTAAGGAAGGTTTGCGAGTCAGCGTTAGGCAAGGCAGTACGCGCAGCATTTCCCCAGATTTCCCCCGAAGATAGCCCTCCGATTTGTCTGGATATTCCTAAAGAGAGCGCACACGGTGATGTATCCTCTAATATTGCTTTGCAGCTTGCCCGTCTTGCAAAAGAGTCTCCTGTAGTAATTGCAGAAAAGATAAAGAAGCAACTCGAAGCTCAAGAGTTAGCAGATCTCTTTTCAAAGATCGAAATTAAGCCTCCCGGGTTTATTAACTTCTTTATAAACCCTGCTGTCCTTTACGAAGTCCTAAGCCAGGTGCTCAGCGCAAAAGAGGAATTTGCACGTTCGGACACAGGCAAGGGGCAGAAGGTTCAGGTTGAATTTGTAAGCGCAAACCCAACTGGGCCCTTAAGTGTCGCACACGCCCGGCAAGCAGCAGTGGGCGATGCCTTGGCGAATATTCTGTCGTTTTTAGGCTACAAAGTAACACGCGAATACTACAAAAATGATGAAGGCGTACAGATAGAGCTCTTAGGTAAGTCCATCTTCGCGCGTTGCCAGGAATTGCTCGGAGAAGAGACGGAATTTCCTGAAAACGGCTATCACGGAGAATACATCTATGATATCGCCCGGGAGATTATTGAAACATCTAAAACCGGAAACGTTCAGGAAAAGGCAATAGATTTTTTCTCCCAGTATGGCGTTGAGTATATACTTAAAGTAATCGAGAAAGACCTTTTAGACTTTAAGGTCCACTATGATTGTTGGTTTAGCCAGGCACATTTAAGTAAAAGCGGTAAGATAAAAAAGATCCTTGAGCTTCTAAAGAAAAAAGGGTTCACCTATGAAAAAGACGGTGCGGTCTGGTTTGCATCAACCCGCTTTGGTGACGATAAAGATAGAGTTTTGGTAAAAAAAGACGGAAGCAATACGTACATCACCGCCGATATTGCCTATCACCAGGATAAATTTAAACGAGGCCTTCAAAAGGTAATTGATATCTGGGGGCCGGACCACCACGGCTATATTAATAGGATGAAGGCAGCGGTTGAAGCCCTTGGTAAACCCAGAGATGCGCTTTCAGTAATCATCGTCCAGCTTGCCACAATCTACAAAGAGGGTAAACCGATGTCGATGTCTACCAGGGCGGGTAGGTATATAAGCTTGCGCCAGGTGATCGATGAAATCGGAACAGACGTAGCGCGGTTTTTCTTTTTAATGCGAAGAGTAGAGAGCCATCTTGATTTTGATATTGACATTGCCAAGAAGCAATCAGAAGAAAATCCGGTCTATTACATCCAGTATGCTCATGCGCGCATCGCCAGTATTAAACTGCGTTCTGGGATGAAACGGCTCAACATAAAAAAAATCAACTTTGATGTGCTCAACCAACCCGAGGAGCTGCGGCTTATTAAATTAATGGGTCAGTTTGAAGATGTGTTGAGTGGTTGCGCTGTGTCACTTGACCCGTATGCCCTGGTGAATTTCCTCCAGGAGTTTGCGAGCGCCTTTCACAGTTTTTACGACAAACATAAAGTAATCGGAAACGATGAACCGCTTACCAACGCACGCTTAGCATTAGTGGAGGCGGTACGCATTGTATTAGCCCAAGGCTTGCAGCTTTTGGGCGTATCGGTTCCGGAAAAGATGTAAGCATGCAAAAGATATGGAAAATCGCACCTGCGAATCCTGTATTACAAGCCAGATTAGCTGAAGCACTCAAGCTCCATCCGTTACTCTCACAAGTCTTATCCAATCGAGGAATCAATACTATCGCTGCAGCCGAGGATTTTCTTAAGGCTGATATTAGCTGCCTGCATGACCCTTTTGATTTAGAGGATATGGAAAGGGTTGTTGAGCGCATAAAGAAGGCTGCGCGCAAAAAAGAAAAGGTACTCATCTGTTCAGACTTTGATGTTGACGGCGTTACCTCATGCGCTGTAGTAAAGCTACTAATGCAGAAATTCGGCATTGATGCTATTACCTATATTCCGCATCGCGTTAATGAAGGCTATGGCATAAGCACCAAGGCCATCAAACTTGCAAAAGAGAAGAAGGTGAGCCTGTTTATCAGCTTAGATTGCGGCATAACCGATTACGAAGAACTCAAAGCCATTAAAGAGGCTGGGATCGATGCGGTGGTAATTGACCATCATAAGCCAATCAAAGATACGCTGCCACCGGCGTATGGCATTATCAATCCGAAGAAAAGTAGCTGCGCCTACCCGTTTGAAGATTTAGCCAGCGTTGGCTTAGCGTATAAACTTGCGCAGGCGCTGTGTGACGAAGGGTTCAAAGAACATTTAGATTTAGTTGCGTTAGGAACCGTTGCTGATGTGATGAGCTTGCGCGGGGAAAACCGCATCCTGGTAAAAGAGGGCTTGAAAGAGATTAATGCTACCAAGCGCATTGGCCTGAAGGCATTAATTGATGCCTGCGGGCTCCAAAAGAAAAAGATTATGCCTGGATTTATCAGTTATGCTCTCGGACCGCGTATAAACGCTAGCGGTAGGATTGATTCTGCTGAGAAGGCACTCTCGCTGCTGCTCAGCAGTGATTTCGAAGAGGCAAAGAAGCTCGCAACCGATTTAAATTCCTATAACCGTCAACGGCAGAAGATTCAAACTGATATGTTCAATCAGGCGCTGAATTTAGTTGAGAGAGAAGTTAATTTTAAAGAGCACTTCGTAATAGTGTTAAGCCAGAAGGATTGGCATCTTGGGGTCTTGGGAATTGTAGCGTCAAAAATTGCCGACCGGTTTTACCGGCCTACCATTATTATTTCTGTTGATGATAAGCAGGTAGGTAAGGGTTCGGCGCGCTCGATTGAACAATTTCATATCTTTGATGCAATTTCTCAGTGTTCGGATACGCTTTTAGGCTTTGGCGGACATAAGTACGCTGCCGGAATTAGCGTGCAAGAGAAGCGCATCGATGCCTTTAGAAGTGCGATTAACAAAATTGCGCGCGAAGCGCTTTCTCAAGAAGAGTTGTTTCCCGCTCTTAAGATCGATGCTCAGGTTCCTTTGCAGATGCTTTCACTCGATATAGCATACGCGATAGATGATCTTGCCCCTTTTGGAATCGGGAATCCCCACCCGGTATTTTGCTCTCGGAATCTCATGGTAAAATCTGAGCCGACTATCGTGGGCAGAGATACCATTAAATTTTGGGTGACCGACGGAAAGCGCACTACTCAAGTGGTAGGTTTTGGTATGGGGGAAACCTTCGATATGATTAGGCACGCAGAAAATATTGATATTGCGTATGCGGTTTCAATTGACAGCTGGCACGCAGAGCCTCAGATACAGCTTGAATTGAAAGATGTGAGGGTAGCTTAAGCCTTTTTGATTTTACCGGCCTTGATGCACTTAGTGCATACCCGTGCGGTGCGGGGAGCGTTATTGATAATAATCCTAATTTTTTGAAGATTAGGTAGGAATACACGCTTATTGGTACGCGTGGTTTTGCTTCCGGTGCCACCCTTTTTCTTAAGAAGACCCTTGCGTTTAATGGTTCTTCCTGCCATAGGGCCAACACCGCAAATGTAGCAGATTCTCGACATGATTTACTCCATTTAACGTATTTTTGCGTTCTACTTCGAATCTAGAGAATAACAGCATTTTACTGGAAAATACAATTTTGTCAAGGTATAATTAATAGGTCTATGGGTGTTCCCATAAGAATAATAAATAAACAAAAACACTTAAAGGAGGTGTGCGATGATTCTTGCAGCTCCCTATTTAGATGAAACTTCGCAGCTTGTTTTAAAGATTTGTTTCTTTGGCATCATTGCAACAGGGTTAGCTTCTTTGGTGCCTTTATCGCTTAAACAAAAACGTAACTGGTGGAGTCTTTATCTGCCGTTGTGTGCGTTGATTTTTTATGGCATCTATGAATGGCGTATCCCGCCAAGCATCACCGTACGGTTTGACCTACTTTTTATTTACCCGGTCTTTTTACTGATTTTTTCTTCCGGCATTGTCCGCTGGGTACTCGCCTACCACATTTCATCGAAACATGTATTGGTCGCAGAGCGCGCAAAAAACTACAACGATTGCCAAATTCAAATTACGGCCTATGCGGTGCTTTTGGCATTTTCAGCTTTGATGCTTCAGCTTCCCGGTAGGTAAAACAGGAGCTGTTTGGGTTGTTAAAATATAAAGCATTTTAGAAGGTGAGAAAGTAGCGCATACGAATAATGGAAGATTCAGTTTTCGAATATGTGGTTACGGCATTTATCCGTACCGGTCTTCCTTGGATTATAGGGTTGTTTCTTTCAATTTTGATTCTAATAAAAATTTTAAAAAAAATATTATAATTATCCAGAAGACGTTGTATAATAGAGGGTGAAAAATATATACAAAATAAAAGAAGGGAGTGTGCTATGAAGAAGCTGATGTATGCAGTAATCGTAGGTTTGCTGCTGTGTGGTTGTTCCTCTATACACTATGCTGACGGTAGCATTGCATTTTTTACAAAAGATTTTACCGAATTTGGCGAGTATGCAGGCAAGCAATACGAGGTCATAGCACCGCTTCGGATTGAAAAGTTATTGAAGGGCCAGGGCGCGTATTATCTTACCGATCCTGGGATGCCCGCAAAGGGCAAGACCGAGCTGTTTATGGATATTCCAGTGGGTACAATTATGACGGTAGAGTATGTTGCCCACCACCAGGATTTTTGGGCTCCAATAAAAAGTACGTTGATCGCAAAGATAGCGCACCCTACTTCATTTGTCGATGAGGTCGATTTATTCTATTTGATGAAGTGGAAGCCAAGGGAGAGAGGGCAGCGAGGAGCTATAGATTTTGCGGAAAGATTTATCGGTATGGATGAGAGGTTTCTTAAGGCATTGCCGTAATTAAAGAAGATCAGAGGGGCTGTTCCGATATAGCAAGCGCATAAGGAACAGCCCCGTTTTTATAATGTTACCACATCTTTTCTTATTAACTAAGAAGATATAATGTTAATGTGCTATAAAGGAGGCAGGTTATGGAAGATTCAACCCTAAGTATTACCTTTAAGGTTATTATGGTGCTTGCAATCTTTGTAATCGCTGGTTCTGTGTTCTACTATTACGTTATATTTACCCCGCAGATCGATAAAGCAAAATTAGAGCAGCAAAAACAATTATACAAGATAGAAGAGATACGCGTGGTACAAGAAAAGGAAATAGCGCTGGAGAAGTTGAAATTCGAACGCGAGGTTCTCACGATGTGTCTGAATGATGCGCGTGCCAATTATCAGGCAAATCTAGAGAATATCTGCGCTAATCTTGGCGAAGCAAAAGGCTGTGCTATGCCAGGTGTTATGCTTGACGACTGCAATAAGAAACATCAGCTTAGTAAAGAAATGTGTTACACCCGTTTCCCTCAGGCATCAGAAACCATTGAGTAAAAAGCGTGACAGCGAATTTTGAATGCGATATAGCAAGCTGACATCCATCAATCGGAAAAAAAATAATGAAATAAGCACCGACGCTTTAAGAGCGGTTGCGATTAAAGCTGCCAAGGCTGCCGGAGCTGTCCATAAGAAGTATTTTGAGAAAAAAATTACGGTCCGCACTAAAAAGACTTCCTTTGATCTACTTACTAACGCAGATGTTGAGGCAGAGCGGGCAGCGACTCGGATAATCAAGCATTCCTTTGCTGATCACAATTTCCTCGCTGAAGAGAAGCGATACAAAAAGACAAATTCCCTCTATACCTGGATTATTGACCCTTTAGATGGCACCAATAACTTTTTTTGCGGCCTTCCCATATTCGCTGCCTCGGTTGCACTGGCTAAAGACGGCCAGGTTATTGTAGGGGCAGTCTATGATGTCTCTCGGGATGAGCTTTTTTACGCGGAAAAAGGCAAAGGCTCATTTCTAAACGGCAAGCGTATCAAGGTTGCTTCAGCAAAGACGCTTAAAGAGTCGTTGCTTATTACCGGCTTCTATTACGATAGAGGCAAAGATATGATTGATAATTTAGCACGTATGAAGGAATTTTTCTTAAAACGGATTTTAGGCCTACGGCGCCTGGGTGCTGCATCGCTGGATTTGTGTTATGTTGCCTGTGGCCGAGCTGCGGGGTTTTGGGAGTTTGTCTTAAGTCCCTGGGATTTTGCTGCCGGGAAGCTTCTGATTGAGGAGGCAGGTGGCAAGGTTACTGATTGCTTTGGCAGGGCAGTGGAGCTTAGGCCGTCATATATCATTGCCTCAAACACCAAGATTCATAAGGCAATGCTGAAGATATTGCGTAAGTCAAGAGGCAAGAGTTAAAAAACCCGATTTCCTTTGACAGAATTGGCACAATACGTTACAATTAATAGACAAATTACAGTGTGTTAGAGGCTTGAATGTTTGAGGGCGGAAGTTCTTAGATATTTGAACGTTCGCTTCTTTTCTTTAATATAATTCCATTGAAAAAAAACGACAAGGAGGTTGTAATGAAAACAGTTGTAGTACTATTGGCTATTGCGTTAGTCTGCACAATGAGTATTTCTTGCGCGAAGGAAGAAACTACGCAACAAGAAGCGGCTCAAGCGGAAATGGCGAAAGTAGAATCTGCCATGACAGACATCCTAAAACAAGAAACCGCTGTGATAGAAGATGCACCAGAGGAAAGCGCCATGACCGAAGAAAGTGTCATGACCATTGGAAAGGGTAAGAAGATCGCGTTTGATTATGCCTTAACGGTTGATGGTAACGTTATCGATAAGTCTGAAGCTGGCAGTCCGTTAACCTATGTGCACGGCGAAGGCGGGATTATCCCCGGTCTTCAGAAGAGGATGGAAGGGTTAAAGGTTGGTGATGAAAGAACGATTTCTGTGCCACCCGAAGAGGCCTATGGCGCGGTTAACCCTGATGCATTGCAACAGGTTCCCCGCACATCACTACCCCCTGATTTTGTTCCACAGGTTGGTGTAATGCTGTCGTTGCGAGCCCCTGATGGTCGGCCCATGCAAGGAATGATTGTACAGGTCAATGACGATACGATTGTGGTAAACTTTAACCACCCGCTGGCAGGCAAGACCTTAGAATTTGTTGTAAAAGTCGTTTCTATCGAATAGTAGAAGCGTTTTATAGGTTTTACAAAAAGCATGTATGAGATTTCTCGTACATGCTTTTTATTAATATTGACGATTCCTCTATTGAGAGCGGTTTCTTTGATTTTTCTCTGCAACCAAAAAAATCTCAAATAGTTGGGAACTTTTCACGTCCCCTTGCTGTCTAAGTAGGTGAAGTACGAAGAAGCTCGTTATAACCTACGAAAGGAGGGGGAGAGATGAAAAGAATACTTTTGGTTCCTATGGTTGCAGCGCTTCTGCTGACATCGGTGCCGACAGCTCAGGCTGGATATTCTTTCTCGATTGGGTATAATAACCGAGACAGACAGCAGAAGCATCATCGTTGCGGAAGGTGTGGGGTCTATACACACTCTCCGCGTTTCAAGCATAGGCACAAGCGCAGCCATGCTTATCACGACCGCAAGTTTTGCCCTTTTAAAAAGTGCAAGCTGCATAGCAAGCATTCTAGGTGGGGTCAGCGCAAACACCGTGGCTGGAGCCATCGTAAGCACTATGGGCGTCACGATGGTTGTTCAGGAGGAAGATCTGATTCAAATTGGGGCGCATTTTGGCACTATCGCCACTAATGAATGAACAGCATTGAAAAGTGCCAAAGGGGCAGGTTCGCCTTTGCGAACCTGCCCCTTTATTTATTTTTTGAGTATTTCATCCCCGCACCCACCGGAAGGGTGGGTGCGGGGTTTAATAATCGCATACGTTTTACATCGCTTCGCTCTGTAAAACGTGCGATAATAAAAATTGCAAATCCTGCCAAACTACCATACAATAGCAGATACGATGAAGCACACACTTTTCATAATCACTGTAGTGCTTAGCGTACTCTGTCTCAGCGGCTGCGCCACGATGAATTTCTCTGCCAATTATTACACGCCACCTGCCGGGTATCAGACCGAAGTTGCAATACTATTTAGCACATTGTTAAAATCCCTGTCGCTTAAGAATACCTATAAGCTAAACATCGTTACCGAGCGTGAATCCAGAGGATTAAAGGGTATCCCTGCGATGTCAAATAAAGTCGTAATCCTTCCGGATAACTTTATCAAATACACCTTCCAAAACTATTATAAGGACAGGCATAAGGTCTTTACCTGCGTGATTGTTCATGAATTCATCCATGAGGAATTTGATCTACCTAGCTCACCGCCGGAAAAACACTTTGAAACCGATGCGCGCACCATTGCCCTTTTAGGCACCAAAGACAAAGAAACCGCAGAGAATTACTACAAGTCATTACGCGTGATGCAGAGTTACTGGTTCGCCAGAAAAGGTGTGGCAGGACACACCTTTAACGTAGGCTGGAATGTGATTAACGCCGGTGCTGCCGTTTTTGGCCTGCCACATGCCTTTGTGGATTGGTTTGCCACAGACCTCTCTACGCGTCTTAAACTCATTGCCAAACATTACAACATCAACCGCCGTAGTGTATTTAGACGGTCAGAGAGCCGATAGAATCACCCGATTTTCCCTTCTTTATCCTTGCTAAAATCAGCTGAGAGAGTTAAGATAATCAGTGATAAATGTTGCCAAACAAATTTCGAATTAATCCTGAAGGTTAACAGGAGAAAAAGCGATGGCGAAAGAATCGGGCAATGTAAATATTGCATTCGGCTGGATATGGCTGTTGATTGGAATTATTGAGGCTGCTTGGATGGGGATGCATGCATTTAAACCTGAGTGGCTCGGTGGATATGCCTCTCTTACGCGCAGATTCTTGCGGCTTTCCCACATCGCTACGATGGCACTGGCAATGGTAAATATTATCTACGGATTGTGTCTTCCCCTGACGCATCTTTCCCGCGTACCGAAGCTGATGGGTTCCCATGCAATGATTGCCGCTGCGGTAACTATGCCTTTATTGTGTTTGCTCTGTGTGTATAGACCTGGTTTTCAATCCTTATTTTTTCTGCCTGTAGTATTTTTTCTTACTGCAGTTGTGATTATGGTTATCGGGCAACTAAGGAAAGGAGTATAACTTGTTGAAAATCGGCCTTATCGCAATGAGCGGGGTACGGGCCTACAATAAAGAACTTACAGAATTAGGTTTAACGCTTCCCGGATTTGTTGACCGCAATAAGATTATCGCTTCCCTCCCGAGCCTTGGCCTTCTTACCTTAGCAGGCATGACTCCGTCGAGATTCAATCCCGATTATATTGAGATATTTGATATAAAAGATATCGATGAGCCTCCGAATTCATTTGATCTTGTGGCCATTTCAACATACAGCGCGCAGATTTTTGAAGCCTATGAGCTTGCGGATAGATACACAGAGAAGGGGGTAAAGACTGTTATCGGTGGGCCGCACGTTACCTGCGTACCTGAAGAGGCAAAAAAACACTGCGATACCGTCGTAATCGGCGAGGGAGAAGCGGTTTGGCCTGAATTGTTACGTGATTTTGAAACAGGGAAACTACAACCTTTCTACAGCTCATTCGAGAAGGCATATGACTTAAGCAATGCTCCCATGCCGCGCTTTGATTTGCTCAGCCCTAAGAAGTATAATCGCATTACCGTTCAAACCAGCAGAGGCTGTCCGCACCAATGCGAATTCTGCGCCGCTTCAATCCTTATCTCAAAAAAATACAAACAAAAACCCGCACAAAAGGTTTTGCAAGAGATAAAAGCAATTAAAAAGATCTGGAAAAAACCGTTTATAGAGTTTGCAGATGATAATACTTTTATCAATAAGGCATACTGGAAAGACCTGCTCAAGCAATTACGGCGTGAGAATATCAGGTGGTTTACCGAAACGGATGTTTCAGTTGCGCAGGACGATGCATTATTGGATCGTATGCGTGAAAGCGGCTGTCAACAGGTGCTTATCGGTTTTGAAAGCCCAACACAAAAGGGGCTCGACGGCCTGGAGCTTACCCGCAATTGGAAGGTAAAGCAATTCGATCGATATAAAAAGGCTGTAGATAAAATCCAATCGCACGGCATTACGGTAAATGGTTGTTTTATTCTTGGGTTAGACGGTCATGATACAAAGATCTTTGAGAAAGTCTGGGAGTTCGTTAACAATAGTGGCCTCTACGAGGTGCAAATTACCATAATGACCGCATTTCCCGGAACGCCACTGTATACACGCTTGCTGCAAGAGAACAGGGTGATACAAAAGGGTGATTGGGCAAAGTGTACTTTGTTTGATGTTAACTTTCACCCACAGGATATGTCAGTTAAAGAACTTGAGAAAGGCTTCAGGGATCTGGCCGAAAAAATCTACAGTGCAGAAGCTACGCAGGATAGAAGGTCGCTCTATAAACAGAATCTTAAGGCATTGCTTAATAAAAAGAAACAAGATAAAAAGAGGAGGTAGTAATGAATTATCCTAAATGGATTAAGCCGTTTTTTATTGTTTCCGGTCTGTATGACGGAATCTTAGGCCTGTTATTTTTATTTGTTCCGTTTCAACTTTTTCGCCTTGCCAATATCACTCCGCCCAATCACATTGGGTATGTGCAATTTTCTGCGTGTTTATTGATAGTGTTTGCGATGATGTTTTTTAGAATAGCCAGCGATCCCTTAGCGAATCGGAATCTCATTGAGTTCGGGATTTTATTAAAGGTCTCATATTGCGCAGTTGTATTTACGCACTGGATTCTTCAGACCATACCGTTGCTGTGGGTGACTTTTGCATTTTTCGATGTAGCATTTCTTGCATTGTTTATTCTCGCGCAAAGAGCGCTGAAGAAGGCGTAGTGTCCGTTGATTCATTGTAAAAAAAGGAGGGAAGAGATGAAGAGTGTAGTCATAGCAATGTGTATTAGCTTAGGATGTGCAGGTATAGCTTCTGCTGAAAGTGCAC
Source organism: Candidatus Omnitrophota bacterium (assembly GCA_042571725.1). Classification (GTDB taxonomy): domain Bacteria; phylum Omnitrophota; class Gorgyraeia; order VGKH01; family JBHPFN01; genus JBHPFN01. The sequence continues at coordinate 38,206 of JBHPFN010000012.1, forward strand.
TTACGGTTGAAGGCCGCTACTGGATGCCGCAGCTTAATGCAGATGTCATGGTGGATGATGACCTCTTGAGTGGAACCGAAATCGATTTTCAAGATGATCTAGGCATAGGCGATCAGAGTTTTCCTGAGGCGCGCGTGCTCTGGCAGGTTGGCGAGGATGACCTTTTGCGTTTTATCTATACGCAAGCAAGTTACGATGGCGACGAAACACTGGTGAGGACGGTTAACTTCGGCGGTCAATCCTATACCGTAGGAGCTCGGGTGGAAAGTGGCATGGATATTCTCTACTTGCGTTTAGGCTGGCAACATGACTTTATTTCTTTGTTAAACGATAGCATTACTATCGGTTCACTTGTGGATGCAAAGGCATTTTTTATCGATGCTTCCCTTAACGCACCCACGCTGGCTATTTCTGAATCCGAAGAATTTATCGGCGGCTTGCCTACGATAGGCGCTACGTTCGATTTCCAACCTATCGAGAATGTCTCTGTGTTTAGCGAGATATCAGGTATGTACGCCGGCAGTTATGGTCACCTTTTCGATGGTGAGGTCGGTATTTCGATTGAGCCCATTGAGCATTTTTCATTAGTAGGAGGATATCGCATCTTCGGTATGCAGATAGAGCTTGATTCTGACCAAGTAGAGCTTACCCTTGGCGGTCCCTTTGTGGGTGGCAGCTGGAGGTTTTAATAAACACTAAGGTATTCTATGAAGCAAACACTACTAGAACCGCTTACCTGGCTTGCGATACTTGCAGGCATTAGCTTTTTGTTTTTTCTTATTCGCGGGCTGCGCGTAGTCCGCCATCGGGTGGTGACGCGCATACTAATCGCACTTTCATGTTTCTATATCGCGATTACCGTATTCCCCAGCGACGTTCCCGAAACAATGCTTCAGCTGACCGCAACTTTTATTGTTAGCGTTGTAATTCTGCTTATCATCGCTGATCTTGCTTCGGCTGCCTTTTTTAAAGTAAAACAGTCTTTTCCTGCAAAGCAAAAAGCATCGCTTCCCTTGCCTGAGTATCTAATGGAAATCTGTAAGGCGCTGGAGATGCTAGCGCGAACTCGGACCGGCGCATTGATGGTGCTTGAGCGGGGAGTGAGGCTTCAAGGTTTTGTAAATAGTGGCATGCCTTTTGAATCGCAGATTAAAACTGAAGCGCTCCAGGCGATTTTCTCTCCGGGCTCACCCTTGCATGACGGAGCAGTAATTATTTCACAGGGACGCATTCGCAGGGTGAAGGCGATTATCCCGCTTACCACTAACACTGAGATTCCTATGGGTATGGGCACGCGCCACCGCTCGGCAATGAGCATTACGGAGAAAACCGATGCGATTGCTTTAGTGGTGTCAGAAGAGCGGGGTGAGATAGGCGTTTGTTACCAGGGGCAATTGGTAAAGGCAACTTCTCGGGAACAATTACAGAATCTGCTTAAAAATGCCCTCAAAGGCGAAAGCATTCTGGATTGACTTTTTTTGCTTGTATGTTAGAATGAAGAAGTTAAACTCGCCAGCTATTTCTTAAGATAAAGAGATTCAATAAGATACACCATTATGCAGTAATTAAAGAGGAGAGCGCAATGGAGGAAAAAAAGAGGTCGGTCGCAGTGGTGATGTTTGGGTGGCTGATTGTGATTTTTTCTACAGTCGGCTTGATGTTTTCGCTTGTGCCCACGAGATATTATTTTGCCGGAACCGGCTCAACGATTCCTTACAAATTTGTTATCCTTTCAGTATTGAATTTAATAGCAGGGATTTCTGTGCTTTTGCTTAATGAGTGGGGTAGGCGGTTTCTCATGGTTTTGAAATCCGTATGCATTGTGTTCATTATCGTGGGTTTTTTCCACATGCTGCCGGCTCTACTGCGAGAGCAGACCTTAGAGACTTCTATGGAGAGGGTGTTTCAGGCAAAAAGAAATATGGTTGCAGATTTGGTTCCACTAGAATTACAGCCAAAGGCTTTTGAAAAGATTGATAATGCCGAGGCTTTGGCTGAGAAGGTGTTTCCTGTATTTCTCTTTGTTTTGTTCCTTGGCCTGTTCAGTTGGAATATGTTGGTGATTTATTTCTTTTCGCTCAAGCATGTGAGGGAACAATTTATCCCCCATATTCTCGCACCTCCTAAGGAGGCTGAGGATGAAAAAGAGGGGCAAGGGCAACAGTGAAATATCTAATCGGTGCTATAGCGGTAATTTGTTTAACAATAATCGGATTGGCTGTGCTTTGTTTAGCGCAGGAGATATCAATAGAGCCATTGTTGCAGAAAGAAAAGAAAGAGGTATTTTGCAATGAGCTTAATGATATCAGCCAATGCGATAAACAGCGTGTTGCTATTAAGGGAAGGTTTAATCCCGGACCGCGTTCTTTTGAGCTGCTCTATCCTCGAATGGACATGATGTTTGAGCTGGATAAATGGCATCATTACGATTTTAAGACCGAAGAGGGGTATGTGGTATTAATAACAGAAAAAAGCAAAATTTCTTGCAGTGAAGGTATCGGCGCAGAGGGAAAGCTATATGTCTTTAAGCAAAACTGTCTCGCAGGCGTCAAGTGTGTGCCCGTTGCCTATCGTCTCGTGGTAGATGATTGGGAATGTTTGCCATAAGCTGAAAAGAGGGGAAAAATTCTAATGAAAAATTTATTAGTCGTTTTTATGTATGTTGTTTTAACAGCTTCGACATGTGTTGCTCAGGAGGCAGAGTCCATTTCTATGCCGGGACCTGAAGAGGCTCCTGTGCCTGATGGTCTGGTGCGAGAATATTATTCAGGCGGGGCGCTTAAGGGTATTGTCACCTACGAAAATGGCAAGCGAGAGGGAAGTGCTCGTTCCTATCATGACAACGGAAATTTAGAGGTGGAGATGTACTTTAAGAATGATCTACCCGAGGGCACTGCGCGATACTTTGACCGGGACGGAAAGATTCAGGCAGAGCATCTGTTTAGAGAAGGAAAACTCACCGGAGTCTCTAGGATGTACGATCTTGACGGTACGCTTTGGGAAGAAAGAGGGTATAGGCAAGGCGTACAGCACGGCATCACTAAAGGATATTACAAAAATAATTCCCTCAAATCAGAAAGCATGTATGAAGAAGGAATACTTGTGTGGCAGAAAGGCTACGACGAAAAGGGGAAATTGATACTTCAAAGGCAAGGTGAGGAACTACAGTCCAATGGAGAGCCCGATACTTCAGCAAGCAAATGAGCGCACCACACAGTCATTGATGAGCGTAAGCCCTTCAGTGATCGTGCTGATTATAGCAAATCTAATACCCCTCTTCAGGGGTTTTATTTTTATATTAGCACCGCAGAGCAGCCATTGCGTAAGGAGGTTTGATGAGCAATAGATTGATTTTTCTGGTAGCGATGATTGCCATAGCCGTTGTTTTAACATATGCCTATAGCGCTCGGTTAAAAGAGCGCTATCTTCTTGAACAACCAAAAGCAGCTCGCGAAAGTATCTACGACCGCATTACAGTCACCCGGGTAATTGATGCAGATACGCTTGAGCTTGAAAACGGAGAACACGTCCGCCTCATCGGGATAGACGCCCCGGAAATCATACCCAATGAAAAGGCCTTTAACAAAGCCAAAAAAACTGGGCAAGACATCGAGACGATTGTTAAAAATGGCAAAGCAGTGCAGAGGTTTATAAAGAGTTTAGTCGAGGAAAAAGAAGTCCAATTAGAGTTTGACGTTGAAAGGCGCGATAGTTACAGCAGATTGCTTGCGTATGTTTGGTATGAAATTTGTCCAGAAAGTCATAGTAAAGATATGGACATCCCAGAAAACTTCCAAACCGGATACAGGAAAAATATTCAGGGCTATGATGGCACATTTGTTTTTCTCAATGCGACGATTATCAAATCAGGCTACGCCTTGCCATTCATCTCTGGCCCCAATGTTAAATACGCGAGCTTCCTTGAGAAGTTACATGAGGAGGCAGAGCAAAAAAACCGAGGGCTCTGGAGTAAGGGAAGGGGAGTTCCTTCTGGTCCGGAGACCGAAGCATTTTTTGATGAGGTAGAGAAACTATTGCAAATGCAACCTCCGGGGGAGCCAATGAGTGTAGCGGATTCAGAAGAAGATAGGCAAGAAGGCGATAGCTGTTCTTTTGACGGAGCGTGCGCTGGTATCGATTGTTCTAAATACGATACACCGGTTAAGGAAGGATACATTCCTCTTTGCGTAAAGAAAAGATGTAAATGTATGTGTCCTGGTTGTGAATAAAATATAAGAACCCTACATGGTTAAACGTTCCATTTTCGTACTCATTGCTTTTTTAATAGTTGTAAGCATGCTCGAGGGAGTGGCCCGAAGTATCACCCATACGCGCCTTGTGCAGCGCGCGCCTTCGTATCATTCAACTATGATCAACGACCCTGTTTTGCATCATATTTGGAGACCCTCATTAAAAAAGATTGATAAAAGCCGCTCGATATTTTACACTCTCATTACAAACAGCCAGTCGTGGGTAGAAGAGCACGATGTTGCGCTTGAAAAGCCCAGCAACACCTTTCGCATATTCTATGTTGGTGATTCTACCACGCAAGGGGTGGTAGATCCGCAATACAAAATGGTCGAGATCGTTGAGCGCGAGCTCAACGAGCGATACGCCAATCAGGATATTAGGTTTGAAGTTATCAACACCGGCACTTCGAGCTATTCATTTATACCGTATTATTTGTTAATCAAAACAAAATTACTTCTCTATGCTCCGGATTTAATCTTTATCAATATTGATATGACTGACGTTGCAAACGATGCTGCCTATCGGAGGCTTATGGTGACCGGGGATGACGGGGATATCCTTGCGATCCCTGCGGAGGTTTCCCAGCGATACATTTTAACACCGCAAGGACATGCTAAAATAGATATAGCGTTTACGTTACCTGCACTATTAGTGAGGAATTCAGATTTTTTCTATCTGGTGGACCTTGCCATCAGAAAAATTGCCCTTCGCAGAAACCCGCCGGTGGTGCAAAAGCAAGCAAACTGGCTTGAGTTACAATGGACGCCGACGATAGAAAAGAATGTTAATGCCTCGATGAAGGTTCTCGCATCGATTGTTAAACTCGCACGTACTCATCACGTTGATGTATGCGTTACCGCGGTTCCTCATTTTCCCCAATATATAGGGATGTGGTCATCGTTACCTCATGAGGTTCTCGGGCAGATCTCAGAAAAAGCAGGTATTAGATATCTTAATTCGTTTCTCGCACTCAGAGAAAAGATAGTAGGCAGTGAACTTTCACGCTACTATTGGGCCAGCGATGGGACACATTTCAACAGAGACGGCAATAAGATTTGGGCAGAAGCTCACTTAGAATTTCTCTTTAACCCGGATAACCATTTACTTCCTTATAGTAGGTATTCAAAAGCCGAAGTAATACAGCAGCTAGGTCAGTCAGCCTTGTTCTGGAAAGAGATTTCAAATAGACAGACAAAAAAACGCGCTGTTGCGTACTTTCTCGACCAGTATAGACAGCGGGGGGTTCAGATTAAGAAATCACCAGAGCGTTACGTTGCATTGCTTGATAGTACGCTAAGCGAAAAACCTCAGCTCTTGCAAGCACCAATCGCAAAGCTTTTAAAAGACTTGGCCGTCTTGGAAAATGATATTTCTACCCGCTAGGGTAGGTGTTTTTCACAGTCTCTCCCGCAGCAAGCTTTACGGTTTCAGCAACTTCTTCTTCTTGAATATTCCGATTAAAGGAGGGAGCTGTTCAAGGGGGCCGATTACTTTTATGCATCGATAATGTTGCAGTATCCACGTATAGACCTTCCTTTTTGAGAGGCCCGGTTTGTTCATAATAACCACGAAGTAGTCTACGTCAGCCTCAGCCAAATGAGAAATTATGGTGTCCTCATTATAGACAGCATAATCAAGAACGTAATACCGAGTAGGATTTTTTCTCTGGGAAAAGAAGTTAATGCTCAGAGCGTCCGGATACGCCACCACGGTATCGTCTGGTGAAGTATGGTTCTTCAAGTAATCGATGGTTGCGATAAATTTTAGTCGTTCAGGCGTATCAGCGTAAAAAAATGTCCCAAAGTCGGTTTTTATCTCTGCTGTCCTTCCCGCATACGCAGTCTTAGAGAATTGCCACAGGTGGACAACCGGAAGAAGAAAGACGCAAATCATGATTGAATAAAAAAGCGGCTTCACAAGGCCTTTAAGATATCTCTGCAAGAAATCACCAACCAAGGTAAAGAAGAAAACGTAATAGCACAGCATCGCCAGGACATAGAGATAAAAGCCGGCACCGTGAGGATGCGCTGAAAACGGCATTCTTAACGTGGGCAAAAAGGAAACTAAAAACAAAGTCAGTAGCGCTATTGATTTTTTATCTTTAGAGGAAACAACAGATTTTATAAAAAGCGCTGGTATCATCGTGAGAAATATTATCATTAGACACATAAATTGAGGATACGTTCTTATCTTCGGAAATGATTTGGCTGATTGCAGTGGAAAGTGCGTTGTTAAGAAGTGATAGAGGGTAAAAAAGACAGCAGCGATTAGCAAGCTGCCTGCTAAGAACGTTAGTAATGATAAAAGCTTTTTTCTTTTTTTTGCAAAAGACCAAGAGATGCCTTGGGAACCAATTGCGGCCAAAGAGATAACAGCGAGGTGAGCCAAAAAGGAAAGTAATATAACGAGCCCTTTCTGCCTTGTAATATCTGTCAAGTGCTTAAGAAATAGTTGTGTGCTTGTGCTGCTACTCTGCATCAGTCCGCTTTCTGTTGAAAGTTCTGCGTTTCCACCAAGGATGTAGAGAGAGCTCATTAAAACCGATTCTTTAAATCCACTGAAGGCATCAAAGCGTATCACAAATAAAGCATATATGCCAACACCTGCAGCAAGGGGAATAAGAAGATAGGGCCAGTATGCTCTTGAGGGTTTATTTTTTAATAAAAGTACCACTCCTGAGAGTAAAAAGCCTATCCACACCAGAAGCGTGAGTGTCGGTCTACACAAAAATGCCAACGATAAAGAGGTGGCCCACAGTACGATACCGCTTCTTTTTTCAAATAAGACAAACCGTATAAAGAAGTAGAGAGCGCACGAAGTAAAGAGCACAAAAAACGTAGAGGAAAAACTGTAGGGGAGAATGAAATTAAAGATTCCGCTGGAGGGCATGTAGAAACCGAAAGCAAAGAGATAGAGAAACGTCACTACCACCAGTGCAGCAGGGAATCGGTCTAGAAAAAGCCGAGAAAGTTTGTAGAGAACAAGCGATAATATTGAGGTAAGTGCAATCCCCAGCCACACGAGTGTAAGGATTTGAACGCCGAATATCTTATAAAGAAATGCGATAAGATAAGGTGAAAATAATCCATGCACATGAAAAAGGTCTCCGTAGAGAACTTTCCCCTCGAGAATCTGTTGAGGAAACGATAATTCATGAGGGGTGTCGTTAAAAATATGGCCCCACCTGAGCCAACTTACGCAAAGAAGGTATACAAGCGAACTTGCTACAATAAGCAAGATAATGATTGAAGGTAAGTAGTGTTTGAGTCTATCAAGATTTTTGTTCGACATATTGTAATAGTATTATAGTACAAAACAATGAAAAGTGTAACTGGAATTTAGCTCGAGGTAAAATGGGATAAGATTCCTTACTCAGCATGGTAAGCGAGGGAGTACCGAATTTGGCGCCAAAAGTCAAAAATAAAAGGCACCAAATTCTGGTTGCCAAAACATCATAAAACAAGGTAGAATAAGGCTTACTGTTTCCGCTTGAGGAGTAAAGCGGGACAGCGCATACCTTTATAAATCAATCTAAGATAAAAATGTTCAAAAATAAAAGGGTTTTAGTAGTTGGCGGCGCAGGCTTTGTAGGGGTTAATCTAATCAGGCGCCTGCTTGAACAAGGGGCAAAGGTAACTGCAACACTCCATAAAAAGCCCGCAGTCTTAAAGAATAGCCGCATTTCTTATATGCAGTGTGATTTAGCCAGCCCTCAGGATTGTGCTCGCGTAGTTCAAGGAGCGCAGTTTGTATTTATGTGCGCTGCAAATACTTCTGGTGCAGCGGTGATGGTAAAGACACCTTTGGTGCATGTGACCCCCAATATTATCATGAATACACTTTTGTTGGATGCCGCGTATCAGGCAGGTGTTGAGAAACTTCTCTTTATTAGCAGCAACACCGTATATCCTCCTACCGATTATCCTGTAAAGGAAGAGGAGATGATGAGCGGCGAACTATTTGAGAAATATTTCTGCGTTGGCTGGATGAAGCGCTTCAGCGAAATTCTCTGTCAGATGTATTCTCAAAAGATTAAAAATCCTATGAAAACGGTAGTAGTGCGTCCTGCAAACATATTTGGGCTATACGATGATTTTGAATGGGAGACTTCTCATGTGATACCGGCGTTAATTCGCAAGGTAGTAGAACGGCATGATCCGGTGGAAGTCTGGGGAGACGGAAGCGATATAAAAGATTTAATTTTTGTAGAGGATTTTATCGATGGTATCCTACTTGCTATGGAGAAAATTGATACGTTTGACCCAATCAATATAGGCACCGGAAGGCCTCTGAGCATAAAAGAGGCACTCCAGACGATATTAAATGTCGATGGCTATCGTGATGCAAAAATTTCTTTTAACACCTCCAAACCAACAATGATACCCAAGCGGCTTATTGACGTATCTAAAGCAAAAAGGCTTTTGGGTTTTGAAGCACACACCACTTTCGAAAAAGGGGTACGCGAGACCATTGAGTGGTATAGGAAAAGGAGAACTTAGAAAATGATTATTAGCAGAACGCCGTTTCGTATTTCATTTTTTGGCGGAGGCACTGATTATCCGCATTGGTATAAGGATCACCCGGCAGCGGTATTATCGGCAAGCATTGATAAATACTGTTATATAAGCTGTCGTTTACTGCCGCCATTTTTCAAATATAAATACCGTATTGTCTATACTCATCGTGAAGAAGTTAATAAAATAGCACACATTCAGCATCCCTCGGTGCGTGAAACGCTTAAGTTTATTAATGAGAAGCGAGGACTGCATATTCATCACGATGCAGATTTACCTGCACGCACAGGACTTGGCTCAAGCTCAACCTTCACCGTAGGCTTACTGCATGCGTTATATGCATTACGCGGAAAAATCGTCTCTAAAAAACAACTTGCTCTGGAGGCAATCCATATAGAGCAGAATCTGATTAAGGAGTACGTGGGATCACAAGATCAAACAATTGCTGCCTTTGGGGGATTTAACAAGATAGACTTTAGACCGGAAAATATAGAGGTCCACCCTATAACCATAAGCTTAGAAAAGAAAGACCTTTTCTCCCGTCATATTATGATGTATTTTACCGGATTCTCAAGAATCGCCTCAGATATGGCGCGATTTCAAATTCAAGCTATCCCCCGCAAAAAGAAAGAGCTGCATACCATGTACCAGTTTGTGGGAGAGGCAGTCAAAATTCTCAATAACAAAAGGCCGAAGTTTACAGACTTCGGTAAGCTTTTGCATGAAAATTGGAAGCTTAAGAAAAGTTTAACAAATAAGATTTCAACCTCCTATGTGGATAATATATATGAAACTGCTCGCAGAGCAGGTGCTATGGGCGGAAAATTATTGGGTGCTGGTGGAGGAGGATTTATTATTTTCTTTGTAAAGCCCTCTAAACAGCCTAAGGTGCGGGAGGCATTACGCAAACTGCTCTATGTACCTGTAAAGTTTGAATTTCTTGGAAGTCAAATAGTTTACTTTCGGCCTGACTACAATTTTGATCAGGATGGGTTATGAATAATGCATGTAAAGAAATTGACAGCGTGATCTTATGCGGTGGTTTAGGCAAGCGGCTTAAAGCTATTGTAGGCGACAGGCCAAAAGCCATGGCCCAGATTAATCAGAAGCCTTTTCTCGATATTCTTATTGAATATTTGATTACATTTGAATGTAAAAGGGTGATTTTATGTATCGGGCATTTAGGCGAGGCAATCAAAGCCTATTATAAGCAGAGACAATTCCCGATTGAGATTGTTTTCTCCGAAGAAAACGAGCCCTTAGGAACAGGAGGTGCATTGAAAAATGCTAAGCCGCTTATTACAAGTAAAACTTTTCTTGCGATGAACGGCGATAGTTTCTGCTCAGTAGACTTGAACACGTTTTTAGATTTTCATAGACAGAAAGGCGCCTTATTATCAGTCGTGGTGGCTGCATCAGAATATTCAAGGGATTACGCGAGCGTTACCTTAAGCGAAGACAAAAGGATCGTGGACTTTAAAGAAAAGTCTAATATTTCAGGCAGCACGTTGATTAACGCAGGTGTTTATCTCATGCAAAAAGATATATTTTTAAATATGCCTAAGCGCGATTCTTTTTCGCTCGAGCTCGACGTGTTCCCCCAAATGCTTGATTTAGCCTGTTATGGTTTTTTAAGCGATGTTTCTTGTATTGATATCGGCACCCCCCAGAGATATGAAGAAGCAAAGAGGATTTTACAATAGATTGAAAGAGGTTTTTATATGACATTTTCACTTATCATGCTTTGTTTAAATGAAATTGAGTGCTTAAAGGTAATCCTGCCCCGCATAAAAAAGGAATGGGTAGATGAGATTATTATTGTTGATGGACACTCCACCGATGGTAGTATTGAATATGCAAGAGCTTTGGGATTCGATGTGTTGCTGCAGAAAGAAAAGGGCCCTATCGCTGGTTATCAAGAGGCGATCGAGAAAGCTAAAGGGGATGTGGTGATTACCTTTACCCCAGATGGTAATATGATACCGGAGAAGATTCCTGAACTCGTCGAGAAGATGAGAGAAGGGTATGATATGGTCATAGTCTCTCGCTATGCGCCGGGAGCAAAAAGTTACGATGATACAGCAATATCGGGTTTTGGCAATTGGATGTTTACAAAAATGGTAAATGTTTTATTTCGAGCCAAGTATACAGACGTGTTAGGCTTTTACCGCGCCTTTAGAAAGGATCTTTTTCAAAGACTCGGCCTTGAAGGAAATATACGCATCAGCGTTGATACACAGCTTTGCATCCGTTGCGCTAAGAAAAGATTAAAGGTAGCTGAAATTCCCGGAGACGAACCTCCCAGAATCAGCGGAAGAAGCTATAGAAGTATTATTAAAAATGGTTGCTTAGAGCTTTTTACGATCGTCGAAGAGCGCTTCACCAGATCTTCTTAAGGAGGACACATCATTATGAAAATCTTAATCACCGGAATAACCGGTTTTGTAGGAAGTCATTTAGCTGAGTATATCCTTAGGCTTAAGCAGCGCCATAAGGTATCTGGTATCTGTCGCTGGCGCAGTCCAAGAAATAATTTATCAAATATTTACCAAAAGATTTCTTTACTCGATGCAGATTTACATGATATCAGCGCTTTAACCAGAGTGCTTAAAGCAGTAAAGCCGGATGTTATTTTCCATTTAGCAGCCCAAAGCTATGTGTTGACTAGTTTTAGCGCCCCCATTCA
>JBHPFN010000013.1:0-47073 GCA_042571725.1 Candidatus Omnitrophota bacterium
AAGTAAGATTTTGCGTCAGATATTCGAAGATTTAGCTTGGCAGCCGGCATTTGGCGTGCGTGAAGGTATTTCGCTTAACGGCGATATCGTGCAGTTTGTAGGATTAGGTAATATCAGCGCAGTAGTAGAAAAGCTTAAGCAGGTCGGTCAGATTCAAGAGGCTTTACAGAATGATGCGTATTTGAGAGAGGCGTATAACCAGGGCTTTGATTTTAGTACGCATAGAGGCGATCGCTCAGGCGCGGCAGAGCGTTGGTTTAATTTAGTCAGTATGATTGAAGAGGTATTCGGTACACCGGGTAGCCTTGTTATTTTCTTAGAGAGAGCGCCTGAGGTCCTGCCGGTTCTGGAAGCAGTGTTTGGCCGACAGCTTAATATCTCAGATCCAAAAGACCTTGAGTTATTGCTGTTACATATCGGCAGCATAGCCTTCGGAGACGAGGTCGGTGAAGAGACAGTGGTTTCATTCTATGACGACGATATCTATGACGAGCGCGTAGGATTCTTGAATGATTCACCTATTCCTACGCATGGCTATACAAAGATTACCGGTACCGACATAGTCATCTCGAGGTTTACCGTCACAGGGGTAGATAAGGTTGCAGGTGAAATTCACCTGACCATTGAATACTTAGCAGACGGCCGCGTGGAAAATCACAAAGCTGTTGGAGAACCGATCTTAGGAGAAGAACGTGTCTTATCCTTCAACAATGGAAGCGTACAAAGAAGCATGCTCTATACCATGGATGGCGAAGCAGACTTCAACTGGCTGACCGAATACAATTATGAAGGCAGCCCCTATGATTACACCAGATTAAAGAGCAAGTCATTTGGTATAACCTATCAGTATTTCTCCGTACCTGTATCGAGTGATGTTTTCTTAGTCGATAAGGTAACCGGCGAGCAGATTCGCTTCATCTCATCTGAGATAGCGTTAGATGGAATGGATGCTACGGCAAGAGAGTTGACCCAAATTGCCACCTTCTATATTGGTGATGAGGTGATACGGCGTGAAGAGCAGGTCATTGATCTTAACACCACAACAGGCAGAGTCAAGAAGATAACCAATCTCGATACCCTTGCAGTCGCGGAAATGAATAAATTCTTCGGTCCGTTTGCCATGGAATGGAGCTACTCTGAGCCAAGCGGTTACTCATATACAGGAAGGCTTACTCCGCAACCCGGCAGCGGCAGCGTCGAGAGACCACTATTCGAGGATGGTCTTTTACGAGGAACAGAAACCGACTTCACCGGAACGGTGACCGTCTATCTTAATCCTCGGCTTATGAATGCACAGGTAAAACTCGTTGATGAAACAGCAGGTGTAACAGTAGTTAATTCTGACTTCTTCGGTACAATCGCAATGCTTTCAGAATACAGCGACCTCAGCGGATACAAACAGACCACAACGTTAAAGAAAGAGAATGGCATACCACTGTTAGAAAACGGTTTGTTTATCGCAACATCAGATGATGAAATTGGCCTTACCTTTAACTTAAAGCTCGATCCTCAACATCTGGGTGCAACCATTTGGATGCAGGATACAAAAACCAAGGCAGAAACCACATTCTCTGATTTCTTTGGCCGCACTGCAAAGTACGCTCAATACAAAGAGAAGAGCGGCTATACGCTTACCACCATTTTAGACATTTCTAAGCTGCCGAAAATTGAAGATGAAGTGGTTGTTGGTTTTATAGATCAGCCGAAGTTAGAGAATGGATTAATCGTTAGTCGTGTTAAAGACAATCTCGAGAATAGAGCCTTGGTCTACATCGATCCTCACCGCTTAGGCGCTACAGTAAGGGTAGAAGATTTGGATACCCGTGCGGTGACAGAAAATTCTGATTTCTTCGGACGCGCAGGCCGCAAAAGCTTTACCGTATGGCCCGATGGCTATCGGACAGAAACCGTAATTACCCTTATTGATAAGAACAATGCAATCCTTCATGGCATCAGAAGCAATTACTTTGGGGTAAAAGAGCGCGTCGAGATCGATCCGCATCATGTAGGCGCAGTAGTCTCGGCAGAAAATCTTACTACAGGTGCGCTAAGCACCTATGGCGACGCAACAAAAGACAACGAAGGTTTCTACGGACCTAAGGCACTTTTCGTTACCACAACTGATGGCCTTAAAGTTACCAGAGTCAATACATCATCTGTTCTTGCCACCTTACCCGTGGCTGGCGTAGACCGCAGGGTGTTTACTGAAGGGGTGGAGGTTGATTATGGTACGGCTCAAGCGGTCATCACAAGAACTGACTATCGCGATAATAAAGGAAGATTATGGGCCGGAACTGATAAGGACGGTACCAGCTATGAATATTCCAGACACTTTGGTCAGCAGGCAACGGTAACGGAGGCTGAAAACGGCGGTTTAATCTGGCGCGAAGCAATGGAATGGCCTGCAGGTAGCACGCCAACGGTTGTAAGGGTTAATCCATTAGGTAGTGGTGCAACAAACGCAGCTAAGAATATTTATACAGATAACCGCGGTGCGGCAAGAACAGTATATCGCGATGTCAATCGCGGCGATGCAATTCGAACTGTTTCACGCGGCGGACGTCAAGCCGATACGGTTTACGATTACGCCACACTTACCGCTGAAAGCCAAACTGAAGACACCGCAACAAGTGAGATTGTCATTACCGCAGAAGCCTATTTTGATCCTGTCAGAAAGGTATGGGTAAAGACAACGATCTATTGGTACAAACAGGGTAGAGGTATTGAGTTACGCAGAGACGAAGAAATTATCAGCCCTTACGGTTTACTCTTAAGCTCTGACTCAGTGCAAAACTTTGAGACTTCAACCCCAGTCTATAATGGGTATTTAGAGATTGGTAGAGAGGTAGTAAGAGGTTCAACCCTAAGAAGAACCTATAATAATTATCGTTGGAACAGCGGTCAGCTTACTGCTGATGTGTACGACGCGGTCAAGGACGAAGAGTTTGTTGAGGTATTCGATGAAGACGGAAGAAGCATCGAAAGAAGAATCGATAAGCAGGGAATCATCTCTATACGTTATGCAACCGAATATGTAGGCGCAACAGAAAGGGTGCTGGTTGTTAGAAACTATCGTAACGGTGCGCTGAAAGAATCAAAATGGTACGAACACAGCGCAGTAAACACGCCGACTGATTTATTACCGGTTGCAGTACAGAATCCTTGGCAGGCACAACTGCGAGGCAGAAAAGTTCCTATCGAAATCAGAAAAGAATTCTATTTCGTTACCGGAAGATACTATCCGCAATTTGAGTATGCTGAGGCTGAGTGGATAGAAAAGGCTGACGGAAAGATTTATAGAGTTATTGTTGATCTCTGGTGGAACGATACTGATGTGCCGCTTGAATCCCATATGGAAGATGCAACCGGTGTTACAAGACTTAACTTTATTAGTACCCTTGCGGTCAACAGCGCCGATACGACAACACTCGACGGCACTAATCATTCTAATCGCGAAGGATTTCTCGTAAATGGAGTTGAATTACGCAAGATTAATCCTCTCTATGCTGAAACTATCGTAGTGCCACTTCTACCGTATCAGCTTCGCGGGTATACCTGGGGTAGCTGTGCAGTTACCGACATTCCGGGAATTATGGATTCCAATGCTAATACAGTAAGAACTTATCATTTAAGCGAATTCAACGCAGGGCTCCTGCATCAGATTAGAGCTGAAAACATGCGCTTAGGTCGTACCTCGGTTGAAGAGAAGGTACGGGTTCAGGTTGGTTTTGATATCGATGATATAAGAAGCGGTAGATATCAGTCCATTGTTACCAGTGCAACATGGGCTAATCCAGATATCGTGGCTGCTTGGGTATTAGACAATGAGCCAAATCTGAGAATCAGAAGAGATATGGAAAAAACAGGTGCATCAGAGGCAGCGATCCAGGCAGAGATCGAGCGGGTTGCGCAAGAAATCAGAGTTGCCGCTGAATGGATTCTGGCAAACGGTATCAACATTGCCAGCGATATCAGTGAGGCAAAAGATAAGATTCTCGTGACCACCGTCTGGGGTGATTCTCCTGAAGACGAATTAAAGACTATGATCGACAAGCACTTACGCGTCTTCCAGGCAATTGGGTTTAACGTCTACCGCTGGTATGATTTGTATGACCTCTTCTATGAATATAACTCATTGATGAAGAGTATCATGGGTTCAGATCCGAGCTTTGCACCGATAGCCATGTGGATCGCAGAAGCTGGTACTGACTCTTTTGATATGAATGCCGGAAGACAAAGTTACAAGGATCAGCAGTTTGTGACGATGAAGCTATGGGAAGAAAGTGTTGATCCATACTTCCGCAAGAGCGTTACCGAGCCAGGTATTTGTTCGGGTGTTACCTACATGTCTCTAAAAGACGAAACACATAAAGGACCAGATTTTATCAATATCGGTATTGCATTCGATGAGTATGCTAACGAACAGCACTGGGGCGCTTTGGAAGAGGACGGTGTTACTCCTAAGGGAACCACAGTTGCTAACAGTATGTATCTGTATTTACAGGCACAGTGGTCACCTGTCGGCCGAAGTGTGGTGCGCACCATGCCAAGAGATTATCACTATGCCATGGATTACTTTGTACACGGCTCTGATGTCTTGTATGCACGCGCCTGGCGTGAATCAATTTTAGACTATATCCGATACGGTGAGCCGGTTGATGTCCCAAGATACTCGGTAGATATAACCGATCCGTCGGTTAGGGCTTTAAGAGGTACTTCTGTTGAGGTTGAACCCGGATATATAGAAGACAACGTGGTTGCATTTTACGCAGAGCCGACCTACGGTTACTATCTTGACGGACCACGATATACCCATAAAGAATTTAGCACAACCAGAAGAAATCAAAACGGAGAAATCCCCGCCATTCGACTTGATGTTACTGATACAGAATACGCCAATCCTGTAGCACTTGCAGATTTATTCAGCGGTCCTTTTGATCCGGAAAAATACGCCAAGGCACGCATCAATATATATGTCCGCATTCAGGATACACAGGGAAGACTTCAAGAGAAACAATATCCTCGACTTCCCGCAGCTCCGGTAGAAAAGAAAGCGATTATTCCTGAGCCTAAACCGGTTCCGCCTCACTTTAAGAAAACACCTACTCCTACTCCAGAGCCTTCACCTCTTGAGAAATGGTTCAAGAAGACCATCGAGGGAGCGAGAGATCTCTTTTCTTATCTCGAAGAAGAGTTTGACGGTACCGTCTGCGCAGCAGAGCTTACTCCTGCAGACACTGCAGGTGCAGATACCACAGGCATCGCTACTGCAGATGCAGCAGCGCCAGATTCTACTACCGTTGTACCGCCAGTGACTGCAGCACAATTATCAGGATTATTCGAAGATCTTCAGAATGAAGCTGAAAGAACCATTGTTGACAAGATTAAATATGAAGCAGATCAGCGCACTGTCGCAGGTCAAGATACCTACGTAGTAAAGAAGGTTAACGGAGACGACGAAGTTACCTCTGCCTATCAGGCGAGAGAGGCTGAATTGGAAGATTGTTTAATCCCAGAGGTTATTCAGTGGTTGCGAGATGAGGATTTTGTTGATGCAGCATCTCATCTGGAAGCAGATCCTACATTCTTAGAGATTGCCGCGGTATTAGATTCAGGCGAAGAGATCGTACCGTTGAAATCATGGAAGAGTAGCTTCAACGCCAACGGCCATGAAGAGGTACAGATTAATGAAGCGCTTGAGAGGATTCGCGTGGTGTTGTTTGATAAACAAGGACATGAGATCGGTAGTGTCACCTATAGCTTTAAAGATTGCAAAGGTATTGAGCCGGTCAGCGTCTCGCTTCTTTTAAGGACCGACACAACAGAGGATGGCCGCGTATTGAAACATTTATTGGTACGGGACCTACGCAAGAGAGGCCTCTACTTTATCGAAACCAGAGACGAGTCAAACTTCGGCATCCTTCTTGCCAAGATAGACGGCGAGTTCAGCCCGTTAGGTCAAGAGCTTGATCTATCTCTGCTGCGACAGTTAGCACGCAGAAGCAGGGCTCAAGGCGCAACTACCATCAATGCTTTCCATGAAAATTTCTCTCCGGAGAGCATGGCAATATTCAGCTATAAGGATTTCATTGCTAAAGACGGAACCCTCTATTTGGGAGAGTATCTTTCATTAATGGAAGTGCCAACCCAGACGAGCGTACATCTTATGCAAAGAGATTATACCGTTGAAGAGGAATCATATAACGCTTCATGGTTAATCGACTTCATCAGAGACGAAGATAATCTTGAAAACAGCAAGATCGTATTTATTGCACAAAATACTATCGAAATCGCGCTAGGTGGTGAGCCTACATCGGAGACGTATTATATGAGAGAAGTGACGGATATATTAGGCCGTAACTTGACTCGATCATTCGGTTCACCTATCTTTGAAAATGATCCAAAGACCAATAAAGAGCGCGTTGTTGATATAGAAATGCTCCCCGGAGATATCAAGTTCTACAGTTTCTACGAGGGAGAAAATGCCACCTATTTTGTCCCGGATCTAACCGTGGTTACCATCGTCGGACCCAATGACCAAGAATATATCTATTCAATGTCAGATTCGGTTACCTGGTATACGAAAGACGGTCAGTACACCGGCCACCTAAGCTCTATTACTCGACAGGGCTTGATGAAAGCACCGGTTGCACTACCTGCAAACGAATTAAATCATGATGAGCTTAGTAAAGAGTTAGAGAACCTCCATTTCGATATCGTCTTTGATTCATACGAAGAAGTAAGAGATTCCCGCGGAAGATTAGCAATAATAAAGGATGATTTTAGCGGTAGAGACGAAGAGGGCCGCGCACAAGGAACTGCGGGCTATATCACCTTTATTGTCTACAACGTAAACGGCTCGCCCTTACGGTATGTGCATCTTCTTACTCAAATAGGATTTGGAGTCGAGGCGTACACCTATGAATATAGAGATTCAGATGATAGTAATGATTACGCAACGATTCATGAAACCGGGGAAATTCTTAGCTGGGACGGCGATTGGATGGCACATTCCCGCAGACCGGTGTTTTATAAAGATGAGAGAGGTAACCTCGTATTCGAGATGAACGTTATTGATAAATCCATGCCTGATTTGAAATATCAAGGCTTCTTAATCGACGGAAGGTTGCTGTATCAAAAGTATCGTTCCGGTGTGTTGCTTAAGCCCGAGAGAGTATTGTTGTACGGCAAGGGAGAAGACGGCGTGCCGCCATTTATACCGTCGATGGTTGTGGTAACTACCAGCAGATTCTTAACGCCGTATGATCAGCCGCGCTTAGATAAGATACTGGTTTCAGCGCTCCATACCGTAAACGGAAGAACGATTTTAACCATTTGGGAAATTCCCGCAGGAGATTATGAAAAAGTAATCAAAGACAATACGGTCACAAAAGAAGAGCTTAGGGAATTTCCCTATAGGAGCTATGACTTAGATGATTATGCGCGTACCTATAAGAAATTCGGAGAGGATTGGGTTGAGAAGGGAGATAAATACACTAAGGAGCTGCGCTCATTACAGCTTTTAAGTTCGTATGATCCTGAAACCCAGCGGCTCGAACACTTCGGGTTAACCCACGATGTAAGTCTTAAAGCATGGTTCCAGATTACCTTTGGCAGCATCATTGCCAATAAAGCCAGAGATGCCTGGTATGATTTCACCAGAGAGTATCCGGTTAAGGTTAAGCAGTTCTTTGGAATAGAAGCAGAAGAGGAAAACATCGAAAGCAAAGAGCTCTATTTCTATACAGAAGAAGAGCTTGCAAAAAGAGTTGAACAGCTTAATCTTAACACGCAGAAATTCCTCGGCGCAGTATTAGCTGTAATCTCTGTGCTCATCGGTATTGTGTGGTTATTGATTAATTTCGCTCGGTCATTGCGAAGAAATCAGGAATCAACCCCTGTCCGCCACACCGATCCAACAGTATATACGCGAGGGGAAATGTCAGCAGCGCTACAGCCCATCATTAATGCACCAGACCTTGATTTTGAAACGCAATTGATACAGACATTTCCTGAGACAACCTATCATGTGGTCAATGGTTTACTAGAGCTGTTGCGCAATCAGGCAATACAGTTCGAAGCAGAAGATTTGCGAACCATTCTAAGAAGATTACAGACAGAGATTAATCCTGTAGCAGGTGTGTCACGATGGCCGGCACAGCTTACGTTTGAGGCATTAGTAGGCGAAATTATCAAGAGGGCGGTGGATGTTGCCCACTCAGATTATCTTGATCAAGTGTTGGCAGAAATGAGCCTTGGCAATGCTCAAGCCTGGGAAGATAAAGGTCTTAAATCACTAGTTTACTTACTGCATTTCCAGAAAAGCCAGAAGACCGTTATCGAAGAAGTCAAAGAGCAGATTCTTGGCGAATTGGTGCGTATGTATACTACGCCTGACCGTCAGTATTCTTACCTGAGGGTTAGGGTTGCCGGAGACGATGTGTATATTACAGTTCCTGCTGCACGCGCAGACCCCGAGCGGGCCTGGACTCCGGGTGGGTCAAACTCAGAGCGCGGTAGATGCGAACATGTATTAGAGCCGGTAGTATCGCGCACCGGCGCTTTAGGAGAGGGCATCTTTGCCGCAGAAGACGAAGAGAAATCAAGAAAGACTATACAGCAAGTTACCTCAGAAGGCCGATACGTAAGAATACGCTTTGATAGAAGGGGTAGAGTATCTGTTGCACAACGAGGAAGCCTTGCCGAAGGCGTTGGTGCTGAAGCAGAGCAGGCCCTGGGTATTGCCTATGAATATTTTGAGCAGCAAAACAATGAAGACGCCTTGAGGCTTTTAAGAGATACCGAATATGTATTCCTTACCTTACAGCAAGGCGAAACCATGGATGATAAGCCGTTGCTTGCACTTTGGCATGAGCGTCCCAGCGAATATGCCTTAGGGTATGCGGGTAGCTTCTCACCCACACGTTTCTACAGCCGCTTGGCATTGGCAGCACGGTTAGTAGAAGCACTCAACCAAGAAACACAAGCAGCTCGACAGGATTATTTAAGAGGACTCATTGCGCATTTCTTCTTACAGGCAGCCGTACTTTCTGAGGTAGACAAGGGCAGACACAGCATTACCGCTGATGATCAACAAAGAGCTGAAAATGTTGTTCAAGGATTACGAGAGGTATTTGGTAAGTTCTATGTAAGCGCTGGCCAGTACACCGGATACGTAGACGTTTCTCTTCGGGAATATGTGTACGAAAGAACAATCGCATTCTTCAGGGCACAGCTCAATGCGCGCCCAGGCTTTAATGCCATGACCGATACACGCGTTCGGCAATTGATTCAGGCGGGAAGACCAATGGACGCGCTCACCTTTGTAGTGTATGCGGCTGAAGTCTGGTCAGCAATCCTCTTGCAGGATTTATGGTTCGAGCTGAAGAACGAAGCCCGTACCGCATTCCATAAGGTGGTTATGCACGAACCGTTAAATAATAATGAGCGCCGCTTACTCATGCAGCCGTATTTTATATTAGAGGAGCGCGTGCTCGACCTATTCTTCGGGCAATTAGGTAACCAAAATCCGTTTTCGGCACTTGAAATCACCGTCGGCCACCTGCGTAGATACAGCAACAATTTTGCCGGTATCGCCACAGAACATATTATTGCTACTGATTGGGACCGTAATAGATTTGACCTTAGCGATGTTGCAAACGATGATAGAATTCCAAGCTACGAACTCATAGCGCAAATATTCAGAGGTGCACCTGCAGTACGCACACAGATGGTCGAGGCTCTGCACCATCAGCATTTTAGACCGTTTATTATGCAACAGCTTGATATAGCCGACCGGAACCACGAGTGGAAACGGGTACTTACCGCACCGTTTAAGATAATGGTAGGTAAGCGAGTGCTATTGTCACTTATAAGAAGACAGTGGGGCCTGCCGCTTCTGACGAGCTGGGTATTCAGCTTTGGCTTTATCAGGCTTGCCGAGATCACCTTAGATCTATATTCCTCCATTGGATTTATCTGGCCGATTATCGCTGCTGTTGTTGGTCTATTAATAGGAAGGGCAATTGGAAATGTAATAAGAAACACATTATTACACGGCAGACTACAAAACTGGTTTAGAAACTTAGCTCAGTCAGTAGAAGAGCAGACCAATAGGGATGCACGCGGTTTCTACGACGATGTATTAGAGACTTTGGAAGAACCTAGATTCCAGGGTCATCAGGGAACAGGTATGAACGAAACAGAGCTATCTCGTTTATCAGATTGGGAACGTAATGACGTGGATGAGCAGGGTAATTGGTGGACTAGTAGAATGAGGATATTAAATACATACAACACCCTTATGTTTGTGCTTGTGGGCATCTTCTGTTTCACCATGTTACAGTTAGCTACGGGATATTCTCCGTTGGTATTCTATCTTATCGGTGCGCCGCTTGCCTATATAATGTTCGCAGCGTTTAGCATACTGATGATCAGGCCGGTATTTGAGTTGTCTATGTGGAGAGTCAGCCACAACGACCACGAAGAAAACAAAAGATTTCCTATTCGATACAATCAGGATATTGTACGGATGTTGAGCCTGCTTAGCAACAGATCAACCTGGTTGAGTCCAAGCCGAATCAGAACCACGTTGCTATATGCAGCAGCTCTCGCTGCAATCGCCGCAGTAATTAAGTATGCACCTCTGGCACTGGTAGGCATATCAGCAATGAGCCCAACCACACAGCTGCTTTTCTTAATAGGCATTGGATTGTTCGCGCTTAATCTTCTGATTGCACGAGTACGTAGAGACCGCTGGATTAGCAACAATATCACCGAGGATAATTATGGCATAAACGCACACGGTCAACCGGCAGAGGCTGCAGAAAATAGTCTACTTGTATCTGCGCAGCAATTTGAAGAGATCGTAAGAAATTGGTACAAAACCGGAGAAATCAGCAAGGAACAAAGAGACAGGTTGCTTAATTATGATTTTACCGTGCTTCCTGATATTGAAAGCCTGCGCTTAAGAAGGGTATTAAATACGCTCATCCGACAGGATATCCCTGCATTAGACTTACCGTATGAAAGCTGGGGCAAGACTGCAATTCAACACCATGGTTTTGGAGAGATTAGAAAAGAGTTTTGGAAAGAAACACTGCTTAATCCAGGAGAAGTCGCAGGTAATCCTGATTATCGCAACTATCCAACTGCACTGTTCTATCTTTCCGCTGAAGCATGGGCAAGAGAATGGGATATCTTTACCGATTACTTTGTGGATAACCTTCTCTATAACGTATTAGGCATAACAGACGCAACAGGCGCTCTCATCGATCCATCTACCGTTATCACCCCGGATGTGCAAGCGCACATGAGAGAAGCCTTTAGAAACAGATTCGCCAATTCGCGACCGGATGATCCAGAGCATCCATTCTTCAATTTTGAAAATGCAGAAAACTTCTTAAAGCAATTAACTGCACCTCTCGAAGCACATCCAGCAGTTAGAGAAAGGGTAAAGGCATTATTTAGAGATAGGGCAGAGCATTGGGCAAGTATGCACGCGATGGTTATTTACCGAGCGCTGGTTAGCCAAACCTATGCACGAGCTGCCTGGAGGGTAATTGTTGAGCGTAAATTCTATAGCGAGGAATATCAGAGTTTACGGCAGCAATTTGCAAACGGTACCGTGGAACGTATGCGCTTAATTCAGGAATTAATTGAAATCTTTAGACTCCCTGATTTCCCCGCAGCTACAGAGATATTCGGTTATCCCTACGATAGCCCTGAGACACGAAGACAAGCGTTAATTGATACATTATCGTCTTGGGAAGGCTGGATTTCATTGGCAGACCTCAGTCCTGAAGAACGTGATTTTGTGGTAACACACCTTACTGACCAAAGAGCTGTTGAGTATATGATTTACGATGAATTCTATGAGAACAAGATGGATGAACGATTCATCGGTACATTGTTTAACTTCCCTGGTTTGGCTGCGGATAAGAGACCAGATCAGATCTTAATGGCATATATGGCGCGTCCTGAGAACCTGCGTTGGATCGAAGTGATTGCGCCAGCCAAAGACGCGTTTATATTAGCGCTGAACTGGAATCAGATACTTCGACCCTCTGATGATTTAAGACGCATGGAGATGCTGGAAGGAAACGAAAGCCTTGTGGCTGATTTTGCAAGACGATTTGTAGGAAGATGGAGTAGCATATGGACAGGAACAGGAAGGGGAAGTTTGCAGTGGCAAATCGAGACATTAGAACAATTTGATCTTGATAATGATCGTGCTTGGGAAGAGTTCGTTAGAGATAATCTTGTACCAGTTTTGCAAGAGGAAGTTGCAGCGCTGCAAGAGGCAGGTATCGAAAGAGCAGAAATAATACAACGCCTATTGCCAAGGCTGCGTACAATGCTTACCGACGTTGAGCACTTAGATCCTGCAAGCATTACGCAATTAGAAAATGTTTCTACAGAATTAAGCGAATTGCTTACCGCATGGGTTAATAGCGTAAGAGCCTTTGCAGAGCGCGGCACAACTTTAACACCATACAAATATTCTTCTTGGTCAGAAGCAATGCCTACCATCTTTAGACGGGCAGATGTGGTATTCGCATTCGATGCACAGAACGAAGCCATGTTCGAAGAATCCTTATGGTGGCCACATTCCGTGCGCTTAATGACCAGACCCAACAGGGCCTACTTTGTCTATGGTCTGGAATGTATTACTACCAAACTTTCTCAAACCCTTCAGGCCGCCTGGGTAGGTGAGACACCCGGTTGGTCGCACCATAAGCAGTTAGCCATGTGGAAGAAAGGAACTTCAGGTTGGTATGGTCAGGGTGCATATGTGCCAAGTTATGTAATTTCATACGGTGGGTTGCTTGCCTCTTCGCCTCCTGAAGATGATGAAGGTGCGCTCAATGTAATGAGTATCGGTGTACGTAACGAACACCTCTTTGTGGGTATCTGGCGTAGAGCAAAACCGCCGACGCTGACCGCCTGGATTAATACAGAGAGACGATACCAGGCTGATATGGATTCACTGGTTCTTACTGAGACGGCACGAAAAGTAGACTTATCAGAGAGGGTTCCGATTCATTGGAAGTATTCGCATAAGTATGTGCCTGTTGGCTTCTTCGGCTTAAAACCGATTGTCGTGGGTGCAAATACCTATGCAGATGTAGTGATGCTCGGCTTCTTGTTGGATATCTATCACTCTATGCCGCTACCGGGAGTGTTTGCTGCCAACAGCTACGCAGCATCTCAGGCAATTAACTTCGGAACCGTATCGACCATGAATAAGTTCTGGGGTTTCCCATTCGGTCTATTCCGGTTTATCTTCGGTTTGATTATCTATCCGAATTACTTCATGCACTACGTTGCACTTATTATCGGTGCCTACCTGTTTGCGTTTATCAAATACTTTAAGTGGTTCGCTGCAGACTTCTGGAGAACCGCCCGCAGCATTCCAGTTAGCCGACAAAGCAAGTTCTCAATCTTTAACTACATCTACATCGGTCCGTGGATTGCAACCTTTGTTTTGATTATTCTGGCAATCTTGCCTCCGTTTAACCCTCAGGTATACTTCTTGGCAAGTGTTACCTATATCTATCTTATGATAACATGGCATTCCGCATGGCTTGTGCTTAATCCTATGAGGATGTATAGACATCACTCTTCCATTCCGATCGCAAGAACCATTGGATATCTCTTGATGGTTGCCGGCGGTGTGCTTTTGGCAGATTATTGGATTGCAGCCTTAGGGGTTGTGGCTATAGTTGCCGCACTTGTACAGTCTATGAGGGAAGACTTTGATAGCAGAAAGAATCTACAGCTATTCGATACTACTGTTCTGGCTATTTTAGTAGTTGCGGCATTGTTTAATTATTCCTGGACCTGGCTTGTGGTTATTCCTTGGGTACTTATTGATGTTAACCGACGCCTGTGGGCACGCGAGGTCATAGGAGGAAGCATGGTCTTTACGCTTCAATCGATTAAGGAAATACTTACTATGGCAGTCGGACGTCCCCGTAATAACTCACAAGACGGATTCTTAGGAAACAGCGCACATGAGAGAGTAATCACCGTATTAATACTCTCGGGTAGCATTCTTGGTGGAATATATCAGATTGCGACCGGCCAGCTTCCGTGGCTGTCGGGTATTATCCTTACCTGGTTGTTATTGCGCATGCTTCCTGCAGTGATGAGGCCAATGGCACAAAAACATACTGCGGGTGATGGTGAGTGGGCAGAGTCCCAGGCACGTTGGCAGAGAATAATCAATGAAGGCGGTAGGGCAAAGTGGCTTGCATGGACAGTGCCGGGCATTGCATTAAGTTGGGTATTCGGCGCTTCGGAAATACTAGCGACTGTGTTCTTTGCGAGTGTATTTATAGTTGCTGTATCGTATCTAATCTATAGGAGCGATAGAAACAACGCACATGAACGATTAGTGAATTATCTGTTTAGAAATCCCGCAGGTATGCCAACAGGTCCATGGACAGAAGAAGTATTAATGGAAAATGCTGAGTATTCAGGTGGCGCAAGAGGCTTCCGCAGGGCAATTGAATCCTTGGTCCATCGGGGTCTGATGTATAGATTTGAAGACCGTGGTCAGGCGGGTATTGATCACTGGAATTATCACTTAGCAATACAATATCCTGAATTGTCGGATACCGATATCAATCCGCCTCCGGCAATGGCTGGCTTTAATAATCCGTTTACCCCTGAAGGCGATGCGCCCACCCCAGCAGAAGAAACAGAAGCTCCTATTGAAACTTCCGGCCGCCCAGCGTTACGAGGTACGACAGTTGGGCTTATCGCCATAATTAGTGCCATGCCGTTATTGAGCGGGTGCGGTCTTGTTGAGATAGCCTCAGCAGTACCTCCAGTAGCATTGATTGCTGTAAATGTAGCTCTTCTCGTGCTTTTGCTGAATATGGGAAATATAGGAAAGATAAGCGCAGGTATGCGAATGATAAGAGATAAGAGAACGCTTCGTCAGCATGGTGTTGAGCCGACCTTTGAAAATATTAGACTATATAGGACCTCTATAGCACCTATAGAGGACGACGTTGTCCGTCGCATAGTCTTAAGGAATCTGGAATTACTAAAAACCGTATTCACTGAGAATGTTGCGATTGAATCAACGACTGAGATTCGTTCCGTTGGCTCAGCTGATGGCACTGGCGGTGTTGTACAGGAAAGCACATCAGGATCGGAAAGTATTTTTATCGGTAGCCATACTTTAGAAGAGTGCGGCTTTCATAATAGCGAAGAAGACCTTGGAGGTTGGGATTCAAGATCAACAACATACACTTTGACACAGGCGGTGAATGAGAAAAGACTCAGAGAATTCATCGCCTCCCTCACCCCCGAAACCGCACAGGAGACAATTGATGCATTGCGGAAAGGTATTCGTGTTTACGGTTATAGTCCTGCCGCCGATGGAATTGAGGTTGCCGACGTTGTGTTTGATAACGGCCAGCGCTTCGCCCAGGGACGGGTGGTGCGCATTGACCCAAGCAAGGTTAACGTAGGCATCTGGTTTTCACCAGAGGCAGTTGCGTATGACTTCTCTCAATTCGCCCAGACAGAAGGCTTAGCCGCGCAATTCGGGAAAACATTCAAACGATTCCCCGGACAAACCGTTGAGCAGTTTGTCGCAGCGCGCTCCGCTCAAAGGTTGCTTCTTGCCGTCAACGGCCACTTGGGCAATTTCTGGGAGGCGCATTCGCTGCTGATTTGTGACGGCACGCTCATTTCCAAGCCCGTGTGCGCGATTCAACAACAAACATATGAGCCTCTCACAGGAACCTTCTATTTCTTCGTCTTAGATGGAAAAGCAATAAGCCTGCGAGCCATCTCGTTGGTAGAAGGCCAACCTCAGGAAGATATATCTGATATACGCTACGCCATAGCAGGAGCGCCACTAATGAACAGCGGCGTCAATGTTTCTCAACGCATCACAAGGAATAATCCCGTCACAGACGGAACGCATCTATCCATTGATCCTCACACGAGCAGCTTCTCATTTTCTGCTATAGGTCATGATGGAAACGGCACGATTATTCAGCTTTCAATGGCAGGCGAGCCGCAGCAGAGAACAGAAATGGTTCTATCGGATATTGCGCAGGCGATGCAGACATTGGGAGCGCAGGATGCCATTCTCCTTGGTATGAGCGTAGATACACAACAATATATACGAGGTCAGGAGCAAGAACTGTTGCAAGGAAAGCCGCGGCAAGGCAGCACAAGTGGTTCTGAGTACGCGAAGATGGGCGGCCGTCCGCTGGCAAGTATCATTTATAGCGATGGCACAGCACCTTCTACGCCTCCAGTTGCAGATACAGATGAAGGCGCTGCAGCGAACTTTACCATGCCTGATTTTCTTGGGTTGGGTGCATTTGTTCGATTGATCGCATCGCTGCCGCAGACTTTACGCAATACTGAACAAGAAGCTTCAGCGCGGTTATTAGGGCAGTATGCTACCACACAGCCGGATCGCGCACCACCTCGCAGCGTACGCTCACGCGCCCCACCGAGAGAAGTTTATCGAGGGGAAATCCACACCTCTGGTATTCGCAAGGGTCAAAGAAGAGAAGAACACCTTTCAATTTTAGAATCAGGACCGATTGAAACAGTTTTAGAATGGTTAAGAAAAGAGGAGTATGAAAAAGAAGCAGATAATTTAGAAGAAGCGTACGCATTCGCATTTCAGAAAAACCTTTCCCGATATCCCGCCTTAGACCAAGATATTGCCGGTACGATTACCATTGATATTTGCCAGAATTTACCGAGCGCCGCTGATAGCAATGTATTCAGCGGAATACTTGCAATAGATATTGAAACACTCCAATCAGTATATTTACTTAGGAGAGAATTAAACGAAGAAATTGGGCATATCGCACGCAGCTTGCTCGAGCCGCGTTCCGGCATAACAGAGGGTCCTAAGTTTGGCCCCGCGGAAGCTCCTCATGCCGGTTCAATTAAAAGGGATGAAGCATATTATGAATTTTGGGCATTTGAAGAATTCGCCACTGACTATTTGAAGGTAAAGAGGTTCGAGAGAGATTATCTGGAGGCACAAGAGCAGGGACAAAGCGCAGTAGATGCGCTGCTTACCTTACAGGCAGAGGCCTTTGCGGTATTAGTACATTGGGCCGTGACCTATCCAGAGGTATCATTTATACCGGTAATAGTAAAGGCAATCTCAAGAAAGCACAAATATTTCTTGGATGCAAAGCTAGTCGAGCTAGGTGTTGCTCCGGAGTATTTAAAGGAGGTGTTTAGACCTTGCGAAGACTTTACTAACGAAGACGATCTAATAAAAGCCTTGCAAGGTTATTTCCACAATGCTTATTCTGAGAAGCTATTCGGCTACATACGAAGGTTAGCTACCCCTCAATTAGTAAGGAGGAACAATGAAGTTATAGATTCTCATGAGCAGCTTAAAGGGCGCTACGGAAGAGGTGTATATCACGGGATTAACAAACAGAAGGTCCTGCGCAGAAAGGCCTTGGCAGGGGAAAGGGATGCGTTCTTTGATGTGCTCGTCCTGGTAGTAGAAGATGCCAGCGAAAAGGAGAGCAAAGAGATAATCGTTCAGGAGGCGGTAGGTAAGTACTTATCACCGGATACAAAGATATTGTGGGTGGTGCAGGATACTACGGTTGACGCAGCGCAACAGATCAAAGGAAATTGGAGTGCGGTGGTCAATCTTATTATCACGAAATACCCAGAGCTCAAAGAATATGATGATACCGGTTCTGTCTGCGTATTGTTAAGCGCCGGTACAGGCTCACGCAATGCTCCGTTGACGTTTTCCGGCTGGGCAGATAAAGGAAAGCAGACCTGTGTTAACGGCGAGCCGTTTTTACATCAGGTATTTAAACAGATCTACCAGTATTATGAGCCAGGAATAACGGGAATGGTTGTCGTCTCAAACGACGGCATAGAGGCAATTTCTGAAAAGCTGGTATTAGGCGAATACGGCATTGAGATGCTTGGCGCAATCCGTCGCGTAGAAGACCCAGAGTTAGATAACTTAGGAACGCTTAAGATAGATGAGGCAGCAGATACCCAGGCCAAACCAATCATTACCATGCTTGAGCAGCAAGACTATGTTGAAAGAAAGAACGAATTCGGCCCACCGGGTACATTAGTTGCTTCCAACTGGGCAAAATATTATTTGAAATGGCAGGCAATCCGACTGATAAGAGAAGAGTATTCTGCCGCAACAGATGCAGATGGCAATTACCTTCATATTAAACACGGGTTAGATACTTCCAATGATTTAATGGTGTCGGTGACCACCTTGAATGAAGATAGATACGTAGAAAAAAGAAAGAAATGGGACGAGACAGAGGTACGCACCCTCTGGAGGATAGCGAACAGGCTTAAGCAGAATTCAGCATTAGGCGGTGCGTTTGGGTTCGTGAGCACCGGCACGGAAGCAATATTTGTGGATACCGGTACCAATGAAGTCTACCGTCAGGTTGGTGAAGATTTGACGCTTAGGTTAGAAGATGTAAACGAAGAGAACGAAGAGGAGGTTGCTCAGGTAAGGTGGGCGAGGGCAACGAGATTCCTGCTTGATTTACCAGAGCCCAATCAGTTGGGGCAGGTAATAAAAATTCATGGGCGCGCTTTCTTCTGCGGACGCTGGTATGAAAACGGGGAATTAGAAAAAGATCCGATTATCTTAAGCAAGTTAGGAAAAAGAGTATTGCTCACCGGTAAAGATTTAGTGATCGGTGAGATCGATCATACCATTGGTATGAAGTCCGTAATTATTAATCCTCTAATAACAAAATTATATGCTCACCATAGCAGCTTTGTATATTTTGTGGAAGAAGGAGGGGCCGAAGCCTTAGAAGCGCCTGCGCATGCATTGCTGTGCGATGTGTACACAAAACGAGGAAGAGTAAGAGTAGCTATGCCGGTGAGCCTGAATGCGAAGGATAAGCTTGGTAACTGGGCGGCTACTGGCTTTCAAGAAAAGCCACATAGCCACGTGTTAATTACCAAAGAGAGGGTAGTAAAAACAGACGGATTACCCGCGATACTTAAAGGCGCGTATCTCGATCGGAAAAAAGGAGCGCAAGGACAAGGTAGGTTGTTGGAAGACGAAAACAGTACAAGAGTAGTAGAAGAAAAGGTACAAGTTGTTGGTAACGAGACTACGTTATGGGATATTCCGGTGTGGCCGCGAGATCATAATATGACAACAGAATTAGTTGCCCTTGATGAGGCGGGGTCCGACAAAATATCGTTTGCCGAAATGAAGCAGAATTTAGATAACGATGCAATCACCCGGCGTTATTCGCAAGACTATGTCAGAAATTTCGTCGAAGAAAATATATCTGAGAGCCCCTCGATGTTTACCGCACCTGACTTTATTGGCCTCGGTGTCTTGGTTGATACCTCAGCATCTTTTTATAAGATGCTTAAATCGTTATTGAGCAATGACAGCGCAAAACCACGCGCACCTTCAGCCAGGCCTCGTCAGCCAGGAACAACAGAGCCAACACCTTCTGATTTGAGCTTCGCCTTTAGAGACGTCCAGCTCTACGACATCGAAAGAGAATTTGCTATTGTAGACAGCGAGGATATTTATACGGCAGCAATCGAAATGGATACCTTAGGAGAACATGAAGCAGCGCGATTCTCAAGGGAGCTTGCATCGGAACAGCGAGTCCGCGCACCGCCGCAAGAACTTTTAGAGAAAAACCCCACCTTAAGAGCTATCTTCAGGAGGGTGTATGGCGTAGTGTATTTTGATAGAGACCGCACGCTATGGATATTCATCGCCCCTGATATCTTAGAGGACCACGCCGAACTTATTCCTACCTTAATTCATGAAGCAGTTGAGGCATATTTGCGAGAAGACAAAGATAAAGGCGGCAGAGAACTTCCGATTCCAAAAGCGCATCAAAGAGCAATAGAGATTGAAGCTGCCTTTTTATCACGGCAGCCAGTTTCTCAAGAGATACGTACGTTGCGTGAAAGATTCTTCCCTGAGAATATGCGAAAAGAGTTACAAGAATTAATTGGCGAACAAGGTCTGCTCTTTATAAAACAACACCTGAGCGTAGCACGGTCGCTTGAGAGAAGTCTGCGAGACGCGCGCGAAGGTGAGCATTGTGACGCAGCGCTCGTTGAGGAACAAATAGATCAGCACCTTGCGGCAATAGAAGAGATTATCAATCAAGCCAACGCCAGAAGGATTGAGCCGCTCGTTGATCAACTCCAGCCTGCTCAGCTTTTCTGGGTAGAAGAACAGCCTGCTGCGGTGGGAACAGGATTAACTCTTGAAGCCCTTTTAAACGGGCAGATCTGTATTCAACTTGCTGCCGGCGGTGCTGCCAATCGCATGGAGAGAACCCTTCGAGAAGCAGGTATTAGTCTTTACGAAAAAGATTACCGTATATGGAATTTAGATATCTGGCGCATCATCTCAATCTTAAAGCGATGGGCTACCGACCAAACGCTCGAAGGAGCAAGCCCCGAGTTAAGAGATAAGATACTACACTACCGCAGCATTCATGTTCCAAGGTATGCAAGAACCGGAATTGGCTTAGGAGCCAGACACTTAGAGGCCATACGCGACGGGGTAACAGGACTACGACAAAGACACGGATTAAGTGAGGCAAAGGTAGCACAGATAAGAGCGAACTTGAAGATTCTCATACAGATGAACGATGAAATCCAAGAGGATGTAGAGCGAGATCTTATTGAGAATAATTTCTTTGGATTTGAGCCTGAAAATATCATCCTAGTCAAAGGTGGGTATGGTCCGGTCTGCAGCATAGAAAACGGGGGACTTGCCCTCGACTACGCTCATTACCAGACTTGGAATCATGGATATGCGTTTGTAAGTCTTGCCTGGACCCAACCCTACACCTTGAGCGCAAGAAACGGCACACCCGTACGAAGATATCAGCCTATCCCCACCTATCAGCATTTACTCTCTCAAGGAGTAAGATACGGTTTAGTGCAAAGGCTTAATGATTTAGTATCGCTTCATGTAGAGCAGGCGATCGACATAGATTTCTTGGGTGCTTTCCTCTATCTAAGAGGTGAGCAGGGGTGTAATGTTCTTTTGGAGTTTATGAGGAATCCGGAAGGTCAAAAGGGAGGCCTGGGCTTGAGCTTAGGCAGAGTCTTTATGGTCCTTTTGGAAAAATTGGCAACGCTCGTACCTGTAATCGGCAGAAAACTCGACGTATTAACACAGCAGGTTCAGGATGAATGGAGCTTACCAGGAATTCCCTATAACAGACTATACGGAGCAGTTGATATTCAAGCGGTATTTGATGCTATTACGAGAGAATCTTTTCCTCTATCAGTGAAATATAGAGCAGGATTTATTTCTCCAGAGCCGCCTTTGGGCGATGTGACGTTTTTAGCAGAAGGAGGAATAAGGGCACTGGCAGGCATACGCAGATACGACCTTTTATTAGATGAAGAGATTTTAGAAAATGAGCCCTTGCGCGATGAAAGCGGAGGACGCCGCACCCATCCTGATGGACGGGTTATGTATGCCTATGAAGAAGGGGCAGGAGCAGTAGTCCACGATTGTAAAGAAGAGAAAGATTTGTTCCCCGCAAGCCGCATGGCAGATTGGCAAGATAGAAAGACACAGCCTATCTCTGTAGTGGAAGAGAAAGCTAAGGAGGGTAAAATAACCTACGGCATTACCGGCGGCACCGGCTCGGTAGGCTCTCAGCTTATACGGTATCTTTCAGAACAACCAGAGACCGAGAGCATACAGGTGCTCGTAAGGACAGAAGATGACAGGGTCAGACAACGGGTAGCAGCCATGCATCCTAAGGTCAGTCTTATTGAGGGGGATTTATTGCAGGTTGATGCGCTAAGCACATTAGTAGATAGAAGTGATGCAATCTTTCATCTTGGTGGTTGGAATGGATTAGGCAGCAGAGACTCCTTAGAAGCATTAGCCACCAATAGTCTATCAACAGCGGTGCTTTGTGAGTTAGCAGCTAAAGAAGGTAAGCGCGTGGTGTTTGCTTCTACCACACTTGTATATCAATTAGCCCAGCTTGAACAAAACCAGAGGGCATCTGAAAAAGAAATGCCGTTGTCAGACGATGTTACTTCCCTGTTACGCACACACTTTGAGGAAATTATGCTTGCGGTAGCAGAAATTTTAGAAGCACAAACTGGCAGCATGCTTGATCACTATGCTCCATCGCTGCTTCCTGAGCAATTTTCTACTCCCGATGACCTATATTACTTTACCAAGTTGTTAGCTGAGCAGTTTGTCTCTAGTTATGCTCATGGAATGGTCTTGCGTATTGGCCATGTGTACGGGCCGGGCGACCAAACCGACCGACAGGTGCCTAGGTTCATGCGCATACTAGCAGAAGAAGCAGAAAGAGAAGAGGCACAAAGAATGGAACAGGCCCCCCCCACATGCATAGAATCTGTTCCCGGTAGAAAGAACTGTTTCCTTTATGTCGGTGATTTAGTCAGGGCATTTAGAGCTGCTACTTCTATTCCTCTTACTCTAGGAAACAGGATAATAAACCTTGTCAACCCACAGCAGGTAACGCAGCAGCAACTGTTTGAGCAGATGGGACAGATTGCAGGTGCATCTTTTAGGGTGGAGCCAATGGATGAGACGAGAAGACGCGAGCTGAGCCTTACCCACCTTGCACCACTCAGATTCAGTACCGCATTAATGGAGCAAGAGCTTGGATTAAGTTCACAAAGGCTCACCGATTTAGAAACAGGTCTGCGGGTTACGAGGCGGTGGTTAATTGATATGGGCGAGGAAGAGAAGTGGGCTCCGGCAATGACCGCGGTGCAGCTTGTTGATGAGGAGAGAGGAATAGCGCCGGAAGATGTTACCGGTATTGCCATTCTGCCTGAGCCTGAACCAACACCCAGATTCGAACCAGAGGCCCAACCTATTGCCGTAGTGCGGTGCTCAGACCACCAGTTTTTTGTTATCGCTGAGGCGACAAGAGAGGAAATTCACGGAAAAGGCCTTGAACATATGACCATACAGATTATAGTTGTCTGCTCAGATAAAAAGATTATTTATTGCACGAGAAGCTCAAGAACCGAGACAGCGCAGACTAGATTCGCGTTACCTAGCAAGCATCTTTCCGGTCGGGAAGTAGAGACGCCACCAGCTGATGTGGCGCAGGCTATCGCACTGCAAGAATTAGGCATCGAACGCACATCTATTATACGCATTGATCTTTTCGATGACTTTCATAAATTTGGGCATCCCGAATATACAGATGCAGATCGGATGCAAGAAAGAAAACTTGAGTACCATTCCCTAAGCCGTAACAACGAGCACATGCGCGTATATTTCTTGTTTGTAAGAGAGACCAGCGAACAGATTATAGCACAGGCAGAAAGTAGGGGGTTGAGTGTTTATGTAGAGAGAATTCTCCCTGCGAGTTTCGAGGAGCTAGTAGCTAATAGACTATCCAGTCCCCAGCGATTCAATAGCACCTTACGGTTCCTATTGGGTAATGAACCTGTAGCAGAATTGATAGGCGAGATTATCAATGAAACCATTGGAATGCTACACAGCTCTTCCGTTGTTTCGGCTGATGCATCTTACCTATATCACGTTGCCCTTCAAAGCGATTGGGATGCACAGGCAGATGACGATAGTTATCATCCAGAAGATAGCCCATCTGACGATGATGTATTCCTTTCTTCTACACTGGACCAAGCTGTAGGCGTAGCTAATAGAATTTACAGAGCCGCAGACTCTGTGGTGCTTCTCATGGTGCGCAGAGAAGCGGTTCAAGAAGGTTATTTTTTTAGAGAGACACCAGCAGGATATATTGCGCTGCGCGGTGAACTACCTAAAAGTGCTATTGCCGATGTTGTCCACCTGCAAAGAGCAGGAGACGGAGTAACGTGGGTAGTGCCTCCAACTAATGGCGGTCACCAAGGAGGCATCATGGATCTAGGGCCGGAAGGAGTCCCCTCTATGTTCACCGCAGGAGATTGGTTTGGTATGGGTGCGTTGGTTGATGCGGTTCGTAGACTATTAGGACTATCAGGCTCACCGAAAGTGGACGTTACTATTCTAACTCCTGAAGCAAGGGCTCGCCAGGATGCACAGATAGCAGCCCTGGAGGAAAAATATTCTCCCGAGGCCGTGGCAGAGAGATTGAATACTTTGATAGGAGATGAAGATTTAGTCAGAATTCGAGTTGCCGGAGATGACCGCAAGGCAGCCGAAGCGGTTATCAATGAAGTTAATGCCAGAGGCGTACTTGCAATGCTGAGTGAATTAAGTGTTGCAGAAACGCAGAGAATTGATGAAGAGCAAGACATTCAAGATGAAGCAGCAAGAGCAAAAGCGCTTCAGTCCAAGATAGCATTAGTCAAAAAAGCACTCTTAAATGGTGAGCTGGTTATTCAAATGCCTTTTGCCGGTGCAGGCAGCCGCATGAAAAACAGCCTTAGAGACTTAGGCATAGAGCTACCCAATTACCTCGATTATCCTTTGGCGAACATCAACATCTGGCAGATTGTCGAAGCAATAGCAAACCAAATTAACGGCAATGCCATAAAAGCAAAGAAAAGTGGACCCGAAGCCCACAGACTTGTTGGGGAAGCAGGCTTAAGTGCCTTTATCCCAGAGTTTGCCCTCGATCTTCGCATAGGCGAGCGAGCAATGCTTGCATTAGAACAAGGGATTTCAGATCTCTCTAAAGCACCGTTTAACTTTACCGATGAGGAAGTTGAAACCGTCAGGGCAAACCTCAAGATTATCGCCAGTGTCTCTGATGAGATAGTGGAAAGAACGCACAGGTTATTCCTGTTACCGAGTAGGGTATCAGGCAAGACCTTCTTTGGTCTTGAGCGTAAGAACGTTGTGTTTGTAAAGGGCGGGTATGGTCCAGGGTTTACCTTTAGTGAAGAAGGAAGACTTGCTCCTGATAACGATACCAAGACGAGCTGGAATCACGGGTTTGCGCTCGTGCAGCTTGCCTGGATTAAGGGACCAAATGCCTATACGCTTAACGGTAATGTAAGCAATCTGGCTGAACCCGAAATAGTAGAGCTTGAGACCTCAGTATTTCAATATGTACAAGACAGAGGCGCAAAATACGGATGTATCCATAGGATTAATGATCTTATTCTCCTGCATCCCAAGATGGCTTTAGATGCAGAGATGTTCGCGACATTCCTGGGATTGGCTGAAGAAGACGGAGTCAATCTATTCCTCGAGATGATGGCTAATCCAACAGCACAAAAAGGTGGAGTAGCCTTAGCTAAAGATGGTTCTTCCCTTATTCTCTTAGAGGGTTTAACTACAAAAAATGAAGCAATAAGCAAGAAACTAGAAGAACTAACCCAGAGAATTCAATTTTTAGAACTGCTGTCACGTCGTGAGAATGTAGCGGCTAAGGAGTCTCTTACAAAAATCGCAGAAACAAGAGAATCTGATTTAGAGCAAATAATATCAAGTATTCTTGCAGGCGACCTTAAAGTAAGTGAGCTTGAAATAGAACCTGCGGTTCAAAGCAGGCTAGAGGAAATAGAGCACAAGGTAGAAGAAGAGGCAGGGAAAAGGGAAAGGAACCAGGTTAAACAGCAGGATGAACCGTATGAACCGGGAGATTTACGCGGCATTCCTTATAACAGGCTCTACGGCTACTACACAATAGCAGATTTAGTCCAAGCCCTTATAGATGAAGACATGCCATTACCCATTAAACAAGATAAGGGAGAACGGGGTCTTGTTTCTCCTGAAATTCCATCAGGAGACATTACTTGGTTAAAGGGAATGAGAGCTGTTGCAGGATTACGCGGCCATGATTTATACATTGAAGAAGGCATATTGCCCAACGAGCAAAGAGATTGGAACAACGATGCTATTAACGGCGATAATTGTGAACCTCTCGTTGCCTATGAGCCAGGGCAAGGTTCTATCATTCATGATTTCAAAGAGGCAAAGTATGCAAAGGATGCCCGCAGGGTAGCGCTCTACCTTGATAATCCTGACAACGAAGTCTTTGGAGATCGCTACTATGGTTTAACGCGAGCACTTGGTGCGTTGATGGTACCACTACCTTTAATAGGAATGAGAATGGAAGAGGGATTTACAGCGGAAGAACTCGCGAGAGAGTTGGGAGTGGATCCTGCGCAAGGGTACAGATTGTTACGGGGGAAGCTTCGAGGACAGAAGAGAGGAGCATGGAGTGACATGCCCTTTGATGAATTGGGAGTTTCCGAGGATGAATTAAGCGATGAACAGAGAGCAGCAGTTGAGAGGTTATATAGGGAATTTCAAGAAGCAGTATCTAGAGGGGATGTTAGGTCAGTTGCGAGGAAAAGGAGAATGTTGCTAAGGGTGATAGGGGGAAAATACAGGCGAGGAGGTGGGAAAGC
Source organism: Candidatus Omnitrophota bacterium (assembly GCA_042571725.1). Classification (GTDB taxonomy): domain Bacteria; phylum Omnitrophota; class Gorgyraeia; order VGKH01; family JBHPFN01; genus JBHPFN01. The sequence continues at coordinate 26,344 of JBHPFN010000013.1, forward strand.
AGTAGGGTTAGAAAGATTACTCGAAAGATTTATAACGGTAAGGAGCGAGACGATGCTTCCCACATCAGAGGCGCGCGAACACAAAGCAGAGGCTTTGCAAAAAGAAGATGTTGTTCGAGAAGCCAGAGAAGACGACGACTCAGGAGAGGATGCGGCCATGAGCACGCAGATAGAGAGGGAGTCAACACAATATAAACGAGACGAAGGGGTGACTGGGCGGGCAATTGATCGCGGCACATCTCAAACCGTGGTAACGGTAGACGATTTGGCGGTTCATGCTCAGGGAGCTTCCGTGCGAAAGGCCGCACTAATTAACAGAGAAGCAGAAGTGATAGTTCAGCTATTTATCTCAGCGCACGGCTTGGAGGTGTATCACGGCAATGGTGATTATGCGGTAACGGGCAACATGATTAGCTTAGATGAACTTGCCCGGTTAGAGCTTATTGCGCGACAATATCTTTTAGGGTTACCGATCGAGAGACCTTTTGTGCGGATTTATCAGGGAGCAACCAGGACGTTGGTTGATGTTGATGTGTGCGCGTTTCTATACGATATTGATATCCGTATTTTCCAAAATCTAAGATTGAGATTCAACGAGGGAGGAGGCTTGTACGATGGTCTCGCTAAATTGTTTGCTGCCAGAGGGGTACAGAGTCCTGTGTTGGGCGAATGGTCTGCTGATTCAGAAGTAAAGATTGCTGCGCTAGATAGAATGGGATATGTGGTAAGCGAATCAAGGCCTCCGAGCATTGTTGAATCTATCGCAATAGATATAGAGGTAAGCCAATTTAATGCAGAGTTTGGTTGGGAGCTGCCACACACAGAGAAAAGATACGTACATAAAAAGGTAACCGCCGTTGTCGTTGCAGACGAAGGCGGCGAATCGCCTGCACTGTTCACCGCAGGAGACATCTTGGGCATAGGTACTCTTATCAGTGCAATAAGCGGAATCTTCGCAGGTAAGCCGCAGGCGATTGTGGTAAGAAGCGATGAGCGGGGAGAGACCTCATACGAGTTACCAATATATTTGTGGGTGGCTGATTTAGAAGCTGATGAAGACTTCGAAATAGCTACATCTCGACAAGATGTTATTTATGTAGAGCGCGGTCATATATTTGTGCGTCCTACAGATCCGGAAATACCCCAGGTGTTCGTTGACTTACGCGCAGGAGATACGTTTACCGTCTTTGGCAACTATCACATTAGAGCACAAGAGCAATCAACAATTTCGGTGATTGCTCAAACCCCTGCCTTAAAGGCAAAAAGATATCCTGTCTTAGAGCCGACAGTAAAAGAGATTGGCGGAAGACGCGTACCTGAGATGGTCCGCAACATGAACAGCGCAGCTAAGATCCGAGGATTGATTCTAAGAGGTGATTTTGAATTTAAGAAATTCCAGGTTATTACTCATCCTGATTATCCGTTAGGAATCGGTGTTAAGTCACCACCTAAAGGTGAAACGGAAAGAGCGCATGTTCATACTCCAGTTGAAGAGCCTATGATGGAACTTTTGATGGTGGTAAGAGGCAGAGTGCGCCAGACAATTTATACACCTGACGGCGAAAAGGTAGAAGAAGTAATTCTTGAGGCAGGAGATAAGCTTTTGCTTCTCGGTGGCCACGACCTCGAGGTGTTAGAAGACAGCAAGATTATTGTAATCGCTCAAGGCCCCTACCCAGGACCTGAAAAGGCAAAGGTATTCTTTGATGAAACGCCTGGCGCCTCCGCCCGCACCAGACCGGGTAAAACCATGCCGATACAGACAGAGATTGCTGAGGCCTTTAGCGGTATAAGCGTTGCCAGAGACTTTTTGGCGGCAGATGAGCGGTTGGCTGGATTTGGTCTCGATGCTCTAGAATCTATTCAGGAACAGGATGCAGCTGCGTTGTTAAGGGCATTAGTTTCAAGAGCACAGGTGCGCGCACCGCCTTTGACGCTTTTGGCTGAGAACCCTGCTTTACGCGCTATCTTTGAGCGCGTATTTGGCTTGGTTTACTTTGAAGCAGGCGAGCTTTACATACTCATCTCTCCAGACATCCTCGATGAAAACAATCCAGAATTAACCCCAACCTTAGTTCACGAATTAGTCGAAGCAATAAGAAGAATCCAAATCCAAGGCTTAGGCATTGAAGAAGCAGATGCAGAGGCACGCAGGGCTGAAAAACGCCTACTGTCTGAACCGGACCTTCTCTTAGAATCTGTGGGTGTGGAACATAGATTTTTATCAACAGCAGAAACGGTAATATTCCAAGACACTTCTCCGGTCGAAGACCACACTACTTTTGAATACCCTGCAAACTCGTTTGTTATCTCACTCTACAGCCATGGCGGATTTATTCTTACAGAAGCGCTGCCTTTCGATGAGCCTACCTCAATTATTCTGCCGGAGGTTGGCGAACGCGCGATTAAAGTTGTTGGCCTTTCCGGATATATGCCTGATGGAAGAAGAGTAGGTGCGTTTGTATTTGTGGAGGCGGGTATTGATCAAAGCGCTGCTAATCAAAGATTATCCGAGCTTCTCGACCATCTCTTAGAAGTGGTAATATTCCACGGCATCACGCTTGAGAAGTTTATCGCAGATATCGGCGGTAATCCTTTTGAATTTAATGTGCAAGGCAATGATCATGCCCAAGTAAAAAGACGTATACAAAAAGAATGCAGCTATTATCAATACCCCGCACCGGGAGCTGATAATTATGACTATCGCTTTGAGATTGATAGAGGAAGACTTGAAAGAGTTAATAGGCGCAGCATCCATACGTATCTACGCGAAGATGCAGATGGTAAAAGCGTATGGGATGTGCGCGATACCGATGTATCACCTGCTCAATTGAAACGAGATGACGCAAGCCGACGCAGAGCCTTGAGAACTGAATTAACTAAGCAGGCAACCCGTACCCAAGAAGCAGGTAAAAAGGTAATCTTCATGGTAGCAATGGAAGGATGGGAGAAGAAAGGTGGCCAAGGGGATTATGTGCGAGAGTTATCTCAGGCGCTTGTACAGGCAGGACACATGGTATGCGTGATAGAGCCAGAGCCAACTACACCCACTAAGGGTGTGATTTCACCTGAGAAAGGAGCCTATTTGTTCGGTGAAACGGTACCCGTTGGAGACGGTACAATCCCGGTAAAAGTAAATCATAACAATCTTGAGGGAGTGCACTACTTACGCTACCACGATATAAAGAGACTACTCCATCGCGACATCTATCCTGATCCCAAGAACGAAGAGAATATTATTGCAGGCAAGCCTTACTCCGATTCACTCTACGGGTATGTTGAAGCGATCATGCTATCTCAGATGGGCATGCTGGTTGCACGGGCTTTAGATATTAGACCCAATGTTTTACACTTCAATGATTGGCAGGCTGGTTTAGGTCCGGTATATATGGAACATGGGTATCGCGATGATCCTGAATTCGCCCCGACAATCGGCAAATCCGGCACGGTAATTATCAGCCACAACCTTGGCTATCAAGGTAGATTCCCCGGAACGCTTGCGACTCCTAGGAACGATCCTCTGGTAGCCTTCTTGCGTGAGCGGGGTATCTTTGGTCATGGGAAAACCTATGCATATGGAGAATTGGCGTTTGTGGATATTTTCCATTTAACCAGATTGCCTGCGCATTTACAAGAGCATACTGAAGGTGGCTTAGAATTTTGGTCAAACAATATACCCGGACAACACAATCTTTTCAAAGGCGCAATAGAATTTGTAGATGCGATTGTCGCGGTGAGCATAGCATATGCTCAGGAAATGCTCACCGCGGTACTTGGAGCCGGCTTGGGCGGCGTTATTGCTAGAGCGATTCAAGCACTAAAGACAATACTCAAGGGTATCTACAATGGCGCAAGCGTTGAGGCACATAGACCCGTGAACTTAAGCGAACTCACGGAAGTAGTCGATGAGCTAAGAAGAATTGCATTTACTCAGTTTTCTGCTGATGATCCTGAGTTATTCGGGAAACACAGGCAGTGTAAACAAGCGCTGCAAGTTAAAATCAATAGATTGATTGCTAAAGATAAAGAAGAGAATAAAACTACCCTTGAAAAGAGAAGGTACTTTGGCGGCCTTGAGGAAGATATCAATGCGTTGATGATGGCCGCGATATCGCGACTGGTGAGACAAAAAGGCTACGCCATACTGTTTAAATCGATAGATGATAGCGGGCTTAGACTTATCGATATGTATCTTACTTTACGAGGACCAAACGGAGAAAAGCCTCAATTTGTAGCTATGGGAGAGGCTGGCGATCCTGATGGCATCGAGGATGTGCGGCAGCTGCGTGATTTGGCGCACGATCCCCGTTACGAAGGACAGGTTGCATTCTTAGAGGTGTACGATTCGAAGCTTGCGAATCAAGTATATGCTTCAGCAGATACATTCTTTATGCCTTCTCAGTATGAGCCGGGCGGGATTTCAAACATACTGGCTGCGCTTAAGGGTACGCTGTGTATCGTAACCTTTACGGGTGGATTGACAGACTTTGTAAAGAATAGAGGAACGCACAAAAGATTTACCGCCTCTGTGTTTAACTATGATTTTCCTGAACAGATGCATGCGACTGCGGTCGAATTCGCTGAAGTATTTAAGCTGGCAATTGATATGTATTACAACGATCCAGCAGAGTGGGAAAAGTGGATGCGGGAGGCAATGCGGTTTGATGCTGATTGGGCATCGCGCGTGCTGGAGTATGAAGCGCTCTACGATAAGGTAGAGGCAAAAAGAGCCGGCACAGGTGAAGCAGCGATGTTTGCCTCGTTTAACTTCCTCGGTATGGCAACAGGGCTGCTTGAATTCTGCAAGGTGGATATTATCCTTAGGATATTCGGTATCGAAAGCCTCGCACAACTACCTACTGACAGTAGGATAATTGAGTCAACCATGACCCCGCACATGGAAGGGCCGCTTCGGACATTCTTTACCGGCACCATGCAAGAGGCAAAACGCGAAGCAGGACAGGGCGCTGAATTGACTCCACAGGATAGAGAAACCTTAGAGAGGTTAGTCAAACATATTATCGCAGTATATAGTGCATTCTTACAGTTTTACAACGTAAGCTATGTGTCTGATCCGGCACAACAGATTAGGGTGGCCAGATTATCACTGGGAGATCTTGACGGTACACGCACCAATGCGGTCTTACAGGGTTTGAGAGACAGTCTGAATGTAGCTCACTTCAAATTCGATCTCGAACTGTTCGCACGATGGGCGTTTGTTGTGCTGTTTCATGATGTAGGTAAACCCGAAGAGTGTTTAGGTTTCTCCGGTCTGCCTCACGATGAGATTAGTGCTCAGATGTTGTTGGACAGAGGCGTATTCGATGCATTTAAGGAAGAATTCCACCAAACTACCGAAGAGACAAATGAACTCTATTGGATTATCAGACTGCATTTAGAGGGGGTTGGCACGCAACCTGCCGCATCGCCTTCTATTATGCGTTTGGACTGGGTATTTGAAGATAGAGATTTTAGAGGGTATCTTAGCGATGATGAAGGAAAAATAGATGTAGATAAATTGGGCAAATTCCTCTTTGCATCAACACTCTTTTGGATATTTGATGCCGCAGGAAACGGCCCTCGAGGCTTTGCTGAACCAAGGCCATTCACGTATTTGGTTGATATCGGTGCAGCATTAGTAGAGATTGCGCTTAGACAAGAACGCGATTGGAATAGATTCTCTGCCGAGATTCCATGGTTGTCTCGAGAGAATCTTCAGCGACGCGTAGGCCGGATGATCGGCGCTTGGATGGGAGAGGCCGCAGAAGACGATATGGCGCACTGGGCGAAGTTTGAGGCCGCCGCAGAATCAATGCTCGAGGCTCCTAGCAAGGTAGATCAGGGCACTACCTGGTTAGGTATGATAAGCCAAGAAGATTGGCTTCGGTTTATACAAAGATTCCATGGATTGACCGAATGGGCATACCTTATGCAGATGCTTACTGAGCGCGTAAGAACAGGAAGTGAATACAGCAATACAGTAAGAGGTTTAGTGCTTTTGACAAAAGCAGCCACAGGTAAAGATTTTGTTGGTGGAGCAGTAGAAGAGATTCGGGCTGCAGGTGAAGACGGGCTGATGTTGATGACCAGGACCCCGGCTGAACGAACAGTAGCTACCGCGGTGCTCAATCGCGTTATAGAGAATGCTCAAGACGTAGCTCAATTTGAAGAAGGGATTTTCTTTATCGATCACCAAGGCGATAAGCTCGCAGGTGTGGTAATGGAAAAAGACCTTGAAGCCAACAACGGTATAGGCAGGATGCTGGTTAAGATTCAAACACAACAGACACCGGAGAGTGGATCAGCCTCATTCTTTACTTCTTTTGGTTTAATGGGGATCGAGGCTCTTGGAAAAACGCTCTCCATGTTTTCAGGTTTAGTGTTGGGAGTTGCAGAGGCAGCAGATAGTTCTAGTGCGCCGCTGATATTGGTGGCTGACCATAAAAAGGACTCTAGAAGATCTACGGTAGATGCTTTAAGGGCGAGGGGTTACCGGGTAATGGAGGCAGAGGATGCCGATAGAGCATTAGAAATTATTAGAAGGAGATTCATTAGTTTCATGGTGCTAGATGTTAATTGTGGAACAAGGGCAAATGAAGGCCTAGAATTATTGAGAACTCTAAGAAGAAGATTTGATCTCACTCCTATGGTACTCGTCAAGGAAGAAATTTCATGGGGATTGAGATACAATACTATGCGTTTATGGAGAATTACCGTACGGGAGATGCTGGAGAAGACTTCTCCCACATTTATCGATGACATCGTTGTTGAAATTGAAAAGGCCATTGGACCGACAGTCAGAGTGAGAGACGCTGGTGGCAGCGCTTCGATGTTTACCGGCATAGGTGGTCCACTTGGAATAAGAGCTCTGGTCGATAATGCCAGGGTTCTTATCGTTGCGGGTATTTCAGGTGCGGGTAAGACTACCTTTATCCACCGACTTTTAGAGGTCTATCCTGACAGATTTGTATTTCCGCATCTGGCAACCACTCGACCCAGAAGCATAACCAGAGATAGTGTCTCAAGCTTACATGATACGTATAAAGTCCTTCTCGATTATGAGACTTTCGAAGCACTATTCCACGCAGATGAATTGAGTATGGTTAGATCCAGCCATGGGTATTGGTACGGTGTATATAGGAAGGAACTTGAGGCCATCGCAAGAGAAGGAAAGATTATAGTCTTCGACACCACTTCACTGCGTTCGATTCAGCTTATCAGAGAACTGTTCCCTCAGGCAAAGGTGGTATTGCTTCTTCCGCACGCTCCTGACGATATCATACAATCGAGCCCCATTGCATTGGAAGTGTTCGCACGCAGAATCATTACACGAAGAAGAATAGAAATTGACAGCGCCCATCTTCAGATACGGATTCAAGAAGCAGTCGAGGCCTTACCGCAATTAGCAAGCAGGCAGCATGACGCGGTTGTAGTAAATGGTATTAACGATGATTTAGAGCAAAGTTACGCACGTTTTGAGCGCACGGTGTTCTCATTATTTGATTCAGCAGAAACAGAAAGTGGCGTAGCGTGCTTTACCGATTTTAATATATTTGGAGCGGCTTTTTCTACCGTATCCTGCGCGTTCATAAGCGGGTATCTTGCCCATTACTTAGGAGGCGTAGGTTCCGTGGCGGCGGTAGGGGTCGCTTCTCTATTAGCGAACTGGGGTCACCTGGTCTCCTCGTGCGAGACAACTGCACCCAGCGAGGTAGCACTAGGGAGTGCTGTACCCACTAATGCTAGAGATATGGGTGCTGACCCTCAGGGGACCCCAGTTTCAGCTTTATGGTTCGACTCGCTTCGCTCGCTCACCATTGGAGGTAAGAGTCGAACCACCCTGAGCGAGCGACGAACGGTAGTGAGGAGCGAGTCGAAGGGTTACTTCTTAGGGAGCCACTGGCTTGCCCACTGGGCTCCATTAACCGAATTGTTCTCTGGAGGTATGGTTTTGGGTGTGTCAATCGGGCCAGATGATTCTCACGCATCAGGTGCACGCGCAGAAAAGAACGTGTCTTTAAGCACGGCAACTCCCATAGATCAAGATGTGATGTACGAGAGGCTGAAAGGAAAAGTTAGAGGAGAAGTTGGAACATATGAGATTGGGTTGTGGCCCGGAGATCCATGGGAGTACGGTAGTGATGAGAAGTTCTTTACCATTTTTAGTGAGCAAGGAGAGATTGTAGGAGACATAAGTTTGGAAATTGGATTTGATCAAGAACGCAGGCGACCTGTGATTCTTCGTCTTGGGATTTTCATTAGAAGTAAATTACATAGAGGCAGAGGTCTTGGGACAGCATTAATGGAGAGGTTAGGTGAGCTTTTCCCAGAGGGAACGGGTCTGATTGTAATAACAGGACATGTTACTTCATGGGTTCATCTTGCCAAGCTATGTATTGAAAGAGGATTCTTGACCTATGATGACTTCGCGCGGGCAATCCTTGGTATGAAATTTCAGCATATCAAAGAGACCCCATTCGATGAGCTGAAAAGAATTGCTGAAAAACTTACTAACGAAGAGCTGGCAGCGCTTAAGTCTATTGTATCGCAGGCAATCAAAGCAGGAGCACAATTTTTACAGCAAGAGTTGCGAGCAATTCCAATATTTCGCTTTAGAGCCCGCGGTGGATTTACTGAAGATTTAGACGTTTATTATGATGATCAGAGTCAGTCAGTGAAGCTCAGCTGCTGGAAACCCATAGCTGAAGCGCAAGAGAATCGGGTTGACGCCAAGCAAACCAGCGGCGGGGCGATGTTTACCAGCGGGGATATCTTTGGGCTTGGTGCAATTGTTTCCCTTATGAGAAATCTTTCTAGCTCCTTTATGGTCTTAGGGGTGGCAGAATCAGAAGGAGATCTTACCTCTAGAGTAGGACAGGAAATTAATGATAATCTTGATCTTCTCGGCGACCCTATCTTAAAGAAAGTAATGAGTGTAAGAGTAGTTGAAGAACTCGGTGAAAAAGAAGAAAAAGAAGACGGATCCATCTCATCACGCTTTGGTCATATTATTCAGGTAGCAGCATCAGCAGCAGTACATACCTTCAGATGGTGCGCAACCAATGGCAACAAAAAACCTGTTGCTGACTTAGCTGATGGAGAAGCAACTAACTGGTTTAGAAAAGCACTCAACGTCTTACCTTGGTTAAACGGTAGAGTAGTTATTGGAGAAGGAGAACGCGACGACGCTCCTATGCTCTACATCGGAGAAAAAGTTGGCGGTGCTCTCTTAACCGAAGATGACGAAATAGATGATGCTGAAGTTGATCTCGCTATGGATGTGGTTGAGCTCACCAATGGCACTGTTAAGAAATTGGTCATAAGTACCGTATCAATCCTCGCCTTGGCTGAAAAAGGTGGCTTGCTGAGCGCACCGGATATTTACTTAAATGTTCTTGCTATTGGAAGTAAAGCAAGTGAAGCAGGTTGTAACATTGATGTAACCAGACCTATTGGTTATAACGTTTTAGAAGTCTCCCGAGCACTTGACAAACATCCTTCAGAGGTTACTACAGCACTGCTTCATAGACCAAGACATAAGAAGTTCATCAGAGACCTTCTAAGAGCAGGTATCACAGCCCACAGAGAAGTTGATGCAGAAGATGATGCTGATTACGATGCCTTCTGGAAGGAGTTGGCAGATGCACTTAAGGAAAGCGGTTATTACGAAAGCGGCAACCTCATTGTATATAAAGATGGAACCCTCATGCCAGCATTTGCCTTAAACACAGGCAAGGTTGATTTTATCTCTGGAGCAGGAGGAGCACCAGAAGGAGTATTAAACGCTGCCATCATTGTCTGTGAAGGCGGGGATATATCTGCCCAGCTTTGCTCAGCAGATGCCTTAAAAGAAGAAGCAGAACATTCCGACTTAGAAAGAGACCGAGATCACTTCTCTGAAAGCGAAATCGGACGTCTTAATAAATTAGGATTTGTGAAACCCGGCACAGAAGAAACAGGTCAGCGTTCTTGGGATATAGTATTTAACTTAGATGACTTAGCTTCTGGGGAAGACCTAATCGTTGTAGCTAGCGGCATAAAAGATAGCTTATGGATTAGAAGTTTAGATGGTGTCAAGATAGACCCCGCCACAGGTATCATATCTGTATACACTGTGGTTACTACACGCAACAGCCGCGCTCGAGTATTTGAAGTTAAGTATCGCACGATCATTGTGGAGCTCTTAGAAAGATTGCGAGATGAGCTTACTGACGAAGAGCGTGCAGAAATACTTTACAGATTGGCAATAGCATATTCTAACTTAGGATTGTTTACTCAGGCAGAAGAGTATGCCAGGGCAGCAGAAGAACAGTCAGCTGATGATGCAGAAGGCGAGGATAAATATGAAGCCCTGCGCATCTTAAATGAAGCCAAGAGAATGCTTTTACATGAAGAAAGCCCTAACGAAGCAGTATATACAATGTTGGTAGAGGCCAAAAACAGAGGATTAGAGTTCCCGGGAACTGATGCAGAATTAATTATTCTAAAGATAGAAGAAAGGTTGCCTCCTGAGCAAAGAATAGCTCATTCAGATGCTGCATTATTCACCGGAATCGATATCTTAGGGATTGGTGCATTCATACAGGACGCAAAGACATCACGTCCCGGCTTCCTGGAAAAGGGGTGGGTACTTGCTAACGCTATCCTGGTATCAGTCCACTCTATCATGTTGTTCCCCTACTACATCATGAGGATTTTAGAAGACGTAGGCATCACTACTACCGTACATATCCTGCCTGAATCATTTATCTTAGAGATGGTGACCGGCTTACTCTTTGCCTTCTTCACCTTCTGGATTACCGTCGGCTGGCACGAGAGAGGCCACTACCTTGAAGCGGTCAAACAGATTACCCTTAATAATAAGCTCTTAGCCGCTGCCCAGCAAAGAGCTTCCCAGGGATTTATCAGCCGCCGCCTCTGGGATATAGAAATGCTCCTTAAGATGCCCGCAGGCAAATTCCCCGGCATTAACAAGTTCGGCTTAACCTATAGCGTGGATTCGCCCTACAACCCTGCGGTTGCCGCCGCAGGCCCTGAGGCTAGCCGCAACTTAAGCATCTTCTCTTTACCCTTTGCCCTTATCCTGATTGCCTTAGGCTTTATCCTGCAGAATACACTGCTGTTGTATATAGGAAGAATCTTCTTAGGGGTTACCACCGTTGCCTTCTTAGACTTCCTCTTTGCCGATGCAGGAGAGTACAAGAAGTTTAAAGCCAGCCTTAAAACCCCTGAGTCGACCTCCACCGAAGAGACTACAGAAGCCCGCTGGATCGATAAGGCCAGAGAAGTAAAACAAAAGATGATCACTACCCGTCTGCAGGAGTTAGTCGCCGAAGGTATTAAGATCCGCGCGCCCTGGGGGTATCGTAACTGTGCCATGGGTGGCGCACACACCGAAAAAGAATACCCTGAAAGCAACATCTCGCTTCAGGAAGGTATGTTTATCCCGCTTGCCGCCGAAAGCTACGAAGAGGCACAACGCATGACCGTGCAGATGCAGAGCAAACTCAAAGAGATTATCGAGCGCACCCCCGGATGCCGTGTTATGGGTATCGGTTTAGAAGGAGGTCTGGCAACCTTTATTACTAAAGACGCAGGCGACAGGGTACCTGAGCAGAAACTCTGGCGCCTTATGAAGCAGACTATCGAAGAGTTAGGCTATACCGCAGGTGAACATGTTGCCATCGCCCTTGACCCGGCCACCAGCGAATTACAGAACGAATATAACAAAGCCAAATACGGCGACTCGGACGAAGCAAAAGAAAAATGGGAAGTCGGCATGTACAAGTTCTGGAGATACCGCGACGAGGAAGTCGTGATGAACCGCGTTGAGCTCTTAGAGCTCTACCAGCACGCACTCGATGAAGGTATTCCTATCGTCTCTATCGAAGACGGCTTTGCCGAGGATGACCATGACGGCTGGAAACTCCAGCTGGATGCCTCAGGTCAGGATCTGTTTATTATCGGTGATGATTTAGTCACCACCAACGATGCCACCATTGAACTGTGTATTGAAAAAGGGTTAATCAACACCGCCCTTATCAAGGCAAATCAGATCGGCACCCTCTCTGAAACAACCCTGGCGATGCTCACTGCCCTTGGCTATGGTCTGGAACTGGTGGTCTCCCACCGCTCTAAATCACCCAATGATGATATGGAAGCACAGATCGCCTTAGCCGCTGAAGCCATGGGCTTAAAGGCAGGCGGTGGTGCTAATACCGAAAGACTGGTTAAGTACGGTGCGATTATAAAACTGATGAAGGATGCAGCCGCAGCCTACGCACTCGAGCAACAGGGCGGCGAAGTGCGCGATGTCTCTGCTGCAACGATTGAGGACTTCTTTAATCAGCTCACCATCACCAGTGTCACCGCCTATGAGGAATCCACCAACGCAGGAATCCCTACCGTCGGGGTTAAGGTCACCGCCGGTATCCCCGGACACAGCCGCTTTAAGAGCATTCTGGTATTTACCGGCTCTACTCCACTTGGCACCTCAGCCGGAACGGGAGAGGCGATACACTTAGTGGACAGCATCATTGAAAAGAGTGCACTTACCGAACAACACGCTGAACTATTTAAGCGCACCCCAGACGGCACCTATCGCTTTAACAAGGATGTTACTGATAAGGCCATTGCCGATAAAGCTGATGAGGCGCTTACCACCCTTTGGAATCGGGCACAACGTTACAGCGGCAAGGGCTGTTTAAATGCGGTGGAGAATGTCGAGAACCTCTTGGCAGGGTTGTTCGTCGGCAAGAAGGTCTCTACACTTACTGATATCACCACCATTGACAGGACTCTCTTGACCGCAGAAGCAACACTTGCCCGCCAAAGAGAAAAGATCGCTTCCGATGCAGACAGCCAGGCGGTAACCTCCCTCATGCAGCGTAAGGGCAACTTAGGAATGAATGCGATCCTCTCGTTATCACTTGCCTTAGGCAGACTCATCGGCGCCTTCCACGGACAAAACCTCTGGCAGGGCATACGCCAGCAGATGGAAGAGACGATCGCAAAGACAATCGCTGCCAATGGCGGGCTTGAGATATTCCCGGCAGAGGTTGCTGCCAAGGTTACCGTCCAAGAAGGTCAATCTTTAGCCCAGGCCTTAGAGCAGCAGCTTAGCTTCGATGAATTAAAACTAGGACTTAGGATCGTCACCCAGAATAAACCAGAAGACGTAAAACTGCACACGCTTCTTAGGGCACAGCTTCCGGTGTATGAGAGTCAGGATGCTTCATCCGAGGCTTCAGCCTTTACCGGCATGGATATCTTAGGAGTGGGTGGTTTATTTGGTTCAATGAGCACATTCCTCAATAAGACTCATGGTAACATTGATTCTAACTCTAACCTGCGCATTGAGAATCTTTTAGCCGCAAATCTATTTAGAACCCGCTCAAGAACATTAAATACTATTCTCAACTTTTTCCCGAGGGTAATCTTTGCTGCAAGTGGATCAACGCTCGTCCATGAATTAGGACATATTTTCTTTGCGAAGCAAAATGGTAAGGCTGTCAACTGGACCTGGAAAGGAATACTCTTTACCGGCGAGGTAGAGATTGAGCCTGAGAAAGAATTTGATTTAGGCGGCATAGCCGGCAACGCCGTATTTATGGCGCTTACCGCTATTGCGTTTATGCTTACTTCTCATTCAATTTTGCTGCTTGTTGCCTTACTTAATGCTCTTGCCGGGATCATTGAGCTTTCAGCGCGTCCAAATATTGAAAGCTTCAGATTGGGTAAAGAGTATGGTTTATTGCATGTATTAAGCGAAACCATGATTGAGCACCGAGATGTTGAAGCACGACGTTTCCTTCTGCCTGTGTTTGGAATCGCATCCATTATTTTCGGAATCTTGAATATCCAGTTTGTAATTTCTTCCGGCGTTATCATTACAAGCGGCTGGCTTATCTTTCTTGGTGTAACGGCTCTCGTTGGTTTCGTCATCGAAAGACGTTATCACTTCTCAGGCGCAGACCAACTGGCAATACGTTATCGTGATTATGGACGATTAGTAGGTGAATATGTAACAGCCGCGTTTCTATTTGACCGTCCCGATACACATACACTATTGACGAGTATTAATCATATGCTCCTTTCCCGTAGAAGCATTCGGCACTTTGATCCCTCGCGAAGCATAGATGAAATAAGGCTAAAGAGAGTAGTAGCGTATGCGAAAGAATGGGTAGGGCAATTTATCGAAACAGATGCCTTTGAGATCAGGATAGTAAAAAATAAAAAACAACGAAGAAGACTCGGTCTAGAGATAAAAAGTGGCAGGCAGCCGCAGTCTGCACAGGCACCGGTTTCCTTAGTCTTTTTTGCCAAGCAAGAAGCGCTTGAGAGGGATAGGGCGAAGACAGTCATCTCTGCGGGAATCTTTATAGAGGCAATCTTGCTTGCTGCAACTGCGCAGGGTATCGGTTCTCTGTGGATAAGCAGTTTTGATGAGCAGGCAGCCGCCCGTATTTTAAAGACCAGCGCAACATTAACACCTATTGCAATTATACCATTAGGGTATCCGAGCCGGGCTGCCCGCGTGGCAAAAAGACGTCCTATTGAAGAAAGAATCCATCAGGGAAGATGGCAAGCAGATGCGGTTGATGAATCAGCGGTTGAGGCAGAAGCGCGCATGGTCAATCAAGTAGAGTATAGCTTAGATAGCGACGCGCAAGGCGAGATTTTGGAAAACGGTCTCAGTACGCTTGAGCGAGATGACAGCAGCCTTTGGATGTTTAGCCTTCTAATGCATTACCCTGCAGCCGTCGCCGCTATGGCTCCTCGTAAGCTGGAGGACGGCCTTGTCGATATCTTAGAGGCAGCCAGATGGGCACCGACGGCGAAGAATCTCCAAACACCGGAATTCGTCATTATAAGAGGCGAGAACGCCTCAGAAGGATCATTGCAGATTCAGGTAATTGGTAACGAGAAGAGAGCCGTGAGGGTACGCAAGGTCTCCAGACACAGCACTACTACAGAAAAGCGTGCCAAAGATTTATTCGTTCATCTCGATGCGGGTGCTGCGATTGCGAATATGTTACTTGCGAGCAGCGCAGTAGGCTATGAAGCGAGCTGGGAATTTGATACAGGGAGAAGTCCGCACGTCCTCGAAACATTAGGCGTGCCCGAGGGCACGTATGTGGATACAGGCCTGATTACAATCAGAGCCTACAGCGCGAATGGAAATTTGTCTCGCGCAAGAGATGGCGACACTGCAGAAGGCGAGGCTGCGATGTTTACAGGGTTTAGCGGGGGATTAGATCTGCGCCTACCCAAAGGAGTTACCTTCCACAAAAAACTTTATATATTCCTGGCTGCCATAACCGGTGATGGGCGTGAGCATTTTGGGATAATGCCTGCAGCGTTTAGGGGTGTGCTGGAACAACATAGTGATTTACCCGATTCTATTATTGCGCAGGGAACTATTAGGGATGCATTTGGATTTGAGGCAAGGCGCGCAGGCAAGAGCGCAAAGATTTGGGATTACAAGATTGGAACAGCTGCGCCAAGAGGTCTTTTTGGTCGCATAGCTCAAGGTAGCACGCTTGATCGCACCAGAGGATATATGCGGGTTGCTCCAAATGCAAGTGCATCAAGCCATGCATGGATGTTGCGTGGAACTCTTGCGGGAACATTTGCTTCAACCGAAGGCTTTGTTCGCGTAGACCCATCGTTAGATAGGAATACGTTTATGCAAAGAGTCCTTGGTGGAGACTCTCACGTAGACTATGGAACAATCTTAGCTGATCAAATGCATAGAGTAATAAGTCGCTTGCGAGAAGAAGGCCTCAATCCAGGCAAAGCATTAATCTTGCGGGATGATGTGCAAGAAGTCCTCGCAAGAGCAGTAGGCAGAAGTTTCCCGCAAGGCAAATTGAGTGTAGCTGAATTCTTAACCTGGTACGAAACCGAAGGGGATTCAGGGCGGGGTGCACCCGAAGGCAGTTCCGCATGCTTTACTGGGTTTGGATTTGGCTTTATGCCGCTGGGTGTGGCATTTGATGCGGGCGATGCTTCAGTTAAAAATGCAATAGCCGCAAAGCTGGGCGTAGCTGCTGAGAGCATAACCTTGAATGTAAGTGAGCCTACGAGATTATCTAGCAGGATTGATTCAGTCATTGAAGTGGTTTCCAGCGAAGATGGTAAACCGCTTGCCTCTTACTACGTAAAGAAACCTAATAATGAAACAGAGACAGCAAGGGCGCAGTATGGTTCAAGGGTTGAGCTGGGTCCTGAGGTTATTGATGTTGATGTAGAGGTTATTGTTGAGGCAAAGCTCGATGAGATGTGTGATGTGCGCCATATCGGAATAACCTTAACCGATGATGAAGCCAGACTTTTCGGCAGCAAATTGGCCCGCGCGCTCCATCGAATGATTTCCGATGGTGTTATGCTGTACCGTTCTAATATTCCTGCAACACACACTATTATCGAAGGACTCGGGGTTGAGTTAGGTTTTAAGCTTATCGATTGGTCAAACTCAGTTGCGTTAACAGGATTGCACGCTTCTGCCTTAGAAAGACAGATAAGAGGATTTATACAGGATAGCGCGTATCTGTTTAGAGAAGAATTATCCACCACAGGCTCACTCTATGCCTGGAGAAGTTTTGTACAGGCTTTGACTGATCCGGCATGGTCTCAGAAAGAATCAAGAGAGCTGTATAAGCGACTCGTGGATGAAGCCGAAGGAGAGTTAAGTAGATCTACGACGCACGATGAAACGGCATCAATGGCACAAGCCTGGAGAGAGTTCTTTAGGGTAAGCAGAACCGTGCGCATCTTAACAGAATTTGACCGTCAACAACTTCATCGAATGTTGGTCATTGATGAAGGCACGCCGCTTTCTCGCGCACGCCACACGCTTCTTCTCAAATTAGATCGTGCGGGCATAGATGATTCTCGATGCGGCATCGCAGTGATTGAGGATGTAATCGCCCATGTAGGAATCGAGGAGCATTTTGGCATACGCGAAGGAGAGTTAAGATCTTTATTGCAACCCATACTTTCCAAAGCAGGTTTAGACGCAGGCAGGGTTGAGAGAGTCGTTGAGGCTACTATTGAGGGTATACGAGCGAGTGGTTCAACGCTTATCGTCTCGAGCTTAGTGCGCGATGTGCTCGTAGCGGTGTTTGAAGCACAGCGTATCGTTGAAGCAGACAATGGTTTTAATCTTCAGACAATCATTGCTAAGGTTTTTGCCAGAATGCAAGAGATCGAATTGAGAAAGATTGATTTTGAGCTGGGACCCGGAATTGTAGGCGGCAATCGTTCATGGGCGCATCACTTGATAGTAAGAGGTCCGGAACCAGCCAGAGCAATTCTTATAAAGTATAATGTGAAAGCGTCCCATACTCGACGAGTAGCGGATGAGGTGAGGCGTTCGGTAGAGGCTTCGGAAATTCATCTTGGTCCACGCGTTCCTTACGGTGATGAGCGCGCAGGAATTATTGTTGAAGAGTGGCTGGTAAACGGAGTGATTGACCAGAGAGCTCCTACGCTTACCCCGGAAGAGAAGCTTATTGTTGCGCAGCGTTTGGCAGAGAAACTATTCCGCATGTTTGATATGAGAAGAGTGGTACGCGTTACCCACAAGTTTGATAATTTACCGGTGCATACGTATATAGTTGGTGAAGGTAGAGACATCGATGTTTTATATATTGATTGGGGTAAGCAGCTTGGTATCAATGCTGGTAATCGACGCTTCGTTCTTCCAAGCCATACGGAAAGTTGCTTAGAACAAACCCGTCTGTATCTTGGCCCAGAGGCAGCAGCGCATTTTATCTTAACATTAAGGATGATGGCTGCCAGGGCATCAGATGCAGAACTAGATGTGTATAACAGGGCTATTGTTGAGGCGCGTCACGGGATGACAGAGCAGAGATTCACGCGAGGCATGCGCAGCCGCGGCAGAGAATTCTTTGAGGAAGTCGATGATCACCTAAGATCATTAGCACATCCTGAGCCCGAAGCAAGTTGCTTTGTTGCGCTGGGTGGCTTTGAGAATGTGCTCTCCGGCGTATCTGGCTTATTGGGTTCCTTTGGCATGACGTTAGGTTTAGCTGCGCAGGCGAATGTAGATAGTAGTGGTTCCACGAGGGTGGAAGAAATAGGAGATTTCTTTATCCCCTCGGCAAAAGATAGAACTGAAGCTATTCGTGAATGGGGTAAATTAGTATTGAATACTCGAGGTCCGGTTTATAAACTTTTGCAAGATATAGAAGGTTTAATGAGAGATTTTCCAGGGCTTGGGTATGATCACAGAAGATTTCGGAATATTTTTCTCGGTTCAAATATAGAATTATTTTTTAACGTATTGGAACATGCAAACGGTGCCCATGTGCGCGTATCGATTGGATATGGCGCTAAGCAGAAACCACAATTTTTACAACTCGTGGTGTTAGATAACGGCCTTGGCTGGAGCAATCCGGATGAGGCATTAGTTAGGAGCCTAGTTTCTCATCGAGCGGACGAACCGCAACGAAACAGGGGAATGCTAAATATCGTTCGTTTTCCGGATAGCATTGTTATTGAGAGCTTAGGAATGCGCTGGGAGAGAGAAGCAGTTAAGGGTGTGTTTGACCGGGATGGAAGACCGTTCTATCGTCTGGTACAGAGAGGTAAGAGCGATATCACGCAACAGACACGCGTGACCATAAAGGTTAATTTTGTTCAGCCACGCACCGCTACTGGCGAAGCAGCCAACTTTACAGGGTTTGATGTTGCAGGAGGAGCCCTTGGCGTACTTATTTCTTTCGCGAGAAATCTTTTCAGCTCCTTTATAATTCTGGGTATAGCAGGTAATGGCGAGATAACCGAAGAAGAAGCACAAAGGAGGGTTGAAAGAGGCGGTATGCCCTATGCCTACATGACGTGGAGATGGAAGGTGTACAGCGCAATTATTGATCGGCATGGATATCGTAGTCTGCTGTGGCTTGTGGACAACCTTACCGAACCCGGTTGCGGACATGACCTGATTGTAGAATATATCCCCAGCCTCGAGGCAGCTATTGGCCGTGAGGCATTTTTAGAACTGTGGCCTCACTTGGGCGAAGCCAGAGCCATCGTTGACCTCGGTACACTTGAGTGGATTGCGGTATTGCACGGAGCGCTTATTCATTGGCCACGAGATATCGTTATCTATGCGCCTGATGTCTACGAACTTTATATGCGTGCGATACGAAATGGTGCTGGAATGAACGGCATACAGGCGCTTGTTGATAGAGGCTTCCCGGCGTTGGTCAGTAGATATAGAACCGGCTTGGCTGGACCTTGGCTCGATCTGGTGGAGCGCGCAAAGGCTTCTTCAGGATTTGAGGTAAGCCGTACCTTTGAAGCATTGGCACCAGCACCTAACAGAGGCGCGGTAGCCAACTTCACCGGGTTTGATGTATCGGGAGGAATGCTTAACGCACTCTTTTCAACAGTTGCAAATCTGGCTGCTACGCCGATGGTCTTAGGTGTGGCAGAGGGTTCATCGGGCAGTCCTGCAGAAGCTCCACAAAATCTATTTTCGGGTTTAGGCATAGCAGGCAGTGTAATAGCCAAGGCCTACACAGCGAATAAGACTGAAGGCAGAGAGAGACCCGTTGTTATTATGGTAAAAGGTAATCCCGGCTCTGGCAAATCAATTCTGGCTTTGAATTTACAAAAAGCCCTTACCAATTTAGGGTTCCGCGTTGCAGTAGAAGATCAACAGGATTTTGTACGCTCTACCCCGCTTGATTTCTCTGAAATAATCGGTAACAATCCCGGCGTTGACTTTTTAATCTATGAAGCGGTTGACCTATTGCCGTCTGGCCTCGAAAACCTTGATGTGCTCATTCGACTCGTTGTTAAGCGATATGATATTCGATATATGAGGATATATGAAAGAGAAAGAGAAAAGGCAGAGGCAAAAGGCCTGCCAGCTGATGTAAGTTATGCTCAGCTGCTTGCAGCCGGAGAGGAATTGCATTACGCCAGTAGATCCGCTGATGTGACTATTGATAATTCTTCCGCCGGCAGAGACATCTCCGCAGAAGAAATCGAACGGTTTGTCGCCCGAAGTATCCTCAGAAATCTTACCTGGTTTCTTAAGGATCGCGATACAGGAGAAGTGGTGCGGGTTCAGATACGAAATGCTACGTGGGTAGATTTAGAACGGCGTTGGATATCAAGAGAAACAGAGCGATGGGCATGGGAGAGAGCGCAGCGCCGGTTCCTGCAGCCGGAATTGTATATGGTTGTTTCCGAGCGGGAGTTATGCGAGGCGGTGATAATGGGAAGCAAACGCTCAGATGCGCATACCGGCGATGTATACTTCTTTATCCAGCGACGCGCAATTGCCACACGTAACGAAGCGGGCCGCGGATTGGCGGATATTACCAGGCTGTTACTTGTACCGGCGATTATGCGCGCCAAAGAGCTTGGCCCGGGAGAGGTAAGGGTTCATGCATTAGGAGATGAGGAAAGGGAGCTTTGGGAAGGCTTTGGATTCCAGCAGGAAGTGGTCACGCACAGATTGAGCAGAGAGTATACAGAAACCGTGCTTGCTTCAGCGCGCGCATTAACCATGCCTCCGAGTTCAACCGAAGAGACTGGCGAAGGTGCGAATTTTGTAGGGTTGGATATGTTTGGAGTGGCCATGGGTGTCGTAGTAGTGGTAGCTGCTCTTATTGTTGGTCGCAGGATTGCTCGAAAACGCTCACGCAGAAGAAGAAAACAACCGCTTCAAGGTTCTGCTGATACCTCTTC
>JBHPFN010000014.1:0-43452 GCA_042571725.1 Candidatus Omnitrophota bacterium
AGCACATGCGGTAACTACCTGTCGCAAACTCTTCAATCTACAATCTCCGCATGCGAACATCCCTTCAACCGAGGTAGCCATATCATTATCGGTAACAATATACCCACCTTCATCCAATTTTACAAGTGATTTAAATAAATTTGTATTTGGTATAAAACCGATAGAAACAAACGCGCCTTGGACCTCTACAATACTTTCGGCATTGGATTTTACATTTTTTACCTTAACCGACTCCAACCTTTGCTGACCTGTAAATTCAATCGGGACGGTATCCCAGATTACTTCGATCTTTTTGTTGCTTAAAACCTTATCCTGTAAAATTTTAACCGCTCGTAATTGGTCTCTTCGATGGATCAAGATGACTTTTTTGGCAAAGCGCGCTAAGGTCAAAGCCTCTTCAACCGCCGCGTTTCCTCCGCCGATAACCATCACATCTTTATTCTTAAAAAGCGGGCCGTCACATATCGCACAGTAACTTACCCCTTTAGCTGCTAATCTATCTTCTCCGGGAATGCCTAACTTTTTATACTGCGCACCGGTTGCAAGTATTACTGTTTTTGACTCAAGCTTTTGACCGTCGGTACTCTCAACAACAAAATTTGATTCTTTTCGAATTTCCTTAAGTTCTGCATTATCAACCTCTACATCTAAATCTTTTATCTGCTCCTGCATCTTTTGGACAAAAGCATTCGATTCAATTCCACCTGGAAAACCTGGAAAATTATCTATGCTTTCAGTCAACAACATCTGACCACCTGGAATCATCTTATCAATGATTTTAGTATCCAACTTCGACCGAGCCGCATAAAGTGCGGCGATCAATCCAGCAGGACCAGCACCAACAATAACTACATCATGCATTCTTGAAACAACTCCTTTGCATAGTACGAACTGCGAACCCACGGACCAGATGCAACAGACTTAAAGCCTAGCGATATGCCGATCTCTTTAAACTCTTGAAATTCTCCCGGCGAAACATATCGTTCAACTTGCTTATGTTGCTTGGAAGGTGCCAAATATTGCCCAAGCGTTATAATATCACACTCAACATCCCGTAAATCCTTCATTGACTGGACTACTTCTTCAAACGATTCTCCGAAACCAAGCAAAATCCCTGACTTAGTATACATAGAATGATTTAAATCTTTAACTGATTTTAATATCCTCAATGACCTGCAATAATCTGCTTGCGGTCGAACGTCAGAATATAGCCGTGGAACCGTCTCGAGATTATGACCAATAATATCGGGCTTTGCGCTAACCACCATTTGGATATTTTCTAAATCTCCTTTAAAATCCGGTATAAGGACTTCAATTACCACTTGCGGATTACACGCCCTAATCTGTTCTATTGTTTTTGCAAATTGATGCGCTCCACCGTCGGGCAAGTCGTCGCGAGTCACTGAGGTAACTACCACATGAGATAGGTGCATATCACGTACCGCTTCAGCGATGTGTATGGGCTCTAAGCTATCGACATCCTGAGGAATACCTTTGTTTACCGCGCAAAATCGACAGGCACGGCTACACACCGTTCCTAAAATCATAAAGGTTGCTCTTTTACTATTAAAACAATCAACAATGTTAGGACAGTGTGCGCTCTCGCATACTGTATGAAGCTGGAGCCGCTTGAAATGCTCTAGCTGTGTCTTTATCTGTTTCCCTTGAGGGATTTTTTTTGTAAACCACTCTGGTAATCTGTTCATTATTTTTTATTATTTCGGATAAAATTTGCTATTGACCGGTCGTACGTCTTTTCAATTGCGGGCGAGAAATAACAGGCGGGAAGTTCTCCGTTTCTCCTGTGGTACGCCATACACTCACAACAAATTCCTTTTCGCGAACATGGCTCATACGAGCAATTGCACATCTGCAGATTTTTTTCTTTATTTACGCATTCACTCATCTCTACCTTCCTTGCTTCGATTTCTTTTTGATCACGTCTAGTTTCTTTTTTAAACGTATTTTATCCGCCAAGCTTGCGTAGTCGACGATTAATTTCCCTTTTAGATGGTCCATTTCATGCTGAATCGCTCGAGCAATAATATCATCTGCCTCAATCTCGATTGCGCAGTTATTTTCATTCAAACAGGTGAGGCTAATCTTTTTTGGTCGCTTAATTTTAATAGCTACTTCAGGAAAGCTTAAGCAACCCTCTTCCAGGCTATCACAGCCCGTCATTTTGGTAATCTTAGGATTAGCAATCATAAACACCTCATTGCCTACCTCAACCACTAAAAGCTGCTTACTTATCCCGATTTGTGGCGCTGCCAATCCGATGCCGCCTTCTTCCCGCATAGTCTCAAGCATTTTCTCAAAAATCTTCTTTTCTGCGGCAGTGACTGTCTTTACTGGCTTAGCCCTCTTACGAAGGGTAGTATCACCGTAAAGCCGAATTTTTGATTTTGTTTCTTTCATCACAATAGACTATTTTAGTTTTTATAGACGGTGCTTCTTTTTCCTCGGCGAAACAATAGGCAAGAATAATAAGCTCATCTCCTACCTTTCCGGTGTGTGCTGCGGGTCCGTTTAAGCAGATCAATCCTGAATTGTCTTCACCTCGAATCGCATAGGTCTCGACGCGTGAACCGTTATTGAAATTGAGCACCTCGACTTTTTCACCCGGTAGGATATTCACCTCATCAAGAAGCACGCCATCAATAGTAATACTTCCTTCATAACGCAATTCTGTTTGAGTAATCCTTGCGTTAGCAATCTTTGATTTACACATTGTTTGCAACATTTTACTTCATCGCCTCCACAATTGAAGCTGCAAATTTTGATGCAGCGTTAGGTCCGTTGGCAGTAATAATATTACCGTCTCTTTCAACCGGATTAGATGTACAGTTTACTCCTTTGGATTTCATTCTCTGTATCTCCGCGTTAAAGACAGTTGCTTTCCTGCCGCTAAGCACTCCTGCGTTTGCTAGAGTAACCGGCGCGATACAGATAGCACCGATAATTTTATTTACTGAATGAGCAGTTGTAATAATTTTATGGGCTGTTGCATTATCCCAGTACTCCTTTGAACCACCGCCGCCAATAAAAACAATCGTGTCGAAATCATTCACGATGATATCGCTAATAAGCATATCAGGCTTAACCTCGGCTCCTAATACTCCTTTAGCCTGCGAGAGTTTTGAAGAAGCAACCGTTACCTCTACCCCATTTTCTTCAAAAATAAGCTTAGGGATTTGGAACTCTTCGTCCCGGAATCCATTATTGGCAATAATCATTACAGCGCGTTTTTTCATTTTCATTCACCTCTTTGAAAAATACAATCGGCCTTGGTTACGCAATAAGCGCATACGTCTGCCTGGCGATCATACGTTCTTCGTCGGTGGGAATTATCAAAATCTTTGGTTTTTTCTTAAGATGCACAAATAAACCTTGATTGATTCTTTTTAAGATGCGCGGCTGATGTTCACTGATACCGGCGGTAAAAATAACCGCATCAGCGCCTCCTAAAACCGAAATATAGCTTCCAATATATTTTCTAATTCGATAGATAAACATCTCCAGAGCCAAACGTGCGCGTGCATTGCTCCTTGATGCCGCAGTAATCTTGCGCATATCATTACTGATGCCCGTTACACCCTTAAGACCGCTCTCACGATTAAGAATCTCATCCATTTTCGTTGGGCTTATATCGAGATGCTTTTGCAAAAATGTAACGATTGCAGGGTCCATATCTCCGGTGCGCGTACCCATCAATAAACCCTCGAGAGGAGTTAACCCCATGCTCGTATCAACACACCGTCCGAAGCGTACCGCAGACATACTGCAGCCGCTTCCCAGATGACACGTAATAAGCCTTAACTTTTTCAGCGGCCTCTTGAGTCTCTTGGCTGCCTCTTCTGAAACAAACTCATGGCTAGTACCATGAAAACCATACCTTCTTACGTGATGTCTTTTATAGAAACGGTAAGGCAGCCCATACATATACGCATGCCGCGGCATCGTCTGGTGAAACGCCGTATCGAATACCGCTACCTGAGGAATATTCTTAAGCATGCGTGTGCAACATGTAATACCTGCTAGGTTCGCCGGATTATGCAAGGGTGCGAGCCGTATACATTGCTTAATCTTTTTTATCACAGAACTATTAATGCGCACAGGAGCCTTGAATCGGTCTGCGCCATGCACTACGCGATGGCCCACCGCATCAATGTGCGAAATCTTAGACAATATCATCATCAATGCCTGCTGGTGATTTTTTATCTTACTTCCGCTTTCGCCAATGTTATCGATTGAACCTTTATCTAATATCTTCTCCTGCGGCATTAGGAAAAGCTGATATTTTATAGAAGAGCTTCCGCTGTTTAGAACGAGGATTTCTAAATGTCTATTTTTCTTCATTATGTTTATGAGTTCGCAGTGCGGTGATGGCTACAGTATCGACGATCTCGTCAACACTGCAGCCTCTGGATAAATCGGCGCAGGGCTTATTCAAACCCTGCAAAAGCGGCCCGATTGATCTAGCCTTTGCGAACCGGTCAACCATTTTGTAGCCGATATTGCCTGCTTCTAAATCAGGAAAGATCAACACATTTGCATCACCTTTAATAATTCCGTCGGGATTTTTCTTCTGAGCTACGTCAGGAATAATAGCGGTATCTACCTGCAGCTCTCCGTCAATGATTAAGTCAGGATTAATGGTTTTGGCGATTTGCGTTGCTTCTGCCACCTTATCAATCTCGCTGCCTTTTGCTGAACCCTTGGTAGAATAACTGAGCATAGCAACTCGCGGAACAATCCCCAGCACCTGATGTGTTAATTCTGCACAGGCGACTGCAATCTGTGCCAACGCTTGAGCGTTTGGATTCGGCACAATGGCGCAATCTGAAAACACCAATACTCCCGATTCACCATATTCACAATTGGGGATCGCCATAATAAAAGAACTCGAAAATGTCTTGTAGCGACTATCAAGTCCGATACAACGAAAGCCAGCTTTGGCTACGTCAGCGGTTGTATGCACCGCCCCGGCGACAAATCCATCGGCAAAATCCATACGGGTCATCATTGCCGCATAATAAAGAGGGTTAGATACCTTCTTCTGGGCATCTTCCATAGAGATGCCTCTTTTTTTCCGTAGCATACAATACTCTTCAGAAAACTTCTGTATCTTTTCGGGGTCAAGCGTTTTCGTGTCCAAAACAATTGTCTTGGCAATCTTCTCTGCCTCAACAATCTGGGCAGCTCTTTGAATGCGCTCATCGCTACCTTCGGGCAAAACGATTGTTTTGATCTGCTGCCGTGCTCTCTCTCTTAAATGATTAATAATAGTATCCATAAGGTAATTTATAAATTCTCCATAATAGCTTCTATATCGACGAACCCTTTAACCATCGTGACAATTTTTTGAATCTTTTCCGTATCTTCAGGACGAACCTTTACCGCTAAATCATGTACTTTTGAGGCAACCGTATAGGTATCCTTCTTGGCAAAAAGAATCGGTATGTTTGAATTCTCAAGCATCTTCATAATCGCAGGATGCGGCCTAATTCCTCCTGAAAGAATTATACCCGAAACAAACACCCCTCCTTCATTTCTTGCCTTGGCAAGATGTTGACTTAGCGTTGTCGTAATCATATCCTCTCTATCACCGGGGGTAATCACTAAACTGTAATCACTAAAATAGTTCAAGGCGTTATGCGGTTCCATTGCCCCCACAATTACATTGATTGCTTTATTTTCCAGGTGCTCTCCGCCTGAGAGAAGTTCAAACGAAGTCTCCTCAATAATCTGACCCATCGTCGGAGCGGTAAGCATCGGGTAAAACGGCATTACCCCCAGTGTACGAATACCCTGCCTAGCCAAACCTTTACGCACCAGTTTATCGACCTTATCAAATTTCTCAACCCGTACTTTATTTACAATAACTCCTAAAAGCTCAACACCCATCTTTTCAAAAAGTGCTTTATTTAACATGATCTCATCAATAGGTCGACCAACACCTCCTGAAGAAATCAATACAACCTTAGCTCCCAAAAGCTTTGCCACAGTAGCGTTAGAATGATCAAATACGCTTCCCACCCCTGCGTGTCCGGTGCCTTCAATAATAACTAATTCTCTATCTTTGGCAACACGGCCAAACGATTCTTTGATGTGATTAGTAATTGCTTCTTTGTCGGGCTCAAGTATGTATTTTTCAGTAAAGCCTCTCTCCACCGCAACCGGACTCATATCTTTAAGCCCGCATTGCACCTGACAAGTCTCAAGCGCGCGCTCAATTAATACAGAATCTTCATCAACTTTTACCCCTTGTTCCTCAAGATACCGCTGCCCGATTGGCTTTATGAATCCAATGTTCTTATATTGTTCTCGTAAATTAAATAAAAGCCCGAGAGAAACGGTAGTCTTACCGTCATTTTGACTGGTTGCAGCGATAAATATCCTTTTAGGGCTCATAATAAATTCTTATCGATCTTGCTCTTAAGCTGGCTCTTGTTGAGCGCTCCGCTAATTTGCTCAACTACTGCACCATCTTTAAAAAACATCAAGGTAGGAACCGCCATAACGCTGTATTTCGTTGCAGCCCCCTGACCTTCATCAACATCGAGCTTTGCGATTTTGATCTTGCCGTCGTATTCATTTGCTAATTCTTCAATAATCGGTGCAACCATCTTACAGGGACCACACCATTCTGCTGAAAAATCGACTAATACCGGTTCTTTCGATGCTAAAACTTCACTATCAAAATTCTTATCCGTCAGGTGAACTAAACTCATGCTTCTCCTTTCTCTTTTACATCCTTATTCTTGGTTGGTGCATTTTAGAAAGGAATTTCCTTACTGCAAAACTCCCAACCTGTTGAAAAATATACTCTTTTCTACAACATCCACCTAGGCAGTAGATGGGAAAATTATAATAGATTTTGCCAGATTAGTCAATTGATAGTTAACCCGAGCACCAAATAAAACTAAACAGAGACTACGCCTTAATAAAACAATAAGGATCTTTTTCTGCTGATATATCAAGGCGGTGACTCTGGGCAATGGCAAGACAGCCTCCGCAGACAGCTCTAAGCCTGCATCCATCGCAGGCGCTGCAGCCCCGGCGATACTTCTGGGCGATTTCAGAATCGTACACTTCGGCAATGCCTTGCTTTAGAACATTACCAATAAGGGAAGGGAATTTACGACAGGCGTGCGCATCGCCATCAGGAAGCACTGCAATGAAGTTAAACGCTGCCCCGCACCCAAACCCTGTGCAGCCGTCGAAAAGCGCATCGCCCTGCTGGTCAAGAACAATGTTGATAAGATTATCTTTAAATCCCATAATAGGATTTTTTTCTGAGGCCTTCACATACTCCTTAAGAAATGAAATATATTTGTCTGGCGTGGGAAGCTGAAGCTGCGCTCCTTCTCCTACTTGCGAAAGACGGTTAAATGTAAAATAGTCTGTTTGCCCGCGCAACTTCTCTGCAAGCGGCAAAATCTGATCAACATTCTCTTTGGTAAGAGTAAGCATCACCGCCGAAGAAACCTTAAAGTCGGCAAGTACACTTAAGAATTCAATTACGCGCTTAAAAAACCTTTTTCCGCGTATTGCATCGTTGTGTTCTGCTAAACCCTCTAAGCTTACCTGGAAATATCCGGGTTTCTGGATATCAACTATTTCCTTAAGTTGTGAGCGCGATACTGGATTTCCTAAGATTGAGGTAGAAAATCCGTGATCAGCCGCAGCGCGATAGAGCTGTGCAAATTGTGGGTACATAAAAGGATTACCGCCTGAAAAACACACATGGCCCCTAACACGCCTCTGCTTACAAAATGAATATAAATCATCAAGGATCTTAATTCCCTGCTCAAGAGTGAGCGGAGATCGTTTACTGCGATCATAACAGTGTTTGCAGAAGAGATCGCAGGCATGAGTAATATGCCACTGGATGGTAAATGTCTTAGCAGTTACGAACTGATCTGGTGCCTTTTCGCCTTCGGAAAAAATACGTGTATCCCTACGAAGGCGCGAACGAGGAGCAATGAGCAACCCTTTCTTAGCTGCGCGCAACAAAGCAACGTCAATGTCTTCTTCTGAAACATTATTAGACTTCGCTATTTCCTTAGAGCTTAACCCTTCAAACGCAACCTTAATTGCAAGCAGCTCGGTTTTTGAGGCAGCTGCTATCCTTATTTTGCCTGATGGAATCCCTCTCCATATTATAACCCATTCATCTTTTGGTTCTGGGTTAACAGCCGAAATATTCCTTTCCTTTATAAAGAGGGGTGAAAGCTTCCATGAAAGATTTAGTACTTCAAGCGTTGGGTTGACTTCATATTTTTCTCTTCCCTCTAGAATAGGCACATCGGCATTGAAAACTTTATATCGAATCAACTCTACGCGGGCAAGTTCTGGCAAGAACTCTGGAATAGAAAAATCAGCCCTAACCGACTCCAATGCATTCGGGAATGCTTCTGGCTCTGATGCTACACCAAGCCTAGGTATCAATCGGCTCCATACAGCAGTGCCTAGAATTGATTTGCAGATAGGAAAAATACTATCGATGGAATTCGTATTCATTCGCTTAGAAAAAAAACGGCCCGCAATACTGTACGGGCCGCTTGATGTAAGGCAACTTATTATGTTCCGCAGGAGCCTTTTCCACAGGATCCTTTACCGCAGGAAGCTGTTGCTTTTTCTTCTACTTCCTCGGCAACGCCTTCTGCAGCCTCTTCTGCGCCTTCTGCAGCCTCTTCTGCTGCTTCGGTCTCGTCTAAGGCTTCTTCAACAACGCCTTCAGCGCCTTCTACAGCTTCTTCGGCAGCGCCTTCTACTGCTTGCGCGCCACAGGAGCCTTTACCGCAAGAACCTTTACCGCATGAAGATTTACCCTCTTCAACGTTCGCTGCGTCTGCCCCCTTTGCACCACAGGAACCCATTGGGCAACCACCTTTTTCCCCTGCAGCTGCATTAGAACTTGCGAGGCCACCGGAGATAAGACCTGCGATGCTCAAACCGGCCAGTACCTTCTTTAATTTCTCTTTGTCCACTTCTACCCTCCTTTCACTGAATTCTCTCACATCGTGAGCTTGTTAATGCTAAATGATACATCTTTGGTATCATTATGTCAAGGAAAATCTACGAATTTCCTCTTATGGCTCTACTACTACTTTTAGGGATTCTTTTGCATCTGAAACGATATGAAAGCCATCTTGAATCTTCTCTAACGGAAGCTTATGGGTAATCATAGCGCTTACGTTTACTTTTTTATGCTTAATCAAATCCAATGCCTCTTCTAAATCACGTGAGGCAGCGCCGTAGGATGAAGTAACAGTAATCTCATTTCTCCAAAAATCTACCGTGGGGATGATAATATTTTTGTTCGGAATAGCGAATAGTAGCACAATGCCTTTTCGATCTATGCACGCAAATGCCTGCTCTATTGCCTGAGGGGCGCCTGTACAAATTATTATTCTATCAGCTTCAATACTAAACTTCTCTCTTGCATTGATAACTTCGTCTGCGCCGAATTCTTTTGCCTTGTTTAATCTATACGCATCGATATCGGTCGCAATTACCTTTGCCCCTTTTAATTTCGCTAATTGGATATTCATCAGGCCGGAGACGCCGCTACCCAAAATTAGAACAACGTGCTCTTTTTTTATTCCGATAACCCTCTGACCGCGCACCGCACATGCCAAAGGCTCAATCATTGTGCCTTCTTCATAGGAAACATCGTCCGGCAAAACATATACACCGCGCTCGACATTTATCTTAGGAACTCGCACAAATTCACTATAGCCGCCGGGGTCGTAATTTCCTTTGTGCAATGTTTCACATGCGGTATGATTGTCCGCTAAACAATACTTACATTGATTACACGGCACGTGATGGCTAACAAACACTCTCAGGCCTACTTCGTATTTGCCTGATTGGGATTCTACTATTTCTCCAGCTATCTCGTGACCTAGCACGCGTGGGCCTTTCTTGACCCTATACCACTCCATTGCATCAGTTCCACAGATTCCACTGACGATAACTTTGACCAGGAGTTCACCAGGACCAATTGAAGGAACCGATACGTCCTCGATTCGTATGTCGCGGTTATTATAATACACCGCAACGCGCATGCTATTTGCTTTTTTTGGAGTCATCGAATAGTGCTTTGGCCTTTTTGACAGAAGCGTTCTCATGCACCAGAGCACGCAAGGCCTTTGCCATGGCAACAGGGTGGGGACTTTGCCAGACGTTTCTTCCTAGATTAATACCAACGGCTCCCTTTTTCATGCCGTCGTGAACAAATTCAAAAACCTCTTTTTCTGTTTTGCATTTTGGTCCGCCGGCCATAATCACCGGAACCGGACAGCCACATATAACCTTTTGGAAATCTTCACACCAATAGGTTTTCACTACGCGTGCGCCTAGCTCGGCAACGATGCGAGAACACAACGCAAGATAACGGGCATCACGTTTTTCAAGCTCTTTTCCGACTGCGGTAACCGCCATCACCGGAATTCCATAACGTTCGCACTCATTTACCATTTTAGAAAGATTCAAAAGTGTCTGGCGTTCGTATTCACTTCCTATAAAAACCGAAACGCCTACAGCAGAGGCATTGAGCCGGATGACTTCATCGATTGAAGTAGTAATCTCCTCATTGGCAAGGTCCTTTCCTACCATGCTGGTGCAACCAGAGACTCGCAATACAATAGGCTTGCTAATATCAGTGCCTATTGCCGAACGCAATACGCCTCTGGTGCAAAACAGTGCGTCCACATACGGCAAAAGAGGCTTTATGGTCTGGCCTGGTTTTTCCAAACAGCTCGTCGGTCCCTGAAAGTACCCATGATCAATAGGCATAAAAAAACATTTACCCTTAGGCATAAGTCTCTCTAACCGGTTTTTCATTCCCCAATCCATGCTTTACTCCTTTTTTATATGTTATTCTTTTGGCTTTAGCCTTACTATTAAATAGCCTTTCTCGATTAACCAATGGTGAAATTGATAGGTAGTGCGCTTGCAATCCGTTTTGCAGATCGAACGGATTTTTTCATAAGCATCAGAGCCCTGTTCTTGAGCATCAAGCTCACACTGCACAGGACACCTAATGTCCTTACAGAATTCTCTGCGTTTATAATCTATGAATCCATCGATCGACATGATTAAAAAAAGTAGTTAGTTGTTTAGCTAAAAGAAAATTAGGCAAAAATGTCAACAAGCACCCAAATCATTAAGATAAGCCAAATTGACAGGGAAAGCCAAATCTTTTTTAAAATATTTCTATTATTAAGAAATTTATCCGATATTTCAGTGATTTCTTTTCCATAGGCTGCAAATTGCACCATCATTAATACCATCATAAACGTCATTGAGGCAAAAATTTGAACAATAGTCAACTCTTGAAGAAGGCTGCGAAGAATGACTACACCCAGGATCAAAGCAATTACTGTGATATAAAGAGGTTTTGCATAAAACTTTTTCACTACCCCTTTCCAAGACTTCGGATTTATGGCAATAACGAGCAGCTTCACTAATGCAAATAGTATAAAAACCAAAGCAATAATTTTTACCGGTGTCATTGCTTACTCCTTTCTTGTTCTTACCATAAAAATCCAAGGTCCCTCTCTTATAAGCCAAGGAGAAACTTCCCGCTATTTACAAATATCTATTATAGTCAAATTGTTGGTATAAGCAAGCGAATTCTAACCCTTAGAAAGGTTATTCCTTACCAAATTTGTGCGTTTTGTCCGGTCGTTTTTGGCTAGAAATAATGTAATTATTTTATGGGTAAGCAGATACAAAATGCCTAACTCTTTTAGTTAGGCATTGGGTTATTTTTGTTTTTCGCTTACTTATAAACCAGATTTTTTCCCGATCTTTTTATGAAGCAGGAAAGCATGAAGCACTTTCCTATCTACTGAAAATCGTATTGTAAAGCTATCGCTGAAGGAGATTTTTTTGCCATTACGATAACAGGGAGGATTTCAATATTGCTATCTCTTCCTCGATCTGCGCCGTTAATTTCTCTATGTCTTTAATGCGCCTGCCGTAAACTCTAGCCGTCTCCTCATCGCGCCGCCGGTAGATGTTCGGATCCGAGAGGGCGCGCGACTTAGCGTACATTTCAAAATGAAGATCCTCTTTTTCTTTTTTTAGCCTGGAAATCTTTCCTCTGGCCGCGGCATTATGGGCTTTGCGCCTCTTCTCCTCTTCATGGCGCCTTTTTCGCTCTTCTTTAAGGCTCAATGCTCGCGCATCTTCTTTTTTCGGCTCCTTGTTCTCTTTGCGAACAGCGCGATAGGACACTTGCGATGATAATTCCCCCTTGAGTTTCTTTTCCAGATAGTAATCAAAATCTCCGGGGATCTTTCTCACTTTTCCGGATTGGACATCAAAAACTACGTTGGCAACGCTGCGCACAAAATAGATATCGTGGCTGATAAAAACTATGGTGCCTTCATACTGCTTTAAGGCAACGGTAAGCGCATCCACCGCATCCACGTCCAGATGCGTGGTCGGCTCATCTAAAAGCAGAAGATTCGGCGGATTAATAAGTAGCTTTGCCAAGATCAACCGGCTCTTCTCTCCTCCGGAGAGAACCTTGACTTTTTTCTCGGAATCTTCTCCGGTGAATAAAAACGCTCCCAGGATCGTGCGCACAACCGTCTCGGTCATATATCCAGGGGCAGCAGAATAAGCCTCTTTTAAAACCGTATTCTGAGGGTTCAAAACATCCAGCCGGGTCTGCGAAAAATATCCTATATCAACGTTGTGGCCGACGATGCGTCTTCCCTTATCAATATCTATTACCCCGGCCATAATCTTAAGAAGCGTCGACTTTCCGGCTCCGTTTTCTCCGGCTAACACCGCTTTTTCTCCCTGGTAAATTTCAAAGTCAAAATCCTGATAGACCTTTATATCGCCGTATGATTTAGAGACCCCCTCCAGAGAAAGCACTTTGTGGCCGCTTGCACGAGTAGCAGGAAAACGAAAATCGCCGATACTTGCGCGCGGATCAGGCAAAAGATCAACCGAGTCTTCCTCGAGCCTTTCCAGGGCCGTTCTCTTGGCGCGCACTGCCGCGGCTTTATTGGGCTGGCCGTGGAAACGCGACACAAATCTCTCCAGCTGCTCTCTTTTCTTTTCCTGCTCCTTAAACTGCTTAGCCAAAAATGTACGCCTTTGGTCTTGTATCTGCTGGTAATGCTCGTAGTTGCCCTTGACCTTAAAAGCCGAACCGTTCTCTAAAATCAAGGTATAGTTCGTCACCTCGGTCAGGAATGCTTTATCGTGCGAGATCATGATAAAGGTGCCTTTAAAATTCCTTAAATAGTCCTTAAGCCACACCGCGGCGTTTAAATCAAGATAATTGGTAGGCTCATCCAGCAATAAGATATCATAAGGGCAGGTGAGTAATTTTGCCAGCAAAACACGCATCTGCCATCCGCCGCTGAGCTGTTTTACCGGACGGTGAAAATCATTTTCCTTGAATTCCAAACCGGTGAGTATCTTTTTTGCTACATGCTCCAGCTGGAAATACCCTAATGTTTCCAGCCGCTCCAGGATATCGCCGTAGCGCATGCTGTCAGCGCTACCCTGTTTCTCCAGGGCTTCCTTTTCAATATTGAGGCGGTTAATTTCAGCATCGCCCTCCAAAAGTTCTTCCAGTACCGTATGCTGCGAATGAAAACCGGCTTCCTGAGGGAGATATCCGATGCGTATACGCTTCTTTATGCTGATTTCTCCGTCAGACGGCTCGGTCTCTCCTAAAATCATAGAGAAGAGCGTGCTTTTACCCGTTCCGTTAGGGCCGAGTAACCCTATCTTTTCTCCGGCATTGATACCCAGAGAGATATCCTTGAAAAGGATCTTTTTACCGTAATTCTTAGAAAGTTTAGATATAGCTATCACAGGATTTTAATTGTTTAAAATTTTGCCGGGATGTAAAACGAGGGCAAATTTAAGGGTCGATTCGTAGACGCCTTCCGAACTATTCTTCTGACTGGAAACATACCCCAGTGTGAATTTGCATGATTATAAACGTAGCTTAATCAAAAAAGTAATAATTTTATTTCTTAAATCTATAAATCTCGTTTTTTGATTTTGCTATAGCTAAAAACTCGTTCGGCCTAGTGACAACAATACCATCAATGGAAACATTTAATTTATAGCTAGAAGAAATCTCCATATTAGGCCCATATTCGTAAATAGTATTACTATCACAAGAATACAAAGACCTACCATCAGAAGCTAGTCCACGAATATCACTGTGTGCATTAATTGTGCGCGAAAAATCGGCCTTACCGCTCGATAATTGTAGTTCATATATTTTATTATTGTTGCTATTGGCTATGTATATTTTGTTTTTATGGTACGTCATGCCGCTAACTTTATTTATTCTCTTTGAAAGCTTATATTCACTTTTTCCAGCCTGAATCGAATTTGATAAAGAATCAAAAACATACAAGTCATCAGAACCGGATGCGACCGCAGCAAGCTTAAAACCTGGCGTCGGAACAATAAATGAACTCATGAAATTGAATTTACCGTTTCTATAAGGTATCTCGCACCATATGCCATTACTGGAGGAAAGACACACATTCCCCGTTCGTCCGTAAATACCTATCCCGCTAAAGGTATTAGTGGCAAGGCCGCTTTTATAACGAGGAATCTTGAAAACTTCAGCCTGCAACCTACGCCCTTGGGCAAATACTTGCGAACAAAGCATAAAAATAAGCAAAACTATGAGATAGGTTTTTCTCATGGCTTATACAATAAGGGTCGCTTCACCCGCGAAGCAGTCCCGCGAAGCGGGATCCACGATCCTTCGACGCGTTTCACTTGCTCAGGGTCGTGGTGAGCAACCCCGCCAAAGGCGAGACGTCGAACCCACAATTTTTGAATTTATTTAGTATCTGAATCTACGCCTGCCTACTAATTCTTTTATTTTTGAATAGTTCCGTGCTGCAAATAATTCTCTAGGGTTTCTTTAACAAGGCCATCTTTTGCATTCTCAGGTACAGCACCCAAGCCGCATACTGACCAGTATAAACCAGTTCCAACGCGAGTTTCTTCCTTTAAAAACAAATAGCCTTTCTGTCCAACATTAAATCTTGGTTCATCTTCTACGCATATACCATTTTCAAGACAATGAGTTAAAATAGTTATTTCACTTGGACCGCTGCCTTTGATATATTTCTCTGCCAATATCTTTGTATGCGTCATATTGTCGAACTGAGTCCAATGCTTTTCTTTTTTGGGATCTTTTCTGGCATGGAAAACTATTTTGGCCACTTTTCCCAAAACAACGATATCTGACAAACCTATCCAATCATTTGCATCATCGCATTCGGGACCAATATCTGCAGAAACGTTTTGAAAACAAAGAAACAAAAAAACTATCACAGCTAATATTTTGCTCACGCTATCTCCTAGGGAATAAAATGCTGAACTACTAATCCTGTTTCGCCCTGCACTATTGTTCCCCTCGCCTAAAAGTTGATAGATGTTAAGGAATAGGTCCTGCTTCACTCAGAAATCCTTCGTTTCACTCAGGATACTTCGAAGGATGCTGAGCGAAGTTGAAGCACTTTCGTGTAGGAGTTTCGCAGGACTTAATTCGCACAGTGACTTACGTCGCCTTTCAGGCTCTGTAAGTCACGTGCTCAATTAAGGGTGGGTGAGGGGATTTGAACCCCCGACCTCAAGATCCACAATCTTGCGCTCTAACCAAGCTGAGCTACACCCACCAATTTTTTCTTCGAAAAATTGGTGGCACTTAAGACCGCTATGTCGAAGTGCCCACCAATGTTAATTTCTTTTCTCTATTCTCCCATGCCTTCAAATACCTTTTGAAATTCTTTACCGATATCCTCGAATTGCTCGCCGATATCTTTTATCGAGTCAGGGATTTTCTTGGGCTGCTGCATGATTGCTTCAGTAACGACTTTACCGCCTATCGTGCCGCCGATTCTTAGCATGTCAATCTTAAAAGGATACAGTTGTCCAGCAATCGGTAAATCCATTACAATATCTTTAGTCTCTCCTGCAACAAGCCCCATTACCATTGAAAAAGGATTAATGTCTTCTCCGAGAGCCTCATCAAACACAGGCTCTTCGAATAAGATATCATTTATTTCAAGGTGACAGGTTCCGTCAATCATATTATTTTCTGCTTCAAGATTAATCTGGGAATTAATCTTTGCAGTTTTTATGGGCCGATCGCCCATGAAACGCTGGTAATATGGACCAAAGTATGCTCCGTCAATATCGGATAAAGTGATGTCTGCCTTCATATCTTTATTTAAAAACTTAAGCCATCCATCCAGGGCAACTTTTCCTTTGGACTGTGACTGGCGAGCACAAATCTCTGCAGACATTGTGAAGCGAGTAAACAGTTTAACCAATTCGGTATCAATCTTTGCATCAACGTTTTGCAAAAAACACCTGAATCCCTGCGGGTCAACATACTCGTCAATAAATTCGATATGTCCGTCGGTGATTACCAAATTAATAGAAATCGGCATTGTCTCAGGTGCATCTTGGCCTTGGGCAACTGGGGGCCGCGGAATATCCCAGCTGCCGTCGCTTAATCTTCTAAGGGTAAGCTGAGGCTTCATTAATACTGCTTTACTTAAAACCACCCTACCGCTTACAAGGCTCGCAATGGAAGGCTGTATATAAAGAGAATCTGCCGTAACGAAATCCTCTATCTCAATATCATCCAATTTTACTGAAAACGGCAGGCTAAAAGAGACAGCCTGAATCTTCACCGGTCGCTGAAGTGCCTGCTCTAACTGTGCTACCAGCAGAGGCCTTCCTTTCTCTTTAACAAAGAAATATCCTGCGGCAAGTAGCAATCCAATAATTACTATAAGAACAACAACTATTCTTAAAAGTATTTTCATGCTTTTCCTTTGTGTTATGTCTTTAAAATCAACGCCATCAATTTGTTGACGGATTAGAGCGACCCCGGCGTGATTCGAACCTGCCTGCCGGCAGGCAGGCACGCGACCCTCTGCTTATCCCTCGCTTCGCTCTGGGACTCCTCGAGGAACACCGAACGAAGTGAGGTGGAAGGCAGCGCCCATACTTACTTATAGCGCTGGCACCGCACTGTCTCTTCCTAAATAAATTGTTGCGACCCCGGCGTGATTCGAACACGCGACCCTCTGCTTAGAAGGCAGATGCTCTATCCAACTGAGCTACGGGGTCGAATCCCTCGTTGTCAAATTTGATTCGACCCAGTCCTCCCTCTCCTCCATGATGAGGACGGGGCCAAATCAAATAACGATTCCTTTCTCCCCACCTTTGCCAAACAGCTTTCGCGTTTGGCTACGGTGGGTTAAATTCGCACGTATTAGTTACATCGCTTACACTTCCGTAACTAATGTGCTCATTTAATATCCAGCTGAGCTACGGCGCACAGATGGTTAACACTATGGTGCGCAGTCCCCTGTCTCTTTCATGCTGGGGACGGGGTCGAATCCCTAGTTTTCAAATCTGGTTCGTCCAGTCCTGTTTCGCTAACAAGGATCAGAACGGGGACTTTTCCCTATTTTTTCAATTCTGAGAAGTCCCAGTCCTCCCTCTTGTATATGCTGAGGGCGGGGACATTTTCTGCCTATTCCGTCGACTACACGCAATGAAATAGACATTAATTATACATTCTTTTTAAAATACTGTAAAGAATGTTTTTGATACTATCTAAACTAATAACTGTTTAATATTATTTTTTATTATGAAGGGCTGCCTACTGTAACAAATTAAAAAATAGAGTTTTACTCTGCGCCGATTTGTTCCCATAATTTCAACTCAAAATCATTGGTGCCGTCGCTAACAACAACGCTATCAGGCTTGATTTGTTTTACCGTATGAGCGCCCAGAGAATCGCCAATTCCAACTATGTTATCATTGATAACTGCCTGTGGCGTTTTTTCATCCCAAATTACTCCCTGGAGGTGCAAGGACTGAACGGCTAATGGTGAATCCGGCCTGGGAGGACCAAATACAAAAGGGTCTCTCATTAAAGGGAATCCTTCAGCTTCCCTTTCTAATCTTTCAAACAACCCTCCAGATGTTGTATCAATTGTGGCAGCGCTATTACCCTTTGCAAACAACATCTCCTTAGCCATGATCTCGTCAACAGAATGTTTGCGCGCGCGCGGCGCAGATTTTGATTTCTTCATTTGATTCACCACAAGGCCAATCAAAACCAGTACGAGAATTCCTGTAATAACAAACTCAATAATAGACTTCTTATTCATCGTTTTTTTAGGATAAAAGATACACTATAAGATCTAATGATACCTCTAGCGGCGTATCGCCGGAAGAGGACTTTGTAATATCTATCCTCTCAATACTTACCAACGCAGGAAGCCCTTGCTCAAGCTTCTCGATAAACTGCACTAAATTCTTATAAGAACACTTTAGCTGAAGCATCACCGCTACCTTACGAAACACTTTTCCTCCCAGCTGCACCTCTTGCCTACTCTCATCGAGAACAACACTCTTTGGCTGAGGCTTAAGAGATGCTATCTCTATATTTGACTCCCTGGCAAAACGAGAAATATTTGTCAAGCTCTCCTCTTCCTTATCGGGAAATTTACTATCAAGCTCTTGCAGTTTCTGCTGAAATGCCTCTATCCCAACGTGCAACGGAATATTCTTACCCCCTAATTGCTCAATCTTACTAATTAAACCTTCTAATGTTACCAGCTGAGCTTTGCTTCTTTTAACACTCTGTACGTAAGGTAAATACATAAAAATTACAAACAGCATAAATACAACGATAAGAACTGCTGCAACAGTAAAGACCTTCTTTTGTGATTTAGTAAGTGTGGCCATCTTTTTCTCTTAGCGAACTAAGTCGCAGGTTATTTCGCATTCGTGAAACTTCGTACCTTTTTTTGAAGACACAAGGGTTACCTCTGCAAAAAAGAGTGATTCCTCAAGCCTTTCGATAAACTTTACTAAAACAGATTCAATATCATCTTGATTGCCCGATACAATGACATCGAAAAGCACCTTATTCTTCCCCTGATTTACCGTTAACTGTGTCAAGGCAATCTCCGGAGGAATCGCTGCGCTTATTAACTTAAAGACCCCTTGAACCGGAATCCGGTCCTCCCGCGCTAAATGTATTAACGCTTCCTTATCATCAATGTCTTGTTTTAAATCTCTCACCTTCTCCAAGACGCGTAAGCGTTGTTGAGCGCTGCGAACCCTCTCGCTATAATCCCGAGCCTGAAACCGCACATAGGCAAATGCAAACAACAACGCAGCCGCTATGGTAATAGCCATAAGCCGAAGCGCGGTCATCTCCATTGATTCAAACCGTTTATGCTTAATCTCCCTCGGTAGCAGGTCAACCGCAGCCGCATCATCAAATGCTGCTCCTGTTACGCTTGTTAATTCACTTATATGCTTCTCTACTTTCCTTGCATCGAGCGCTTTTGTAGAAACGCATTGAGGTAAGGGTAATTGCGATACCGTAATCCCTAGATCTCTCTGTAAATAGCCTTCTAAATTCTTAAGGTCCGCTCCCTCTCCTGTAATAAAGAGCACCGGCGGTTTCTGTTCTCTAAAATATGATGTAAAATAATTAAATGAGTTGCGGATATCCCGCACCACTGCTTCCAGAAGCGGACGTATCAAAGAAATAATCTGAATCGCCCGAATCCCCTCTTTAAGCAACATGTTTTCATCCTGCGGAATACCGTATGTGTCTTTTATCTGCTTTGCCTCTTCATACGAAATATTCAGCCTGCCCTTCTCCGCGGCCAGCGTACCGGTAAGCGATTGAATTACTTTGTGCGATGAAAAACTCAGCTCCCTTACAAAACTAAGCTTCTTTTCCTTAAACACAGAAAGGCTCGTGTGATCGTAACCGATATCTAACACCGCAAACAAAGGAATATCTTCCTGAGAGTATGCCAGGATGCTCGCATAGTTAAACGGAGCAAGTGAAATGCGGCGCGTAAACAAGTTGCACTGCGCCATAATAGCTAAATACTGTTTAATAATCTCTGCTTTTGCCGCAACAAAGATAATTTCGTTTTTCTTCGCCCCCTCCGGATCAGTGTACTCCTTTGTAACCTGCCAATCACAGAGCGCATCCTCAATACGGAAAGAATCTTCTTCCTTAAATTGCCATTGAGCAGCTGCCAAAACCTCTTCCCGAGAAACAACTGGCAACTCCAGATGCTTAATCACAATAGAATCTAAACAGGAAAGGGTCAGATATGCCTCTCGCGTAGAGATTGAATGCGTATCCAAAAATGAGCGCACAAAAGAAACTACCTCTTGAGAATCCCGATAATCAATGAGTACTTTCTTTACGTCGTAATGAAGGATTGCAATAGCATCGCCCTTCGATCGGATATGGGCGATTTTTATAAAATTCTTACCGAAATCGACTGAGATAAATTCGGCAGCCTCGCGCGTAAGAAACCGTAACATCTCCGTAATGCCGATTTCTTTCGCCTCTTTCTTAATAAGCGTAAATATGCCTTTTTTCTTGTGCGCTTCAGCCATGGTTTATTTATTAAAGCTTCTATGTACGTCTTCGCTTCTCTATTTATCTCTATACATTATAACCACTTAAACCCGTAGATTCAATCAATTCTTAATGGTCATCCCAGGTGTAGGGTTCTTGCGAAGCAAACGCCCCAAAACCTTCAGGCAAAGCAGCCAGGATATCTGAAAGGCCATAGGTCACCGTAGCCGGACCAAAGGTAGTATTGTGAAATTGGCAAACCCAAAGCCCGCCCGTAATAGTTGAGCCGCCAGCCACCTGGGCACGTCCCCGCGTTGCAGTTCCGTATTGATAGACCAAGCCAGTAACTGAGGCCGAGTTATTGATTATAAGCGATGGGTGGCGCCTACCCCTGCTTATAACCAATCCGCTTACATTAGTATACATTCCCGTAATCTGTAAATCATTATTTTGGTTTGTACTCGCAGTAGCAACGTAAAGTTCGCTATTGGTTACTTTTGCACCGTTTTGCACGATTAAACGTCTCTCGGCAATAAGTGTTGCGCCGTCAATAGTAGTATTTGAGCTTCTCACTACCAATTCATCCCTATTACCGCTAGGATTTCTTGAATACAAAAAACATCCGGGTTTCATCTCTACGTCGGTATCGAACCGGTTTGAATTCACTTCCATCGAATCACCTGATAGGAAAAAGATATCTCCGCTGGAAGGGGTGACGGTAAATTTCCCTGAATCGCTGTTTTCATGATGAAGCAAAATCCGTCCATTATTAGAACAGACAATATAGCCGTAGCCAGATACGTTGACATTATTGCCGTTTGTGTCAAAATTATCATCCAAATAAAGCTCGAAATTATTCGACGCTATTGATGTATTTCCACGCATCAAAAAATTCTTGCTACCGTTTATGCGATAGTTACTACTGATTATTCTTGAGCCCCCCTCCATAACAAAATCGTCACTACAATTTATGGTAAAATTCGACGCATTGATGTCCGATGTGCCTCCATCCCCATTTCGCATACGAAAGCTGCGGCAGTTTACTGTAAAGTTAGTACCGGTAATATTGAAGCCATTAGTATCTATGGAGCGAGCGTCGATAGTTTGGTTTGTCCAATCGACGTCTCTATCGAAAACAGGAATTTGAGGAAAATTACGAGGTAAATTACTATCCGCATCGTCAATGCGCGCGTTCCAATCGGTGATCAATGCATCGTAACCCGAAGTATCTATGACCGGCATAGATGGATACGGGTCTGGCAGAGGAACCTCCTGAGCAATGTAACTACCTCCTCCGGCAATGCTCTCGCCCTCTAAGTAGTATACGATACCGTTTGAAACATCGCTGTTTGATCCGATTCGAGCGCTGCCAACGCTCCATACATTACCTATGACATGCGTACCGCCGCCACCGTTTCCAAACGTAAGCCCGCCTAATGCTGGACCGTCTTTCTGCCAGAGTACAGCGAAGCGGGCTATCTTTGGCAATTTGCCTGCAGTGATTTTCTCCTGTCTCTGAACCGTCTGATTTAAAAAACCGGGGACTTTTCCTATCGAGGTAAAGATAACGGTATTGCCACTTGCGTTATTAATAATAATATCAAACGTGCCTGACCCGAGGGACTTGCCTAATTCATCTGTTTGATCCGTCCAATCGGTATCGTTAGCCAGCTGCTCTAAATACCACTGCTTTCCGGCTATTGCCAGGCCCATTGCCTGAACAGACTGAGAAAAACCAACGCTATTGCTTGTGCCTGTGGTTAATAAGGAAAACGCCACCAGCGCAATTAAAGCGCAGGCCAACATCAAGAAAACTATTAAGATAAGTGCAACAGCATTTTTTGTCTTCATCGTACGCATAAGCATCTTACGGAAATAGATCAGATAAATGGATCACGTTTCTTAAGCGAATCTTCTCTAAATACTCAATCGTATTGTCGTCGGCTTGCAAGGTCAGCGCAATCTCAATAAATTTTATATCAGTAGTAACCAACGACCCGACTATAGGTGTCGCTATCACCGCGCCCTGATCATCTAAATAGGTAAACTGAAGCGACGAGACATCTGTCGCTAGAATATCGGCTGCACCGTTTACATCCCTTGCTAGATTGTTACCCTTAAGCGAAAATTCAATCGTATTGCCATCAATGTCAACAAACTGATACGTTGCCGGATCCGCAACAAGGACACTAGTATCACTTTTAAGCCTGCGTATCTCGCGGCCCATCCTGGAAAGTGCAACATTTCCAGCCTCTGATAAGTCTCTTCGGTCTAGGGAATATTGAAACGAATCGATTAATTGCAAGGTTAAAGGTCCGCCAATGCCTGCGAGAATTCCTATCAGCACAACGACCATTACTACCTCAATGAGTGTAAATCCTCTTTGAAACCGACTTTGTTTTTTTCTAATACTATGAATAAATAAATTCATAACTAATGGTTCGTAACTAAACTTACCCCCTGCACATTAGGAAATCCTGGCCGGGAAATAGCAATAGTTACGCGTTTATAATCGGTACCAGACGGAAGCGTTGAAACCAAAAAATCTTCAGTAACAAACGTAACCTCTACATTATAGGTGTAATTACTAAATACACCAGGGAAAGTACCGCTTTTGGTTCCTTCATCCAATTCAGGATCAGTAAACCGCAGATTCGTCAAACGCTCAAGCTCTCGCTCAAGCAAGGAAGATGCAATAGTAAAATATTCCGGTAAAAATGCATTGCGGACGGATTCAATGATAACAAGCGAGGTAGGGGTAAGGATAATGGCGGCGATGACAATCGCCATAATTAATTCAATGAGCGTAAGCCCGTGGCGGGAATTCTTAACACTAACGATCGCGTTTCCTTTCATTAATCAATATATACCCTGCCGGTACCTTTTTCTATCCGCACGAATCGTGAACCCAGAAATCCAATAGTACCACGATTAGCAAGCGGCAAGCTTACTCCGCCACTAAAACTGTAAGGATTGCCCCATTCATCAAAAAGT
The DNA here is from genome assembly GCA_042571725.1 of Candidatus Omnitrophota bacterium. Lineage (GTDB taxonomy): Bacteria > Omnitrophota > Gorgyraeia > VGKH01 > JBHPFN01 > JBHPFN01. Next base: position 23,438 of record JBHPFN010000014.1, read on the forward strand.
AAATGTCTGGTATTGGGAGGGCCGTCAAAAGATGTCAGCAGCATATCTACGCCGATAAATTCACCTTGGTTTAACGTTACGATAAAGTCGTCTTCCTGTGTCAATGGATTAACAATTTGATTCCACGCCAGACCGCCTTCTATCAAAATAGTATATTCATCCGAGGCGACATTAAATCGTACCAGCGTACGTTTTTGGGTGTTGACTGCTAACGATTGGGCGTAGCGGATATCTGACTGTAGTTTTTTCGCTGCTAAATCGATGCGCATCGAGGTCATATCGACCATTCTACTCATTGCCACCACAGCCAAGATGGCAATGAGGAGCATAATCATTATTAGCTCCATGAGCGTAAATGATGTTTTTGAACTTATAATACTACTTCTCATAAAATAGTCTTCAAAAATAAGTGCGTGAGAAATAGCTACACATTATCTCAAAATAAACATAGTGCTCGCAGCGATGCTGCGCTGGTAAGCTCTTCTAAAAAATCTCCCACCGCAAATATATTCGCAGTAGCCTCTCTCAAGCCTATCCAGAATTCAGCTTATTTCTGCATACATGAACTACGGCGTGTCAAACACTCCGGTTGCAGGAACATACGTCCATGTACGGGTTGTCCGTGCATTTGTATAAGTAAGCCCAGACAATGTCCAATTAGTACTGATAGGCTGTTCTAAGACCGCATCGAAACAGGTAGCACACGCCCCATCGCCGTTAGCGTCAAGTGCTGTTGGCCACGCACACCCAGTTACTGCTGTAGCACATTCATTGGCACGCCACATCACAATTCCTGAACGAACTGCTCCTACTATACCTTGCTCTGCCGCATCCTCTGCTTCTGTTGTCAAATCAAAAAATCGCGGGATTGCCACGATTGCCAAGATGCCTAAAATAACAATTACCATGACCATCTCAATAAGCGTAAAACCTTTTTTGTTCAGCATCACTTTCTCCTTTCTTTTTATGTTACTACGTCTTCTTGAACGGCTATTTGGTTAATGATTCAATAAAATTCTTGTTGTTACCATCACCTCCTTTTTAAGCTCTAAATTTAAAAATTGCCAAAAGCCTTATCTCTTAAACAGGCTCATTAAATTCCACATCGGTAAAAATATGCCTAATGCCATCACTAATACCATGCCCCCTAAAATAAAGATTAATATCGGCTCGATCAATGAGGTAATATTTTTAACCATAAAATCCACTTGAGAATCATAATAATCAGCAACATGCAACAGGAGCTCATCTAACTTTCCTGTCTGTTCTCCAATAGTTACCACCTGTACCACAGTAGGAGTAAACATGCCGCTTAGCTTCATCGGCTCTGAAATACCCTTACCTTCACTCACGCTTGCTTTTATACTGTCTATGGTTCTTGAGATAATCACATTGCCGGTACTTCCCGAAGCAAGCTCTAAGATCTTAAAAAGAGAAACGCCGCTGCGCATCAAAAGCCCTGTGGTGCGGGTAAACCGCGACATGGATAATTTAAGTATCATAGGCCCAAATATAGGGACATTTAATTTAAAATTGTCCCACCAGACCCTGCCGTTTTTGGTATTGATAAACTTAACAAAGCTAAAAGAAGCAACGCCAAGTACTGCAATAAAAACCCACCAGTAATTCTTCATCATGAAATTAACCCATAAAAGTATCTGCGTAGGGATAGGAAGCGCTACGTTAGCTTGACCATAAATCTGCGCAAAGCGAGGGATGACCGCCGTAGACAAAATTAAGAATCCGATCACAACTGCAACAATAACAATAAGCGGATAGCGCGTGGCTGACTGTATGCGTAAACGCAGCTGCTCTTCATAGTCTCCTAATACAGCTAGCCGCTCCAGCGACTGAGCCAGTGTTCCGCTGGCCTCTCCTGCTTGCATCAGATTGATCTGCAATTGGCTAAATACAGTGGGGTGTTTTTCAAACGCAGAAGATAAGCTCTCTCCTGACTCGATACTCTTTACGATCTGATTAATTGCATCCTTCAGGCGCTTATTGCCAATCTCTTGGCTGAGTGAACGCAGGCTCAAAAGAATAGGAATCCCTGCTTTTTGCAAAGCTGCGAACTGGCGTAAGAACATATTGACGTCAGTCGCGTTTATCCGACCCCAGCCGGAAAAGATCCCACCGCCACCTGCCTTTTTTGCCTTCTTAATAGAAAGCGGCACGTAATTCATCTCTTTGAGGCGAGCAACAATTGCTGCTGATGACTCTCCATCCATCATGCCTGTAATGAGCTTGCCGAATTTATCCCGCGCTTTATATTGAAATGTTTCCATCTCTTATCTACGCTCCATAGTTTCCTTGTGCTACATCTCCATTTTCTCTGTGACCCTCAAAACCTCATCAACCGTAGTCAATCCCTCTGATGCCTTCTGCAGGCCATCTTCCCGCAACGCAACCATCCCCTGCGCTCGGGCCTTCTCTTTAATTTGATCCGCTGATTTCTTTTCTTCTACCATCCTGCGAATCCCCTCATCGATCTCCAGAAGTTCAAAAATCCCAATTCTTCCTGTGTAACCGGTATTATTGCATCTGCGGCACCCTTTGGCTCGGTAAAAACTTACTTTCTCTTTAATGCCCAGTTCTTTTAATACCGCAGACGTAGGGGTATATTTTTCTCTGCATTTCTCACATAGTGTGCGCACTAATCTTTGAGCCAGGATGCTCACTATTGAGCTTGAGATAAGAAACGGCTCAACACCCATATCAATCAAACGCGTAAGCGCAGAGGCTGCATCATTGGTATGTAGCGTCGAGAACACAAGGTGACCGGTAAGGGCAGCCTGGATAGTAATCTCTGCGGTCCCCTTATCCCTGATTTCTCCAACCATAATGACATCGGGGTCCTGCCGCAAAATCGAACGCAGGCCATTGGAAAAGGTCACATCTGCCTTTGGATTAACCTGGGTCTGCCGAATTAACGGCAACTCATATTCAACCGGATCTTCGATCGTAATAATATTTTTTTCAATGGTATTAATTGTAGTTAAGGCTGCATAGAGGGTTGTAGTCTTTCCGCTTCCGGTGGGGCCGGTAACAAGAACGATGCCGTGAGGCCTACGGATATGCTTATCAAAGAGAGCGCGCTCTTTATCAGAAAATCCCAGTTGCTTTAAGCCTAAAAGAACCGATGTCCTATCTAAGAGCCTCATGACCACGTTTTCTCCATGCACCGTGGGAAAACTAGACATACGTATATCGAGATCTCTATTTTCTAATTTTAAACGTGCCCTACCGTCTTGAGGCCTTCGGTTCTCGGCAATATCCATGCCTCCTAAAAGTTTGATGCGAGAAATCACCGCGCTCTGAATTTTTTTAGGCAATGTTTTTACTTCATGGAGCACTCCGTCAACCCTGTAGCGTATTCTTAAGTTGCCTTCTTCCGGCTCAACATGAATATCCGATGCCCGGTCTTTCACCGCCTGCATAATCAAGATATTAACTAATTTAATAACCGGCGGCTCTTCTGCAATCTGCTTTGAGGCCTCCGGACTGACAGCACCAATCGACTTTATGATTTCATCAATTGATCCGACCGCAGCGTAAAAAGAATCCAAGATCCTTTGTATGCCTTTTTCTGTAGCGAGCACCGGCTCAATCGAATCGATCTTAGCGACTTGCCGGATATGGTCTTGGGCTACAATATCCTGTGGATTGGCCATCGCTATGGTTAGGCTGTTGCCAATCTTAAAAAGCGGCACTGCCTTATACTTTGCTGCCAGGCTTTCAGGCACAAGTTTTATTAGTTCCGCGTCAATAATATAGTCGGTTAAATCCATATACGGCACACCCAAAGCAGTAGCGCGCACATTGGCGATATCCGTCTCTGTGATAAGCCCTAATTTTTCTAAGGCCCTCTCTAAAGCAAGGCCAGTGCGCTTAGATTCTTCTTTAGCCTTATCGATTTCCTCTTGAGAGACTAACCCCTGCGAAAGTAATAAATCGACGATCTCAACTCTCTCTGCCATCTCCTCCGCTTTCTCTTAGCTTTACTAAAACCCTTACTCTCCTAAAAGCTTCTTTACCTTTGCAATTAAATCTGGCGGATCAAAGTTCTTGGTGATATAATCATTAGCCCCTACTTCGAAACCGGTCGCTTCATCGGCCTCGCGGGCTAAAGAAGTACACATAAGTATGGGGATATCTTTGTATTTCTCGTCGAATTTAAGCATTCGACAGATCTTAAACCCATCAAGCTTAGGCAGCATCACATCCAAAACAATTAAATCAGGCTGCTCTGTGCGAGCTTTCTGCAGGCCCTCTTCTCCTGTCTCGGCCAGCACGAGGTTGTCATAGCCAGCCTTGGTAAGAAACCGCTTCATGATTTCTCTATCAAATTCACTATCATCAACAATTAATATCTTTTTGCTCATCAATACTCCTCTAAGAACGTTTCCGTCTAACTTTTAACTATACCAGCAAAAAAGCGTGGCATCAACACTTTTAAACCTTTTTCGGGATGGTAAAGTAAAAACACGAGCCTTTACCATATTCCGATTCAACCCAAATCTCACCACCGTGATCATTGATGACGCGCTTTACAATACTTAATCCCATCCCTGTACCTTCATACTCACTGGAGGAATGAAGCCGCCTAAATACCCCAAAAATTTCCTGTTGAAACTCCGATTCGATTCCGATACCGTTATCTTTTACATAAAATTCATAATAGTCGCCGTCCTGAGAACAGCCCACCTCCACCTGCGGAGTCTTTTCAGGTCCCTTGGAAGAAAATTTTATCGCGTTATTGATTAAATTGAAAAATACCTCGCCCATCTTAATCCGGTCGCAGCGCACCGTTGGCAGGGCGCAGTGAAGTTTAAAATCTACATTGCTCTCTTTAATATTAAACTTAAGGCGCTCCATAGCAGAATCGATAAGTTCATTAATATTGACGTCCTCGTAAGGATTTTTGACTCTTGAAATCCGCGAGAGCTCAAGCAAATCATCAATGAGCTGATTCATCCGAATCGCACCTTTATTAATACCGCTTAAATTACTCCTTCCTTCTTCATCAAGCTTATCTTTATAATCGTCGTAAAGAAAACTCGAAAAACGGGAGATGGCCCGAAGCGGAGCGCGTAGATCATGGCTTGCGGTATATACAAAGCTATCGAGCTCGTGATTAGCTTTTTCCAATAACTTTTTCTGTTCTTCTAGCTTTGTGCGTTCCTCAACTAAGCTATCGGTCATCTGGTTAAAAGCAGCAGCTAACTGCCCGATTTCGTCTTTGGTTGTAATCTCTGCTCTGGCAGAAAGGTCACCTCCGGTAATAATTCCGGAAATCTGTGTCAATGTATTAATGGGGATAGAGATAGTGTGCGCAACCACTACCGCCACAAGCACAACTAATATTGAGAGACCAAGGCTCACGAGAAGTAAAATGTTACGTAACCGTCGAGCTGAAGAGAAGATTTCAGCGGTATCCATTTTCACCATGATGCCAAGCTTAAACGCAGGTAAATAGCGCCAGGTCTCCAATACCTGTTTATCACGATAATCAACAGCGGTCTTTAATCCTTTTCTTAGCTCGGCGATTTCTTGTAACTGGGTGGCTTTCTTCGTAGTATCAATAGCTATCTTTTTAAAAGTGGCTGTTTGATCAAAGCGTAGCGGAGTAACAAAGACAATATCATCTTTAGCTTGCGTCAAAAGAATAGTTTCCCCTGTGGTGCCTAATCCTTCATAATCGCTTACCAGCGTAAAAAGCCCCTGATTACTCATCTCTGCAACCAACGCGCCGATAAACTCACCTGCTCGAAGCACTGGCGCTGCAATAAAAACGGATGCTTGGTTAGCAGTAGCACCTTGCTCGAAACCGGACACCTCTGTGCGCGATGACTTTTTTGTTTTTATAAATACCGCAGCGAGCTCAGAATCTCTTCCCAGCGCCATTTCATATACCGAGCGAAACGCCTGCTGCTTTTCTACGGAAAACAACACTTCGCCCTCTGCTGAAATCAATGCAAGATCATCGTAGCCGAATGTTTTCTGATGGTACGCAAGCAGAGGTTTAAATTCTTGTTCAACATTGCTATATACTTCAGAGTTAGCCCCGCCTATATCAAGGGCCCGCTTGAACTTATCAACAGCAGCAGTTACATCGGACATATGTGAAAGTTGCGTTACGTTTCTCTCCTTTTCACGAAGGAATGTCTCGATTTGACCGGCTCTATTATCTGCAATTGCATGGAGGCTATTGGCTACTTCTTCTTGAAGCACCGCTCGTGAACTAAGGTAACTAATGGTGGTAGCGATTGCTAAGGGGAGGAGTGCTATAAAAAGAAACCACAAAATAAATTTAGTGGCAATGCGAGAATTTTGAAATGAGAATAGTCCCATTATGCCTCTTTTTTCTTAACCCTTTTGCTTCAGAAGCTCACTAATCTTCTCAAGCAAAACCTCTGGTTCAAAAGGTTTCGTAATATAAGCATCTGCTCCGACTTCTCTGCCGATTTCTTTATCTGCATCTTGCGCCCGGGCGGTAAACATGATAATGGGGATATTTTTATACTTATCGTCGAACTTGAGCATGCGGCAGACTTTATAGCCATTGAGCTTCGGCAACATAATATCCAAGATGATTATATTCGGCCGCTCGGTGCGCGCCTTCTGGAGTGCGGCCTGACCGTCTTCTGCCACGATTACCTCGTAGCCTTTTGCTTCTAGCTGGAGCGTTACGGTATAGGCCATATCTTTTTCATCTTCAACCAAGAGTATCCTTGCGCGATTCTTCAGAGGCTTCTTTACTTTTTTATCTTTTGTTTTCTTAGCACTCATTGTGTCCTCAACCTTCTTAGCTTATAGCGTAAGTTCGTTATCAATAAAATCTCTATCCTGACTATTCAAATTGATAAATTCCAATCCTACAGAATAACGCTCCGTCACTTTTCCCGGTGCGTTCTTTAACTTTTTAATCCAAGCAACGCGGGACGTAACCGTAATATACTTTTTTGTCTTAGGTAATAAGAATTTGACTTTAACCCGGGTATCGGTCTCAAGCACTGTCTCACTTAAGAAACAAATTCCTCCGGCAGAAATGTTTACCGTATTCGATACACCGCTTTTATCTTTAGGAGAAAGAATCTCAATAGTTGATAAGAAAGGCACCCTCTTAAAACGTCTCATCTCGGAACCGATATATATCTCTTGATAGGTCTTTGAGCGATCTTCCGGCGCCTTAGAAATCTGACCTCCAGCAGGATACAGCAAAACTCCCAACGCGATAAAAGCGTTTTCTATTTTATTTTGAATGAAATACTTCTTTATTTTGTTTTTTAATTGCCTGGCGATTGCAACACTTTCTTTTTCGTTCGTCTCGAAAGAAATAATGCTCCAGCTCCCGTGTTCGATATCCATAAATACTACCGGTGGGTTCTTCTTTATCAGCTGAGATGCCTGCGTGAAGGTCTCATTAATGATATTCTTTATGTCATTGAATAACCCTCTCGGATCAATCCGACTGCGTTCGATGAATTCTTTGTAGTTAATGAGCAATAAATTGAAGAATTGAACTGAAACGCCTCTTTGTAAAAATGCATCGATCTTCTTTTTGACGTCAGCATCCATTACGCTCGAGGCATAGAAACGGGGAAGCGTAAAATAAAATTTACTCCCCACTCCTAACCGTGACTCAACCCAGATCTCTCCGCCGTGTCGCTCGGTCAATTCTTTTGCAATAGAAAGGCCTAAGCCGATACCTTTTCTCTCAGTTCCGGCATCTTTTGAAACTTGCACGAACTTATTAAACAAGTTTGATACGTCTCGCTTCGATATACCGATACCACTATCGAGAACACCGATTCTTACCTTCGACTCTAAGGCCCTAATCTCTACCGTAACCTTTCCGCCCTCCTCAGTAAATTTTATCGCATTGTCGATCAGATTCGAGAGGATTTGGTTGACCCTTCCGGCATCAATGAAAAGATTGATCTGTTCCTTGGGTAAACGATAGTGTAGCTCAACGCCTTTTTCTTGTGCTAGATTTTTGAAAAAGTCTGAGGTGTCCTTCAATAACTCATTAAGATTTACTAACGAGTAGTACAATTTTAACTTATTGCTTTCGATTCTGGATATATCAAGCAAGGCGTCGATGATAGACTTGAGCCGCTCAGCATTATTACGGGCTTTTTTGATCACTGTCCGCTGTTCTGTGCTTAAATTTCCGACAGTTTCATTGAGAAGCAACATCACAATTTGTTTGATAATGGCAAGTGGCGTCCTCAATTCGTGAGAAACTACCGAGATAAATTCTGACTTGAGCCTATTGAGCTCTTCAGATACTTCTAATTTCTTCTCAACGTGCGCCTTCTCTTCTTTGAGGTGTTCAAATTGTTTTCGTCTGGTGATATCCCTGGTAATGCCAATAATGCCAACGATATTACCTTTTGTATCGTATCGGGGAATCTTAGTTGTAGAAACATAATTATCCACGCCATCTGCGCGCGTTGCCCGCTCGATTTTATCGATAATGGGTTTTCCGGTTTTCATGACGCACTCATCGTCTTTTTGCATTAACTCAGCGCGCTCTTTGGGAAAAAAGTCAAAATCAGTCTTACCCACAACTTGTTGAGGCTTTAGACCTAAACCTTTGGCATGGGCTTGGTTCACCAGAATTAGCCTTCCTTTTCTATCTTTAAAGTAAATCACGTCAGGGACGTGATCCATAAGATATGATAAGAGTTCGTAGTGAGATGACAGGGAGTCAAGTTTGATTTTAGTATTTTTCGCTTGCTTAACTTTTTTCTTCATTCTTGCTTGGGTCTAAAAGCTCGTTAATTTTATCGAGCAATGCCTGTGGCTCAAAAGGTTTGGTCATATATGCATCAGCGCCGACTTCTTCACCGATTTTCTTATCGTCTTCCTGAGCGCGAGCTGTAAGCATGATGATGGGGATATCTTTATATTTTTCATCGAATTTGAGCATTCGACATACCTTATACCCATCAAGCTTTGGAAGCATTAGATCGAGAACGATTAAATCCGGGTTTTCTGTTTTCGCTTTTTCAAGGCCCTCTTGACCGTCGCTGGCGGTAATAACGCTATGTCCCGCAGCCTCCAATCGCAAAGCTTCCATTTTAATCAATAATGCTTCATCATCAACAATCAAGATTTTAGCCATCGTATGTCTCCTGCACTATATTACCATTCTTCAGTACGCAAATGCATCTATTTTTATTGAGAATCATAATCCAATCCATAGGCAACTTTACCCGGGCCTTCTGTATTGTGATAGACGAACCTGTTGAATTCTCTAAAGAAATCAATCGATTCAACCCGCGGGTCAAAAAATGTATCAGCCCCGGCCCGCAACCACATATGTTTAATCTCATCAATGATAACCATATCGTTATCTTCGGTACCTTTTACGCGCGAATCGCAGTAGATTACAACCTTAGCCTGTGCAGGCAACGCTTTACGAAGTTTTTCTATAAAATCTTTCTGCTTAATATTGGGCTGGATAAACGGCAGATGAATAAATACAAACTTAGATTTTATTTTCTGGCATGTCTCCATCATTGCTAATTCATCGGTGACAATATGAGTATCGTATTTATGCGCATCAAAGATATTCTTCATTGGCTCTATGAGTTTTAGGTCCTGGCTTACAATTACCGCGTGGTCAGTAAGGAGCAAGTTGATTTTTTCACTCAATTGTGCAGCATCAAAAGGCTTTGGTACGAATTCAACTACACCCATCGATTCAAACACATCCTTCATAGCCCCTCTAGCGGTAAGTATAATAATCGGGATGTGTGAGTGCTCAGGGTCCTTTCTAATCACCTTAAAAAACTCAAATCCATCCATCACCGGCATCATAATATCCAATACGATTAAATGAGGCTTTAGCGTCTTGACCTTTTCTAATCCGACGGCGCCATTTTCAGCAGAATCCACATTGTATCCTAGCGCTTTCAGACGCATGCCTAACATTTTTACGATTGCGGGTTCATCATCAATGATCAATATAAGCCTGCCAGCCTCCTGCGCCCCTGTTGAAGGAAGAGAGTTGCGCACTTTTTCAAGCAATTCATCCCCTACAAAAGGCTTGACGATATAATCCCTTACCCCTTCCATTGCAAACAATTCTTTCATGCGCGGATTGCCCGTCAAGACAATAACGGGCGTGGCTGCAACCGCAGCGTCCTCTTTCATTTTCGTTATAAACTCATAACCGCCAAGCTTAGGCATCATTACATCAAGAATGATGAGGTCGGGTTTTTCCTGCTTGAGCTTTTCTAATCCTTCCTCACCGTCAGAAGCGGTAGTCACGATGTATTGGGCTGCCTCAAGACGTAGACGGACCATACGAATAATCTTAATCTCGTCATCGATGACCAGTACTTTTTTTGCGTTTGCTGGACTCATTTATTCTCTGTCAATACCTTATCAATCATTGATAACAGCTCATTCGCATCAAAAGGCTTCGCTAAAAACAAATCACCGGCAATCTTATGGCCTATATCATCTGCCTCCTGCTTGTCTATTAAACAGGTAAGAAAAATAATCGGGATATTCTTAGTCTCTTCGTTAATCCTAATCGATTGTGCCATATCGGTTCCATCCACCCCGGGCATCATAATATCAAGGACAATAAGATCTGGCGTTTCCTGCGTTGCCTTCTGAAGGCCTTGGGAACCATCGTAAGCAGTAAGAACTTCATAGCCACTTGCTTTTAATCTGGTCTCTACCATTTTTACGATTTTTTCTTCATCATCAACCACAAGAATTTTTTTAGCCATTACACTCCTTCCTCTTCCCTCTTATTTACCTCGCATACTTCGTAAAACATCCCTGCGAGATACAACTCCTACCAGAGCATCCTTGGTAATAACCGGAGCTCTCTTGATATTGCGCCTTACCAACTCCTGCATAATCGTTTTAACCGGTGTATCTTCTGAAAATGCAATCACGTCCTTGCTCATAAATTCCTTTACCGGCGTTGCCGCAGCATCTTTCTCACCGATAAAATCAAAGGTAACCAATAAATCCTTCTCAGATACTACCCCCACAACTTTTCCGCTATCATCCATCACAGGCGCACCGCTTATCTTATTATCCACAAGGATATCGATTGCCCCAAACACTGAGGTATCAGGTTTCATGGTAATGACATTTTTTGTCATAATATCTTTAGCATACATCGTACCCTCCGCATTTTAAATCAGTTTATGAACAACCTCCATAAGATGCTCAAAACCTTCGGTCTTAGTTAGAACCGGGACGCTACCCGGATATACTGTTTTTATTTTTTCCGATTTTACGTTATGTGCGGTTAAAATAATAAAGGGGATATCACGCGTCTTCTCATCTTCCTTTAAGTTTCCAAGAACCTCATATCCATTCATCTTGGGCATGACGATATCGCAGATAATTAAATCGGGCATCTCTTTGCGCGCTTTCATAATCGCCTCTTCACCATCAAAGGCCTGGATGCACTCAAACTTAGCTTCAGATGCCAAACGGTGAGTAAGGAGCCGTACGATCTGTGGATGGTCATCAACGACGAGGATCTTTTTCTTTCTGGAGAATTCTGCCTCTGCAGCTCGCAATAACTCTTGTGCGCTCTTGCCATCTTTAGGAAAACAGGCTATGCCGAATTTAATCTTCGCGTTAATTGAATGATCACCGAATTCAATTCTGGTAGTCTCAACTGCATCTCGTATACGATCGCACACCACTAAGGCGCCTTTTTCATCGGTCTGGGATAAAGCAACCACTATCTCTCCAAAATGATACGGCAGTATCGTATCTCCCGGGCGAGATGCGTTCTCGCGCACAATGCTAAGCAGCTTAGATTCTGTAATCTTATACGCACTTTCTCCTAATGATGTTTGGATGCTGCTCATATTGATAACATTGAGCATTATCAAAGAAAAATCTTCCTCTGTTCCGTGAATAGATTCAAGCTGTTTATTAATCATCTTAACAGCCATCACTTCAGGGGCTTCGTACTTTGGAACCGTAATAAAAAAGGTACTTCCCTTTTCGAGCTCAGACTCTGCCCAAATTTTACCCCCATGTAGCTCAACGATATTTTTTGCGATTGCCAATCCTAAGCCCGTTCCTTTCTCTCCAGGTCCGGGCGTTCTTCCGAATTGTGAAAATTTATCAAAGAGTTTTGAAGCATCATCTTTTGCAATGCCTCTGCCGGAATCTGAAACAGAAATCTCAACCATGTCGGCTGCTGATTCCTTGGCGGCAATGGTAATCGTTCCTTTGTTAGGGGTAAATTTGATTGCGTTACCAACCAAATTGGTAAGTACCTGAATTAACCTATCGTAATCTCCAAACACATAAGATACCTTCTCCGGCAACTCTTCTTTAAGCGTAATCTCTTTAGGCTTGGCCTTTATCTGAAAGTCCTTTACCAGTTTTTTAATAAGACTTGCTGTGTCAACCTCGGTTTGTTCAAGATCTATTTTACCTGCCTCCAGTTTTGAAATATCAAGAAGGTCATTAATGATCTTTGCCAGGCGATCAGTGCTTTCAAGAATATCGCGCAGTATCTCTGATTGTTGATCGCTGACCTCGCCTAACACTTTATCATTAATGAGCGATACTCCCTCGCGGATAACCGTAAGCGGCGTACGTAATTCATGAGATACTGTTGAGACAAAATCAGATTTCAGCTGATCGAGTGCTTTGAGTTCTTTATTTTGCTCTTCAAGTTTGCTATAGAGCTCCTTCATAGATTCATTCGTTTTATTCAAGTTAGAAACATAGATCTCAAGTTCATCTTTGGTCTTTCTTAACTCTTCCTCCGACCTCTTACGTTCAGTAATATCCTCTGCAACCTTAAGAAAATGAGTAATGGTACCTTTAGAATTTCGTATGGGAGAGATCGAGGCTAATTCCCAATAAAATCCTCCATCTTTTCTCTTATTATGGAATTCTCCCCGCCACTCTCTCCCTGAAGCTATCGTTTCCCACATCTGCTTATAAACTTCTAGAGGCTGCTCCCCTGATTTTAAAATTCTGGGATTTTGCCCCTTCACTTCATCAAGACTATACCCGGTTAATTGAGAAAACTTATGGTTCACATACTCAAGATTACCTTTAGTATCAGTAATTGCAACCGGACTAGGACTCTGTTCAATAGCTACAGATAGCTTTCTAATAGCTTCTTCATCTTTTTTCTGCTCAGTGATATCTTCAAAACTCTCAATGCCTCCAACAACATTTCCTTTTTCATCTTTCAAGAGATCTGCATTCTTTGAAATTATTCGAATTTTCCCGTCTTTCGTTTTGATTGTACATTCCTTGCCCGCTATGGGCATCTGGCAATCACTAGAAAAAAGACCGCATTTACCCTTGCAGGGTTCTTGCGCAAACTCAAGACACTCTTTGCCGATGATCTCTTGGGCACTAAAACCGGTAACCTCTTCTGCTCTTTTATTCCAACTTGTTACCCGTCTTTCTTTATCTACGGTGAATATCGCACTTGGAGTAACCGTAAAAATGAGCTCAGCATATTCCTTTGCCTTCTTTATCTCTTCTTCAGATTTCTTGCGCTCAGTAATATCTTCAAATATCTCCAAAATCGCCTTCTTGCCTTCGTAGAGCATTCCCGTATGTGTGATCTGAAGAGACTTTCCGCTAAGCGCCCCTGATGTTTCTATGGTACTCGTTTCTCCAATCTCTATAGGCTGCTTTATCGGACAATTGCCGCACTGTTTTTTGTCGTCTCTATAAAGATCCCAGCACTTTTTTCCAATGGCATTTTCACCAAATATTGATTTTAACTTTGCGTTTAAGAAAAGGATGTTGCCTTGCTCATCAACAATATCCATACCAAAAGGAATTGTACGTAAAAGTGTTTCATCAAAGGCGCTTATCTTTTCAACGGGCTTGTAGTGAGAATCTACGCCTTTAGATGACATTGTACGTGTTTTGTCTGTTCGATCAGGCTTATGCATAATACCTGTTTACAACCTTTCTAAAACGACACCTTTACCTTTTATTCCCCGCCGATAAAATAGGCTCTACTGACAATCTTTTTCGTTAGTAAACAAAAGGTAAAAATTTCTGCTAACCTCTTCAGCAAAAATAAGTAATGTAAATTGTTTGTCGGGGCGCTCGGACTTGAACCGAGGGCCTCTTGGTCCCAAACCAAGCGCTCTAGCCAAACTGAGCTACGCCCCGTCAATCAGTATTTATTTCAATAAATTCATAATTTTTCGAAGATTGACCATCCGCCTAAGCTTTAATGGCGGATGAGCCACGCCCCGAAATTTGAGGTATTATATCACGTAACTTATTGTTTTTCAACAGTTGATGAAAATATGATAATAGGATATAATAGCTCTACCATGATAAAAAAGATAGTGCTTATTATGCTTATTGCTGCCCTATTGCTTACCGGTGCCATAGTCTATTTAAATAGCGTACTTTTACCCACCAAAGTCAAGGCAATGCTTCTTAAAGAGCTTCAGAAACGACTGAATAGAGATGTTACAATCGAAGAAATCAGATACAGCCTATTTAAAGGTATTGAAATCAAGAAACTTACCATTTTCGATAAGGCTCAATTTGACAAAAAAGTCTTCTTAAGTGCTGAAAACGTATCCCTGAAAATCTCCATGGTCCCTCTTGTACTTAAGCAACAAATAATCCTGCCTACTATCGCCGTTGATACGCTTACGCTTAACATAGTCCGAGAGGGAAAATACATATACAATATCACTGACCTGTTAAAGCTAGCACGCAAAACTACACCGGAGAAACAAACAAAATTCAACTTTTTAGCACTCAATCTAACAGTGCGTAATTCCACTGTTGATTTTTCTGACACAACGCGCACACCGCCTTTCATTTCGGGATTCGAAGACCTGAATGCAAAAGTCAACATTGCATTGCCAGCGCGCATACGATTTGATTTTGATGGGGCACTTAAGAATCACCTGCCCGGTGCCCGCATCGCTGCCCAAGGGACGCTCGATACGACTAAAAATACTCTCGATGCCTCGATGCAATTGCAGGAAATTGATGTATTACAATTAAGGCCGTACTATACGCTCGAGGCGTTCACCCTCAATAAAGGAATAATCCATAATGCAGATTTTCAATGCGCGCTTGACGATAATCAACTCGATATCGTCATTAAGAAAACTGATCTTGATGTTGATTTTAAGAAAAATAGATTCGCCTTCGCAGGAAGAATCGCAACACAATCTACTGCCCTCGTTAATCTTAAAAACCTATCAAAATCTCAGTTTAATGGCACCGTTATGCTTACTGATTCGAAATTTTCCGGGATGAAATTTGTAAATAGCCTTGATAGTATCAACGGAACATTGACTGTTACTCCTGAGATTATTGCCAGCGAGAATCTTAAGGCACGCGCATTCAATGCGCCGCTTGTTGCTTCTGTGTCATTAAAAAATTATATGCAAGACCCTCTTCTCAATGCGGCAATTACCTCGGACTTGGACCTTTCAGCCTTGCATGATTTATTTCCTGAGAAATTTAAGCGTGAAACAATAAGCCTAAACGGTAAAAGCGCGCTTACGTTCAATTTAGAAAGCTATTTAAAACAACCAGGCAAATATGACTTCAGTGGCAAGATAGACATCTTTGATGCAAAAGCAAAAGTTCATGCGTTACGGCACGAGATTCAAAAAATTAAGGGCGCAGTAGCTTTTACAAAAGAAGAATTTAGGTGGAATGGCCTGTCAGGAACCTATCAGGAAACTATATACGATTGTAGTGGTTCGCTTAAAAATCCAAAGCGCCCCCATGTCAACCTAAACCTTATCTCGAACGATCTCTCGTTAGATTCTACGTTCGATGTTCAAGGTGCACACGTAGATATTTCGCAATTAGGGGGTAAGTTCTTTGATACGCAATTCGATATTGCAGGAGGCCTAAACCTAGCAAAGCAAATACCGACATTCAACGCGAAAGGAAACATTAGTCTTGAGCTTGCGGATTTACAACATATTTTTCCTGGCTCAGCAGAGGCAATCGAGAAGCTAAGCCTCAAAGGCACATGCGCGATTACTACACAGCTCTCCGGAATAGCTCAAAAATGGAAGAATGGAAATATCCAGCTTTCTGCACAAGCAGATGCCATTACGTTTAAAGATTTGCAATTAAAAAATGTAATGCTCGACTGCCAACGAAATAACGCCTTACCAATTGATGTAAACCTCAATGCTACTACCTATGATGGACAATTAGCCTTGCTAGGAAAAATAATTCCTAGAGATGATGCGATATCATATAGTGCTGATCTCGATGTAGCCAAACTTGACATTGCCCAGCTTAAAGAAGATACGCCGTTAAAAAACAGGAGTTTATCCGGTCTTCTCTCAACGCAACTTAGTGCGGATGGAAATTTCAAAAACAGCGATTCTCTTACAGGGGAAGGAAACATTACCGTTATAGATGGAAACCTGTGGCAGCTTGATTTACTCAAAGGGCTTGGCAAGGCTTTGTCGATAACTTTATTTGAGGAGATAATTTTTACAGAAGGGTACGCAGATTTTACCATTAACAATGGAAAGATATCAACGCAGAATCTAAAACTTGAGAGCGAAGAACTTCTTATGCTTGCTGAAGGGAATGTTGATTTTGCAGGGAACCTTAATTTTTCCGTAGGCACTGAATCAAAACAAAGTATTCTCAAAGATACCGAAAATATTAAAGATTTAATTACTGCGATTCCCACCAAAGCTTCACAATTTATTTCGGTAAAGATAGTAGGAAACATAAAAAGTCCGAAATATATTCCCGTGCCTTCCCCGACAAGAGTTTTAAAGCAGTTTAAGGATGTGCTTGAAGGTATTGTAAAATAACGCTGCGGATTTTTTTCAGTGCTCTTCCCCGATGACTCATCGTATGTTTCACCGATTCTCCCAGCTGTGCAAATGTCTTATTGTATTTCTCAATGATAAAAAGCGGATCATACCCAAAGCCGGCTTTCCCTTTTGAGCGAAAACCGATTACTCCTTGGCAGCTCCCGCTTACTACAGAAATAAGGCCGTGTCTGTCTGCCAAGGCAACGCTACAACGATAACGCGCTCCTCTTTTCTTTAAGGGGATTTTTCTTAGCGCCCTTAATAATTTAAGATTGTTCTTTTTATCGGTTGCATCCTCTCCGGCAAAACGCGCTGAATACACTCCGGGCTTATTACCTAATGCCTTTACCTCTAATCCTGAATCTTCTCCCATGGTAAGCTTACCCGTATAGAGGGCAATTGTTGCGGCTTTCTTTATGGCATTCTGATCGAAGGTGGTTCCGTCCTCTTCAATCAACGGCGCGCGGGGAAAATCAGACAAAGAAATGATGTCGAGGCTAAGATCGCTTAAAAGCTCTTTTAGCTCTTTTAATTTTTTCTTGTTCCTGGTTGCGACAACTAATTCCATAACCTAATTGGTTAATGTTTCAATTAAAGAATCTTCTAAGAAGGCAACGTAGTCTGAATACACATCGATTAATTCTGCTCTTAACACCGCAATGTCCTGATTTAACTCAACAATTTTCATTAGCTCTTCATCAGAAAGCCTTCTTTTGCTAACTATGGTGAGCCCCTCTAACTCTTCAGTCAGGCCCATGATGGCAATTTTATACTTTTTGCTGATATCAACAAATTCTAGTTTTCGCTCTTTGAATTGTGTCACTACGCCCTGCCTACTAAACTCCTGGCTTATACAAGCCTGAGTGCAACATAACACTAATACCAAACTACATCCAATAATTATGCCTATCTTTTTCACGGCAGCCTCCTTTTTCATGCGAAAACAATAACGGCTACAATCTTTATTTAATGACAATCCCTTTTAACATATTTCTTTGGATGCTGGTTAATTCTTCGATACCTTTCTTAGCCAAGGCAAGCAACTCATCCATCTGCTTTTTAGTAAAGGTTTTGCCCTCTGCAGTGCCCTGGACCTCGATGAATTCACCTGCACCCGTCATTATGATATTCATATCAACTTCTGCTTTTGAATCTTCTTCGTAGTTCAAATCCAGAAATAAATCCTTATCTTTTATGCCCACGCTCGTTGCCGCTACAAAATCCTTAAGCGGCATATCAGTAATCTTGCTTTCTTTCTTAAGCTTCTGCAGCGCGTCTGCTAATGCGATAAACCCGCCAGTAATTGAAGCGGTACGTGTGCCTCCGTCTGCCTGAATCACATCGCAATCAATCCAGATAGTACGCTCGCCGAGCTTTTTCATATCGACAACCGCTCTTAAAGAACGTCCGATCAGCCGCTGTATCTCGTGCGTTCTTCCGGATTGTTTATCGCGGTTAAGCCGCGTCTGGCATGACCGAGGTAACATCCCGTATTCCGCTGTAACCCAGCCTGTGCCAGAACCCCGTAAGAACATTGGTACAGTCTCATCAACAGATGCGGTACAAATCACTTTAGTATTGCCTAATTCTATCAAGCAAGAGCCTTCGGCATATTTTGTATAGTTTCTAGTAATCGTGACTGTACGTAACTTATCTTTGCCTCTACCATCAGAACGCATCATTGTTATTTCCTCCATTGTTCTTTATACATAGAATAAACCTTGCGTAATTGTCGCAAAAAAGGACTTTGCTTTCCGTCGCCTTGGCTACAGATACCTAGCCACTCGTCGTTCATCCAACTGTCTTTTGCAGGCCCTCTCCAGGCACCAATTTCAACGTCATGCGTATCTGGCTTACCGCAAAACCACCATGCATCAAGCCAATTATATGCAAATCCTCCTATGGAATTGCCGGCTCCTGTTTGTCCAAAACTATTATTTACCATATCTTTCCAGCACCCTTTATGATACTGCGCCTGGAAATCTTCATCGATAATTTGCTCATTTTGATCGTAAGCATCAATTCCGTACTCGGTAATCGCCACCGGCCTATCGAAATCCATATTTACCGCATTCCACAAAGAGCTAAACCCATAAGGCCCCATATACGCATTCATCCCTACAATATCTATCTCTTGAGCAAATTGCGCATACTGTTTCATCAACCGCATACTGCCATTGCTTATCCCCACAGGATGATCAGAATCTAGCTCATGGATCATGCGTGCTACCTCATTTACAAACTTTGCATACGCCTCAGGCACTAACGGTGCATTTGTATTATTAAAGGTTGAATTATCGTAGGAGCCCGTCATGTCATTTTCATTGCCTAACATCCAAAAAAGAATATACGGCTCATCCTTAAACTCTAAAACCATTTGTTTTACATCGTCAATCATTTTCTCGCGCTGAACCTGGTCTGTATAATCTGTGCCCTTCTCCCACTCTGCTCCGGACCCCCACGTATAGGCGCCTAAAAAATTCCCCATCATCACCCGGATACCAAAACGGTTATACAAATCTCTTAAAACTTCTTTCTTGATATTAATGGGATGATATATCCTTATTGTATTGCAGCCCATTTCTTTCAAAAGTTGAAAATCGCCAACCACAGGTTCATCTTCATCCTGAAGGCCGTTGGAATTCTTATCTACCCAAGAGTCGTAGGCGGTATCGACTTTTCCGTTCTGGCTAAAATCGTAATTCATCCAGGTATTCGATTCTTTGAGCGTATCACCAACCTTAATCGGCTCATACACAATACCTTTTATAAAATAAGGCCTGTTGCCTACCAGAAGCTGCCAATGGCCATTTGCGTATTTACGTAATTTCACTTTACCTTTACCGCGCGTTTCAATTATGCTTAATCCTTGATCTTTGTCACACTGCTCAATTATTTCTTTTCCTTGTTCTTGAGTACATGCGCCGTTGAATAATAGTAAGCTCGCAATTAAAAGAAAATTAAGGCTTATAAATGCTTTTGCCATGAGTATCAATTCCTACGATTGCGGGAAAATCTTTTATTTCCAACTCATATATCGCTTCAGGGCCTAAATCTTTAAATGCCACTGGCCGAGCCTTAAGAATTTTCTTAGATAACAATGCTCCGCAACCGGCATAGGTTACAAAATACAATGCCTTATGTTTTTTAATTGCGCATACTGTTTCATCAACCGCATACTGCCATTGCTTATCCCCACAGGAT
>JBHPFN010000015.1:0-42058 GCA_042571725.1 Candidatus Omnitrophota bacterium
CGCAGGATACAATAGCGGGGGTATACGTGAGTACGCAACACAATAGAAAAGTTTTAGATTTTATTTCTGAAGCGGGGGTGCTTAAACGCGTCAGGCGCTCCGGATGGTGGGTGTTAGGGATAAAAAACCCCGAGACGGTTGCCGAGCATAGTTTCCGCTGCGCCATTGTCGGGTATGCAATCGCCTCAATGGAAGGAGTGCATCCGTACAAAGTATTAATGATGACTCTTTTTAATGATATGCATGAGGCGCGCATTAATGATTTACACAAGATGGCTCAGCGCTATTTTGTTGCCAAGGCGGTAGAGGACAAAGCTTTCAAAGAACAGGTAGGTACGCTTCCTGGGCCCATGAAAAATGAATTATCTCAATTGCATACGGAATATAGAGCCCAGAAGACAAAAGAGAGCATTATTGCGCGCGATGCGGATATCCTAGAATGTTTAATCCAGGCAAAGGAATATCATTTACACGGATATAAAGAAGCTGTAAAATTTATGAGAAAGGCACCCGAGCACATAAAGACAAAGAGCGCTCGAAGGCTATGGAAGCTGGCGCAGACAATGGATTTAAATAAGTGGTGGGAAAAGCTAAGTGATTTTAAACGTTAAAAAAGTGAGCTGTATACTATGTTAGGATATCTGATTTTACTTTTTACTGTGGTTCCCGTTGTTGAACTTTTTCTTTTGATACAAGTTGGCCAATATATCGGCGCTTTTTCTACGGTTGCTATTGTTATCATTACAGGAGTAACCGGTGCGTATTTGGCAAAATTACAGGGGTTAATTACGTTATATAGGATTCAGGAAGAAATTAACCAGGGCAGGATGCCGGCCGACAGAATGGTTGATGGCGTTATCATCTTGTGCAGCGGTATATTGCTTTTAACCCCGGGATTTCTTACCGACCTGATAGGCTTTATGGGCTTGATTCCAGCAACAAGAGATCTTTTTAAGCGCTGGCTTCAGAGAAAATTACAAGATATGGTACGTAACGGCGAGGTAATCGAAATTAAGTCGTTTCGCTCGCTATAGAAGAGAGTTTGTCTTTGTAATTGTAAGCTGCGCGTGGTACAATTTCGAAAAAGGAGGAGATAATGCGAATATTTGTTTTGATACTTATACTTTTTTCATTGCTCCTTGCTGTTTTCTTTTTAAGCAATACGTGGGAGACGGAACAAAGGATGGTAGATCGATACGGGGTAGAATATTTGGAGACAAAACAACGCATAAACTGGGATAATTTCTTCAATTACTTCAAAGATCTCCCTCGGAACATCAAAAGAAACTTACGTCAGTGGTGAGTTTATTTTTTTAGTTGCCGTTTCTCAATAACCTGCCTGTCTAATAATACCTATGCTTCATATCGGACCAATAAAAATTAAATCACGCCTTATTCTTGCCCCTATGGCAGGGGTGAGCGACTTCCCTTTTCGCGCAATCAACCGTAGTGTAGGGTGCGAGCTTGCCTTTGTAGAGATGATCAATGCCCGTTCTCTTAGTTATAAGAGTAAAAAGACCAAGCGCATGCTTTATTCTACAAAAAAAGATACACCCCTGGGTGTTCAAATCGTAGGGTGTGAACCAGAATATATTAAGCGAGCGCTCGAGATATTGCAGGGTTATGATTTTGATATTCTCGATTTTAATGCTGCCTGTCCAAGTAAGAAGGTTGTGCGAAGAGGCGAAGGGGCTGCGCTTCTAAAGCATCCTAAAAAAATAAATCGGTTGTTAAAGATTCTTGTAAAAAGCAGTACGGTTCCTGTTACGATTAAGATACGCGCGGGGTGGGATGCACATTCTATTAATGCAAAAGAGGTGGCGCTCGCCTCTGAAGACGCAGGGATAAGCGCACTATTTATCCACGGTAGAACCCGAGCGCAGGGATACAGCGGCGTAGTCGATCACAGCGTAATCAAGCAGGTAAAGAAAGCGGTAAAGATTCCTGTTATTGCAAGCGGCGATATCTTTTCTCCTGTTTTAGCAAAGAAGATGTTTGACGAAACCGGCTGCGACGGTCTTTTGGTTGCGCGGGGCGCCTTGGGAAATCCATGGATATTTAAAGAAGTCACTTCATTTTTAAAAAACGCAAAGGTTATCAAACGACCTCCTGTCGATACAATCGTAAAGGTCATGATAGAACATTTGCGTCTGTGCCTTGATTTTTACGGGGAGCGAGGCGGAGTGAGGCTCTTTAGAAAATACTTAATTTGGTATACAAAAGGATTTCATAAAGTTCGTCCATTGCGAGAAAAGATATCCCACTTAAAAACGAAAAAGAGCATGATAGACGTAATTAAAGCTTGCCGTGATTCTCAGCGATTGGTAGCAACTTTAAAAAAATCCAAATCATAGAATCGTAGTTACGATACGTTAAAATATATGGTATAATTATGTTCCGATCTATAATTGAACATAGTTAGCCTTAACAGATTATTCAAAAATTTAAAATAGTACAGTGATTCGAGGATATTATTTTATTACTGATTCCCGCTTAAGTAAAAAAGGGAATAAAAACGATGTAAAAAACGCTATCGAAGCAGGCGTAACTATAGTACAATATAGGCATAAAACCAACGACACCCAACGTTTCCTCGAAGAGGCAAAAGTCCTTAGAGAATTATGTCGCGACATAACATTTATCATAAATGACAGAGTAGATATCGCACTCGCCGTAGATGCTGACGGTGTTCATATCGGACAAGAAGATATATCATTTCAAGAGGCACGGCGCTCACTGGGTAACAACAAAATTATTGGCTTAACCGTACATAATCCACAAGAAGCAATAGATGCGCAAGAAAAAGGCGCGGATTATTTAGGCGTTAGCCCGATCTTTGAAACGATAACTAAAGAAGACGCGCGTAAACCTTTAGGAGTCTTGGTGCTGCGCGATATAAAAAAGGTATGTGGTATTCCTATAGCCGCAGCAGGAGGCATCACGCTTGAAAACGCAAAAGATGTTATTGAAGCGGGGGCTGATGCAATCTGTGCAATTTCAGCGGTGGTCACTAAGAGTGACACAAAAAAAGAAATAGAGCGATTTCAGGTACTATTTTCCAAAACAACTTTGGCCTAATATTAGGAGGATCGTTATGTTGCTAAAAGATATCATGACAAAGAATATTATTACTGTAAAGCCAACGGATTCTTTAAAAAAAGTAGGTGAAATCCTTAAGGAAAAAAGAATCAGCGGTATTCCGGTTGTTAATGATCAGGGTGACCTCACGGGAATTATTACGTTAACTGATTTGATAAGGATGTTCGAAAGTATTCATACATGGAAGCAACTCGAGAAGCGAAATGCGGGCTTGAAACTGAGCGAAATGATTGAACAAGAAAAAGCACAGGGCATCGTCAGAGATTATATGACAAAGAACGTTCTTACCTTACAGGCAGACGCGACGCTTGAAGAAGCAATGGCAACCATGTTTACCTGCAGCGTTCATACGTTTCCTATCGTAAGTGATGGGCAACTTGTAGGCGTTATCGGCAAGCGGGATTTAATATTTGCCTGTCTTTAATATGTATTTCAGGAGAAGGTTTAATAAAATAGGGGATGTTTAAAAAAGGAGGAATGAGAATGAAAAAGCAATATCCGTTAGTTATGGGGATTTTAGCGGTGATTATCGCCATTGCGTTCTTTCTTCCTTGGGTAAGCGTTGAATCAGCTCCGGTGAGCGCGGTTTCAAAGGTATTAACCGGTAGTGGCCAGGCGATCGTTGACAATATAAGCGCCTATGACGTGCCTGTGTTAGCCAATAGTAGCGAATCAAGGTTGGTCATTAGCATTATTAAGATTTTTAATCCAGGGATTACAAACGCCGACAAAAAAAGTTTTCTGATTTGGGCCATTCCTTTGCTGGCAGTGATCCTTGTGGTAGTAAGCCACATGTTTGGCGACAAGAAAATAACGAATCTAATTATTAGTGTTTTGGGAGTTGCAATATTCGCGGTAGCATTATTTAAGCTGCAGACCACTGATTTGAATAAATTAGTGATCCAGATAAATATCGGGATAGGGGTATGGCTTACCTTGTATGGATATCTGGGAATGGGTATTGCAAGTATTGTAAACCTTTTGCCGCTTCTTAAAAAGAAATAGAAGTTTCAGTAAATACTATTGTGTAAGAAGGAGGGAACGAGTGATAAAAAAAGTCCTCACTTTTATTAAGACGGATATTTGGCGGATGCGCCTGAAGACAATGTCTCGTAGAAAATCTTTTTTGATTAAGCAGCTGCGCGTTGTGCTTCTGGCCTTGCGGGGTTTTGATGAAGATAAGTGTCAGTTAAGGGCTTCAGCGCTTACGTTCTACTCGTTGCTTTCAGTCGTTCCCGTGATGGCGATGGCATTTGGCATAGCTAAAGGCTTTGGGTTTGAAAAAATCCTTGAGAAAGTACTTTTAGAAAGAATTCCAGGCCAGCAAGAAGTCATCGAGCAGATTATCGGTTTTGCTAATACGTTTTTAGAAAGTGCACGCGGAGGAGTAGTTGCCGGTATCGGTGTGGCAGTACTTTTTTGGACGGTCATCAAGGTGTTGGGCAATATCGAGAAGTCCTTTAATGATATCTGGGGAATAAAAGAAGGCCGCAATTTAGGCAGAAAATTAAGTGATTACCTTTCAGTAATGTTAATCTGTCCTATTCTAGTTATTGTTTCGAGTAGCGCCACGGTGTTTATCGCAACTCAGATAACACTCATCACTGAAAAAATAGCATTCTTAGGTTTTTTAAGCCCTGTCATTTTTCTTCTTGTGAAGTTATTGCCTTATATGATGATCTGGATACTACTGACATTTATTTATTCTTTTATGCCCAACACTAAGGTCAATTTTGGCTCCGGTATTCTGGCGGGGATTGTCGCAGGTACGGTCTATCAAATCGTACAAATTGTCTATATCGGATTTCAAGTGGGGGTTGCTAAGTTCAATGCTATCTATGGAAGTTTTGCCGCCTTGCCGTTATTCTTGGTATGGCTGCAGCTTAGTTGGACGGTTATTCTTTTTGGAGCGGAGATTTCATTCGCCCACCAGAATGTAGATAGTTATGAGTTTGAACCTGATTGCTTAGAAGCCAGCCATTCTTTTAAGCAATTGTTATCTCTTCGCATTGCCCATTTGTTGGTGAAAGATTTTGTAAAGGGAGCAAAGCCGCTGACCGCAACAGAGATTTCTCATATTCTCGAGATTCCTATCCGCTTGGCGCGTCAAATTCTCTATGAATTGGTTGAAGGCGGCATACTCGCGGAGACGATGACAGAACAAAATAAAGTACCTGGTTTTCAACCCGCTCGCGATATCGATGGGTTGAGCATTTATTATGTTATTAACGCGCTTGAGAAGAAGGGGTCTGATGCGATTCCAATAGCCCAGACAGACGAATATAAAAAGTTAGCGCAATCGGTAAAGGCGTTTGAGAAAGCAATTGAAAGTTCTTCTGAAAATAAACTGTTAAAAAATATCTAAACATATGGAAGCGCTTAGTTCAATAGGTGTACTTTTAGGAAGCTCCTGGGCATCGGGTGTCAATATGTACCTTACCATTGGCGGGCTTGGTATTGCCCATCGCGCAGGATGGATTACCTTGCCCGGTAATATGGATGTAGTAGCGCATCCATTGATTATTGTCGTAGCAATCGTTTTGTATGCGATTGAGTTTTTTGCGGATAAAATTCCCTATGTTGATTCGGTATGGGATTCGGTGCATACTTTTATTCGACCGATAGGTGGCGCTGCCTTAGGATATATGGCTATGGCGGATATGGGACCGGTGATGCAGATTCCGGTTGCGCTTTTAACCGGAGGAGTGGCGATGGATTCTCATCTTACCAAAGCCACCACGCGCGTTGCTATTAATACTTCGCCAGAGCCGATAACAAATTCTGTTGCCAGCATCACTGAAGATGCCTCTGTTGCGGGGGTATTGTTTTTGATTATGAAGCATCCTATTATCGCAGCGATTCTGGTTATTCTTTTTATCCTGTTTTCAATTTGGTTCTTAAAGAAGATGTTTCGTTTCTTGAAAAAAGTATTTCGGTTCTTAGGGGGCAATCAAGAGGAAAGCCCTGCGCCAGTCACGTAACCAGCTAATCTATTATGGAAAAGATACCACGGCCAAAAGTGCGCAAGAAAGAAAAAAGAATTGCGTATTTTTCTATGGAGATCGGCATCCATCCTAACATCCGTACTTACAGCGGCGGCTTAGGAATTTTAGCAGGAGATACTATAAAATCCTGCGCTGACCTTAATGTTCCGGTTGTTGCGGTATCCCTACTCTATAAAAAAGGATATTTTTTCCAGAAGCTTGGCGAAGACGGCTCGCAGCATGAGTTTCCCTACGAATGGAACCCGCGTAAGTTGCTTACCCCTTTAAAAAAAGAAGTAACCGTTACAATAGAAAACAGACCTGTCGTTATTCGTGCCTGGCTGTATAGAGTCAAAGGCGCTGGTGGGTATATTATTCCGGTTATTTTTTTAGATACGGATATTGAACAAAATAGCGAATGCGACAGAAATCTTTCGCATTATCTTTATGGGGGAGACAAGCGATACAGGCTAGCACAGGAGATTATTTTAGGCATAGGCGGAGTCAGAATGCTTAAGGAGTTAGGGTTTCATCGTCTTAGCAGATACCATATGAATGAGGGTCACGCAAGTTTACTGACGCTTGAACTTCTCAAGCAAAGAAAGAAAGAGGATAATCCTGAGTGGGATATTGAAGGAGTGCGGCGAATGTGCGTTTTTACTACACATACTCCTGTTGCCGCAGGACACGATCAATTTGAGTATGGCCTGGTTAAAGAGGTGTTAGGTGAATTTGTCCCGGAAGATTTTTTAAAGACCGTCGGTGGAGAAGGCAAGTTGAACATGACACACTTAGCGCTTAATTTAAGCAATTACGTAAACGGGGTTGCTAAAAAGCACGGAGAGGTTTCTCAAGAGATGTTTCCCGGCTACCATATCGATTCAATCACAAATGGCATTCATTCATTAACATGGGTATCCGATCACTTTAAACGGCTGTATGATCACTATATCCCTGGATGGTCCAGTGACCCGTTTAACTTGCGATACGCCTTGAATATCTCGCGCGACGATATCTGGAATACTCATCAAGGGGCGAAAAAACAACTTATTGATTACGTACACGAGAAGATTTACGCCGGTATGGATAATGATACTTTTACCATCGGTTTTGCCCGGCGCGCCACTGCTTATAAGCGCGCTGATTTAATTTTCTTTGATATTAATCGCTTGATTGAGATTGCAAAAAAATTTAACGGAAGACTCCAATTTGTATTTGCCGGCAAGGCCCATCCGCACGATGCGCCTGGGAAAGATTTAATTCAGAAAATCATATCAGTGGCGCATGATGCGCAAGAGCATCTAAAAATCGTGTATTTGGAAAATTATGACATGGAATCAGCCAAGATTATTATCCCGGGCGTTGATTTGTGGCTTAATACTCCGCGTAAGCCCCGCGAGGCATCAGGCACTTCCGGGATGAAGGCCGCACTTAACGGGGTTCCTTCTTTAAGTATTTTAGATGGGTGGTGGATCGAAGGTTGTATTGAAGGATTAACCGGATGGCCTATTGATTCTGCTCAAGATGCAGAGGCTGATGATGCAAGAGATGCCCATTCGCTTTATGAAAAGCTTGAAAATTCCGTCTTGCCCACATTTTACCAGAACCGTCAGCGCTGGATTGACATCATGCGTCATTCAATTGCGATGAACGGCTCCTTTTTTAATACTCACCGCATGGTTCAGCAGTACGTGCTCAACGCCTATTCGTACTAATCTATTTCATGGCGTAACTCTATGTGCAGCAACATGTTTTAGTTCAGGCCTTGAAATTTCTCGAAAAATAGTGTATACTATATATGTAAACAAATAGGATTGTTTCCAAATGCCACGGAAACAAGGGTTATTCCTTGTACTGTGGTTTTTTTATTCTCTAAATTCTCGCCTCCTGGCGGGATAAAAAGATTCAATCTTACCCATGGAATTCCCTTGACAATAAGGAGCAGAGTATGGATTATAAGTTAAAGCATGACAGGAGAGCGTATCAAAACGAGCGCAGAGAACATCAGCGCGCGCGTATAAATCTTGCCGTGACATTTCATATTGAGAGTCCGGAAGTACTGCATAAACTTTTAGGCAAAGGTGAGTTTGAAGCTACTACACTGGATTTAAGCACTGCAGGGTTGACGCTTTTGACCGAGTGGCCAATACCGATGTGGGCCAAAATTATAATGAAGATCGTTCTCTATAAATACGATGATAAAGGTATTATAAGTGTGTACGAGCCAATCGAAGTGGCGGGTATTGTGCGTTCGAGCTTTGCCTCAGGAACCAATGCTTATCGTTTAGGCGTTGGCTTCATGCACATCCGCCAGGAAAATGATGAGCTGATGAGTTTTGTGAATGCTCGTCTCCGACACCCCGCATAATTCCTACCGCTTTTGTGACAACTTTAAGATAACAACACTGGAAAACTTAAGGCAGGCAATAAGAAGACAAGTCTGCATCATGCCTAATATTGGAATGCATACAATAGAGACTAATACTCCTCCAATGCAGGCACCAATGAGGTCTGCGGCATACAGCGTTCCCCCGGTGTGGCTTATACGGTTTTCCCCTTGCCAGTGTATCTTGTTTGCAAAAGGAAATTGAAGACCCACAAGACTTCCCGCAATGATGCTTAAGAGCATAAAAGATCCTTGGATCAGTACTGCGGGCACAGAGCGATTGACTAAAAAGAGCAGAAAATGTAAGGCGAAAGGCAGGCATAGCGCAAACAGAAGAATCGCCAGCTCTATTATAAAAAACACAGGAATAAGACGTCTTGTCCTGTCGAGATTATTGTGCGCAACCGCCCCTCCGACGGTAATCCCTACCATAAACGCGCTGGTTAAGATGCCCATCCAGAAAAAGATAAACCCGAAGATAACCTGGAATCCTAAAAGTAAGACGAGTTGAAATGCGATCCCTGCAAATCCGGTAAGCCCTACAAAAAGCGGCATGGGTAGAAACTTTTCTTTTTTTCGTCTTTTGCTTCTGATAATAAATCCTGCTGTGCCTAATAGAATGATAATAATAAATTGGGCCAAATTAATATGACCGATTAACTGAAATAGTTTCTTAAACCGGGGAGACACAAGGCTGTACAAAAGATCCAAAGAATAGAAAAGACCGTACGCAGAGAAATCCTTATTGATTTTTGTGCTGGGCGCTTTTTCCAGCGAAGAAGCAAGCCAGTCGGTCCAATAAGGATCCATGCGGTAGCCAATATAAAACTCAGTGAGCAAATTTGTAGTGATTTTTCGTCGGGAGATTCGATCAGCGATTTGTTCAGGGGTAAAAAGGTTTAGATTGAGTGTTTCAGATGAAAGAAAAAGATTGGTATCTCCCGGAATAATGCGCGTATGTTTAAATACGCTGCCCAGTGTCTGCAAGATACAGTTGTTGAGATTTTTTAATTCTTCATTCACATACACCATTGAGCCGGGGGCTTTCACCACAACAATTGCATCTTCTTTTAAAATCTTTTTAACCTCTTGATAGAACTCTTGCGTAAACAGACGATTGATCTGTAGAGAAGTTGGCTGCCCTACGTTTATAAATACAACATCATATTTTTGTTTGGTATTTTTTACAAAGAGCCGTCCATCTTGGTGGGTAATTGTTACGCGAGGGTCATGGAGCTCCCATTGGGTAAGACGCACAGAAAATTTTTCAACGAGTTTAATAATTAATGGGTCTAATTCTGCGTAATCGACATGCTCAACAGGATATTTGAGGATTTCATTGAGCGCACCACCCACGCCGCCGCCGATAATAAGAATATCCTCGGGAGCATGGTGGAAGAGGAGTGGAAAGTGTACAAAATCTTCTACGGATAAGATATCGAAGACTGGTGTAGTAATGATCGGTAGCCCATCTGAAAAGAAGGTATATTGCCGTTCTCTTTGAGCAACCGTCACATTACCGTAGACAGAATTTTGATAGTCGACGATCGTCTCATTCCGCCATTGTTTTTTCACCGAAAGCGCCTGGAGCTTGCGGGGCAGGCCCACGCATTGAGCAGCAATGTGTAGGGCCAAAAAGAGGGTCAAAAGTCCACCTATAAGCTTAGTCTTCTTTATATTGCTGTTTAGATAGAGCAGCAGGCCAGAGAGAATCAGCAACGTCCCTAATATAAACGCAATTTGAAATGAATTAAAGACTTTGAGGAAAACGTAAGTAAACAAAAGTGCGCCTACAATCATTCCTTGAGCTTCGAGAATGTATACCTTTGCGATATGTGCGGGCGTGCCTTTATTCTTCGTTGAATACAGCCGGCATCCAAACGAAAACATTGTTCCATCGATTAGTCCAACGGGAAGCATGACCAAGAGCGATGCGGCAATCATTGGTACCAGAGAGATAATTTCTCCGGGGAGGATGCCAAAGATGCTACGGGTAGTTCTGGCAAGCCAGATGCTTGCCGGCAGTAGCAGACACAATAGCAGTTCTAGGGCAATAAAGATTCGAAGGTTGTGTTTAGTTTTATCAGCGCGCCTTCCAATTATTCCGCTTCCGATTGCTTCCAGGATGAGCCAGCTTGCCAGGATCAATCCGATTGAGAGTTCATTGCCATTGAAGACTATAAGTAGTTCACGGATAAGCAGGATTTGCATCACAATCGCTACGAAACCGCGAAGAAAAAACGCACTGTGCAAGGCAGGGGTAAGCATTTTAATCTTCCTTTTGTTTAAGATGATAACAGAAACTTCCCTTTTTTTCAAATAAAAGCCGATTTATTCATTTTCCCTTGCGCACCAACATATTATCTGGTATAACAAAAACAAGCAAAAACAGTGATTGCGAAAGGAGAATACCATGTTTAATTTATTACTTTTGGCTCCGATTTGCTCTGTTGTGGCCTTAGGTTTTGCGCTTATCTTAGCAATATTTATCTTAAAGCAGCCCGAAGGCACGGATAAGATGAAGGAGATTGCCAAAGCCGTACGGGAAGGCTCTAATGCGTATTTAAGCAGACAGTATGTGGGAGTGGGGATTTTCTTTATAGTTGTTTTTGCGCTTCTTTTGCTTCTTGTGAAACAGGGTTATTTGGTGATTTTTGTCCCCTTTGCGTTTTTAATCGGAGGGACATTTTCCGGACTTTCAGGTTATATAGGAATGGCTATTGCCACACGTGCTTCAAACCGTACGGCATTTGGGGCGAGTCAAAGCCTCAACAAGGGTCTACGCATAGCCTTTTCTTCAGGGGCGGTAATGGGGCTTACGGTTGTCGGCCTAGGCCTTTTATACATAAGCTTAGGATACTTTTTCCTTGATTGGTATTATACCAATCATCCTTTAGCGACCGGAGGCGACAAGATAGCGGCGATTGCCTCAGTTATGCTTTGCTTTGGTATGGGTGCCAGTTCCCAGGCGCTTTTTGCCAGAGTCGGTGGCGGAATATACACAAAGGCCGCAGACGTAGGCGCAGATTTAGTTGGTAAGGTTGAAGCAGGAATTCCTGAAGATGATCCGCGAAATCCGGCGGTCATTGCTGATAATGTGGGTGATAATGTAGGCGATGTGGCAGGTATGGGAGCGGATTTATTCGAGTCATACGTAGGTTCAATTGTTGCTACCTGTTCGCTTGGTGTAGTTGCCGGCTTGGGTGTAGCCGGAATTACTGTACCGATGGCGTTAGCCGCAATTGGCATGATTGCTTCGATTATTGGAACATTCTTTGTGCGGGCCAAGGAGGATGCGACACAAGCGGTGCTTTTGACTGCAATCCGACGAGGAATTCTTGTAAGCGCAGTTTTTATTGTGGTGGGAGCGCGCTTCTTAATAAAATTTACATTAGGCCCAGAATATATGGGTTTGTACTGGGCGATTCTCTCAGGGTTACTGGCGGGGATTCTTATTGGATTTTCTACTGAATTTTTTACATCTGCTCGATATTCACCTACGCGCCGTTTAGCTGATCAGGCACTCACCGGGCCGGCAACGGTAATTATCGGGGGGCTCGCACTTGGTATGCTCTCTACGGTTATTCCTATTATTGTAGTAAGTGGCGCCATCATTGCAAGTTTCTATTTAGCAGGCGGAACAGAGAGCTTTAGCTTAGGGTTATACGGGGTTGGTGTTGCTGCGGTAGGCATGCTCAGCACGCTAGGGATAACTTTAGCAACTGATGCGTATGGTCCGGTGGCAGACAACGCCGGCGGAAACGCTGAGATGGCCGGCCTTGGTCCAGAAGTAAGGAAGCGTACGGATGCGCTCGATTCATTGGGCAATACCACTGCAGCAACAGGTAAAGGTTTTGCGATTGGTTCTGCAGCGTTGACCGCACTGGCATTAATTGCCGCATATAAGCAACAGCTCGCGCTTGAAGGAAAGATGGTTGATTTATCACTTTTGAATCCAAGGATATTGGTGGGGTTATTTATCGGCGGGATGTTACCGTTTTTATTCAGTGCGCTTACGATGAGTGCGGTGGGCCGCGCAGCCGGCAAGATTGTAGTAGAGGTAAGGCGTCAATTTAAAGAAATCAAAGGGTTGATGGAAGGTACTGCTAAGGCTGATTATAAGAGCTGTGTTACCATTGCGACAAAGGCAGCTCAGGCTGAGATGATAGTACCTTCGCTTCTTGCGATTATTGCACCAATCCTTGTAGGTTTGTTATTAGGCGTAGATGCACAGATTGGTTTATTGACTGGTGCAACGGTGTGCGGTTTTGTGTTAGCGACTATGATGGCAAATTCTGGCGGAGCCTGGGATAATGCTAAGAAATTTATCGAAGAGGGTCATCATGGAGGCAAAGGCTCTAATGCTCACAAGGCAGGTGTGGTGGGCGATACCGTCGGAGATCCCTTTAAAGATACTTCGGGACCGAGTTTAAACATATTGATAAAGCTTATGTCGATGGTTTCAATTGTTTTTATCAGTTTCGTCATAGCAAATTCTTTATTTAAATAGAATAGTTTTCAGCATATGAAAAAAATAGTTTCTCGAATCCTCATCATAGCCTTGATCATTGTCTTGGCGGTTCCGGGTTTCTACTTTGCAAAAAAGGGCATTGCCTTTTTGCAGGCCAAGACACACGATGTGCGGTATCTTAATCAGCACATCGAGTTGACAAAGGTCACTCTTAACGAACCTTCTATTTATAATCCTCAGGCGTCCTTAAGTATCATAGTAGACAACACAGGTTCTCGAGATATTTATAAGCTGATTTTAAGAATCGAATATTTCGACAACGAAGATTACAAGATAAAAGATACCAAGATAGACGTCTTGCAGGGATCCTTCACAACCATCAAAAAGCAAACTCGGAAATCAATTCGAATTCTTTTTGGACCAGAAGAATATCCCTACGATACAGAAGTGGCAAATCATAAGATTATTAAATCTTCTTGCTGGACACTCGAGAGTGTCGATTAATAGGAGAGGCGCTGTTAAAGTTTTCAGCATATAACGGTAGTTCCGTTTTTTAATAAAGGATGCGTCCATGAAGCTTTCTGCTAAAGAGTGGATTATTTTTATCGTTATCGCCTTGGTGTGTCTTGGCGCATGGTATACGTTAAGCTACTCTCGGCTGAGTGTTTTTGATTACACAATCGATAAGAAACAGGCGCTCGCCAAAGCACATTCAGAACTTTCTGGCAGAGGCATTGACACCTCCGATTATCTTGTATCTATTATCTTCTGGCAGGATTATTGGGCTGATCGGTATCTGCAGAAGACATTGGGTTTTAGCGGGCAAGAGAAGTTTTTGAAAGAACACGATTATGAGCTGTTTTCTTGGGCAATCCGATTTTTTAAAGAGGGTGAAAAAGAAGAGTATGTGGTAAGTATCAGCCCTCGAAGCGGTGAAGTTGTTTATTTTTCTCATCTGATTGAAGATACGGAGGCGCGCGAAACAAAAGAAAAAGAACAAGCCAAGCAATTCGCTCAGTCATTTCTACAAGAAACCTACGCAATAGATTTTTCTGGCTACGATTTCCATGAAGAAAAGGCGCTGCGTAAAGAGAACCGCATCGATTATCGGTTTTCCTGGGAGAAAAAAGGCGTCTATATTCCCTGGGAAGATGGAACTGATGCAGGAGGCGCAAAGCTTATTGTAGGGGCGATGGTCTCTGGCGATGAAATTAAAGAGTATTTTAAGAATAGGTTAGACGTTCCCGAGAAGTTTGAGAGGTTCGTGCAAGGCCAGAAGATCTTAGGTGGATTCATTGCGACCATCTTCAATCTTGTGTTGTATCTTTGGATTGTCTGTTCGGTGTTTATTATAATCCGACGCAGAAATGATATCGTAATCCACCGGTCATGGAAATGGATGATTGCAATCGGAAGTTTCCTGTTTCTTTTGAGCATGACTTCTTTCTTTAATGACATTCAAGCGCTACTGTTTTATTATATCACGAGTTCATCCTTGGCGTCTTATATTGGAATATCTTTAATAAGGCTTTTCGTTAGCTACATTTTTGTAAGCGTCTACGTAATGATGCCGGGTGCTGCGGCAGAGGCATTGCGTCAAGAGACATATCCTAAAAAGAAATTCGGTTCATTTTTCCATTATATTAATTCTACTCTGTTTAGTCGGTCAGTTGCCAATTCTATCGCGTTGGGATATGTATTGGCAGTGATCTTTTTGGGAGTCCAGGCAGTGCTCTTTACATTGGGGCAGAGATATGTGGGGGTGTGGGTTGAGCGGATACGCATAAGCGACATCAGCACTGCGGCTATACCTTTCCTGGCGGCATTCATTATCGGGTGCAGAGCCAGTTTTAGCGAAGAAATAATCTATAGAATGTTTGGGGTGCATTGGACGAAGAAATATTTTAAGAGAACCCTGCTCGCCATTCTGATTCCAGCGATCGTTTGGGGATTCAGCCATACCGAGTATCCTATATTTCCTGTGTGGTTTAGAGGGGTGGAGGTAACCATCTTAGGTGTTTTATACGGGGTAATATTTCTACGCTACGGCATTATCCCACTTTTAGTGAGCCACTATCTTTTTGATGTATTTTGGGGGGTGGCAGGTTTTATATTCGGCAATACCAGCGTTTCTCTCTTCAGTAGCTCAATTTTTATACTTTCCTTACCGCTTCTATTCGCGGTTATCGCCTTTGTGATGAATAAACGTGTAGAAGACAAGAAGGTT
Source organism: Candidatus Omnitrophota bacterium (assembly GCA_042571725.1). Taxonomy (GTDB): domain Bacteria; phylum Omnitrophota; class Gorgyraeia; order VGKH01; family JBHPFN01; genus JBHPFN01. Next base: position 15,168 of record JBHPFN010000015.1, read on the forward strand.
GAGGCTATCTTGAATCCCACGCAGCGCTATAACGTAACCATTTTAATGCATTATATTCAAGAGAGCAAGCGCAAGGGGGTTTCAGCTGGAGCGGTGAGAGAAGAATTGATTGCTCATCACTGGGATAGGCTTTTAGTTGATGTTGCAATCGAACGAGTTTTTGGAAAGCAGGGCATATAGCACATTTCAGCGAAAGATTTTTTATATTTCTATTGACAAGCCCTTGAGCGCAGTATAAGATTTTAGATAACCTTCTTTTTTAAACATCTAAAAAAAGGCGGTTTTCTTCGGAAATTTAAGGAAAAATCACGAAACAGCGTGGACCATTACTATTTAAAACAAGAAGATTTAAACAAGTTTTTAGAGTCTCTTAAAACAACGCACAATCTTTTTGTGCCTCAGAAGGCTGAAGATGACTTTATCTTGACGAGCTATTCTGAAATTGCACCTGAAGATGTTGTTTTTAATACCTACCGCACTGTTGAGCCTATAAAATCATTCCTTACGCATTCCAAAGAAGACATCGGTGAATGTTTTTCTGATCAAGAACCTCAGATTGGAGATAAGAAAACTGTTGTATTTGGCGTGAAAAACTGCGACTTATTCTCCCTTAAAATACAGGATTACGTGTTTCTCGAAGGAGACGTGGTCGATCCCTACTACCAAGCACGAAGAGACAATACTATTTTAATATCTTCAGATTGCACCGCATACAAGGAGACATGTTTTTGCCTCAGCCTTGATATAGCACCATATCCTACAGAGGGAGCCGACATAAATCTTTCTCCTATTAATGACGGTTTTCTCGTTGATGTACATTCTGATAAAGGCAAAGAACTCATTGAGGCATACGCGATGTATTTTACGCCGGCAAGCTCCGGACAGGTCGCCGGTTGCAAGATGAAGCGGGATAGTTTTGTTGAGGAATTTTCTAAAGTACTTGCGCAGAAAGATATTCCCAAAAAAGAACACTTACAGGATGCGGTTAAGAAAGGTTGTGATTCCGATATCTGGCAGGAAAAGATGCTTACCTGTGTTGAGTGCGGTGGGTGTAATTTTATCTGTTCGACTTGCCATTGTTTCTTGCTGGTTGACGAAGGCGCGGATCAACGGCCGCGGCGCGTGAGGGTTTGGGATGCATGTCTCTATGCAAACTTTGCGCGTGTCGCAGGGGGCGCGAATCCAATGAAGCTAAGAAAACAGCGCCTGCGAAACAGATTTATGAAGAAATTCGATTTCTTCCCGGACAACCTAGGGATTCACGCCTGCACAGGGTGCGGCCGGTGTATAGAGGTATGTCCTGCAAAGATTGATATTAGGGAAGTGCTCAAGGAGTTATACACGCAGAGCCAGAAGGTTTAACGTATGAAGAATCCATATCAACCGATTGAATCAACCATCGAGAACATAAAGACCGAATCAGGTACGATAAAAACGTTTACCGTCAAGATGAAGACCCCCTTCGCGTTTAAAACCGGCCAGTTTGTAGAAGTTACTATACCGGGAGAAGGAGAAGCGCCCTTTACGCCGTCATCTGATCCTCAGAAGGCACTCAAAGAGCCGATGGATATCACTATAATGAAAGCAGGTAGAATTACCGGCAGGCTTCACGAAATGGAGCCAGGTGCTACTATCGGAGTGCGCGGCCCGTACGGAAAAGGGTATCCGGTGGAAAAATTTGAGGGCAAAGAAATAGTGATCGTTGGTGGAGGTGTAGGCCTTGCACCTCTGCGCACGCTTCTTTACACCGTTTTAAATTCTATTGATAAATACAAAAAGGTTTACCTGCGTTACGGAGCCCGTACGCCGGATGATATTATATTTAAGAAAGAAGTAGATCAGTGGGGCAAAAGAAAAGATATTAATATGGTGGTAACTGTCGATAATGGCAACTCAAAGTGGAAAGGCCACGTAGGGTTGGTGACCACCATACTGGATGATATTAAGGTTAATTTTAAAGAAGCTCCTGCGATTGTCTGCGGACCGCCGATTATGATGAAGTTTGCCACCTTTAAGTTGATTGAGCTGGGGTTTCTGCCAGAAAATATTTATCTCTCTATGGAAAAAAATATGTCCTGTGGCATCGGTAAATGCGGACATTGCAGATTGGGTAAATACTATGCCTGTAAGGAAGGCCCTGTGTTTACGTTTGAGCAATTAAAGGATAATCCGGATATTTGGGATTAAACATATGAAACGTTTATTTATCAACTTAGAAACCTGTAGCAAATGCCCTGAGTGTGTCATTGCCTGTAGTTATTTTTATCATCCTCAGAATAAGGGGATTACCTCTTTGTTGGAATATGCCAATTTTGCCACAATCTGCAGGCATTGCGAGGAAGCACCTTGTGTGAGTTCCTGTTATCGCGACGCCCTGGAAAAGCAGCCCGACGGCCACTTGCGACGCTATAAGATGCGCTGCACCAGCTGTAAATCGTGCACCATTGCCTGTCCGTTCGGAATCATTTATAGCGACAACATCCCGTATCTTGATTCTCAATGCGATTATTGTATCGGAAGGGCTGATAAAAAAGCGCCCGAATGCTTAGCTTCTTGTCCCTACGAAGCAGTTGAATACAAAGAAGTTAAAGAAGACCCTGAAAACAATATCTATTTTGTCGGAGACAAATTAGCAGTTAAAACCTTAAAGTGGATTAAAGAAGATATTATTACAAAGAAAAAATGAAGCTACTATTTAACTTTTTAGTGTTTCCCGGATTTCTTTTTACCGCCGTTGCCGGCATGCTCGCCAGCTGGATCGATAGAAAGGTAACCGCCAGAGTACAGTGGCGCGTGGGCCCGCCGTGGTATCAGAATTTTGCAGATTTTGTAAAACTATTAGGAAAAGAAATTATAGTTCCTAAGACTTCTCGATGGATATTCTTGCTTGCGCCACTCTTAGGCTTAGCGAGCGTAACACTCGTTGCAACATTATTAGGTATGACTTTTCTACGGCCTCAGGGAAGTTTCATCGGCGATGTTATTGTAGTGCTTTACCTTCTTACGATCCCGGCGATTGCGGTTATCATAGGAGGTAGCAGTTCGGCAAATCCCCTGGCTTCTATTGGTGTCTCCCGAGAAATGAAGCTGGTGTTAGCCTACGAATTACCGTTTGTATTAGCTATCCTAGTTGCGGTGATAAAAACGGGTGGGGCCCTTCGCATTGGTCAGGTTATCTCGTATCAGATACACTCTGGTTCTGTCTGGTATTCTATCTCGGGGATAATTGCGTTTATCGTTGCAATTCTTTGCATGCAGGCAAAATTAGGATATGTTCCTTTTGATGCGGCCGAAGCCGAACAGGAAATTATGGCAGGTCCGTATATTGAATATTCAGGCGCGCCGTTAGCGGTATTTAAGCTTACGCGCCAGATGTTATTGGTAACACTCCCGCTATTTTTGATAGCGTTATTTTGGGCGCATACCTATAGCGTATTGTGGATTATTATAAAATATGTGGTACTCTTAGTAATTATTGTTCTCTTGAAAAATACCAACGCCCGGCTGAAAATTGGTCAGGCCACACGATTCTTCTGGGGGCCGATGACGATTTTAGCATTAATCAGTGTTGTATTGGCATTATTAGGTTATTAGGATTATAATATTATGAGCATAAAACTAAAAGCATTAACAAAGTCGATTTGGGTATTCCATTTTGCGTGCAGTCCGTGCAATAACTGCGACATCGAGATATTGGATTTACTAACTCCTCGCCATGATGTGGAGCGGTTCGGTATTCAGCTTATAGGAAGCATCAGGCACGCCGACGTATTATTAGTTACGGGTGTTCCTAATAAAAAGACCGGACCACTATTAAAACAACTCTACGCACAAGCCCCACAACCGTGTTTAGTAATAGCAATCGGCTCGTGTGCCTTAGGGGGAGAGTTTTTTAGAAAATCTTACAACTGTGTTGGCACAATCGATGAAATCGTTCCGGTTGCTGCCTATGTTCCGGGATGTCCTCCCAAGCCAGAGGCAATGATTATGGGTGTAGTAAAATTATTGAATTCCTTAAAAGGTAAGAAATAATGGAAAACTTAGCAATTATTAAAGAAAAACTCGGTAAAAAAATACTCAACATCAAAGAACACAACAAGCAGCGCATTTATATCGATATCGATACAAAAGATATTGTTGAGGTTGCAAATTTTGCATTTAACGAAATAGGCCTTCGGTTTGCAATTGCAACCGGTGTTGATACTCCGGAAGGAATTGAGATTATTTACCATTTTTCCGACGATCCGGCAACGGGAAAAATGATCAGTTTTCGCGTTCTGATTAAAGATAGAAAGAACCCTGAGATTGATTCAATCGGAAAATTCATCCCTGCGGCAGACTGGATAGAGCGAGAGATGTGGGAATTGCTGGGAATTAATTTTAAAGGACACCCTAATTTAACCCATCTTCTCTTGATTGACGATTGGCCTGAGGGAGATCATCCTCTGCGACAAGAAAGTAAAAAAGCTAGGAGAAAATGAGCAAGAAGAAAGTAGTTATTCCTATAGGTCCATACCATCCTCTGCAGGAAGAGCCGGAATTTTTCAGGCTCTATGTAGAGGGAGAGAAGGTTGTTGATATTGATATCGTTATCGGCTACATGCATCGAGGCGTAGAAGAATTAGCCGAGATGAAACACTGGGACCAGATCGCGTTTTTAGTTGAGAGAATCTGCGGCATCTGTTCAACCAGCCACCCTTTTGCATACGTCAATGCCGTCGATGATTGTACCGGTGTTTCTGCTCCTGAAAGGGCGCTCTACATTAGAACTATAATCGGTGAGTTAGAAAGAATTCACAGCCATCTTTTATGGCTTGGTTTAGCAGGCCATTTTATTGGATTTAATACCGTATGGATGTGGGCCTGGAAGTACCGCGAGCCGATACTGGATATCTTTGAGCTCATTAGCGGAAACAGAAACCACTATGCTATGATGAAACCCGGTGGGGTGCGCCGCGATATCAAAGAACAGGATATTCCGCGGATTAGAAAGGCCATTGATGATTTAGTGCCGGTGCTGGATTTGTTTAAAGCGACGGTTATGGACGATCCAGTGATACAGGCCCGTACTAAAGGAGTGGGTACCCTTACCAAAGAACAAGCGATTGCCTATAGCGTGACCGGACCGACCGCTCGAGCCTCCGATGTTGCTATTGACGTACGCAGAGATGATCCCTACGCTGCATATGATAAAGTAGAATGGAATGTAATTACTCAAAAGGAAGGCGATGTCTTTGCTAAGCTTATTGTAAGGGTCTTAGAGATGTATGAAAGTATAAAAATTATCCGACAGTGCCTCTTGAAAATGCCCAAAGGCCCGGTGGATGCGGATATAAAGGATGTTCCTGTAGGAGAGGGCATCGGCCATCACGAAGCCCCTCGCGGAGAAGTGTTTCACTACGTTCGTTCCGACGGGACAAACCGTCCGATACGGCATAAAATACGAGCACCGAGCTATATGAATATCGCCAGTAATAAAGTCGCCGCAGTCGGAGGTACTATTTCAGATGCAGCAATTACCTTGGCAGCGGTTGATCCGTGTTATTGCTGCACCGAAAGGGTAGCGGTTGTCGACAGAGACACCAATAAGCCTATTATGAACGGTTGGGATTTGATAAAATTATCCCAGGAAAAAACAGAGCGTATTCGCAAAAAGATGTATAGGCCAAAATGCTAAACTGTATTGCAAAATTTTACCCGTACCTTTTAGTAGATAATCTGAGCCGCTTTATTATGGTAAGCGTCATGCTCTTTGGAGCGGTATCGATACTCTACTCATTGCGTTTTATGAAGGGTAAGCCGAGGCTCCCGCAGTATTATACCTATATTATTTTAACCATAGGTGCGTCGGTATTGACTGTATTGGCAAACAATTTAGTGCTCCTTGTTATCCTTTGGGGATTCCTGGGGCTTACCCTATATCTTTTGATAAATATCGAGGGAGGCGACGACGCCAGCCTCACCGCAAAGAAGACCTTTATTATTGTCGGCGGGGCAGATTCTTTAATGCTTCTAGGCATCGCCATGATTTTTACCATGACGCGCACATTCCAGATGGATGCAATCAGTATTCCGCTGGATAGGCCGATGGCTATTATTGCTTATATTCTTTTAGCATTAGGATGTTTTGCAAAGGCCGGAGCCATGCCGATGCATTCCTGGATTCCTGATTGCGCCAAAGATGCGCCTGCGCCCGTAACCGCATTTCTACCGGCTTCTCTGGATAAGCTACTTGGAATTTATCTTCTCGCGCGGCTTTCACTTAATGTATTTGTGATGAGTAATGCCATGAATCTATTTTTGATGATTGTAGGGGCATTTACGATAGTGGCTGCGGTTATGATGGCGCTCATCCAACACGATTTGAAACGGCTCTTAGGCTACCACGCCGTATCCCAGGTTGGGTATATGGTCTTAGGTATAGGCACCGGAGGACTAATCGGTATAGCTGGTGGTGTATTTCATATGTTAAACCATGCAATCTACAAAAGCTGCCTCTTTTTTACCGCCGGAGACGTGGAGCACAGAACCAAGACCACCGACTTAGATAAATTAGGCGGATTATCTAAATACATGCCGCTTACCTTTATTGGTTGTTTGATTGCCAGTTTTTCTATATCAGGGGTGCCGCCATTTAACGGCTTTGTTTCTAAGTGGATGATTTATCAGGGGCTCGTGGAAAGAATTACCGCCGGCCTTAATCCTTTTATCAGCACACTGTGTTTATTAGCGGCGATGTTTGGCTCTGCGCTTACATTGGCAAGTTTTATGAAATTAATCCATGCGACATTTTTAGGGCCAACGGGCACGTACAAGCAGGAACCAAAAGAGGTTCACTGGTCAATGTGGGTGCCGATAATGATTTTGGCTGGTTTATGTATTTTATTTGGAGTATTCGCAAAGCTTATTCCTCTTAAATATTTTATTTTCCCGGCGGTGGGAGCTGTAGAATCTATCGGCTTTTGGGCATCTGATTGGGCAACATTGTTGATTGTGCTTGGTATCGGCGTAGGTTTTGTGATTTATCTCTTGGGTAATATAAAAGGAAAGATCCGCGAAGACAGCTGGTATATAGGAGGAGAGCCTATCCCTCAGGAACATAGGGTTTCCGGGGTTGATTTTTATAAAACTATTCAAAATATTCCTTTATTGAAGTTCATCTACAAGAAAGCCGAAGAAAAGGTATTTGATATTTACGAAGAAGGAAAGAAGCTTACCTTTGCGGTAACGGAGAAATTTCAGCATCTCCATAACGGGGTATTGCCTACCTATTTGGTATGGTGTTTATTGGGTATGATAGTATTATTTATGATCTTGGGTAGAAATGGTTGAGCTCTATATTATTCTGATATTTATGATTATCGGCGCTATCGTTGCCGTTGAGATGAAGGATATGCTTTCTTCAGTCATTGCGGTAGGTGCGGTTGGCTTAGCTTTGTCAATTGCATTCTTGATACTCAAGGCACCGGATTTGGCAATCACGCAGTTGGTGGTTGAGCTTTTGTGTTTGATTATATTGATTAGAGCTACGATTAAACAAGACTTACCTCACGTCATCAGCGGAAGGTGGTTTTTTAATACGAATGTGACCGCCGTCTTTATCTTTGTATTTTTGTTGTTCGGATTCTTTGCGCTAAAAGAGCTGCCTCAGTTTGGATTTCCGATTATGAAGGTTGCTCGGACGTATTTAGGTATTGGAGCACCTAGCACTGGTGCAACAAATCTTGTGACTGCGGTCATATTGGATTTTCGTGCATATGATACTTTAGGCGAAGCAACGGTGTTGTTTACCGCAGTCATCGGTGTGTTAGCGGTGGTGCGGCGCATCGGAAGAAAAAAACCCGGAGAGGAAGTTAAAGAAGATGGATAAATATACCGGACAACCTGGCATGACGTTAATTGTTAAGACGATAACCCGTCTTACCGTCGGCTTGATTATGCTGTTTGGTATCTACATTGTGTTGCATGGGCACGTCTCTCCCGGCGGTGGGTTTGCCGGCGGAGTGATTATTGCCCTTTCATTTATTCATCTTATGCTTGCATTTGGTAAGGATTTTGCCTTAAAGAGATTAAGCGTTGCAAAGGCTGCGTTTTTTGAGAGTATCGGAGCGATACTGTTTTTGACCATCGCAGTATTAGGCTTTGTGGGAGGATATTTCTTCCTTAATTTTATCGATAAGGGTGAGATGTTTAAGCTTTTTAGCGCCGGCACCATTCCTCTGTGTAACATTGCGATAGCGTTTAAGGTGGGTGCTGGATTGTTCGGGATATTTGTGGCCATCGTATTTCTTAAAATAGTTCCTAAAGAAGATAAGAAATGACCATTTACTTTTTAGACTTTATCCTTTTTTGCGTTGGCTTATATTGTATCTTAAGAAAGAGAAATCTTATTAAGATTATTATCGGCACGATTATCATTGAGTATGCCGTGAATCTATTATTTATCTTAGTGGCATATAAGAAAGAGGGGCGCGCCCCAATTTTTGCCGAGGACCAAGTTATTTCTAATATGGTTGATCCGCTGCCTCAGGCGCTGGTGCTGACCGCCATTGTGATTGGGCTGGCCACCACCGCACTCTTGGCCTCAATTGCTATACGGGTGTATGAAAAATACGGCACCTTTGATATTACCAAGATTAGGAGATTGAAAGGATGAGCTTTATCCCGCTATTTACAATAATTCCATTAGCAGCTGCGTTTGTGATATCCCTGATAGGTAAAAAGCTAAAAGGGGTAGGGGGAGCTATTGCTGCTTTTTCCACAGCAGCGTTAGTGGTTGTATCTGTGTATGCCTGTTTTGCGGTAAAAAACGCAGGCTTGCTCGTATATGAAGTTGGTGGATGGGTTCCTCCCATAGGGATCAGTATGGTGTTGGACGGTTTCGCTAGCTTTATGCTTATTACGGTAAACGTTATTGCGTTCTTAGTGACGGTGTATTCCATAAACTACATGGATCGATACACTGCAAAGTGGAATTTTTATACGCTTTTTATGCTCATGCTTGCAGGGATGAACGGAGTGATTATAACGGGCGATATGTTTAACTTATTTGTATTTTTAGAGATTGCTTCCATTGCAAGTTATGCCCTCGTTGCGTTTGGCGTAGAGAGAGAAGAGCTTGAAGCTGCATTTAAATATATGGTTATGGGTACTGTTGCGTCCTGTTTTATTTTAGTTGCAATCGCACTTTTATATAGCCATACTTCTACGTTGAATATGGCAGATATGGCTGTTGCATTAACCGAACGGCCCGCCGGCTATCTCTTGGCATTTGTAAGCGTGCTATTCATCATGGGTTTTGGACTTAAGGCAGCGTTGGTTCCATTTCATGCCTGGCTTCCTGATGCGCATCCGTCTGCTCCGGCTCCCATCTCAGCCATGCTCTCAGGAGTATTCATTAAGACATTAGGCATCTATGCGTTGGCGAGGATTTTATTTAATGTATTTGGGATGAGCGAGATGCTCTCTTCGATTTTGATGGTATTAGGTGTTCTTTCTATGATAATCGGTGTATTTTTAGCAGTGGGTCAGTGGGATTTAAAAAGGCTTCTGGCCTATCATTCAATAAGCCAAGTAGGATATATTATGCTGGGCTTAGGTTTAGCAACTCCGCTAGGAATTCTTGGTGGACTATTTCATTTATTGAACCACTCCGTATTTAAATCGCTCTTGTTTTTAAATTCAGGCGCAATCGATTATGCGCTTAATACCAGGGATTTAAAAAAGATGGGCGGATTACGACAAGTAATGCCTACAACAGCAAACACTTCGTTTGTGGCATCGATGTCTATCGCAGGGATTCCTCCGTTTAATGGTTTCTGGAGTAAGTTTATTATCATTATCGCCTGTATCCAGGCAGGCCGGCCCGTGTTTGCGGTGTGGGCTGTCATAGGTAGCATACTTACACTTGCATCTTTTATGAAGGTTCAAAAATATGCATTTTTTGGAACGCTTCGGGATGAATTAAAAAATATCAAAGAAGTGCCTTTATCGATGAGGCTTGCAATGGCCGTTTTAGCACTTCTATGTATTTTTGGAGGAGTGCTCTTAGCACCTGTTTTAAAGAGCGCATTTCTTGACATCGCAACGCAAGCGCTGGTAATCGGCAAAGAATACGCAATAGTAGTATTAGGGAAGATATAATGGCCAAGAAACTTATTCTATTTATTGTAACGTTTAGCGTATGGGCGATGTTAACCTGGCCGATGGATGGTCAGCATGCGCTTGTCGGCGTGTTTGTGGCAATGGTCGCCACGCTTCTTACCGCCGATATGTTTATTCAGAAGGTGCATTTCTTTACTCACGGAAAGCGCTATGTGTGGTTTGTATATTATTTGATAATTTTTGCGTGGGAGTGTTTCAAGGCTAATATCGATGTGGCGTACCGAGTTATGCATCCTGATATGCCGATTAATCCTGGCATTGTTAAGGTTAAAACCAGCTTAAAATCAGATACAGGGCTGACATTCTTAGCCAACTCAATTACCTTAACACCTGGAACATTAAGTGTGGATGTTGATAAAAACGCCGGCTGCCTGTACATTCATTGGATTGATGTAAAGAATAAGGATATAAAAGGCGCAACCGAAATAATCGTCAAGAAGTTTGAGCGGATCTTAGCGGAGATTTTTGAATAAAATGAACAAGCGATTACAGTGGGTTATTGGAGTGTTGGTGCTTATCATCGTCATGAGTGTGATTATCATATCTCCTTTACCGATTCTATTGTGTCCTGATTTGCCCTGTATTCCGCTTTTTAGGCGGGCATTCTTTATTTTGCTGTTAAGCAGCTTGCTCTGTCTGTATCGGATATTTCGCGGTCCGACGGCAGCAGACCGTGCTGTGGCCATTGATATATTAGGTATTTTAATCTTAGGATTCTGTGCCATTCTTAGTATCCCTACGGGAAGAAGCTGGTATCTTGATGTAGGTATTGCCTGGGGTCTACAGAGTTTTATCGCAACGATTGCACTTACGAAATTTTTAGAAGGAAGAGATTTCGATGATTGATATCATAGGAATAATTTTTATTAGCATGGGACTTTTCTTCGACCTCTTTGGCTGTATCGGTTTGCTCAGATTGCCCGATGTCTATAACCGGTTACAGGCCTCAACGAAATGTGTCACCTTTGGCACATGCAGCATAATGTTCGGCACATTTTTAATGCAAGGGTTAAACGCTGCGGGTATTAAAGCATTGCTGTGTATTGGATTTTTGATTTTAACCGCTCCTGTTTCAGCGCACGCCTTAGCACGCGGAGCACACATCTCTGGTATTAAGCTATGGAAAGAGAGCGTCTGTGATAAATACGAGGATGATAAGAAATGAAGCTGCCTTGCGTGTTACAATTTAGAGTTCTTAAAGAGGCGATAAAGGCCGCATTCGTTGGGCCCTATACCCAGAGATTCCCTTTTAAGCCCCATACTCCCGAAGAGGGATTTAAAGGCAAGCCTGAATTTCGCGAGAAAGATTGTATGGGGTGCGCTGCATGTTCTCAAGTGTGCCCTCCTGGCGCGATAACTTTTGAGGATATAAATGACAACGGCAAAGCAGTAAGAAAACTAACTTTGCAGCATGATATGTGTATCTTCTGCGGTCAATGTCAAGCTAACTGTCCTACCGAAAAAGGTGTTGTGCTTACTAAAGAATTTGATCTAGCTGTTTTGAAAGGCCGTCGAGAAGTCACCAGTGAGGTTGAGAAAGAGTTAATCAAGTGCGATTGTTGTGATGAGATAATAGCACCCCGTGACCAGATCTTGTGGGTGGCAAAAAAACTTGGGGCCCTTGCATTTTCCAACGCATCGCTCATGCTTTTTACCCTTCAACATAAATCTTTGTCCAAACAAAGAGATTCAAAAAAACCTTCAGAGAATCTTTTACGCGCTGACCGTCTGAGAGTTCTATGTCCTCGCTGTAGACGAGAAGCCGTAGTTAAATCCTAATACTTCATGATTGATTCAGTCCAAGTTCGCCTTAAGGCTATCCTTAAGGGTAACGTGCTTATCATCGGTATTGGAAATACCTTAAAAGCCGACGATGGCTTTGGCTCGATCCTCGCTCAGAGGCTACATGATAGTGTTAATGCTACTGTTATCGATGCCAAAGCTGTCCCGGAGAATTACATCAATAGAGTTTCAGAGGCCAACGCGGATGTAATTCTTATCATCGATGTTGCGGATTTTAAAGGTAAAGCCGGCGAAGTCAAGATTGTAGACCCTCAAGAGCTATCCGCTGTAAACAGTATCTCCACCCATGGCTTATCGCTCAAGATGTTCATCGAGCTTTTAAGAAATTATACTCAAGCGCAAATTCTTCTTTTGGCAGTACAGCCGAAATCAATAGCATTAAAAGAAGAGTTGAGCAAAGAATTACTTGCTACGCTTGAAGAAGCGGAGCAACTTTTGCGCAGTTGTCTTGGGACCAAAAATTAAAAAAAATATTTTAAAAGAACGCGTTTTAGGGTATTATAAAAATAGCTATATCCGTATAGATATGTGTTAAAAAGAGAGGGTCAGAGTGGATGAAATAAGTAAAGTTGCTCCTCCTCATAGAGCGCAATGGAATACGCGAACGGGCTTTATTTTTGCTGCGATTGGTTCAGCCATTGGCCTAGGAAATATCTGGAGGTTCCCCTATCTTTGCTATGATAACGGCGGCGGTGCGTTTCTCATACCCTATCTCGTTGCCCTTCTTGTTGCAGGGATTCCCTTGATGATTTTAGAAATTGGCATCGGTCAGAAGATGCGCGGTTCAGCACCGATGAGTTTTGCTAAAGTAAATAAACACTGGGAGTGGCTTGGGTGGTGGGCGGTTATCTTTGTGATGTTTGGTATTGTGCTGTATTATTCTACGGTAATATCCTGGTGCTTAAACTATTTTTGCTATTCATTTAATTTAGGCTGGGGAGATAATCCGGGTCACTTTTTCGAGAATGAATTTTTACAGATAAGCGCTCGTCCTTCTGCGATTGGTGATGTACGCGCACCGATTCTTCTTGGTTTAGTTGTTATTTGGATACTTAATTGGGTGATTGTATTTTTCGGCGTACAGCGCGGTGTAGAGCGGGCAAACCGAATATTTATGCCGCTGCTGTTTGTACTAACGACGATTTTAGTTATATGGTCCTTAACCCTTAAAGGAGCTGCAGGGGGGTTGGAATGGTATTTGAAGCCAAACTTTTCCAAGCTCGGTGAACCTAAGGTGTGGATTGATGCCTTCTCGCAGATATTCTTTAGTTTAAGCATTGGTTTCGGAATCATGATAGCCTATGCTTCATACCTGCCGAGAAAAACTGAGATAGTAAAGAATGCCTGCATCGTAAGTTTTGGTAATTGCGCATATTCAATTTTTGCCGGTTTTGCCGTATTTGGCGTGTTAGGATATATGTCTGCCTCGACGGGAAAGCCGTTTACTGAAATTGTAACAGAGTCAGCCGGCTTGGCCTTTGTTGTGTATCCTCAGGCGATAAGCCTTATGCCGATTTTTGCCAAAGCCTTTGGAATAGTATTTTTTGCCACACTTGTGGTTGCAGGGTTATCGAGTTCGATTTCGATTTTAGAAGCGTTTACCTCAGCCATTATCGATAAGTTTCATTATCAACGCAGAGTTACCGTTACTGTTATCTCGATTTTTGGTTTCTTAGGAAGTATTATTTTTGCAACCCGAGGCGGAGTACACTGGCTTCAGATTGTCGACCATTTCTTAAACAGCTACGGCCTTGTTGTGGTAGGGATATTGGAGTGTATCCTGATTGGCTGGATATTTAAAGCCAGCCGTTTGCGCGAACACATCAATCATGTCTCTTCATATAGCGTAGGTGGGTGGTGGAATTTTTGCGTGAGGTTTATTACACCGGGGATACTTGTTGTTATTTTGATAAATAGTTTGATTCAAGAGTTTGCCGAGTCATTCGGAGGGTATTCCTGGTTGGCGAATGCCGTTATTGGTAAAGACTGGCTGTTATACACTCTTTTTATTGCGTTAATTGTAGCAAGTCATCCGTGGAGGATAGATATCCACGCTGAAGAAAGGGGATAGTGCTTTATGAGCAAGCGAAATTATAAAGGATTGTTGCGTGGTCTTGGAGTGGTTTTTATCGGAATATCGCTATGCGGTTGCGCTGCGCTTATCATAGGAGGCGCAGTAGGGGCATTAGGGGGTTACGCAATAAGCAAAGATACTATCCAGGGCGAGACGAGCAAAGACTTTGATTCTCTGATGTTTTCCGCCAAGTCCGTTTTGGAGATGATGGATGCTTATAATGTAGATGAGCTTCCTTATGGAGTTATAAGAGCCCGAATTGGCAAAACCCGAGCGACAATAACTATCACGCAACTAACCTCAACGACCAGTCGCATAAAGGTGAAGTGCCGCAGATATATTTTTCCTAATATAGAATTGTCAGAGAAGCTATACGTTAGAATCGTAGAGAATGCCCGGTAGCGTATGCATCGACGTTGCTTGCCATTTACGCACATTGTGCGATCGATTCCCTAGCGCAACGAGCAGCACGAAAACATTGACACTTTTTTAATGTCTGGTACAATAATGTTCTGATGTTTTACTGCCGGGATAGCTCAGGTAGTACCTGCCTGCCGGCAGGCAGGGAGCGCGGGCCTGGAAAATGAAATATTATGTGTATGTCCTTAAGAGTCTTAAGGATGGTAAATTATATACGGGATTTTCAAAAGATCCCTATAAAAGAATAAAAGATCACAATAAAGGTTCAACAAAATCGACCAAAGGCAGAAGGCCATTTAAAATACTACATATCGAGGAATGTCGCGATAGAACTGAAGCAAGAAATAAAGAAAAACAGTTTAAATCGGGATATATTCGAGAAAGCCTAAAAGAACTTAATTTCTGCCGGGATAGCTCAGGTAGTAGAGCGCGGGCCTGAAAAGCCCGGCGTCCCCAGTGCAAGTCTGGGTCCCGGCACCACCTATTTACTATTCGTTACCCCGATATTTGTATGCCCACGTAGCTCCCCGCCTTCACTGAAGTTTCGGCGGGGACCCGACGAAGCTGAACGCGAAAGCTGTTCAGCGAAGGCGGGTCAGTTGGTACCTGCCGGCAGGCAGGGAGCAGCGGTTTCGCACCGAGGGTGAAAATTGATACGGTATTCCTCGCCCGAGGAGTCCCTAATGGCATAATGATTTTTATGCCGACGTAGCTCAGTTGGCAGAGCAGGGCTTTCGTAAAGCTCAGGTCGGAGGTTCGATTCCTCTCGTCGGCTTTTGTAATAAAAAGGCGAGGGATAAATCGCTAACATGATCCGTTCAATCCGGATCGTGGGCTTGTTTTCGTTACCACAAAGATGATTCGTTTTAAAAAGGTCCTTGCGAATAGAAGTTTTTTTCTTTTGTGGCTGAGCCAAATCTTTTCTCAATTTGGAGATAGGATTATTCAATTATCGCTGGTGGCGATGGTCTATCGCATCGCCCCCGGCTCAACATTTCAACTGGCTAAAACCCTCACCTTTACCATCATTCCGGTTTTTCTTATTGGTCCTGTGGCAGGGGTATATGTGGACCGATGGGACCGCAAAAAGACGTTATTTATCTGCGATTTTCTAAAGGCCGCCCTTGTTTTTAGTATCCCCTTTGTTGTTTTTTCAAAACAGGCATTACCCCTGGCGTATGTAATCATTTTTGTTATCTACTGCATTATCCGTTTCTACGTGCCAGCGAAATTGTCGTTAATCCCAAACCTGGTTGAGGAGGAAGATTTGCTCGTTACAAATTCTCTGGCAAATATCACAGGGATGATTGCTGCAGCACTCATAGGTGTCGCAGGGATAGTAATCGACGCCTTCGGAGCAAAGGCTGGGTTCAATTTAGCCTGCGCAACATTTTTAGTCTCTGCAATAATGATTATTTTTATCCGGGCAAAAGCATCTGACCAAGCACAAAAAGAGACCATTTTAGATGTTGGCAGAGAGGTGATTGAAGTAATAAAAAAATCGGTCGCCGCAGAGGTAAAGGAGGGAGTAGCGTATCTGGCAAATCATAAAGATATGCGTCCTATAATGCAAGTATTGTTTATTCTAGGCGCTTCTTTTGGAGTCATATCGGTTGTCTCGATTGGCTTTGTGCAGGACGCACTCGGTACCGTCACTAAAGACGTAGGATTTTTAGTGATGTTTGTCGGCCTTGGTCTTTTTATCGGAAGCCTGCTCTATGGTCGCTATGGTCACAAATTTTCCCTTATAAAGGAGATTTTCTTTAGCGTGGGACTATCCGGCTTAGCGATTATCGCCTTTGCGTATATTTTAAATACCTATCCTAAGCCTTCGTTTGCTTACGGGCTCTCGTTTCTATTTGGTATATGCGCATCCCCTATTTTGGTGGCTTCCTACACGCTTGTGCATAAAGTGAGCTCAGAGGACATGCGCGGTAAGGTATTCAGTAATTTGGATATCGTATTGCATTTTGCCTTCGTAGTGTGTATGCTATTAAGTGGTAAGTTAGCAGATTATATCGACAGATTCTATATCCTCGTAGTGACCGGATGCATCCTCGTGATTATCGGTGTAATAGGCACGATGCGGGGGAAAGATACACTCGTTGCCCATGATTAGATTAAAAGAGAAGAAAGAACACACAGAACATGCAAGCATTAAATCTGCAGCAATTCCCCAGAAACTGATTATTCCCCTCAGCCAACATTTCGGAGCTGAATGTATTCCAAAAGTTAACGTCGGAGATATTGTCGCAACCGGTCAATTAATCGCTAGCTTAGATAAGGGGTTGTTTAGCCCGATTCATTCCTCAGTATCCGGCAAGATCGCTTCAATCGGCAGTTTTCCGCATCCCTCATTAGGAAGTAGTAGCGCAATAGTTATCGAGAATGATTCCCAAGATACAAAGTTGCCTTCACAAAGACAAGAGCCGCTGAATCAAGCAGATGTCGATAAGATTTCTATTGAAGAGCTCAAAAAGATTATTTGTGACACGGGCATTGTTGGTTTAGGGGGTGCGACGTTTCCCACGCACGTAAAGCTTTCTCCGCCTAAGCCGGTACAGCATCTGATTGTAAACGGAGTGGAGTGCGAACCCTGCCTTACTACTGATTATCGATTGATGGTTGAGAAACCCAACGAAATCATCAAGGGTATGGAGATCGCCTTGAAGATTCTCGGCTTAGAAAAAGGGATCATTGCGATAGAAGACAACAAGCCAGAAGCCATAAAGATATTTCGCGACATACTTAAAGACACTAAGCACGAAGTAAGAGCATTAAAAACCTGCTATCCTCAAGGAGGAGAAAAGCAGGTTATTCAGTCTGTGTTGAAACAAGAAGTGCCATCAGGCGACCTGCCGTTCGATGTGGGTGTAATCGTACAAAACGTCGGTACAATGTACGCGGTGTATGAAGCGGTATATAAATCGAAGCCGCTGTATGAACGGGTAGTTACACTTACAGGAAGCTGTCTGGAGAATCCGGGAAACTTTTTAGTCAGGATCGGCACCACAGTAAGAGATTTATTGAACGAGTGCGGCCCATTAAAAAAAGAGCCTGCAAAGATTATCTTCGGTGGGCCGATGATGGGTATTGCCCAGGCCACAATTGATGTTCCAATAATCAAAAGCACTTCAGGCATTGTATTTTATTCAAAAGAAGAGCTGAATCCCAAAGAAGGCCGTCCGTGCTGCCGCTGCGGCCGCTGCGTTGATGAGTGCCCGGTGCGGATTATGCCATCGCACATCTGCATGGCAGCGGAAAAAGAAAGGTTCGACCTGGCTGAATACTACGATATTTCCGATTGTATTGAGTGTGGCTTGTGTAGTTATGTTTGTCCGGCCCAGCGGGATTTGGTAGGGCTTATTAAATATGCCAAAACAAGGCTGAAGAATAAATAGATGCATTTATAAGAAGTCAGCCGCCACTTAATGTGAGGGATGGCCAAATTCTGATGAAAAATAAAAAGTTTATCTTTACCCAAATATCAGCTCCATTTATAGGCGGTGGTAGCGTCATTCTCGGTGCTATGTTTTTTAGAAAACATTTTCCTATACAAACATTCACGTTACTGACAACGGTGTTAACTATGGTTGGTTTTTTAGTTGTATTGGTTGGCTCAATATTGCTGTGGGGTAGGATTCTTGTCCTTTTAGGGATACTTACAAAAGAGGAAGCCAAAGGATACCCTTTTTCAAAACCCTGGGAGCAATAATTTTAAGTAAATAAAATATGCAAAATCAAGACTTAAAGCTAAGTAATTTTAAAAAATCATTTTTGAACGCAGATATGCGCAAATCAAACGCAGATACACGCAGATTTAATCTGCGACCATTTGCGTGCAATCTGCGAGAATCTGCGTTAAAAAAGTTAGAATTTTCAATATAAAATGTCAGACCAAGAAATCAAAGTAAATAACCTGGTTGTTTCAAACAGCCCGCATATTCAGCTTACTTCAGACCACATTGTAAAACGCATGTGGGCAACGGTGATAGCGCTGGTTCCGGCTGGAATCGCCGGCGTGTATATCTTTGGTCTAAGCTCTTTGTATGTAATTTGTGTTTCAATTGTCACCGCGCTGTTGACAGAATATGCCTGCCAGAGAGTGAGAGGAAAGAAAACCACGCTTCTCGATGGAAGCGCGTTAATTACTGGTATACTCTTAGCCTATAATTTGCCCCCTGAAGTGCCGATGTGGATAGTTATAGTGGGCAGCTTCTTCTCAGTGTTTGTTGGTAAACAGCTTTTTGGCGGCTTAGGTTTTAATATCTTTAACCCCGCGCTTGTGGGCAGGGCATTTTTAATGGCATCCTGGCCGAAATATATGACCGCCTGGAGTAATCCTAGATGGCAAGTTGACGCTGTAACCACAGCGACACCCTTGGGAATCGTAAAAGAAAATCTACCTTTTGATTTGCCGAATTATTGGAATCTATTTATCGGCAACCGCGCAGGCTGTATTGGAGAAATCTGTATCGCAGCCCTGCTTCTTGGCGGTTTAGTACTTTTGTTTATGCGCTACATCTCTTGGCAGATACCCGTGGGATACATTGCAACAGTAGGAGCGCTAAGTTTTGTTTTCGGCAAGAGCGGATTTTTTACAGGAGACGCTCTTTTTGCAGTGCTTTCCGGTGGGCTTATTTTAGGCGCTTTCTTTATGGCCACTGACTACGTCAGCGCCCCGATTACCCAGAAAGGAAAGACTATCTTTGCTATCGGCTGCGGGATTTTAACCTTTGTAATTAGAAAATGGGGAGGGTATCCTGAGGGTGTATCTTATGCGATCCTTATCATGAACGCAGCTACGCCGATGATCGATCGGTTCACGCGGCCGAGAAAATATGGTCAAATGACCTCGCCGAAAGGCGGGGGAATTTGACCCCGCCCTTTTGGCGAAAGAGAGCATGTATGTATTATGTTTATGTTTTGCAGAGTAAGAAAAACAAAAATAAGCTTTATATTGGCAACACAAACAATTTAGAGAGAAGATTAGCCGAGCATAATAGCGGAGATGGATATTTTACGAAAACATATAAACCTTTTAAAATAGTTTACTACGAGGCCTTTTTAGATAAACACGATGCAGTTAACCGTGAAATTAAATTAAAACATCACGGCAGCGTTATAGGTCATCTTAAAAGGAGAATTCAAAAAAGCTTAAACAATTAACTCCCGCCAAAAGGGCGGGGTTCAATTCGCAGTTATCACTTATGTCGTATTGCGTACTCCATAAGTGATGTGCTCATTGAAGGAGTGATAAAAAATGATCCGCTATAGTTTTATTCTAATGTGCGTATGTATTTGTGCCGCCCTTGTATTAAGTGTGACCAATAAATTTACCGAGCCTCGAATCGAAGCGCAAGTGTTGGAAGAAGAGATGCTTGCGCTGCAGGAGATATTTTCTGATGCAGATGATTTTCAAAAGGCTGAAATTGAGGGCCAGGAATATTATCAGGCGATTGCTAAAGGCGAACTAATCGGCTACATTATCACGGTTGTTGCCAAGGGATATGCTGCGGATATTGATATGCGTGTAGGCGTAAGTCTGGATGGCGCGATACAAGGAATTAAAGTGTTAAGCCAGAGCGAAACGCCTGGTTTAGGCGCCAGAGTTACGGAGATAAAACAAGGCGAAGAAAAACCCTGGTTCCTATGTCAATTTAAAGGCAAAAACCCCGATAGCCTCAGCCTAGAGACAATCGATGCGATTACGGCTGCGACGATTACATCGGAAGCAGTAATCGACGCGGTTAAAACCGAAGTAGGAGAATTTTTAACAAAGGTTCAATGAAAAAACTGATTGAAAAATTCAAACGCGGCATCGGAATAGACAATCCGGTATTTGTATTGGCGCTGGGTTTATGTCCGGCGCTGGCGGTATCCACCTCAGTTATTAATGCCATAGGCATGGGTGCAGCGGCAACATTTGTTTTGACTGGTTCGAATATAATTGTGTCTTCCATAAAAAAGATTGTGCCGCGGCAGATCAGGCTTCCTTGTTTTATCGTGGTTATCGCCACATTCGTTACCATTGTCGAGTTAGTGATGAAGGCGTATTTTCCGGTACTTAACAGAGCACTTGGCATCTTTGTTCCTTTGATTGTAGTAAACTGCATAATTTTAGGCAGGGCTGAGGCATTTGCCTCAAAGAACGCAGTTCTTCCTTCTGTATTCGATGCATTGGGCATGGGCGCTGGATTTACCATAGCCCTTGTAATGGTTGCGACGGTACGAGAGGTGCTCGGTTCTGGTACATTTTTAGGTAAGACCTTAGTTGCAGATTTTGAGCCAGCAATTATGTTTGTGTTAGCCCCGGGCGCACTTTTAACCCTGGGGATTCTTATTGGGATTACCAATTTTTTTAGATTGAAAAAGGAAAGACGTTAATACATGAGCATTGAACAGGTCATTACCATTATAATCAGCATGGTGTTTATCAACAACTTCATACTCTCGAAGTTTTTGGGGCTTTGTCCGTTTTTGGGGGTATCAAAGAATACAAAAGCTGCAATCCATATGGGTTTTGCAGTAATCTTTGTAATGACCTTATCAGCAACCATTACCTGGTTAGTGTACCGATTTATCTTAGTTCCTTTTAATGTAACGTATCTACGCACCATTTGCTTTATTTTAGTAATCGCATCGTTTGTGCAGTTTGCAGAGATGTTTATCCAAAAGACTTCACCTGCGTTGTACCGCGCTCTGGGAATTTATTTGCCTTTAATTACAACTAACTGTGCGGTGTTGGGCGTAACTGTGTTAAATGTAAATGATTTCTTTATTAAAGGTGTTGCGGTAAGTGCAAGTTTTGCACTCGCAGTCTTGCAGGCATTCTTTGCAGGGGTTGGCTTTACTTTAGCACTACTTTTAATGTCTGGTATACGTGAGCGATTAGACTTGGTCGACGTACCAGAGAGTTTAAAAGGAATTCCCATTGCATTTGTGGTTGCTGCACTAATGAGTTTGGCATTCATGGGGTTTATCGGATTTAAGCCATAAGGAGGGCGTAATGGCAAAAGAAAAAAAGACACCATGGTGGATAATAATTGTGTTGATCAGCGTAGGTATTATTTGGTTTGGCGCTGATGTGAAAGCACTCATTGCTGGCAGGGAAAGCTTAAGTTGGGAGACGGCTACCGGAGTAATCAACTCGTCCCAAATCAGGGAGACCAGGGAATGGAGGGGTAAGGGTGCTACTCAAACAAAATATGTTCCCTGCGTGAACTATTCTTATTTTGTCGATAGCGAAGAATATGTATCTGACACACTTTCTTTTCAGATAGTTCCAAGCATAAGGAAAGAAAAAGCTCAAAAGATTCTTGAGCAGTATCCTACTGGCGCCAAGGCAACTGTGTATTTTAATCCCAGCAACCACGCTGAAGCTACGCTGGTGCCAGGAGCTGCTCGAGTAACGTATCTTAATTTACTGAGGGGATTATTTTTTATTGCGATAGGTGCTTTTGTTTGGCGGAAGCGAGGGTGAAGATTCGCTCTCGATTTTCACTCGTCCCAAAACAAAAGAACATCTTAAATAACTAACATACAATGATGGAAATATTAATTCCGGTTATAGCATTAGGCAGTTTAGGGTTGTTGTTTGGCTTAGGGCTTGCGGTTGCCTCGAAGAAGTTTTGCCTTGTAGCTGATGCGAAGCTTGAAAAGGTATTCGAGATGCTTCCCGGGTCAAACTGTGGAGCCTGTGGCATGGCAGGGTGTATGGGGTTTGCCGAGGGTCTGGTAAAGGGAATTTGTGCGGTGCAGAACTGTACGGTTTCTACGCCTGACGCTAAAGAAGAGATTGCTAAGGTTTTAGGTGTCACCGTAGAAGAAAAGGTCAAAACTGTTGCCGTATTGCATTGTAATGGTGGAAATAAAGTTAAGGATAGGATTATTTATCAAGGGTTAAGAAATTGCATCGCAGCTAATCAATTACAAGGCGGACAGAAGGCATGTATATATGGCTGTTTAGGCTTTGGCACCTGCGCTGATGAATGTCCTTTTGGAGCAATCTCAATGGGCCAGGAAGGCTTGCCGGTAGTTGATGAGGCAAAATGCACCGCCTGCGGTAAGTGCGTAAAGGCCTGTCCAAAGAATCTTTTTAAACTTGTTGCGGTAGATAAGAAATTCTACGTAGCCTGCTCATCGCATGATATCGGTAAAAAGGTAATGCAGGCCTGTAAAGTTGGCTGCATTGCCTGCCGCAAGTGCGAAAAGGTATGTCCGGTCTCTTCCATTAGAGTTATTGATAATTTAGCGGTCTTCGACTATGATACTTGTCGGAATTCAAGTGACTGTGTTGAGGTATGTCCTACTAAGGTGATTAAGAAGCGTAGTTAACATATGAAATTCTTTAACGCAGATAAACGCAAATCAAACGCAGATACACGCAGATATTTATCTGCGACCATTTGCGTGCAATCTGCGAGAATCTGCGTTAAGAAAGTTTTTCAAAATAATTATAGAATGGAGTAAATGATGATTAATATCGCAGTATTCGCATCCGGAAGAGGCACAAACCTTCAGGCAATTATTCGGGCAATAAAAAAAGGAAAGCTAAATGTCAATTTGGCATTAGTGGTATCTGATGTTAAATCCGCCTATGCCTTAAAGCGAGCGAAGCGAGCGGGCATAAAAACGGTTGTGATCGAATCGAAGCAATTCAATTCCCGCGAAGACTACGATGCCGAAGTGGTAAGAGTGCTAGAGCAGGAGAATATAGATTTGATTGTCTTAGCCGGTTTCATGCGTATAATTACTTCGGTCTTAATCAGCCGTTTTCCCAATAAGATCATAAATATTCATCCGGCACTACTTCCATCTTTTAAAGGAGTGCATGGGATAAAAGATGCCTTTGAGTATGGGGCTAAAGTAACCGGCGTAACCGTGCACTTTGTGGATGAACAGATGGATCACGGCCCGATTATCTTGCAGAAAGCAGTAAAGATCGAAGAGGATGATACGGAGGAGACGCTGGAGGCAAAGATTCACAAAGCAGAGCATAAGTTATATCCTGAAGCGATACGTCTTTGTGTTGAGGGCCGGCTAAAGGTTGAAAACAGGAGGGTGCGTCTTGTTTAAACGCATTGTTCTTGTGATCCTTGGCGGGATTATTCTCTACAGTTTTGCTGCAAGAGTAGCATCGTGTCAGGGCCAGGGAAATACCGAAAAGGCACCGTTTGAGATAAAAAGCTCTGTAGATAAAACAAGTGTTTCGCAGGATGAATTAATCACTTTTACCGTCGAGATCAAGGGAGGTATCGGAAAGCTACCGGATATCACTCTGCCCGATCTGAGCAAGGACTTTATTACCGTATCGACCTCAAAACAACACAATCTTACCTTTGGCGGTTCTCAAGGGGCATTGATATTTAATCAGATCCTTTTGCTACGCGCAAAAGAGGCAGGTGCTTTTACCATCGAGCCGGTTAAAATCAAATATGAAGGGAAAACCTATAGAACTGACGAGATTACTATTGAGGTAACTGCATCCTTAAACCCACCCGAAGAAGAGGAAGAAGAATTCCCTCTTGAGATTGAAGAGGGAGAAGAGGTTATTCTTTAAACCTTTCCGACAACGCCTGCCGGCTTATACTTATCTTTTCATCCATATCCAGATTTTCAAGTTCGACCAAGGCACAATCTTCAAATTCGTATGAATTCAATACATGGTTGACAATTTCTAATATCCGCTCGTCAGCATCATCTTCAAAATTTAGTTCTATGTGCCCTAATCTATACTTAATTTGTTCAGCTAAAAAAGTTCGTAAATCCAATTCGTAGAAATTAAGATGTCTTCCTCCTCGATCATTAACGATGTAGGAACCTCCGAAAGTATCGGTAATAATTCGCTTTGCAGGTTCATCAAATGAAATTGCATTGGTATACATCTTGATAAGATCAGGTTTATAAATTTTATACGATATTTCATAGCCGTCAACAATATCGGCATTAACGAAAATAAAAAATTCTATAGTTCCTTCTGGTTTGCCAAAAGTATTATTAAGCGCTTCAAGAATATGCGAAAAATTTGCACTGCCCACTTCGGTAGGCGTTGAACGGATATGTTTGTCCGGACATTGCGGTTTTACGTGGTACGGAATATTTAAAATCTTGTCTTTGAAGACTGGTTTGGAATCGATATAAAAAGGTGCGAGGCATTCATCGCAACCCTTCAGCTTTAAGATAGGTTCTTTGGAAGGAAGATATATCCATAGTGTTTTGCCAATAAGATGGGTGGTGATATTGATATCGAATTCAAACTTACAGATATTTTTTAATCTTTGGATTCCTTGTTGTTGTAGATAATCCGGGCGTTCAACTTCGCATCCACAGAGTAGAAGAAGGCTAATAACGGTACACGATGCAATAAGAGTCGTGGTAAGTGATTTTTTGTTCATGCTTTTGTGTTTACGAGGCGCGCTGTAGGTTGTGCGTTTTAAATATAGCTTCGATTTGATCGAAGTCGAGTTCTTCATGTTTAAGAAGTTCCTCGGCGAAAGTATCTAAAAGCGTAGATTCTTTCTTAAGGAGCGCCTCGACATCCCGCAAGCATTCCTGCAGGATATCTTGCATCTCTTGATTTAATTGCTCTATGATCTTTTCGGAGAGAAACTCTGAAGCAGTAGTGTAATCGCCGACAAGGCCGGTTTTTCCCATGCCGAATCTCCATACCATTTGAGACGCATCTCTCATCGCCATGCGAAAATCCATCGAAACGCCCGTTGTGGTTGTGTTGAACTTTAGTTTCTCCGCCGTATAAGAACCAAGGCACGTTTTTATATAGCCTACGATTTCTTCTTTTGTTCTATTATGCATCTCTTCCCGAGGGTGCGGCACCACTACTCCCAAAAACGATCCTCGAGAGGCAATGGATGCCTTAAACACATCAGAGGTCGGCATGAATACATACATTGCAATAGCATGTCCTGCTTCATGATAGGCAACCATTTTTCGCTCTTTTTCGCTAAACATACGTTTATGCTTGATGCCCATTTCAATACGGTCAAACGCTTCAACAATCTCTTTCATGCCCACAACTTCTTTTTTATTACGGATCGCAATGAGGGCAGATTCTCTTACTAAGCTTGAAATATCAGCGGGTGTTTTCTGTACGGCCATACGCGCCAGGCGCGAGGTGTCAATTGCGGAATCGTATTTTATTTCTTTTAAGTAATATTCGAACAGCGCCTTGCGTTCTTCCAGGTTTGGCAGGTCGACAAAGATCTTTCTATCAAATCTTCCTGGCCGCAATAATGCCGGATCAAGGGTTTTTTCCGGTGCATTAGTAGCTCCGATAACCACAATATTAATGTCTTTTTCTTTGAGTCCGTCCATCTCGATGAGGAGTTGGTTGAGTGTTGTGTTGTGCTCGGTGGTTCCCCCAAAGCCTTGATCTAATGCGCGTCGGGAACCGACCGCATCAAGCTCGTCGATAAATATAATACATCCTCCTTCAGCGTAGGCAAGTTGCCGGGCGCGTTTAAACAATTTCCGTACGCGCGAAGCGCCAACCCCCACAAACATCTCGACAAATTCAGCCCCGGACATAGATAAAAAGGGAAGTTGTGATTCTGTAGCAATTGCCTTGGCGATATAGGTTTTTCCGCAACCAGGAGGCCCTATCATTAATATCCCCCGTAGGATCCTTCCGCCGATTTGCTGCAGCTGCGCGCGGTCAGTGATTAACCGCACCACTTCCGAAGCTTCCTGTTTCGCCTCTTCCATGCCGATGACATCATTCCAGTGAATGTTGATTTCTTTATTCCCTGTTGCTTTTTTCTTGACGCTGGTGAATTTGAATTGCCCCCCGCGAAACATCAGCCAATGCCAGAAGAGGGCATACACCGGCATGCTGATCGTGTGCGATATCAAGATAACATAGAAGAAAAGAGAGTATTGAGCAAATAGTGTTCTTTTAGTGAAGCGTTCGGTAAGGATCCAGGCTGATGTGGCGTTGCGCAAGAAGATAACAAGCGAAGCCATCAAGGCAATACAGGCTAAGAATACGATGATTTTTATCCAGTGAAATTTAAAAAATAGCTTAATTTTTCTTAGATTCATGACAGTTACTCCTTTCTCAAAATTCCTATGCCTCAGGATATCATAATTGTAAACCCAAGTCAAACTTAAGCTTGACTTTAGGGGGCAAGTGTGATAATTTGAACAGTAATCAAAAAAGGAGAAATAGGTGATATGGCCATGATAAAAGACATAAAAGCAAGAGAAATACTCGATTCACGCGGAAATCCTACCATTGAGGTAGATGTACTTTTAGATACTGGAAATTGGGGCCGTTCAATGGTGCCTTCAGGCGCCTCGACGGGCGAATACGAAGCAGTAGAGTTGCGCGATAAAGACAAATCAAGATTTCTAGGTAAAGGTGTTTTAAAGGCAGTTGAAAACGTTAATTCAATAATCCTTCCTGCGGTAA
>JBHPFN010000016.1:0-39893 GCA_042571725.1 Candidatus Omnitrophota bacterium
ATTGTCAAGTTAAGCTCAAAAAAAATTATAAAATTTACATAACTATTCTATTCCCAGAGTGTTACAGAGAAGAATAAAAGAAAGCGCTTCCTTGACACTTATATAATCGTATGTTATACTTTACTGAACTTATCCTATGGAAAACGAAATAGTTTCCAAATTAAACTGGGTCGATTTAGTCATCTTCTTTGTCATCCTGCGAATAGTGTACATAAGTCACAAGAGAGGTCTTGCCATAGAACTATTTAAATTGGCAGGATTACTGTTCGCGATTTTCCTTTCTTTCCATTACTATCCTAAGGTAGCTGATATGGTGCACCCCGTATCTATGGCAGTTGCTAATTTCTTTGATTCTGTTTCTTTAGTGGTTTTATTTATTTTTATTTTAGTGCTCTTTAAATTTATACGGGATGCGGTTTTTTTGATGGTAAAGATTCATCCGGTTGAAGGGATTGATAGATGGGGCGGATTTTTTATAGGCATCTTCCGGTCGATAGTTATCTGCAGCGTAATTCTTGTAGTCATGCAGATTTCAGTGTTTACTTATTTACAAGATTCTGCGAAAGAGGCGTTCTCGAATAAATATTTGGGTAGAATTGCTCCCATGGTGTATGCGAAGATTTTTGATGTTGCAGTTTCAAAGTATTCACCGGAGGAAAAAATTAACCTTTTGCTCTTTCAGGCGGTGGGTAGTAAAACTCTTCAACAGCAAAAACAAGAGGCTGTGCCTCAGCGGGAGGTCCCGCCTCAATTATAGGAGGATTGCGTTGAAACTTGGTACGATATATGAACAGGTGATAAAGTTTGGTATGCAGGCGGATCCGCGCGGAAAAGCATTGCTTGGCAGGAAGTTATCCGCGGTGAAAAAGAAATACCGTGGACTCAAAGGAGATGCAAAGGCGGAATTCGACTTAGAGCGTTTACGCAATCCCTATGCCGATACTCGTCTGCTGTACGGCGATGAAGACAAAGAAATTAAAACGATTTTAGTCGGTATAGATATTGATGCAGGAGAGTTGCTGTTTGCAGATAAACTTAGGGAAAGCGGCAGGGAAATCGATTTGGTTATTTCGCATCATCCCGGTGGCTATGCCCTCGCCGGCTTGTATGAAGTCATGCATATGCAAACAGACCTGTTGACTGATTTAGGTGTTGCCCCCAAGGTGGCTGAAGCATCGATGAAGAGGCGCATCGATGAAGTAGAGCGCAGGCTTCTTTCAACCAACCATAATCGCGTGGTTGATATGGCACGACTACTTGATATTCCCTATATGTGTGTTCACACCGCTTCTGATAATCATGTTACTACCTATTTACAGAATGTGGTGGATAAGAAAAAACCGAAGCTGCTCGGCGATATTATCAAGATTCTAAAGCAAATACCCGAATACAGAGATGCCGTCAAAGGTAAGGCGGGCCCCAAAATCTTAATCGGGGAGCCGAAAACTAAAGCGGGAAAGACTGTTATTGAGATGACCGGCGGTACTGAAGGAACCAAAGAATTATTCGGCCGGCTTTCCCAGGCAGGCGTGCAAACGTTAGTGGGGATGCACCTTTCTGAAGAGCATTTTAAGATAGTGAAAAGCGAACATTTAAATGTAGTAATTGCAGGTCATATCTCGTCTGATGCGTTGGGATTAAATCTTCTCTTTGATAAGTTAGAGGCAAAAGAAAAATTTGTCTTTATAAATTGTTCAGGATTTAGAAGAGTACGACGATAATCCTTATCTAACACGTAGGAAAAATTCATGCCCTTAGTTTCCGACCAGGTTCTCAATGAGATTCAGGAGCGTTGCGATATTGCTGAGGTAATCGCTTCTTATATTCCTTTAAAGCGCTCAGGAAGGAACTTTAAGGCGCGTTGTCCTTTTCATCATGAGAAGACGCCGTCATTTGTGGTAAGTCCTGATAAGCAGATTTTTCACTGTTTCGGCTGCGGTGCCGGAGGAAACGTATTTGGTTTCTTGATGCGTCATGAAAAGATGGAGTTTAGAGAAGCGGTTCAGACTTTAGCAGAGAAGGTCGGCATTACTCTTGAGTTTAACGAAGCAGCCACGCAGGAAGCAGGTGTTAATCAACAGCTATACAAGGTCAATGAGCAAGCAAGTATTTTTTACCACCAATATTTAAAATCAAAAGAAGCAACTTCAGTTCGGGAGTATCTGTCAAAAAGAGGCCTGCGGGTAGAATCGATTCAAAAATTTAAGATTGGGTTTGCACCTAATCAATGGAATGCGCTGCTTAACTTTTTACGAAGTAAAGATATCAGTATACGGCTTCAGGAACAGGCGGGTCTTATTTTAAGCAAGCAGTTTTCTACTGAGTATTATGATAGATTTCGCAATAGAGTAATTTTTCCGATCTTTGATACGAAGTCTCGGGTAGTGGGGTTTGGCGGACGGATTATGACCGACGTGTTACCCAAATACATCAATTCTCCTGAGACACCTGTATATTCAAAAGGCAGGATGCTCTATGGTTTCAATGTGAGTAAAGATGCAATCGCCAAAGACGATCGAGCGGTTATTGTAGAGGGATACTTAGATTGCATTATTCCCTATCAAGAGGGTTTTAATGCTATTGTCGCCTCTCTGGGTACGGCTTTAACCGTAGAGCAGATTAGGCTCATACGGCGATACACGCATAATGTGGTAACTATCTTTGATGCGGATAAGGCCGGAGAGCTGGCGACCTTGCGCAGCCTTGATTTATTCATTGAAGAAGGAATGCAGGTAAAGGTTGCAAGTCTTCCTGCTGGTTTCGATCCGGATTCATTCGTGAGGAAATATGGCATCGAAGAATTTCACAAAAAAGTCGACGAAGCGATTAACCTTTTTGATTATAAATTACGGGTGCTCACCGCCGCGCATAACCCCCAGTCAATTGAAAACAAAGCGCGGATTGCCGGCGAGATGCTTACTACGATAGCACGGTTTAAGAATGCAGTGTTGCAGTCCGAGTATGTTAGGAAATTGGCTGATATTCTTTCGGTAAAAGAAGAGTCGCTGTTTTTTGAGCTGAAGAAGCTAGAAACTAATACGCGTAGTACTCCTCGCACGCGGCAACTTGAAGAGAAAAAAAGCGATACGCTGTGCTTGCAAGCGGTTGAGAAAATGATCGTCAGGCTTATGTTGGTAGAATCAAAATTTATTACGCTGGCAAGAGATAATGTGCACGTCTCTGATTTTCAAGATCAGCATGTAAAGGATATTGTCAATCACCTCTTTGACCTGGAGGCACAAGGAGAGGTAGTAAGCCCGGGGAGGTTGATGAACCGCTTTGCAGATAGTCCTCTTGCGCAGACAATTACGGAATTGAGTGTCTGTGAAGATTTGCAGCAGAGTGATACGGAGAAAGTCTGGGACGATTGTATAAAGAGGTTGAAGAAAGAAGGATTAAAATTACGCTGCAAGAAGCTCCAGCATCAAATCAAAAACGCAGAGGATGGTCGGGACGAAGAGCTATTAAAATGCTTAATCGAAGAATATAATCAATTAATCAAGGGGTAAAGATGAAAAAAACAGTCTTAAAAAAGGACGTCGAAAAACTTATCGTGCTGGGAAAGCAAAAAGGGTTTTTAACCTACGACGAGGTCAATAACGGGCTTTCTGAGAATAAGGTGTCTTCTAAAGAGCTCGATGAAGTATTTGATGTGCTCGATACAAATGAGATTAATGTGGTGGAAAACCAAGATGAGGCGATGGATCAAGATAAAGAAAAAATGTCTGAAAAAACACACCACGTAGAAGCAAAGTTTATCCCGCTCGACGACCCGGTGAAGATGTACCTGAAGCAAATGGGATCGATTTCACTTCTTTCTCGAGAGAAAGAGATAGAGCTGGCGAAAAAGATTGAGGCGGCAGAGCTTAAATTCACCGAAGCAGTGCTCAACATTAAGCTTGCACGCAATATGATTATTGACATTATCGATCAAATCATCGAAAAGAAGGTTAATATCGACGAGGTGATGAAAGACGAGACTGCCAATAAGGCAAAGCTTATAAGCCGGATAAAAAAAATAAGAAAAAGGTTGTGTCACGTAAAAAGAAATCCTGAGAAATTCTTTAAGATTATATTGGAGTTAACGCTTAATTCACCCATCGTCGTACAGATTACTGAAACTTTGGATGCTGCTATGAAAGAAGCCGAGTACCTCAGGAGGAAGATCGAGCGTGGAGTTGGCAGTAGGAAAAAAAGTAAGACCTTGACGGTTGCAGAGCTAAAGCAAAAGAAAGCAAAGTTGCTACGCCGGGTTGGTATGTCGCATAAACACTTTAAGGAAGAAATGCGTCACGTCAAGATGAGGCAATGGCGATTCAACCGGGCGAAAAAGTTGCTCGTAGAGGCTAATTTACGTCTGGTAGTCAGTATTGCAAAAAAGTATATCAATCGAGGCCTTTCATTTCTTGACCTGATACAAGAAGGGAACATGGGGCTTATTCGAGCAGTGGAAAAATTTGAGTATCAAAGAGGATATAAGTTTTCTACGTACGCTACCTGGTGGATTCGACAGGCAATTACCCGATCAATTGCAGATCAATCACGCACGATTCGTATTCCTGTCCATATGACCGAGACGATTAATAAGATTATCAGGGTCACACGCATCTTTGTCCAGGAAAACGGTCGAGAGCCGACTGCGCAGGAAGTTTCTAGGGTAATGAAAATGTCTATCAGCAAGGTGAAGGAAATAATGAAGATTTCACAAGAGCCGATTTCTTTACAGACGCCCATTGGAGATGAGGGCGATACGCATTTCGGAGATTTTATTGAAGACAAAAAAGCAGTTTCTCCTGCAAACGCTACGCTGCATTCAATGCTCAAGGATGAAATCGGCGGAGTCCTAGGTTCATTGACCGAACGAGAAAAGAAGATTCTGGCACTCCGGTTTGGTATCGGAGATGGCTCCTCCAGAACTTTAGAAGAGGTCGGTGAGATCTTCAAGGTAACTCGAGAGAGAGTACGTCAAATCGAGGCTAAAGCATTGCGTAAATTACGCCATCCTACGCGCTCACGCAGGCTCTTATCGTTTTTAGATATGAGCTTAGTTAAGGAAAACGAATCCGTATAACTAATGTATAAGCATAGCAAATACCTACCTGATTAATGCGAGGTAGGTTTTTTGCTTGCAAGAAGATGGTAAATATTGTTGAAAAGAATCTAATTTGCGAATATAATACTTCTAATGCTAACGTTTAGTCTTCCTAGTAAGAAAGAATCTGCCAAAGTTGGTTCAAAAAAAATCTTATCTTTCCTTAAAGATTTTCAGATTGATAAAAAATTACTATTCAATATTCGCCTTTGTTGTGAAGAGGCAATAATTAATGCAGTAAAACACGGCAATCAAAGTAAAGAAAGCCTTTCTGTTGAAGTTGCACTGAAAAAAGAAAAAGACCGTATTCAAATATCAGTGAAAGATCAAGGTCCTGGTTTTAATTTTGCCGCTATTCCAAACCCTACTTCTGAAGATAATCTTGTCAAGTTGTCAGGTCGTGGCATTTATCTTATTCGACAGCTCATGGATGAAGTCAACTATGCTGATGGCGGAAGCCGCATAACGATGATTAAGAATTTAGAGAAAAAACAATAGGAGGTTTGCAATGCAGATAAAAGAAACGGAGAATAACGGCATAGTGATGCTTTCTGTCGAAGGCGATATCGATCTGAATTCATCGCCGCAGATGAGAACCAAGTTTAGCGAACTCATTCAGAAACAGGTGCTCAAGATTATTATTAATTTTGCACGAGTAGACTACATTGATAGTTCTGGCCTGGCTACACTTATTGAAATGCTTCAGCGATTGAAAAAATGTCAAGGACAGCTGCGCTTAGCAAATGTATCGGATAAAATCAAGAGTCTCTTCGAGGTGACCAAGCTGGATAAGTTATTTATCATGTATAATTCTGAAGAAGAGGCTTTAAAGGATTTTTAAAAGAGGACAAAGATGCTTTCGTTTTTTGAACAAATAGGTAAAGCAACCAAAAATTTCATTGCTCAGGTTAATGGCGTCCTGAAACTTTTCCTTAATACACTTTATTGGATTTTCATCGCGCCTTTCAAGAAAAAGTCCTTAAAGCGTCAGAGTATATTTGAGCAAATGGTGTTTATGGGAAATCGTTCGATTGTTATAGTATTTTTTGTGACGTTTTTTACCGGTGTTGTGCTTGCGATGCAATCCGCATACCAATTAAAACAACTCGGCGCGACAATTTATGTTGCCAGTTTAGTGGCCGTTTCATTAACCAGAGAATTAGGCCCGGTATTAACAGCTCTCGTAATCGCAGGAAGAATCGGTGCGGCGATTACTGCTGAGCTGGGCTCCATGAAGGTATCTGAGCAAATAGAAGCGCTGGACACCATGGCTATTAATCCCGTTAGATTTTTAGTGGTTCCCCGCTTTATCGCGCTGGTGGTAATGTTGCCGTGTCTTACCATCATCGGTGATTTCGTAGGGATGATAGGCGGGTATATGGTGGGCGTATTTAATCTTAAGATTAATTCTGCTCTTTATATTCAGACCTCTTTGAAATTTCTAGAATTGAAAGATATCTACTCCGGCCTTAGTAAATCAGTGGTATTTGCTATGATTATTGCTTTGGTTGGTTGTTTCCAGGGATTAAATACAAAAGGCGGCGCTCAGGGAGTGGGTAAGTCAACTACACTCAGTGTCGTTACGAGTTTTATTTTAATTATCTTGGCAGACTGTGTTTTAACCGGCATATTTTATTTTACGGAAATGTAATAAATTACTATGACCGAGAGAGAAGTTGCAATATCAGTGAGGGGTTTAGAAAAATCATTCGGAAACCATAAGGTTCTCCAAGGGGTTAATCTGGATATCTACCGCGGCGAGACGTTTGTAATTATGGGGGGATCTGGCTGCGGAAAAAGTACGCTTCTAAGAAACATGGTTGGCGGCATGAAACCGGATGTGGGGAAGATATATTTCGGGGATAAAAATATTGTTTCTGTTGCCGGCGCAGAGTTAGAAAATATTAAAAGGAAATTTGGCATACTTTTTCAGTCAGGGGCATTGCTCGATTCACTTACCGTAGAAGAAAACGTCAGCCTCCCCCTTAAAGAACATACTCAGCTTGATGCGAGTATCATAAAAATAATCGTAAAGATGAAGTTAGCCCTTGTAGGATTGCGGGGTTTCGAACACCTTATGCCCAGCGAACTTTCCGGAGGGATGAAAAAGCGTGTCGGCTTAGCGCGTGCAACTGCGATGGATCCTGAAATCGTGTTTTATGACGAGCCAACTGCTGGATTAGATCCGGTAGTCGCAGCGGTAATCGATAAATTAATCGTGGATTTAAGTAAAAAGCTGCTGATCACATCGATTGTGGTGACACACGATATGCAGAGTGTTTTTCGCATTGCCGATAGGGTAGCAATGTTGCATAAGGGAAGAGTGCTCGAGGTGGCAACGCGAGACCAGATAAAAAATTCAAAAAATGAAATTGTACAGCAGTTTATCAACGGTAACACAGAAGGTCCGTTAGACTTCTTTAAAAAGGGAGATGATTATCTTCAAGATCTGGTTGCATATTAAGTGCTATAAGGAGAGAAAAGATGAGGATTAATAACGAGGTGAAGGTGGGAATGGTAGTGGTGATTTGCCTGGTTGCTTTGGGAGTCCTTACGTTTAAAGTGGGGGATTTTAGCTTCCATCAGGAAGGGTATGAGGTTAATGTCGAATTTCGCAATATCGATGGCATTGAAACCAATGCTCCTGTTCGTTTAAACGGTCTGGAGGTAGGTAAGGTCACGGATCTTGAGATTGTTTATGATAAAGAAACAAAAATAGTCTTGACCTTATGGATTGATCAATCAGCCAAGGTGCGAGAAGGTACCAAGGCTTCGGTAAAGACGATGGGCCTTATGGGTGAAAAATACATAGCACTCACGGATGAAAATATCAGCGAAGAATTTCTACAACCCGGGGTGACGATTGTCGGTAAGGAGCCGATTGATATTGATGCGCTCATGGCCAAGGGTGATGTGATTGCGGACAATGTTCAGGCAATAACCCAAAATATAAAAGAGAGACTTGAGATCAATAAAGAGAGCATTGATGAAATTATCGAAAACTTTAAATATGTCAGCGAAAACTTCGAGATCCTCAGCGACGATTTAAAACGCAATCCCTGGAAGCTGCTCTTTCGCACAAAGGAAAAAAAGAAGGAAGAATAGCAGGATACGATTTTTTTCAGCTACCAAAGTTGTAGTATTGTGTTTCCCTCTGTAAGCATATGTCTCCTCAATTATTCAAATCAAAAATAAAGCGATATAAGCGGCTTGTCACGTTTTTATTCAGTATTTTAGTTTTCTTTTCCATTTTTTATGCATCGTATTCGAGAGTATTTGATACGTATGAATTTGTACTCCTTGACCTTCGCTTTAAAGCCCGTCCGCAGCAAGACTTTCTTGATGATATTGTCATAATAGAAATCGCAGATGATGCTCTTGGCAATCTAGGGCAATGGCCCCTGCCGCGCGATTTTCATGCCAGTCTCATAGATGTCTTATCGGAATTCAAGGTAAAACAGGTATTCTTTGATATTCTCTTCAGCGAAAAGACAAAGTGGGATACAGCATTAATCAATGCAATGAAGAAGGCAAATAATGTGTATCTTGCATTCGCGTTTCGGCTCGATGAAGACATATATGTTCCGGGGATGTCTTCCAGCGAGACACTCATCGCCCCGCTTCTTGAAGATTTCAAGAACGCATCTTTGGCAAGTGGCCATATCAATATAGCAACTGATACAGACGGCAAAAGTAGGAGAGCGCCGTTATTTATTCAGTATAAAGGGGCACGGTATCCTCATGCAGCACTCAAGGCAGCATGTGATTATATTGGGCTTCCCTTAAAGAAAACGGTGTTTAAGGGTAATTCTGTGGTAATCGATCAACAGCTCGAAATTCCTATTTCAAAAAAAGGAAGTATGTTAATTAATTATGTTGGTCCGTGGACAGAAAGTTTTCAGCACTACTCTTACTATGATATTCTTGCCGCGTATCAGGAGAGGCGTCTTGGTAAAGCACCGCGGATTGACTTAGAGTTGCTAAAAGATAAGGTGTGTTTTGTAGGGCTTACTGCCACAGGCACGCTAGACTTGCACGCTGTTCCTGTAGAGCCAATTTATCCGATGGTTGGTCTGCATGCAAATATATTCAACAGCATTATTCAGCAAAAATTCTTACGCAGAGTTGGCGAATTGATCAATGTGTTTGTGCTGGCAGCGTTAATCGCCGTAGCGCTTCTGATTACGCTGAGGTTAAAGCCATTAAAAAGCTTCTTGGCGATCCTTGTATTAGGTAGCGGTTTTACGGCCGCGTGTTTTTCTTTGTTTATATTCCTGGGACTATGGTTAGATTTGTTCTATCCATTGGTAGTAGTATCAGTGTTGTACCTTGCGGTAACGTTATTTCGATTCCTGAAAGAAGAAAGAAAAAATGAGCTGTTGGAGAAAGAGCTATCTATCGCTAAGAAAATTCAAGAGAGCTTTTTGCCGGATCCAATCGGCACTTTTGCTGATTTAGAAATCGCCACAGATATGATTACAGCAAAACATGTGGGAGGGGATTTATTCGATATTCGGGTGCTCAGCGATAAGAAGATCGGGGTATTTATCGGAGACGTAGCAGGAAAAGGAGTTTCGGCTGCGTTAGTCATGGCAAAGGCAATATCTTTATTTAGGCTATTTGCAACTGAAGATGCATCTGCTTCAAGTGTATTGTATCGCCTCAATGATGAGCTTGCCAAAGATATAAAGACGGGTCTTTTTGTCACGGCTACCTATATTATTTATACATCAGGCGACAATAAGGCCACGATTGCTAGTGCAGGGCACTTGCCTACAATTCTATTTCGTTCAGCAAATGAGCAGATTGAAAAGATTGATGTTAAAGAGGGCATGCCATTAGGCATAATGCAGGGAGTGGAGTTTTCGGAAGAGGTTATTCAGTTGCATGCGAGCGATAGGTTATTTCTCTACACCGATGGAGTTGTTGAAGCCAAGAACATCAAGCGAACTGATTTTGAAGAAGAGCGCTTCATTGATTGTATTGTAAAAACCAAACAGAACAGCGCAGCCGAAGCAATCGATTCGATTGAGTATCAGATAAAAAAATTCGTGGGCAAGGCCCCTCAGCACGATGATGTTACCATTGTTGTGCTAAAAAAGATACAGAAATAGCCTCATTGTCCGAGAAAACCGGTCTTTTAAAAAGAAAAAGTATTTACTTGAACATTCCTATTCGTTTGGTATATAATAGGTTCATAATTGCGTTGGAGGATTTATAAAAGGAGGAAGAATCGATGAATCCAAAGCCAAAGAGAAGGTTGTTTTTTATCGCAAATGAATACCAGGAAAGAGTAATCAAACTCGTTTTTTATACAACGGTCGTCCCTGTAATTATTACGATTGTGGCCCTGTGCTATTTATTTTTTGATATTACGACCAATTTGATGCTTGGTGGCTACGAGTCAATCCCCTTAGTAAAGAAAATTATCATCGGCGCTATCATTATCCTTCCGTGTTACATCGTCCTGTTGGGAATATGGTCTTATAAGATCTCTAATAGGTTGACTGGTCCGATCACAAGAATCAATAGTGATTTACAGGATGTGCTTGATGGAAAAACACAAGCACGCCTGCGCGTAAGAGATACCGATTATTTAAAAGACATTGTTGATAAGATTAATGTTCTTATAGATCGGATTTCTTAACAACGACTCATAACGATTGCAAAAAAGCAATTTTATTTTCGCATTTCCAGCAGGATTCAAAAAACCCTCAGTTTTAGTTCCATTCTTTATTTTTAATTCCGTCATAAAGACCCGCGTCGAAAGAAGCTATGGATAAGTCATTTCGAAAGTATATAACCTTGCCTGTTGTAGAATTCATCTTTTTCTTTACCTTTGCTTTTGTTTTCTGGCTTAGCGGAGAAAGCGCGCTATTTCCGGCACGTATCTTTATCTATCTAGCGTTCTTCATACCTGGAGGTATGATACTTTATGCGTTGCTGCCTGAGGGTAAAAAAATCATAGGAAGGAAAACGACGTTTTTGGCAGTGTGTTTGATACTTTTTTTTGGATTAGGGGTTCTTGGCCGCATCAATTTACAACTTGAAGGCTTGTTTTTCGCTATTTTTACTGGCCTTTCTATGCCGGTGGGATTGCACTATTTCGTTATTGGACACTTCTTAGTGGCTAAGATTTTGGGGCCCATTGTCTTGAATAGAGCCTGGTGCGGCTGGGCCTGTTGGACAATGATGGTATTGGACTATCTGCCCTATAAAAAAAGTAGCGGCAGGCTTCCCAGTGGTTATGGATTGTTGCGCTATCTACATTTTGCTATCAGCTTAGGAATGGTAATGTTATTTTGGAAATTGTTAGGGTATCGAATTGAAGATAGAAATTGGCCATTGGTCGGATGGTATTGGTTTCTTATCGGTAACGCGTTTTACTTTACTTCCTCTATTATTATGGCAGTCATATTCAAGGATAATCGGGCTTTTTGTAAATACGCCTGTCCGCTTACGGTGTTTTTTAGGCTTTCCGGTGTTTTTGCTCTGCTTAAGATTAAAGGAGATAAAGATACGTGTCAAGATTGCCAGGAGTGCGCGGAAGCTTGCCCAATGGATATCCGCATCCCTGAATACACTAAAGCTGGAAAACGGGTTTTATCAAGTGAGTGTACGATGTGTCTTGATTGCATAAAGGCCTGTCCCCACAAAGCACTCGAAGTATCTGTGGGGTTTGATACGGGAGGTAAGGATAACTTAAACGAAAGAAAACCGCTAACTAAGGAGTGAGGTGAAAAAAGATCGCTGGTAAAGACTGTGCTAAAAATAGCCGCGTATCTTATTTCCTTTTATATTTCTGTTTATATAAGTTTCAACATGACGATGGCATGGGCAAGATGGCGTTTTCATCTTCCGCCAGATGCATTTGTCGATAGCCCTGGGCTGGGTTTATCAATAGGGCTCATTATTGGCTTATTAATGTATGTATTCCATCGAGTAATAAAAAGGATTTTATAATAGAACTAAAAATTTATCTTATCGCCTCAAAGTGAAGCGACAGTTTACGAGAGAAGCGGAAGCGAAACCCTAGTATTCTCTGTTCTATCTGTCTTTTTCTATGCTCTCAAGATCGCTTTTAATTTTTTTTGCCATAAGCTCAGCTGCTGCTTGATGTCCGAGCTCATTGAAATGCACAGGATCAATTCCTTTGGCACCGGCAAATTTGTTCCCTCGGGAGGAAAGCGAAGCAAAGTCATTCCATAGGTCAATTACTTGGAGTTCTGGGTGACATTGGATTGCTGTAGCAAGCACTGCCCTATGCAGAACATTGTGCTTTTCTTGATACGAGGACCACTCTTCATTGATCACAGGAAAAACAAAAAGATAGCTTTTAAACGCATGCTTCTTTTGAAGTTTATGCAGGAGCGTGAGGCCCGTCCATACAGGTCCTTCCCATGGTGGGGCTTGGTCATGGAGAGTATAATCGTGCTCCCAGGCAAATTGTTTCTTAGAAGCATCGGGTCTCATCGCTGCTATCCGGTGGTACAGAAAGAAGAGTAGCCGAGACCTGTTGAGCAGTGCACGCCATGGTGTTTTATACATTCTTTTGAAGGTAGCGAGCTCTTCCTCATTGAGGTTTTCAACCAAGCGTTTATAAAGTCCTCCGTCAGTGCTGGGCCAAAAATCATTTAAGCAGAAACCGATAATGACGATATCGGGATTATAGCGAAGTCCCTTTGTGCGCAGCGTTTCTACCTCTTGTAGGGTATCGTACCCCCCTACACCCATATTAAAAACCTCATAGCTATATCCCGAACTTACTTCATTAAGAAGTTTTTCCAGAAGCTTCGGATAGGTTTTATTCGTATCGGTGATATACATACCGGCGGTAATTGAATCACCTAATACTATAATGCGGATCGTCCTTGGTGGTTTTTCCTGAGGGAACTCATAGTCTCGAAAACCCATGGAATTAACGGTAGATTTGAAGGACTTTATATACGCCCCTGGTATGTACTCATATTTTAGTATGGGATTTTTAGATAGTATGTATTGGTCAAGATCCAGATTTTGTAGCATCTTTGGCGCTGGGTCGATGACGCGGATTATTGCTTCCGCAGCAAGAAGGCAGAAGAGAGTGCTAGAAATTACCAGGAGGGCATTGCCTACAATATTCTTTTTACGATTCACCACAGCACCTTTAGGTTACTTGTTGCCATTATCAACATTATATGTTGCAGAGATTATGTTTGCAACTCTTAATCGCTGATAGCCTAGGATGTTATTATATTGAAAGCCAGGGTAACCGTTAGTAAAGTGCGGGGCGGTACCAACTTTTCCTTGATTTAGAAGTAGTCAGTGCGGTGCCAACTTCCTTTGAAATTTATTTAGGGTAGTTGGTGCTGGTTGACAAATCACTTGAATTGAGCTAATATAACTACGCGGATTTTAAGTCTTGCCACGATAAATCAACGGGCCGATAGTTCAGTTGGGAGAACGCCTGGTTCGCAATCAGGAGGTCGGGGGTTCAACTCCCCCTCGGTCCACCAATACATATAGAATATGTTTCTCAAGCTAGGAAAAAAGGGATTTTTTGTTCTCCTGTGCGTAGCGTTGTTTGCTGGCCTGTTCTTTTTTATTCACAGGGGCATTGCCAATGAGTCTCTGAAAGAGGCAATGTATTACACAAAGCTTGAGGGTAACAAAGTAAATTGTCAGCTTTGCCCACGACGCTGCATTATTGCCGATACCAAGCGCGGATTTTGCGGTGTAAGAGAAAACAGAGGTGGCACGCTCTATACGCTGGTGTATGGCAAGCCCTGCGCAGTGCATGTTGATCCGATTGAAAAAAAGCCTCTGTTCCATTTCTTTCCGAAAAGCAGAGCATTTTCTATTGCTACCGTAGGATGTAATCTTCGCTGTAAATTCTGCCAGAACTGGCAAATCTCGCAAGCTAAGCCCGAAGACGTAAAGCCCTATAATCTTACTCCTGAGGAGATTGTTAAAAAAGCCATTGAGACAAGCTCTCGTTCAATTGCGTATACCTACACTGAGCCTACTGTTTTTTACGAATATATGATTGCAATCGCAAAGATCGCTAAGGAGAAAGGCGTAAAAAACGTCATGCATTCTGCAGGCCATATTAATGAAGAGCCGCTCAGGCGGCTGTGTAAATATCTAGATGCAGCAAATATTGACTTAAAAGGTTTCAGTAGTGACTATTATGCAACGATGTCCCTGGGAGACCTGGATTCCGTGTTGAGGACGCTTAAAATTCTAGACGAGGAAGGCGTGTGGGTTGAGATTACCAATTTGGTTGTACCCGGATTAAACGATGATCCCGAGCTCATAAAAAATATGAGCATATGGATTAAAGAAAATTTGGGAGCTGAGACTCCATTGCACTTCTCGCGATTCCATCCGATGTATAAATTGACCAGTGTTTCTCCTACTCCGGTAAAGACGCTTGAACGCGCACGCAAAATCGCCATAGAGGTAGGATTACATTATGTGTATATAGGAAATGTTGGCGGCCACTCTGCAGAAAGTACCTATTGCCCGGTGTGTAAAAAGATGCTTATTGAGCGGGCTGGTTATTCGATTGGGGATATAAATATTAAAGATGGAAAATGTAAATTTTGTTCAGTGGAGGTTGATGGTGTCTGGAAATAGATCAATCATTGTATGTACAGTTGTCTTCATGATGGTTGTTAGTGCCTGCGGCGTTCAAGCCGATGATGTTAAATTACCTAATGTTAGCGGTACGTTTTATTCGTCGAATAAGAAAAAACTTTCCGATCAAATAGATACGTTTTTGAAAAAAGCAGCGGTTGCCGAACTTAATGAGAAACCCATCGCACTTATTTCTCCGCATGCAGGGTATGTGTACTCTGGTCAAGTTGCTGCCAATGGGTATAAAGTGGTGCAGGCAAGGGGCTATAAAACAGTCGTCGTGCTTGCTCCAAGCCACTTTGTAGATTTTAAAGGTCTTTCGGTGTGGCCCAAAGGAGCATTTCGCACTCCTCTTGGCGATATCGAGATTGATGTTTTATTCGCAGCGCGGTTGATCGCAGCTTCTGAAGACATCACCTTTTTTGCAGATGCCTTTGAAAAAGAACATTCTTTGGAAGTCCAGATTCCCTTTGTGCAAAAGACCCTAGGGGGCGCGAAACTCGTACCGATTGTAATCTCGCCGAGTGCAACACTTGCTGAATGTAGAAACTTTGCCTCAATCCTTAATGATGCAGTGGGGAATCGGGATGATGTGCTCGTCATTGCAAGCACGGATCTTTCTCATTTTCACCACTACAATGAGGCAAAAGAAATAGATAGCCAGACCATTGCTTGCATAGCGAATTTTCAAGTCAATGATCTATGGGTGGAGAGTTTATCAGGCAAGGCCGAACTGTGCGGTTCTAGGCCTGTAGCAACAACCCTTCTTTATTCACAATTGCGCAATGCAGATGCGGTACGGGTGCTTAACTATGCGAATTCCGGCGATGTCACCGCAGATATGAGCCGCGTGGTAGGGTACCTCAGCGCTGTGATTTATAAAGGGGATCAAAAAGGAGACGAGGAAATGTTTAGCCTGCAACAGAAA
Organism: Candidatus Omnitrophota bacterium; assembly: GCA_042571725.1. Lineage (GTDB taxonomy): Bacteria > Omnitrophota > Gorgyraeia > VGKH01 > JBHPFN01 > JBHPFN01. The sequence goes on from JBHPFN010000016.1 coordinate 15,639, forward strand.
AAACAATTACTGAAAATCGCCAGAGATTCTTTAGAGACTTACATTCGTGAGAAGAAAAGGATAAAACCTCAGACTCAGGATAAAGCGTTGATGCAGGAAAGTGGTGCTTTTGTTACACTTGAAAAAAAAGGACAGCTGCGCGGATGTATCGGAAGAGTCGTGGGAGACACGCCGTTGTATCAGGTGGTGGCTGATTACGCAGTCGAAGCCGGCGTGAATGACCCGCGCTTCCCTGCAGTAAAAGAGGCTGAGCTTAAAGATATTAAGCTTGAGATTTCAGTTATGACTCCGCTTGAGAAGATTGACGACGTAAGTGTTATTGAGGTGGGAAAACACGGAATCGTAATGAGGCAAGGCTTTAACTCTGGGTTGCTGCTTCCTCAAGTTGCTACCGAATACGGCTGGAATAGAGAAACATTTCTGCAGCATACCTGTCAGAAGGCCGGTCTTCCCATGGATTGCTGGAAAGATAAATCCACCCAGATATTCATTTTCAGTGCTGAGGTCTTTTCGGAAGAATCAATCAAAGAAGAATAGCGCCTGAGCCATTTTTAATACTTCGCTGATATTATGAAACGATTTTTCTGTCCTAAAGAAAACATTATCGCTGATGCAATTACGATAGACGATAAAGAAGAAATTCGTCATATTGTTTCTGTGATGCGCTCACGGGTAGGAGAGAGCGTGAATGTTTTTGATGGGCAAGACTGTGAATACTACGGAGTGATAACAAAGATTACAAAAAATACAGTGACTATTTCTATTGACCGCAAAGACAAGTCTTTTTCAAAAAAGGTATATGTTACCCTGGCATGCGCTATCCCGAAGAAATCTAAATTTGACCAGATTGTTGAGCGCTGTACCGAGCTAGGAGTAGACAAAATTATCCCCATCATTACTAAGAGGACAATAGTTAATTTAGATGCTCGAAGGCGTTCTGCAAAACTGGAGCGATGGAGGCGCATTGCGGTTTCAGCGTGCAAACAGTGTGGTAGAAATACTTTGATTGAGATAGAAGGAGTCAAGGATTTTAGCGATTGCCTACAAGACCTAAAGGATTATGACGCAGCGCTCATTTTGTGTTTGGCAGGAAAGAGAAAAAGCCTCAAAGACGCCCTGCGTAACTTTAAGGGTAAAAGAATTATTGTGTTTATTGGCCCGGAGGGCGATTTTACCGACGATGAAATAGCTCAGGCTAAGCAAGCAGGATGTCATCTTTCTGGTTTAGGAGAAACTGTTTTACGGGTTGAGACCGCCGCGTTATTTGTTGCTTCAGTTCTTAAATATACATTTGAATCACATTAGGCTACTAAGACATGTTTGATACAAAGACAGTTAAATTCTTTACCTTGGGCTGTAAGGTCAATCAATATGAAACGCAGGTTATGCGCGAACAGCTTCTCCATGCCGGTTTCAAAGAAGCTGATAATGGCAAGGCCGATGTCTATATTATTAATACCTGCACGGTAACTTCACGGGCAGATAGGAAGTCGCTTAATTATATTAAGAAAGCGTTTAAAGAAAACAGCAGCGCTACGGTGCTTGCGGTTGGCTGTTTGGCTGAAAAGGATAGAGATGCGATTGCAGCTTTAGGTAAGATAGATATCATTGCCGGCAACGAGGCAAAAAAGAATATAGCTGCGCTTATCAATAGCAAAAATGAATCAACTTTGCAAAGGGAATCTCAGATTAATTTTTTTGCAGGTCATTCCCGCGCGTTTATTAAAATTCAGGACGGCTGCAATAATCATTGCGCGTATTGCAAGGTTCCCCACGTAAGAGGAAAATCTAGAAGCAGAGACTTCGAGGAGATTAGGGATGAGGCTCAAAGGTTAATAAAAAACGGATATAAGGAGCTTGTTCTCTGTGGGATTTGTCTTGGTTCTTACGGAAGGGACTTGCAACCACAAAGAACCTTGGTTGAGGTGATCGATGCCATTGAAGCTATCGCGGGAGATTTTCGTATACGCTTAAGTTCAATCGAAGCAAGGGATATAACCGATGATCTCATAGTGTGTATGGCTGATTCTAAGCGGCTTTGCCACCATCTGCATATTCCTTTTCAAAGCGGCGATGATTATATCTTGCAACGCATGCAGAGGCGTTATTCGGCTGCGGATTATAAAAAAGTGGTGGATGCGTTGAAAGAAAGAGTGCCTGATATTGCCATAACCACTGATATTTTGGTGGGGTTTCCTGGAGAGGAGGAAGAGCACTTTTTGAATACATTGGCGTTTCTTAGGCATGCTTCTCCTTCTCGCGTGCACGTGTTTCCTTTTAGTCCACGAAAAGGCACAGCTGCGTTTGGTTTCTCTGAGAGGGTGCCTATGAAAGAAATTAAGGCCAGGATTGAAAAAGTTAATAAGCTGGCGTCGAACTCTTCCTACGGTTACAGAAAGCAATTTTTGTATAAGAAATTACGTGTTTTGTTTGAGGAAAAGAAAGATAGGAAAACGGGTTTTTCAAAAGGGTATACTGATACCTATATAGAAGTCGTGTGCAAAAATCTAAACGGATTACCTAATAAGCTTTCGCAGGTTATTATCGCAAAGGTTACTCCTTCCCATACTATTGCCAGGCTCTGATTTCGTTTCCCTAAAAGACATAATTGTTTATTTCGCAAAACGTTATATAATTTAACCCTTTTAAGAAGTATTTGACACAAGGCACTAGGCTATTGTATAATGCACTTTACTTATCATTACCTATCTAAAGGAGGTTTTCATGGCACATGAGAAGAAGTCTGATAGTTCAAATCGCCAAAAAGCTTTAGAATTAGCTATTTCTCAAATAGAAAAGCAATTTGGCAAAGGTTCAATTATGAAATTGGGCTCTGACACTAAGCTAGATGTAGAATCGATTCCTACTGGAGCATTGTCTTTGGATATCGCATTAGGCATTGGCGGTTTACCTAGAGGCAGAGTGGTAGAGATTTTCGGTCCTGAGGCATCGGGAAAGACTACACTTACCCTTAGCGTTATTGCTGAATGCCAGCGTCGTGGAGGTGTAGCGGCATTTATCGACGCTGAGCATGCTTTTGATCCGACCTATTCGAAAAAGATAGGCGCAAACCTCGATGATTTACTGATGTCGCAACCCGATACCGGCGAACAGGCATTAGAGATAGCTGAGACCTTAGTGCGATCAAACGCAGTAGATCTTGTTGTAATTGATTCAGTTGCAGCACTTACTCCTCGTTCTGAGATCGAAGGCGAGATGGGAGAGATGCAGATTGGCTTACAAGCACGTTTGATGTCGCAGGCACTGAGAAAGCTCACCGGCGCAATAAGTAAATCAAAGACCTGTGTTATCTTCATCAACCAAATCAGGATGAAGATCGGTGTAATGTTCGGTTCTCCTGAGACAACGCCCGGAGGAAGGGCGCTTAAATTTTACGCATCGGTTCGATTAGATTTGCGTCGTATCGGCTCGGTTAAGGAAGGTGATCAGATTATCGGTAGCAGGGTAAAAGCAAAAGTGGTAAAAAATAAAGTTGCTCCTCCGTTTAAGATTACAGAGTTTGAGATTTTACATGACGAAGGAATCTCTCGAAGCGGCAATATACTCGATATGGCGATTGAGGCAGAAGTTATCGATAAATCAGGGGCTTGGTTTGCATATGAGGGTGAGAAGATCGGGCAAGGCAGGGAAACTGCCCGACGGTATTTAAGAGAACACTCAAAGATACTGGATAAGGTTGAAAAGCAGGTGCGAGAAAAGGCGTTAGCGTAGTCTGTTATACTAATCAAGGAGGGAAGTTTTATGTTACGTGTGGGAAAAAAGAATATTTTAGGCATTAGTCTGATAACGCTTACCGCAGGAGCGGTGATTGGTTTAGTAGTTGCGGCAAAATTCGATCTTAGTCCCAATGGCGATGCTTCAGTAGCGGATATAGATTCAGGGGGAATCGTAAGTTTAGAAAATGCATTTGTTAGTGTGGCTGAGGATGTTGGACCTGCTGTAGTATCCATTAGCACTGTTCAAATCAGCAAGCCGGGGACAAGGCGACACTATTTTGGTTCACCGTTTCAAGGACCTGAAAGAAGTCCTTTCGGCGACGATTTCATGGAACGGTTTTTTGAAGATTTTTTCGGTGACATGCCGGAGAGAGAGCGAAGACAAGCGGGTTTAGGCTCTGGGTTTATTATTGACCAGAGAGGGTATATCCTTACGAATCAGCATGTGGTAGAAGATGCAGACAAGATTACCGTAAGACTTCCTGATGGCAGGGAGTTCGAAGCAGAGATGAAAGGTACTGATCCCCGCTCTGATTTAGCGGTGATTAAAATAAATGCAAAAAAACTTCCTTCGGTAAAGCTGGGGGATTCGGATGATGTTAAGATTGGCCAGTGGGTAATTGCGATCGGAAACCCCTTTGGCTATATTATGCATAGCCCTGAACCGACGATTACAACCGGAGTAATCAGCGCGCTGCATAGGTCGTTGCCTCGTACTACCGCAAGAGACCGGGATTATTCAGATTTAATACAGACCGACGCGGCAATCAATCCGGGTAATTCTGGGGGGCCCTTGGTTAATATCCGAGGAGAAGTGGTGGGTATTAACGTAGCGATATTTTCAACCACCGGCGGTTATCAAGGTATTGGTTTTGCAATTCCCGTCAACTCGGCAAAGAGGATTATTAATAAGTTGATTGAAGGTAAAAAAGTCCTCTATGGATGGCTTGGGGTAAGTGTCCAGGATTTAAATGAAGATTTAACCGGTTATTTCGGTTTAGAAAATAAAGAAGGGGTGTTGGTAGGAAAGGTTTTTAAAGACAGTCCCGCTGAAAAGGCAGGAATTGAATCAGGCGATATTATTTTGAAGTTCGATGGGAATACGATAAAAGATCTGCGTGAACTTTTAAAATACGTGGGTCGAACTGAAGTCGGCACTAAGGTAGAGGCGGTGTTATGGAGAGACAAGAAGCAGCTTACTCTTAACGTTGAAGTTGGAGAGCGGCCGGATGATCTTGGAGAAACTACCGAAGAGGCCACAGAAACAAAAGGCTGGAGAGGTATTACTGTTGAAGATTTAACGCCAGAAAATAGGAGCCGATTGAGAACTGACGCTGAAGAAGGTGTTGTGGTCGTTGATGTCGATGCTGATTCTCCCGCTGCCGAAGCAGGAATTCGAGCGGGAGCGGTAATCGATGAGATTAATAGAACACCTATTACAAGCGTTGTTGACTTTAACACCGTAACTGAGGAGCTCAAGGGCGATATTTTAATCCGTGTTGAAGGCGGATATGTATTGGTGAAGGAAGAGTAGTATGGCCACCAGCGTTGAGGCAGAGCTGGTACGAGCGAAAAGGATAGTGTATTTACTGCTGAAGTTCAGGTCGCGAAGCAGAAAAGAGATACGCGATCGGTTGCGAAGAAAAAAAATCAGTACCGCAACCATAGACAAAGCAATAGAGCATTTTGAGCGCTTAGGCTATATTAATGATAAGAATTTTGCAGTTGCGTGGGTTACCACAAAGATTGCGAAACCGCTGGGTCCGCGGCGGATTTTTTTTGAATTAAAGCAAAAAGGCGTAGACGAAGAAGTCATTCAACAGTCTTGGAGGGGAATAGAAAAAGAGTATTGCGAATACGACGCAGCACTCAAGGTAGCCTCGGTTAAAATGAACACCATGAAAAGACTCGATAGAAATACTGCCAAGAGGCGCATCTACGGCCTTCTGAATCGCAGAGGTTTTAGCAGGGACGTTATTCAAGAGGTCATGGAGCAGCTATGAAGACTGATCTGATAAGACAGAAATTCCTGGATTTTTTCGCATCAAAAGGTCATAAGATCGTCCCGAGTGATAATCTTATTCCCAGCGGAGACCCCACGGTGCTGTTTACCTCTGCCGGGATGAATCAGTTTAAAAAACAATTTCTTGGTCACATCACTGATTTTAAGCGTGCAGCCAGCTCTCAAAAATGTTTACGTACCGATGACCTATTACACGTCGGCAAAACACCTGTGCATCATACCTTTTTTGAGATGTTGGGAAATTTTTCTTTCGGTGATTATTTTAAAGATGAGGCCATTGCCTGGGCATGGGAATTTTTAACCGATGCGCTTGGGTTGCCAAAAGAAAAGTTGTGGGTTTCTGTATATAAAGATGACGCTGAAGCCTTCGAGATTTGGCTAAAGAAGATCAAGCTTCCTAAGGAGAGGGTTATTAAGCTTGGTGACAAAGAAAACTTCTGGCCTTCGGAAGCAAAGGCAAAGGGCCCTAACGGACCGTGTGGTCCGTGTTCAGAGATATTCTACGATTTCGGTAAAGACGTTGGGTGTAAGAAGGTGAAATGTAGCCCGGCCTGCAGCTGCGGGAGATTTTCTGAGGTGTGGAATTTGGTGTTTACTCAATTCAACCGAAAAGAAGATGCTACGCTTGAACCTTTGCCGAGTAAGAATATCGATACAGGGATGGGGCTGGAGCGGTTAGCCAGCGTACTGCAAGGCGCAACAAATAATTTCGATACGGATCTTTTTGTTCCCATTATTGCTTCGCTTAAAAAAGAGATCGGTATTGCTCAACCGACAGCAGAGCAGTTGGTGAAGATGCGGGTCATCGCCGATCATATGCGTGCTATTACGTTTGCAATAAGTGACGGCGTTAATCCCTCAAACGAAGACAGAGGGTATATTATCAGAAAGCTGATTCGCATAAGCGTTAATAACTATAAGGCATTGGGCGTAAAGAAGCCTGTGCTCTATAAAATAGTAGCTTCCGTTGTTGATGTGATGAAGCAGCCCTATCCTGAGTTAATGAAAAGGAGAGAAAATATAGCTGAAATGATAAAGAGAGAAGAGGGATCTTTTCTTAAAATCTTGAAAGAGAAAGAACCAGAATTAAGAAAGAAAATTAAAACGCTTAAAAAAGCGAATTTATCTCAAGAAGAGATTGCACAAGAATTGGGTAAGTTATTTTTCACTTATTATGACACTTCCGGTGTTCCTGTAACGACCAGCACAAATATTGCAATGGAATGTTTCACTTCTGTAGAGGCTGAATCGGGAACTGTTATATGCTTTGAAAGGTATATGCCAGAACAAAAAAAGCGTTCTAGGGCAGCCAGTGCGATGGGCAAAGATGTATTCGTTGGTTCTGATCTCAAGCTTGATGTCAAGGCAACAGCATTTGAAGGATATGAGCATTGTGAAGTCGAAGCGAAAATCGTGAAGCTTTTCGATAGTGATAATAAACCGTTGAAGTCAACAAAAGGCATGAGCAAGGTAAAGGTTATATTAGATAAAACACCTTTCTACGGAGAATCCGGCGGCCAGATAGGCGATGCAGGAATACTTCAAAAACCAGAAGGAAAGATCACCGTAGAAGATACCAGAATCATCGATGGCGTGGTTGTCCATTTAGGAGAGGTTAATCAAGGCATTTTTTCAATAGGCGATACGCTACGCGCTGCGGTTGATTATGAACGCAGGATATCGATAGCCAGAAACCACACTGCAACCCATCTTTTGCAAGCAGCATTAAAAAAGGTGTTGGGTGACCATGTGCAACAGCAAGGCTCGTTAGTGGCGCAGGATAGGCTGCGATTTGATTTCTCGCATTTTAAGCAGGTTACCAAGGATGAACTTAATAGAATCGAGGAAGTAGTTAATAGCTACATTCTTCGTAACGATTCTTTATCTCATAAAGTGAAAGAGTTGACCCTGGCCAAGAAAGAGGGTGCGCTTGCGTTTTTTGGCGAGAAATACGCAGAGAAAGTCCGTGTAGTTTCTGTTGGGGATTATTCAAAAGAGCTCTGCGGGGGAACCCACCTACGTTCGACAGGAGAGGTCGGTTTGTTTAGCATTATTTCAGAGAGCTCAGTCGCACAAGGCATACGCAGGATTGAAGCAACAACAGGAAAGGGCGCTTATAAGCGCTTAAAGCAAAAAGAAAAGATGCTGTCCGATATTGGAGAGATTCTGAAAGTGGAAGAGGGCAGGCTTGTAGAGCAGGTATCCAAGATGAACAGCTCCCTCAAAAAACTAAATAAGAGCGTTGATAATTTAAAACTCGAATCATTTAAGCATAACATCGATGAAATTATTGCCTCTGGTACATCAGCGAAGGATATTACAATAATTCAGCATAGGTGTGATGATGCGGATTTTGGTTTTTTGCGGTCCGCAGTTGATATGATTAAGCGGAAAATAAAAAAGTCTGTTATCGCCTTAGGATCTATTAGGGACAACAAGGCATTAATTGTTGTCGGTCTTACCGATGATGTGGTGAAGCAGGGATTTGACGCATCCGAATTGATTAAAGAAGCAGCAGCCTTAGTTGAGGGGAGCGGCGGCGGTAGGAAAGATTTTGCGCAGGCCGGCGGAAACAAAAAAGAAAAATTAAACGAAGCACTTCAAAAAATAGTGGTGCTTACTAAAGAAAGAATCACGAAATGAAAGTCTTACGCAATACCAGCAAAGAGCTAGAAAAAATCTATAAGCGGCAACTGTATCGCAAAAAGAGCATCTCTCAAAAAGTCACTAAAATTATCGATAACGTTGCGCATCAAGGTGATGATGCGCTCATCCGCTACACGCGGCGTTTCGATAAGGTAAAGATGTCTCATCGGCAACTCGTTGTTTCTGAATCAGAGATTAGCGCAGCGTATCAGAACATCACGCCGGATTTTGTTTCGAGCCTTAAGTTGATTATCGACAACGTGACAAAATTCTATAAAAAGCAGCAGAAGAAATCATGGAGGCTTAAAGGCCAAGATGGTGTAATTCTAGGGGAGCAGATCCAGCCGCTGGATGTAGTTGGAGTCTATATTCCTGGAGGTACGGCTGCATTAGCATCGTCTGTTTACATGACGGTATTACTCGCACAGATAGCCGGTGTTAAGCGCATTGTCATGGTAACGCCACCGGGAAAAAATATCTATATCAATCCTCACATATTGGTAGTGGCAGATTTATTAAAGGTCAGTGAGATATACAGGGTTGGCGGAGCACAGGCAATTGCTGCGATGGCGCTGGGGACTAAAACGATCCCCCGGGTTGACAAAATCGTTGGTCCGGGAAATATCTATGTGACCGAGGCAAAGCGTCAACTCTACGGGTTTGTGGATATCGATATGCTTGCAGGTCCCACAGAGCTCGTGGTGATTGCAAATCGATATAGCAATCCAAAATATGTGATTGCGGATTTAGCTGCCCAGAGTGAACATGTAAAAGGCCTTTCGATTTTAATTACTAACTCAAAGAAGTTAGTCAAGCAAGTAAAAAACGAGGTTTCTTCAGGATATATCGTATTGGTAAAGAATATAGAACAGGCAATAGAGATATCGAATAAAATTGCCCCAGAGCATTTAGAGATCCTTACCAATAATCCTTTAAAGGTTGTAAAGAAGATTAGACACGCAGGAGCAATTTTCCTCGGTCCGTATAGCCCTACCGCGGTTGGAGATTATGTGGCAGGTCCAAGTCATGTATTGCCAACATCGGGGACAGCGCGGTTTTTCTCAGGGCTCAGCCTTCAGGATTTCCTGAAGACAAGTCACGTCATTTCTTATTCCAAGCGGGCGCTCGAGAATATTCGTGGGCCCCTGGAAAAGATTTCTACTATAGAAGGACTTGAGAAGCACACTAATTCAGTCAAGATTCGATTCGATTAGAAAGGATTGCGATGGCGAGTAAAACTAAACAACGAACTGCAGAAATAAAGCGAAAGACTAAAGAGACCGAGATTGTCCTGACGCTCACTGTTGATGGTACAGGAAAGGCACAAGTTGATACCGGCATTGGGCTTTTGAATCACATGCTTGAGTTGTTTTCGTTTCACGGCCTTTTCGACTTAGATATAAAGGCAAAAGGAGATATACAGCAAATCGATTTACACCACACCAACGAAGACGTAGGAATCGTACTTGGCAAAGCCTTTAAGGAAGCATTAGGCGATAAAGAAGGGATCAGACGCTTCGGTTCAGCCTCAGCACCGATGGAAGAGGTTGTAGCGGATGTCACCGTAGATATCAGCGGACGGAGTTTTTTTAAATTGCACATTGATGTGCCCCGTGCGCCAAAACCTATCGAAGGGTATCAGTTTGCCTATGTGGAGCATTTTCTAGAGTCATTCGCGAAAAATTCAGGGATGAACCTTGTGGTAAAGCTTAATAATACCGTTGATGATTTGCACACCAATTTAGAACCTATCTTTAAAGCTTTGGGTATTGCATTGGATCAGGCTACCCAAATCGATCCTCGTAGAAAAGGCGTACCTTCAACAAAAGGTGTGATTGATTAATGATTGCAATCGTTGACTACGGTACGGGAAATTTACGCAGCGTGCAAAAAGCACTCGAGTCAGTGGGCGCTGATGCAAAGGTTACTTCAGACGCAGAAGAGATTCGCACTGCGAAAAAACTTGTTTTGCCGGGCGTAGGTGCTTTTGGCCAGGCCATGCGAAAGCTCTCCGAGGTACAATTAGTACCTGTGATAAAGGATTACCTAGAATCAAAAAGACCATTCTTGGGGATTTGCTTAGGTCTACAGCTTCTTTTTACTGAGAGTGAAGAATGCCCAGGTCTCAAGGGCCTTGATGTGTTTCCAGGAATAGTCAAGAGGTTTACAGAGCTTAAGGTGCCTCACATGGGATGGAACCAGATTAAGATTACGAAAGAAAAGAAAGATAATCCTATTTTCAAAGGATTAAAGGACGACACTCACGCGTATTTTTGTCATTCGTTTTATGTCGAACCGAAAGATAGCAGCATTGTGGCAACGCGCACAGATTACGGATTGGATTTTGTTTCAATGATAGCGGCTGATACAATTTGGGCTATGCAGTTTCATCCGGAAAAAAGTCAAGCCGCGGGCTTAAGAATTTTAAAAAATTTTGTGGAGGTGTCATGATTGTCATTCCGGCAATAGATATTCAGGGTGGAAAGGTTGTGCGCTTGACGCAAGGTAGGTTTCAGGAGATTACGATTTATTCAGATCACCCAGTTGACACCGCAAAGAAATGGGTATCGTATGGCGCAACACTTCTGCATATTGTTGATTTAGACGGTGCCGCTTCTGGGCAGTGCAAGAATTTGTCTGCGATCGAACAGATAGCACAGAATTCAGATGTGCCGATACAGGTGGGGGGCGGAGTTCGGGACGAAGAAAATATTTTACAGCTATTTAATGCAGGTGTTGACCGGGTTATTATCGGTACGCGTGCGGTTGAAGATATGAAGTTTGTTGCATCCGTAGCCAAGCAGTTTAACAATAGAATTGTGGTAAGTATCGATAGCGTTCGCGGTAAGGCAGTTACCGAAGGGTGGAAAAGCGTTTCTGGGCAAGATGCGTTTGAATTAGCCAAAAAGATTGAAGAGGCCGGGGTTAAGACAATTATTTTCACCGATATTTCACGCGATGGCATGTTAAGCGGCCCGAATTTCGAGAGCATAGAGAAGATGCTTTCAACAGTAAGTATCCCTATTATCGTCTCCGGTGGTGTCTCAAGCATAGATGATATTGCACAGTTAAAACAATTAAGCAGCAAGGGTATTAAAGGTGTAATTGTAGGAAAGGCGCTGTATGAAGCGAGGGTGTTTTTAAAGGAGGCAATTGACCTGTGCTTGCTAGAAGAATAATACCGTGTCTGGATGTAAAAGACGGTAGGGTCGTAAAGGGCGTACGTTTCGTCTCACTACGTGATGCTGGTGATCCGGTTGAGGTAGCGGCGCAATACAACAATGAAGGAGCCGATGAAATTGTCTTTCTTGATATCACTGCAAGCTTTGAAAAAAGACCTATCTTAATTGATGTAGTGAGAAAAACCGCCGAGACGGTATTCATGCCTCTTACCGTGGGAGGCGGGGTAAGAAATAGTGATGATATAAATGAATTGCTTCGGGCTGGAGCTGATAAAGTATCTATCAATACGCAGGCTCTAAAAACTCCTGAGTTAGTAAAAGATGCCTCGGATACATTTGGCAGTCAATGTATTGTGGTGGCAATAGACGCAAAGAAAACTAATGGCAGTTGGCAAGTGTATATTAACGGCGGCAGGACACCTGTTGAAAAGAATGCAATCGAATGGGCTCAAGAGGTTGAGCAGTTAGGAGCAGGCGAAATTCTTCTTACCAGCATGGATTATGACGGGACAAAAGACGGATACGACCTTGTTTTAACCAAGAGTATTTGCGATGCGGTGAATATTCCGGTAATCGCTTCAGGTGGCGCAGGAACCCTGGAACATTTTTCAACGGTGTTTACCGAAACAAGCGCTGATGCAGCATTAGCTGCGAGCATATTTCACTATCAGGAGATCTCAATACAGCAGGTAAAGCAGTATCTCAAAAAATACGGGGTGCAGATAAGGCTATGAAAAAAACAGTAAGCTCAAAGAATATAAGTAAATTGAAATATGATTCTCAAGGATTAATCCCAGCTATCATACAGGACTATAAGACAAAAGAAGTCTTAATGGTGGCCTATATGAATAAATTGTCGTTAAAAAAGACATTAAAGTTAAAGAAAACATGTTTTTGGTCGCGCTCGAGAAAGAAGTTTTGGGTCAAGGGAGAGACATCGGGACATTTTCAGTTTATTAAAAAAATCTTTTTTGATTGCGACGCAGACTGTCTTTTGATAAAAGTACGCCAGGTAGGTGTTGCCTGTCATACAGGAAAGAGGAGTTGTTTTTATAGAGCATTATGATGTATCCTGCAAAAAAAGAATTTATTAAATTAAGCCGCAAGGGAAACTTGATTCCTATATATAAAGAAATCTTAGCGGATTTTGAAACGCCGGTCTCTGCGTATCTAAAGCTTAAGAAATCAGAATATTCTTTTCTTTTGGAATCAGTTGAAGGAGAAGAAAAAGTTGCCCGCTACTCGTTTTTGGGTGCAGAGCCATCATTGATTTTTGAGAGTAAGGGGAATCGGATTAGCATAATCAGATGCAACGGCTCGAAAAAAACAAAACAGATCTTTACGACACAGAAAGACCCGCTAGAAGAGATTAAATTGCTCATGAAACGTTATCGTTTTGTGTCCGTAGAAGGCCTGCCTCGTTTTTGCGGAGGGTTGGTGGGTTACATCGGATATGAAACAGTGCGGTTTTTCGAACCGTGTCTTCAGCGGTTAAAAAAGAAAAACCCGGACGATTTAAAATTACCCGATATATTGCTGGCGTTAGCAGACAACCTGGTTGTCTTTGATCACCGTGAGCATACCATGAAGATTGTTCGTTGTGTCTTCACCGGTGATGCAAAAGAAAAGCTCAGCAAGAAGAAGCTTCTGAAGCTCTACGATGCGGCAGCTAGAAAAGTCGAAAGCACTGCCAGAGATTTAGAAAAACCCTTAGGTGAAAAATCGTCTTCGTTTCATCAGGTATCGATTACCGCAAAGCCACGATCGAATTTTACGAAAAAACGTTTTCGTGATATAGTTCAAAAAACAAAAAAGTATATTCGCTCAGGCGATATCATTCAGGCAGTGCTTTCTCAGCGTTTCCTGGAAACGCTGAAGACTGATCCATTTAATGTGTACCGAGCGCTGCGGCACATTAATCCTTCGGCCTATATGTATTTCTTGCGGTTTGGAAAGGTGCGCATTGTGGGTTCTTCACCTGAGCTTTTGATTCGTTGTGAGGATGGATTTGTTCAGACCCGTCCCATTGCAGGAACGAGGCCCCGGGGCAAAAATGAAAAAGAAGATGAGCTTCTAGGCAAGAATCTGATCAATGACGAAAAAGAGCGCGCAGAGCATATCATGCTTGTTGATTTAGGCCGCAATGATTTAGGAAGGGTCTGCAATCGAGGAACGGTGGGAATTTCTGAGTTTATGAAGATTGAGCGATTCTCGCACGTAATGCATATTGTAAGTAACGTAGTCGGAAAGCTCGCTCAAGGGAAAGATATCTATGATCTACTCAGGGCGACGTTCCCGGCGGGTACGGTAACCGGTGCTCCTAAGATCCGCGCTATGGAAATCATTGATGAATTAGAGAATGTACAACGCGGACCCTACGCAGGGTGTGTAGGGTATTTCAGTTTTTCAGGAAACCTCGATACCTGCATTACGATTCGTACTATCGTGATTAAGGGCACTACCGCCTATATTCAGGCTGGCGCAGGGATAGTTGCTGATTCCAAGCCAGAAAGAGAGTATGACGAGACTGTGAATAAAGCCAAGGCACAGTTATTAGCAATACGATTGGCAGAGAAAGGTTTTAAATAAGGAGGATGTATTTATGGAAGTTAGGTTAAGGTTGCGCAAAGTCGGCAAAAGTGCAAAAGGCGCGTATAATTTTAGAATCGTTGCCTGCAGCAGAAGCAAATCAAGGGATAGCAACTTTCTCGACGACATCGGCTATTACGATCCGTCAAAAAAACCAGCGGTAATCAAGATTGACAAAGCAAAAGCTGAGTACTGGTTAAAGCGAGGAGCTCAACCATCTGATACCGTCAGAAGTTTGTTAAAAAAGGAGAAATAAATAATGGATCAAACAGCTGCAAATCCGATAATAAATTTTCTTCCCATCATTGTCATCTTCCTCATTTTTTATGTATTGCTTATTCGTCCGCAGAAACAGAAGCAGCAGGAACACAAGGCAATGCTTTCACAGATAAAGAAAAATGATGAAGTAATCACTGCCGGTGGCATACACGGCACCATTGCCAATGTTAAAGACCGATCCGCGATCGTCAGGGTAGATGATAACGTTAAGATCGAGATAGAAAAAGATTTTATAACTACGGTTATTAAAAAGGCATAGCTATTATGGGCATTAATAAAAATCTAAGGCTGAAATTAGTTTTTATCCTTTCTGTGGTGATTCTTTTCGGATGGTTTGCATTTCCGCTTGAGAAGAGGATTAATCTTGGGCTCGACTTAAAAGGCGGAATGCATGTGGTCTTAAGGGTAGATACTACTGATCTTTCCGAAGACGCAAAGAGCGACGCGGTTGAGAGGGCATTAGAGATTATCCGCAATAGAATCGATGAGTTTGGTGTTGGCGAGCCGTCTATCCAGCGCCAAGGTGAAGAAGAAATTGTGGTCCAGCTTCCCGGCATTACCGACAGGAATCGAACCATTGAGCTGATTAAGAAAACCGCGCTTCTGGAATTTAAGCTGGTTAATGCTGACCCTGCGAGTCTAAAGCAGACTGCGGAAGGAAATATTCCCGAGGGGCATGAGCTAAAGTCTTTTGAGAAAGATGAAGAAAAGACAGAGGTTCTTCTGGAAAAGAAGGCGGTCTTAATTGGTGATTCAATTGTCAATGCCCAGGTTAATTTTGACAGCAGCGGGTTCGGAGAGCCCTATGTAAGCCTTAAATTCAATCCTCAGGGTGCTAAAGAATTCGCCAGGATTACCCGAGAAAATGTAGGAAGGCAATTAGCTATTGTCTTAGATGGCAAGGTGCATTCTGCTCCGGTTATCCGCGAAGCGATCCCTTCAGGGGAAGCGCAGATTACTGGCAGCTTTGATATTAATGAGGCACGAGATTTAGCGATTGTATTAAGAGTAGGTGCGCTTCCTGCGCCTATGTATATTGAGGAAGAGAGAACCGTAGGCCCGCTACTGGGCCAGGATTCAATCAATAGCGGCATCCAGGCATGTTTGGTAGGAGGCGGATTGGTCCTGCTTTTTATGGCGGTGTATTATCTTAACGCCGGGATTATTGCCAATATCGCACTTTTGCTTAATATGGTCCTTATTCTCGGAACGCTGGGCATGTTTAGGATTCTTTTGCCTGCGCAACAGGTAACGCTGACCTTGCCGGGTATTGCAGGAATCGTCCTTACCTTAGGCATGGCGGTTGATGCCAATGTGCTTATTAATGAACGTATCCGCGAAGAATTGCGAATAGGCAGACCCCTGTATGCAGCGGTGCGTAGTGGATACTCAAAGGCCTTTAGTGCAATATTTGATTCAAACGTCACAACGCTGATTGCAGCATTTCTGCTCTTTCAGTTTGGTACAGGCCCCATACGAGGATTTGCAGTGACCTTAACAATCGGAATCTTGGCAAGTTTATTTACCGCCATTTTTGTCACCCGTGCGATTTTTGAAACACTTATTTCAACGAAGCTATTAAAGAAAATACACATGGTTCCGTTTCTTACCAATACGAAATTTAATTTTATAAGTAAACGGCGGATATTCTATGTGCTTTCGGCGGTGGTAATTATCATCGGAATGGTATCCTTTCAAGGTAAAGGCAAAGATGCCTATGGAATTGATTTCTCCGGCGGGGAATTTCAGGAGTATCAATTCAAAAACGTTATTCCTATTGATGAATTAAGAGAGAGCCTGAAAGAAGTCGGCCTGGCGGAGTCTACGATTTTGCCCTTTAAGGAAAACCCTCGGATTGTGGCGATCCGTTCGTTTGAAGAGAGCGCAGAGTTAGTGCAAAAGGTGTTTCACGAAAAGTTTTCGGATAATTCTTTTGATATATTGCGAATTGAAAAGGTAGGGCCACTGGTCGGTGAGCAGCTGCGCATGCGGGCAGTGAAGGCAATTTTATTTGCGCTCCTGGGGATTTTGTTGTATGTAGGAATCAGGTTTAAGCACTTTAATTATGCCGCCGCAGGCATTATCGCGCTGTTTCATGATGTATTGATTACGATAGGAATTCTTATTATGATGGGCCGCACTATTGACCTATTGGTGGTGACCGCACTGCTTACTATCGCAGGGTATTCTATCAATGATACCATTGTTATCTTTGACCGCTTGCGAGAAATTGAGCGTTCTCAGAGGCGCAAATTATCCTTAGCCGAGATGATTAGTCTTGGCATCAATCAAACCCTCTCGCGAACCATCCTTACCACAGTCTTAACCCTGTTGGTTGTGTTTGCCTTATTCTTTGTCGGGGGAGAAGTATTAAATACGTTTGCCCTGGCATTGATTATTGGCTTTACTTCAGGTGTGTATTCCACCATTTTTATTGCCGCTCCGCTGGTCTTGGCGTGGCAGAAGAAATAGCAGATGTTTCGCTCAATAAAGCTCTACGCATCGGGAAACGTCAATCGCGAAGGACTCCTACAAAATTTAATCGACTTCGGGTACAAGAAAATCGTAGGCGTAACCGAAGAGGGTGATTTCTGCGTGCAGGGAGAGATTATCGATATCTATCCGGCAAGTTTTGATTGTCCGATTCGAATTGATTTTGAGTTGGATAGAATACAAAAGATATTCAGTTTTAATATTGTAAACGGTAAGCGCCTCTGGGATCATCGGTCGGTCATTATCCTGCCGATGAAACGAATGAGGGTTTCTCGGCAGGTAAAGTTTTCCGAAGAAGAACCCATCGAAAACTTTGTTGAGCTCCAAGAAGGAGATTACGCAGTGCACGTGCATCACGGCGTTGGGCAATATTTAGGGATTGAGAAGCTACGAACAGACAGCCGTTACCAAGATCATTTTGTGTTGCAGTACGACGGTGGCGATAAGCTCTATGTGCCAACAGAGCACATGCACCTGATACAAAAGTACATTTCCTTTCAGGGACGACCTAAGGTGCATAAGTTAGGCTCAAAAGAATGGCAACGCATAAAGAATAGGGCTAAGAAGGGTATTAAAAAATTAGCATTGGATCTATTGCAGATACAGGCCTTGCGTAATAGCCTGCCTGGATTTCAGTTTTCTCCTGATGCGCCGTGGCAGAAGCAGCTCGAGGAAGATTTTCCTTTTACCGAAACCGTTGATCAGGCGAAAGCAGCGCAAGAGGTGAAGAAGGACATGGAGTCAGAGCAGCCGATGGACAGGCTTATCTGCGGCGATGTAGGCTACGGAAAAACAGAAGTGGCAATGCGCGCTGCATTTAAGGCCGTGATGGATAATAAGCAGGTTGCATTTTTGGTTCCTACTACGATTTTAGCCGAACAGCATTTTTATAATTTTTCTAAGCGGCTGGAGAAGTTTCCCATCCGCGTTGCGATGCTTAGCCGCTTCAACAGCCCTGCTCAGCAGAAGAGGATAATCGAAGATGTAAAGATCGGTGTTGTCGATATTGTCATCGGCACCCACCGGTTGTTATCAAATGATATCCATTTTAAGGATTTAGGGCTCGTGATTATCGACGAGGAACAGCGCTTCGGCGTTAAAGCTAAGGAAAAATTTAAGCACCTGCGGCTCTTGGTGGATGTGATCACTTTAACCGCAACACCCATCCCGCGCACATTGTATATGGCGGTTATGAATGCTAAGGATATGTCGGTTATCAACACCCCGCCGCAGAACCGCATCCCGGTAAAAACCCATGTTACTCAATACGACGACGATTTAGTTAAGCAGGCAATTTCAAAAGAATTATCACGCAAAGGACAGGTATATTTTGTGCACAACCGGGTTGAGGGGATTGAAAAGATAAAAGAGCGCATAGAGAAATTAACTACTTCAAAAAAAATCGGCCTAGCACACGGACAGATGCCCTCAAAGATGCTTGAAAAAGTTATTATTGCTTTTTTAAAAGGAGAAATCGACATCCTTGTTTGTACCATGATTATCGAATCCGGAATGGATATTCCTAATGCAAATACCTTAATTATTAATCATGCGGATAAATTCGGTTTATCCGACCTGCATCAATTGCGCGGCCGGGTCGGGAGGTTTAACCGTCAGGCGTACGCGTATCTTTTAGTCTCGAAACATGCTTCTCTTTCAGATGAAGCGAGGAGGAGGCTGGATGCGATTGAGCGCTACAGCGACTTAGGCGCCGGCTTTCGCATTGCCTTTG
Source organism: Candidatus Omnitrophota bacterium (assembly GCA_042571725.1). Taxonomy (GTDB): domain Bacteria; phylum Omnitrophota; class Gorgyraeia; order VGKH01; family JBHPFN01; genus JBHPFN01. The sequence goes on from JBHPFN010000016.1 coordinate 34,320, forward strand.
AAGATTTGCAGATCCGAGGCGCAGGGAATCTTTTAGGAATAGAACAGCACGGCTATATAAGTGCGGTAGGTTTTGACTTATACTGCCGTATGTTACGAGAAGTTATTTCACAAGTACAATACAGAGGTGATCAATGAGAAAAACAGTAAAGAAAATCATATGGTGTATGTGTATTAGTGCAGTATTTGTTTGTGCATTGGGTAATTCTGTCAGTGCCACAGAAGATAGAATTGTCGCAATCGTCAATAAAGATATCATTACACAAAGCCACGTAGATGGTTTTGTTAACATCATGAGAATACAGCTTGCTGCTGAGGTTCCTGCAGAAGAGCTTGAAAGTCAAGTCGCAAGCTTGCAAGAGGAGGTGTTAAGCCGGCTTATAGAAGATAAGTTGATTATTCAGGAGGCTAAGCGCCAAGAAATCGAAGCAGACCCAGAGCTTGTTAGGGCACGGTTTGAGCAGCTAAAGGAAGGATTTGAGTCGGATGTTCAATTTAACGAGACTCTTTTAGCGCAAGGTCTCAGTCTTGCGGATTTAGAAAAAACTATCACAGAGCAGGTGATTATGCGCGAGGTTGTCGAGAACGAGGTAAAGAGTAAGATCTTCGTACACCCTAAGGAGGTAACCGAATTTTATAATGCCAACCCGGACAGATTTGGACAGCCTGAAAAGGCGGTGGTTGATTCGATTTTTGTCTCCAATTCGACGAGCGAGCAAGAAACACAGGATACGGTAAGTGAGGTTAGTCGTTTGCTTAAGGAAGGTAAGGATTTTTTAGAGGTTGCGAGCGATTTCTCCGAGACTGAATCCTTAGGCACGGTAGCAAGGGGACAGCTTATGCCTGAGCTGGAAAATGTTATCTTTAGTCTAAAGATTAATCAGATAAGCGAGCCGGTTGAGATTGATACAGGACATCTCTTTTTTAGGCTAAAGGAAAAAATTCCCGCTGAGTCCTCTGAGCTTAAAGATGCACAAAGTAGTATCCAGCAGTTCCTCTTCGAAAAGAAATTTCAAGAGGAGTTTGTTGAGTGGGTAGACAAGTTAAAAAAAGATGCCTACATCGTCATCAAATAGAATTCGAATCGGTATTACCATGGGTGATCCTGCTGGTATTGGCCCTGAGGTGGTCATTAAAGCGCTTGGTAATCTTTCTGTAAATCGCCTTGGTTGTTTTACAATCATAGGCGATGCAGCTATCCTTTCGAAATATCTAAAGAAAAAGAGGCTCCCTAACGTAACCATTGCTTCTTTAGATAATGTTCCTCGTAAAAACTTCCGCTTAGGCAAAATTAATCCTCGCTGTGGAACTGCTTCGCTTGAGTATATCGATAGAGCGCTTGAACTACTTTCTTCAAAACAAATAGATTGTCTTGTTACCGCACCCATCCATAAAGGCTCAATACGCCTTGCAGGACACTCGTCATTTATGGGGCATACTGAATATTTGGCTGAAAAATCAAAATCAAAAAAGATCCTCATGGTTCTTACCGCTGATACTTTCCGGGTTTCGTTAGTTACGCGTCACATCCCTTTGCAAAAGGTTTCTGCCGCAATCACATCACAAAAAGTATTTGAGGCTATTGACTCAACGCACGATTGCCTGAGAAGTTACTTTGCCATAAAAAAGCCGCGCATTGCTGTCTGCGGGCTCAATCCTCACGCAGGAGAGCAGGGTTTGCTGGGAACGCAGGATCAGCGCATCATTGCCCCGGCTGTAAAAAAAGCGCAGCGCGCATTCGAAAATGTATTTGGTCCGCTTGCTGCAGATACAGTTTTCTTTGGCATGCGCCGCAAAAAATATGATTGTGTAGTTGCGATGTATCACGACCAAGGCTTAGGCCCTTTAAAAACGCTCTTTTTCGATAAAGCAATCAATGTAACCTATGGCCTGCCGTTTGTAAGGACATCTCCGGGGCATGGCACCGGGTTTGATATCGCAGGCCAGGGCATTGCTGATCCTAGCTCGATGATTGAGTCTATCCGGTTAGCCTGTAGGCTCACCCGCAATAAAAAAAGAAAATGACCTCATATATTCCGGCAAAGAAATCATTAGGACAGAATTTTTTGGTAGACGGCAATATGCGCAGAAAGATTATTGCTGCCTGTAACGTTAAGAAGACCGATACGGTTGTAGAGATCGGACCGGGCAAGGGGGCGCTCACGCAGGACCTTGCTCATTTTGCAAAAAAGGTTATCGCAGTTGAGAAAGACACCAGGTTGTTTGAATACCTCAAGCTAGCTTTTAATGACGTATCAAATCTTATCCTGGTTAATCAGGACATGCTGAAATTTAACATCACTGAGAAACGCACCAAAGTAATCGGTAATATCCCTTACAACATTACCTCGCCGTTAATTGAACATCTGATAAATCAAAAAGAAAAGATCAGTGAAATCTTTCTCTGCGTACAAAAAGAGCTGGCAGTGCGCATGGTAGCAACTCCCGGGAGTAAAGACTACAGTGCCTTCAGCCTCTTTGTGCAGTATTTTACGCTTCCGGACTTGCTTTTTTCCATAAAAAATTCCTGTTTCCGTCCGCAGCCAAAGGTGGATTCTTGCTTTATGAATCTAAAAGTCCGCAAGAAGCCGTCGGTAACAGTGCTTAATGAGATACTTCTTTTTGTGTTTATCCGCGAGTCGTTTAACCGGCGCAGGAAGATGATTTTAAATACGCTTAAGGAATTTTTGGACAAGAAGGGACTTGCCGAGCTTGCCCGTACCACTAACATCGATACCACTATTCGGCCGGATAGGTTAAGCATCAATGATTTTGCCCGGATAGCAAATTTTATTTTTAAGTACGAGCAAGGCTAGATTATTAAGGAGAAAAGTAATGAAATATCTAATGTTGATTCTAATCTGTGTTTTCTTAGCGGTTTCGGTAAGTTGCGCGAAGGATGCTACCACCGGTGCTACTAAGATGCAGGAAGAGTCAAAGTAAATCCTTGTTGTCCTGGCAAGAAAAGTATAAGAGTAAGCTATTCCTGGATTCCGTAGTAAAGCCTATGGCTGATTTTCCTTGCTAAAATAGCTAAAATGCGATATAATACATTAACAATAAAGAGGCAACAACGTGTTATTCAGCTATCAGTCCATACGAAAGACAGCACATTCCGTGGTTGTCTTTTTTTGTCCGTAGTTAATTAAAAGTTTTAGAAAGAGAAACGATGAAAAAAACGGCTTTAATTACGATTGGAATAGTAGTCCTAATAGGTTTTTTAGGAATTGCTTTTGCCACATTCTGGTCAGATGATATCCGCATCGATACAGATCCTGGCAGTAACTCATCCACGAATCCTAAAGTTGCCAGCGATAGCATTGGAAATGTATGTGTAGTTTGGCATGATCAACGCTCGGGCAGCAGTGAAGTGTATTTTAACCGTTCTAATGATTACGGCCGCACGTTTATGCAAAACGATATCGTGCTTTCACATCCTTCAAGTTCGTTCGATAGCGATCTTCAGGTTAGCTGTGGAGAGAGCGGACACATATATGTGCTTTGGGTGGCTCTCCAGGATAGTCAAAAAATAATTATTTTTATGAAGTCTGAGGATTTGGGTGAGACCTGGCATAGCCAACAACTCAACGTAGGCCCGTCAAGCGGGTGGCTGGGGAATATCGATTTTGCCCATGACCAATACGGAAGTATCTGCGTGATAGCTAACGGCAGGGAGTCTTTTCCTTATGGGGTGTATGCGAGCTGCTCAAATGATTACGGTATTACATGGCTGGACTACGAACAGGTTAATTCTAATATTGGCGATGAAATTCAGGCTGATGCTACAATTGCCTGTGATGAACAGGGTAACTTCTATGCTGCCTGGGTCGACAATCGAGATGGTGCTAACGGTAACAGGCGTACCTATTTTAACAGATATAATGTTGTCGGGCAGGCCTGGGGAGCTGACCAACGCATAGAACCTGTTGGATTTGCTAAAAATTCCAGCTTGCCTGAAATAGAGTGTGATAATGCTGGCAATGTATATGTTGCTTGGAAGGTTGAAGATGGACAATTTCTTACTACTTATTACACGTTTAATCATTCATTAGATTCTGGCGATAACTGGTCAGGTAGTCAAGAGCTCGCTACTGAAATTGATCATCCACAAATTGAAGCGGATGAAAATGGAAATGTGTATCTAATTTGGAATGATGCTACTAATAAAATTAGCTTCCGCAGCTCCTTTGATTACGGTGTAACCTGGCAACCCATTATTAGGCTTATGCATCCAGAAGATGTTCATAACTGTCAACTTGGTAATTATGATGTAGTCGCTAACGGCAAACACATTTATGTTACCTGGGAAAATTTAGAGCCTTGGCAGGGAATCTTTTTTAACTATTCATTAAACGGCGGTTTAACCTGGCGTAATTATCTCATGCGCGTCGATAGTAATCCCGGAGAATCAGTGGAGACGAATACGCCTTCGATTGCAGTTGACGTTTACGATAATGTTTATGTTACCTGGGAGGATAGGCGCAATGACGTTGATTACGGAGATATCTATTTTAACTATGGTGATTTTTGGGGATTAACCACGAATGAGAAAATTAGATTTGAGGCTGACTATCTTGTAGCTTGTCAATTCGTAAGTGATCCTTACCATATAGCTTACGGTGCGATTAACGATGTGTATACTCCCGATACTCCTCCGGATTACGTGGTCCCACGTGAAAACGGCATGGCAATCTTAGGGTTGCTGAAAGCATATGAGGCATTAGGCGATCAAACGTATTTAGACCGGGCGAATCTTGTTATGGATTATCTGGTAAGGGTCCAGGAATCAGACGGCTCTTGGAAAGATGAATACGACTACAGGAATCCTGAGGGCGGGCTTGATTCGAAATCTCCCACACAGCCAGCAGAGGTAATGATTGCAATGAATAAACTGGGGTATCGAGCTGATAGATATGGCTCCATGCAACTGGCTGCACAATTTTTACGTGATTGCCAGACCCACGGATATCAAGGACTTATATGCGGCGGCAAAGATGCAGGGGGTAGTTTTTCAACCTGGAACTGGATAACAGACAATAGTTATGCGTATTGGGCCATGTTAGCAGCACATAACTGGGCTTTGGAAGAAGGCGATACTGTCTTTGCTGAACAATGCCGACAAATGGCCACAGAAATTCTTAACGGGATCAATTCTTACTTTAAACATTCGTCCGAGGTGTGGTGGTGGCAAGTGGTTGAAAGTGACGGTGCTCAAACTAATATCGATAATATTGTTGATTGGCTAAACTATGCGCCGCAGTTTCTTGATCTGCCAGCCAATGGTGTAGGAGATCCAGCGCTGGGTGAATGGATTCATCAAACCTTTCAAGAGCCAAGCGGCAACGGTGGCTGTCTATGGGGAGATAGATATCCAAATGAGGAATATCCGGGTATGTCATTTCAAGCGGCATTTTGCTGGCTTGATTTAGGGCAGACCGATTATGCCAACGCCGCTATCAACTGGGCAGAGACAAGTAGTCTCTGGCAACTGGTGCCTGATTGGCACGGCATCTTAGGAGGTTGGGTTGATTGGCTTGACGTAACTAATCCTTATCGACGAGCAGGAGGAGAGTGG
>JBHPFN010000017.1:0-39135 GCA_042571725.1 Candidatus Omnitrophota bacterium
GCTCTCCATGACGGCTACAAAGTAAATTACGCAGAGTGGAAACGTTACATCGGCCAAAACAGGGTGCTTTTTATTAAGGAATACCTTATGGAATTAGAAAGAGAATTCAACACAATCCTTACTTTTGATCTTTGGGGGCTGAATTCATTTAATGAGTATATTGACCAAAGAGTGAAAAAAGTAGGTGAGAAAACATATGTTGCGAAGCTTATTAAAGCTTTTTTAATTCAGGAATGTGCCTTGCCAGGATTGGGAGAAGGATGCGAGGATAAATATACGTATAGCGAAGACGATTTACCCGAGGTATTTTTCTTTCCTCCTGGACTTGCCCGTTGGGACGGAACAAAAGTCGACTCCAAGGCATGGACACAGCTAACTACTCTTCAGAAAGAGAAATTCGTTGCTGAATATTGCGCAGGGCTTGAACATGCCCTTGAAACTACTATAGAAACTGCACCGATGAACAATATTCCATTCTTGGATATTTCTGTGCACAGTGGTCAAGGTAGATTGATGACCGATGTATTGGAAGAAGCCATGAAACAGGACGGTACAATCGATGAATAAAGTCTCAAAAAGGATAATCGCTAGAGAATGGCTTGTGCTGTTGGGGTTTGTGATCGCTGCGATTGTTCTGCGCTGGTGGACGTCTAGCCCGAATGCAGTGCTTGTATTGCTATGGGTGTACCCGGCGTATCTACTTATAAGGATTACTATCTGGGCTATCAAAAGCATATTGATAAAGGGTGAATAGAATGGCTGGTTATTGGTTCAAACCAAAGAGATATGGCTGGGGATTGTATCCTATTTCCTGGCAGGGGTGGCTTTCGACAGCGTGTTTGATTGGATTGATTTTGGTATCGCTCTATAGTAATGGATTCACCACGCACACGGCGACTTTAAAGGACTTGCTAAGCTTTATATTAGATGTTATTATTTTAAGTGTGCTCTTTATTGTTCTGTTTAGAGAAAAAACCGACGGCCAGTTGCGCTGGCGTTGGGGAGGTAACGATTAATAACTATGTTCGATTTCGATGACCTTGAAGATATTATAGATAAAAAGAAGCTGACTGTTACGGCCGTGGCCGTAATAGTCATTTCGTTATTTGTGTACTTTCGTTTTGTAAGGGTTCGCAATTCTTTTCGAGAAGACTTCATTCCTAATGTCGTTAATGGGTTTAAAGCACAACAACTTAATCAACAAACTGATCTCAAAGTAGATTTAGACCGCGACGGAACAGAAGAAATTATCAAGATTCGCGGACTTGAGGTCGAGGTGTTTGACACTGAGAAAAATAGGCTTGGCCGTTTTGATATCTCTGATTATTCAGAACAATTGGAATTTATTGATTTGAGTAAAAATGGAAAGAAGCAGATTGTTGTCAGGTCGGGAGGCAAATCATCCGGGTTTTCCGAGACGTTGGTTATCTATGGCTTAAAAAACAATAAGCTAGTTATTCTATTTAAGCTTGAGGCCGGAGGGGGCATCATCACAAATTTTAGCTCTTTTATACCCTCGATAAAATCAGGGTCAAATGTGTGGGTGTGGAATGGCTCAGATTTTCTTCCCGGGAAGTGAATCTAATTCTGAAGTATTGTAAAAAGAGAATGCGTTTTTATTGAAGGATGGTGGAACGATGAAGAAAATAATAGTCCTGTTGATAATGGGAGCATTGAGCACGAGCGCCTATGCTGAAATAGGCTCGAGTGATCCTTCGAAATTGTTTACTTTTAGCGAAGAAGGGCATTCAGTGCGCGTGATAAACGACAACGTATTTATGGGCCGGATGGATTACGCATACAATAATCCTACTGCCATTGATAATTCAGGTAATTTTTATTTCTGTACATCTGAGGGCAATCGACAGGGAAATTTATGGATTATAAACAAGATTGATGAAGATTCAGGTGGGATAAACGAGGTTTGCCGTCTGAATCTTGCGAGTAATAAAAATCGATACATCCGCTCGATTAATTATAGCGGCTCAGGTAAGCTCTATGTGTGGTTAGCAATCGAAAAGACGCGTTCCAATGAATGGAAAGGAGCGCTGGTTGAAATCACAGTTTCAGAATAATCTATCGAATCTGCAGGGATAGAAAATTAAAAAAGATTATCCGCTCGTTTTTTGTAACCATAACTCTTGCCTATTGTTATTGTCAATTTAGCCTTGTCTAATCCCGCGTAAATGGTATAATAAGCCACGAAAATAGACGGGCCGTTAGCTCAATGGTAGAGCAGGGGCCTCTTAAGCCCAAGGTTGAAGGTTCGAATCCTTCACGGCTCACCATTTCGAGCCACCGTTGCATTTATTAGGGTGGCGAGAAATGATTCCGAGCGACCCTCATGAAAAAGTATGAGATCATCGAACATACCGCCGATATCGGCATAAAGGCATTTGGCCGAGATGTAAAGGAATTATTCAACAATGCTGCAATAGGGATGTTCGAAATTATTTCTAACTCTAAAGATGTAGAGGCAAAGGAAAGAATGGAGCTAGAGCTCGAAGCAGAAAATATCGAAGAGCTCTTTATCAGCTGGCTTAGAGAGTTGCTGTATCAGTTCAATGCCAACTTGTTTATTTTTAAAGAATTCTTTATCAGAGAAATTACACCCACTTCGCTTAAGGCCCTTGCATGGTTTGAGCCTATCGAAAAAAATCGACATCAGATAGATGCTGAGATAAAAGCAGTCACGTATCACGAGTTAAAAATAGAGCAGCGTGATTCTGGCTGGCAAGCACAGGTTATCTTTGATGTGTAAAAAGCGGGATATTCAGATGGCAAAATGGGTTACTATTCATATTACCAGCGATGAGGCTGAGGCCTATCTTATACAAGGTGTTTTGATCGAGCATGGCATTGAGTGTGTTATGGAAAGCTCAATCTACCGGCCGAGGGTGGTAGTGCCGTTGTTTAATGAGTTTAAACTCAACGTCCTTGAAGAGCACGCTCAAGAAGCACAGGAAGTAATTGCGAACGAGGGGAAATAATATGGCAGAACTTTGGCAGGGCCCGCTACATAAGATCGATAATTACCGCTACGAAATCCCAAAATCATATAAACAGGGAATGCGGGTAAGCGGTATCATTTACGCTGATGAAACGCTCCTAAAAGATATTCGTCACGACAAGGCAGCTGAACAGGTAGCGAACGTTGCCTTTTTACCGGGAATCGTTGGGCATTCTTTTGCAATGCCTGATATCCATTGGGGCTATGGATTTTCAATCGGTGGGGTTGCGGCAACCGATCCTGATGAGGGTGGAGTAGTTTCTCCTGCGGGTGTGGGGTATGATATTAATTGCGGCGTGCGGTGTTTACGGACTAATTTTCAATATGAAGAGATAAAGGATAAGGTCGAAGATCTCACCTATGCGTTGTTTAATGATGTGCCATCGGGCGTAGGCTCTAAAGGAGATATTCGCGTCTCAGAAAGAGAAGAGAAGGATATTTTAGTTAAGGGAGCTAAGTGGGCAGTGGAAAAAGGATTTGGCTGCCAGGAAGATTTGGAAGCAACAGAAGAGTATGGCGCTATTGCCGGGGCAGACCCAATTGAAGTATCTGACCGGGCGCTCAAGCGAGGAAAGGCGCAGTCAGGGACACTGGGTTCAGGGAATCATTTCTTAGAGATTCAAGCGATTGATACGATTTTCGATAAAGAGATCGCAGACATATTCGATTTAGAAGAGGGGCAGATTACCGTAATGATTCATTCAGGATCGCGGGGGTTTGGCTATCAGGTCTGCGATGATTTTGTAAAGAGTATGGTAAAATGCGTTTCTAAATATAACCTTAATATTCCTGATAGGCAGTTGGCTGGAGCGCCGGTTAATTCTCCTGAGGGGAAATCATATATTGCTGCAATGAAATGTGCAGTCAATTACGCCTGGGCAAACAGGCAGTGTCTTATGCATCTGACACGGAAGGCGTTTGAAAAGACCCTTGGAAGAAGCTGGCGCGATATGGGCATGCATTTGATCTATGATGTTGCGCATAACGTTGCAAAGTTTGAGAAGCATATGGTAGGCTCAAAAGAAAAAGTCTTATGCGTTCATAGAAAAGGCGCTACGCGTGCGTTTCCACCGGGCCATCCGGAACTACCGCTGAGATATCAAAAAACAGGACAGCCGGTGATTATCCCCGGAGACATGGGGAGAAATTCGTATTTGCTAGTGGGAACCGAGGGGGCAGCAGAAACATTCTATTCAACCTGTCACGGAGCTGGAAGGCTAAAGTCGCGCACTGCCGCAACCAAGGCATTTGATGCGGGTTGGATCGTCAAAGATTTAAAATCAAAAGGGATTTATGTCAAGGCATCGGGCCGCGGCACGATATCAGAAGAAGCACCCGGCGCATACAAAGACGTTAACGATGTGGTTAATGTCGTACACAACGCAGGGATCTCTAAAAAGGTCTGCCGCATGCGACCGCTGGGAGTAATAAAGGGATGATGCAGCTTCAGAGTCGTATTGAAAAACGGAAAGTAGTTTTTTCTCTTATTATCATTATTCTCATTGGATTTATGGCGTATAGCAATTCTCTTAATGGTGAATTCATCTGGGATGACGACGGCCTTATAAAGAATAATACCTATATAAAAAGCTGGTCTCATCTACCAAGGATTTTTACAGAGAGTATTTGGCTCGGCGTAAAAAGTCAAGGCCCGTTTTACCGGCCGCTGCAGTTAATTACCTTTATGGTAGATTATTCTATCTGGGAGTTAGACGTAAGGGGCTATCACCTTACCAATATCGCGCTTCATATTTTAGTGGCTCTGAGCATTTATTGGTTAGTGAACATTCTTTTCGGCGATAGCTTGCTTTCTTTGTTGACGAGTGTCTTATTTCTCGTTCACCCTATCCACACCGAAGCAGTTGCCTATATATCTGGTCGCGCAGATCCCCTGGCGGCATTGTTTATGTTGTTGTGCAGTATCCTGTATATAAAAAAGCTCTCGTCACAGAACCGTGCACTATCTCTACTCATGCTTGGAAGTTATATATGTGCCCTTTTATCTAAAGAGATAAGTTTAATCTTGCCCGTATTGTTATTGCTGTATCACTCTATTTTTAAAAAGAAATTGATGGCTCGAGCATTTTTCTCGTTAACAGGCATTGCTTTTATTTATATTGTTTTAAGGTTTACGGTTTTGAAATCTGCAGTATCTTCCATTGTTACTTCTGCTAACTTGTTTCAAAGAATACCGGGATTCTTCGTGGCCATATGTAACTACACACGGCTTTTATTTTTACCTGTTGATTTGCATATGGAGTACGGACACGCAGTGTTTTCCATGATTGATCATCGGGTAATAATGGGTATGCTTTTCTTGCTTTTTTTATTACTGTATGCCTATAGAAAAAGGAAGAGCGATGCGCAGATTTCGTTTTCTATTGCGTGGTTTTTTATAGCGCTTCTGCCGGTCTCCAATTTGTATCCTATCAATGTCTATATGGCTGAGCACTGGCTGTATCTGCCTTCGATAGGGTTTTTTATAATAATCGCTGCGCTGTTATGCCGGATGTACAGAGCGAAAAGCTTCAGAATCATTACGACAATTGTTGCAGTATCATTATTGACCTTTTACGCTTTTTTAACAATGAAGCAAAGCTTTTATTGGAGCACTCCCATTGTTTTTTATGAGAGAACACTACACTATGTTTCACATAGCCCAAGACTTTATAATAATCTTGGAAGTCTTTATGTTGATAGCGGTAGAAAAGAGGAGGCTCGCGCTTTATTTAAAAAGGCAATAGAGATCGATCCAGACTACGTCAATGCATACGCCAATCTAGCGCTTTTATACTCTGGGGAAGGTAATAAAGAATATGCAATTGAGTTATATGAAAAGGCGCTCGCAATCAAATCAGACTACGCTGAGATTTACAATAACCTCGGACTTCTCTATGGCGATATTGGCAAAAAGGAAGAAGCAATAGCTTTATTGCAGAAGGCAATTGACATCAAACCTCAATATGCCGAAGCTTATTGTAACCTGGGATTGCTATTCGCCACAAGCGGTAAAGCAGAGGAGGCGATAATCCAATGCAAGAAAGCCATCGAGCTCGACCCAAGCTTTGCAGAGGCATATTTTGTTTTATGTAAGCTCTATTATGGAGAAGGGCAATATGTTATTGCAGTTGCGTATTGTGACAAGGCCATTGAGCGTGGGCATACGGTGAGTCCAGCATTTTTAGAAGCATTAAAACCATATAGAAAATAAACAAACTTTATCATTTTTTCTTTTGATAAGCGTAGTATAATGATGGCAATAGGGTTAAAAAAAGTTTAAAAAGGTGAGAGATGTTAGATATTAAATTTATCAGAGAAAACGAATCTGCGGTAAAAGAAGCTATCAAAAAAAGAGGATTGAAGCTAGATTTAGATACGATTATTTCGCTTGATAGTAACCGTCGCAGGGTGTTGGTTGAGCTCGATGAGCTGCGCGCTCAAAAAAATAGGGCCAATGACGAGATTTCTGCGTTGCTAAAACAGAAAAAAGACCCGAAAGAAACGATCAGCGCAATGAAAAAAATCTCTGATGAAATTGGCACGCTTGAAAAGAAGTTACGGGAGCTTGATCCTGCATTGCATCAGCTTCTTTTAACAATACCTAATATTCCCCACGATTCACTTCCGGTTGGTTCAGCAAAGAAGAATAAGATTGTGCGAAGCTGGTTGGAGCCCAAAAAGCACGATTTCCCCGCACGGACACATATTGAACTTGCAGAAAATCTTGATATCATTGATTTCAAGCGGGCTACAAAGATTACCGGCTCAAATTTTATCCTCTATAAAGGATTGGGAGCTCGGTTGGAGAGGGCCTTATATAATTTTATGCTTGATTTGCATACTAAAAAGCACGGGTATACTGAAATATTTCCTCCTTTTTTGGTCAATCGTGCTTCTATGACCGCGACAGGACAATTGCCTAAATTAGAAGATGATATGTACTGCTTAAAAGACGACGATTTATTTCTGATTCCAACCGCCGAAGTTCCGGTGACGAATATTTTCCGCGATGATGTATTGAGCGAAGAAAAATTACCTATTTACTATACTGCGTATACCGCATGTTTTCGTCGGGAGGCCGGTTCCTACGGAAAGGACACTAAGGGATTAATGCGCGTGCACCAATTTGATAAGGTTGAGCTTGTTAAATTTGTTAAGCCCGAAGATTCATTTGATGAGTTGGAGAAATTAGTCGGCGATGCCCAAGAGGTATTTCAGCTCCTTGGTCTGCCGTACAGGGTCGTGCTGCTTGCGACAGAGGATCTCAGTTTTTCAGCTAGCAAGTGCTATGATTTAGAAGCATACGCGCCTGGGATAGATGCATGGCTTGAAGTATCGAGCTGCAGTAATTTTACTGATTTTCAGGCACGGCGCGCAAATATAAAATTTAGAAGCAACACTACAAAAAAACTTTCTTTTGTTCATACATTAAATGGTTCGGGCGTTGCACTGGCCCGTACGATGATTGCTCTGCTAGAGCACTATCAGCAGAAAGACGGTACGATCGTTATTCCTGAAGCTCTGCAGCCTTATATGGAAGGGAGAGAAAGAATTGAATAACCGTATACTTGGTATCATTACCTTTGTCTTTGCCTATTTATTGCTGCCGTTGGTGTTTAGTGTATCGGTGAGTTTCTATGTGCAGATAGATGCTGTGGATGCGGCGGTAAAGCAAAGGCTATTTTTTGGAGTGTTTAGCTTTTTACTGCTTCATCTATTCATCTGGGAGCCGCTTGCCGTATATGAAAAAGGACAAAGGGTAATCGCAGCTGCATGTGGTTTTTTGCCCTTTCTTTCTCGGGTTGCTTCTTTGTGTTTACCATTGTATACGATTTTCTTCCTAGGGCTTCTTATCTCCCTTGCAAAATTGAAAATTTACAATAGCTTACTTGTTTTTTTGGTGGGATTTAGTTTTATGTTCCATCTTGTTTTTACTGCGAAAGAGTTAAAATCAGACCAGACGGACTTTATGTTCGCACGATATTTCTTTTATTTAGAGCTGACGTATCTTATTACTATATTTTTGGTTGCATTAGTGTTTCATTTTGTGTTTAAAGGGTTTTCGTTCTTTGATTTTTACCGTCTTGGGATTACTTTAGGTAAAGATGTGTATTCGGCTGTTGCAGGACAGTTATTTTTTGTTCGATAACTTTAAACAGTCAATTTGCACATTGATTTTTTCAGTGGTATAATAAACCACTCACCACAGGTAAATCAGGAGGCGTGGCTGAGCGGTTGAAAGCGGCAGTCTTGAAAACTGTTGTGGGCGTAAGTCCACCAGGGGTTCGAATCCTCTCGCCTCCGTTCTGCTCCGCTGAAGCGTTTTCGCCTTCAGCTACGCAGGAACAGAAAGAGAAGATTCTGCGAAGCCCATACCAGCTTTTTCATCTTGAGGGCGAAGCAGATCTCTCGCCTCCGAGTTGACATAAAAAAGACACATGTGTTCTTTGACGAGGTACGAGAGTGGTTGCCCCGCACATAAGGGGAGTATGTAGCGGGATCCCGCCCAAATTAAGATTAAAGGCGGGAAATGCAGTTGTCTCGAATCCCGCAACAAAATATGGGAGGAGTGACAGAGTGGTCGAATGTGGCGGTCTCGAAAACCGTTGGGTCCGCAAGGGCCCCAGGGGTTCGAATCCTCTCTCCTCCGTTATATTTTTTGATTTTTTGAGAGCGGACAATTCTTCCGCTTTCGTGTAAAAAAGAGCAGGACAAATTTCAATATCGCTGAGTAAGGCCAGAGAATAAAAAATTTTGGAAATAAGATCGTAATGCGCACATAATAAAAGGAGGTGGCTAAGATGATAATGGATACTTCAATGAGTTTTGCAATTCAGTTTTTTATGAGACTGATGATAGCGCTCGCGTTTGCCTGCAGCCTTTTTTTACTGGTTACTCCTGATGCATATTTGAAATTCAGCAAGCTTTTACAGAAAGAATACGGCATGAAGAAAAAGGTGCTTCCCGTGCTAGAAAAAGAAAGCGGAGTCATTGATAATTTTTTGTTGCGTTATAGAATGCTGATTGGAATTCTGTTGCTTTTTATCTCGATACTTCTTTTGGCTCGATATTAATTTTTGTAGGAGAGGTGCTGGAGCGGTCGAACAGGCATGTTTGGAGAACATGTGGGCCCGCAAGGGTCCCGGGAGTTCGAATCTCCCCCTCTCCGCAGGCTTCTTCAATGCTGCAGCACATCGCTAACAACAGGTCAGTAAAAGAGAGGGTTGAATGGAAAAGAAAGAGCTGCTTAAAATTGAATCCGATGTTCTCGACAAGCTTTCCGGAAGGATAAGCCTACTTCAGAACGAAGAAGAAAAAGAAAGCATTATTCTAGATGTTTTATCAGAAGTGTGCGGTATCCTAGAAAAAGAGGTGTTTTTAGATACGGTTCAGGCCCTGAAGACCGTAGATGATCGTAAGAAATTTACCAAGGAATTTCTTTCCTACGGTGTCATTGAAGAGGTGTTATGCGACCCCAATGTCGAAGATATCATCATCAACAGTCTTAATCCAATTTTTGTGCATCATTCTGAAAAAGGATTAATAAAGACCGCTTGCCAATTTCAGTCTGAAAGGGAATTGAACATTTTCATAAAAAAACTCATTGTTTTCTCGGGCAGAACTGAGTTAAAACGGGTGAATAATTTTGAGTTGCCGAATATCCAAGGAAGGGTTAATATTATTCTTTCTCCGCTGGGTCCTCAGATTACTATTACAAAGGCGAAGTTTGAGCCTTTGAGCATAATTGACCTTATTGAAAAATCCTCTTTAACCTATGAGTTGGCTGCACAGTTGTGGCTGTATTTGGAAGGCCTGCAAGTAAGACCGGCTAATGTTATTATTTCTGGTGGTCCTGGCTCCGGGAAAACCACGTTACTGAATGCATTGTTTAGCTTTGTTCCCTCCAACGAGAGAATGGTGATTATTGAGGATACCTTAGAGCTTAATACGCAGTTCGAAGAGAGTTGTTCACGCCTAGAGAGTGATGAACATATGGATTTGGCAGAATTGGTAAAAAATAGTTTACGCATGCGCCCGGATAGAATTATTATCGGTGAGGTAAGAGGTAACGAAGCCAAGGATTTAATGACCGCTGTTAACATCGGAAAATACTGTATGGGCACTCTTCACGCGAGTACCGCTCGCGAAGCCATCATTCGTATGCAGAATGAGCCGATGAACGTGCCGGAGATTTTAGTGGGTCTAGTGGATGTATTTATCATCATGAAGAAATTCAGTGTTAAGGATAAAGTGTATAGGGTAGTAGAAGAATTAGTGGAAACAGGCGGAATGGAGCAGAGAACAGTATTGCTTTCTCAGGTATGGAAATATAACTACGAGAAGAATCTGGTAAAGCAGGTATCTCCTAGTACTATTTATCGCGACAGGTTATCAAAAGCATCAGGATTAACTCCGAAAGAAATTATTGAAGAAACAAAGTTGCGCGCAAAGATATTAAAGACCCTACAGCAGAAAAAAATAACTACCATGAAAGAAGTTACTACGTACTGTAGGGCATATGGCAATGATGCGGATGCAGCATTGGCAGGCCTGGGGATTAAGCGTAAAGAATCTGATCAAGAATAATCTTCATACATGTTGCGCCTATCTTGTGATCTGTAAGTTAACAGGATTAGCGCAATTCAGCAAGGAAAACGAGGAGAGACACGCCTGCCCCGAGACTTGTAAACGAGGCGGGGCTGGCGCAATCCAGATAGGTAACGAAGCGAGATACGCCTGTCCCGAGCTTTGTAAACGAGGCGGGACTGCGCGTTTCCGATTTATTGCATTAGGGAAACGCGCCTGTAGCTTAATTGGATAGAGCATTTGCCTACGGAGCAAAGGGTTGGAGGTTCGAATCCTCCCAGGCGCACCATAAACTTACTAGCATAAAAAGATCAATCAATGAATAGAAACGAAGAACACTTTATGCAGGAAGCGCTCAAAGAGGCCATCATTGCGTTTGAAAAAGACGATGTTCCCGTTGGGGCAGTGATTGAATATAAAGGAAAGATTATCGCCCGCGCCCACAATCAAGTTGAGCTACTTAAAGACCCGACTGCCCACGCCGAGATGATTGCCGTTACCCAAGCGACACATTTTTTAAAAAGCAAGTGGTTGCAGGATTGCTCTCTCTATGTTACAATTGAACCCTGTAGTATGTGCGCAGGAGCGTTAGTGCTCTCAAGAATCAAAAACCTTTATTATGGGGCTGATGATCCAAAGACCGGCGCCTGCGGGTCAGTAATTAACGTCGCACACCACAAGAAATTAAATCATCGCATTAAGGTAAAAAAAGGTATTTTAGAACAAGAGAGCAGCCTATTGCTTAAGGAGTTTTTTAAGCGAAAGCGCCGTTTAGAATCTGTAGTAAATAATTGAGCAGGAGCAAATAAGATAATTTTGGAGAGGTGCCGGAGTGGTTGAACGGAGCTGCCTGCTAAGCAGTTGGGCTGGGCAACTGGCCCCGAGAGTTCGAATCTCTCCCTCTCCGCCAGTAAACATTAAGGAGGAGACGTGAAGTATCTTATCGGTGGTATTATAGTTGTGGTAGTATGTAGCATCTCCTTAAACGTATTTGCAGAATGGCAAGAGCCACGTTTTGAAATTGAGGAGACCTTTAGGCTTAGCGGCGACGATGATGACAACTGGATGAAGAATCGCTTGGCTGCTTTTTTTACCTTTGCAGACGATGAAGGGTTTGACATAGTAATTAGTCCGTTTGTTGAATTTGATTACAATACCGACCTCGAAACAATGGAAAGAACAGAATGGGGTGCGGAATTTGGTTCGCAAATACTTAAATATCTGTATTTAGGTTTGGGTATTCAGTATGTGGAGCAGGATTATGATTGGTCTAAGTATAGAGGATGGTTGCCTCAGGTAGAGTATACCACGGAGCTTGAACCGCGGCTGTTATTTGAATACCCGCTTCTGGAAATCGATGGTCGTCAGCTTATCGGGTTTATTCTCGATGAATATACCGTCGATCTGCGCATGATGGCCGGCGTGAGAAACGAAGCAGTAATCGGCGTACAGTATCCTATTTTGGACAACCTCACCGCGAAGGTTAATTGGCGACACATCGATAGAATACATGATTATGATTCGGAAACAGTTGAATTCGGAGGGATTATTAATTTCTAAACGATGTCATATTTGGTATTAGCACGTAAATGGCGGCCGAATAATTTTAACGAGATAATCGGCCAGAATCACATCACCGCTACCTTAAAAAATGCTATTACGCAGAAAAAGGTAACTCAGGCATATTTTTTTACCGGTCCCCGAGGCATAGGAAAGACTTCATGTGCCAGGATCCTTGCAAAATCTCTCAATTGCAAAACCGGACCCACCATTTCTCCCTGCGATGCATGCCCGAGTTGTATCGGTATTGCAAAGGCAAATAGTTTTGATGTGATTGAGATCGACGGCGCTTCCAACCGCGGTATCGATGAAATCCGTTCTCTTCGGGAAAATGTGAAATATTCACCTACCGTGGGCACGTTTAAGATTTACATAATTGATGAAGTACACATGCTTACCACCGAGGCATTTAACGCACTTTTAAAGACGCTTGAAGAGCCGCCTGAGCACGTAAAATTTATTTTTGCAACTACGCAGCCACACAAGGTTATCTCAACGATTGTCTCTCGGTGTCAGCGTTTTGACTTCAGGCCCATCTCTACGGTGGATATAATCAAGAAGTTAGAAATGGTTGCAAAACATGAGAAGCTAAGAATTGAAAAAGACGCGCTTTTTGCTATTGCTACTTCAGCTTCAGGTAGCATGCGGGATGCCGAATCAATCTTAGAGCAGCTCAGTGCATTTACACAAGAAAAAATTCAGGCCCAGGACGTCAATGATATGTTAGGCCTTGTGGAGCAGAGTGTACTTTTTGAGATTGCCGATAAAATCGCAGAGAAAGATGCGAAAGAGGCAATACGTTTAGCCAGCCGCGTTATCGACGAAGGCAAAGACCCGAAGCAATGCATTAATAATTTAATTGAGCATTTTCGTAATCTTATGATTGCTAAGGTTGGCGGCACGGTATTCGGTGACTTGCTTGATGTACCTGCCGAGTTTAAAGAAAAGATTATGGCTCAGTGCCTGCGTTTCCCGCTTTCACAAATACTCGATATACTTGATAAGCTCGTGGATGCAAAAGAGCTATCACGCAAGGTTGATTTTTTACGCTTGCCTTTAGAGCTAACATTAGCGAAGCTTACCTTAAGCGATAAAAAAGAAGCATACGTAAAGGAAGCGCCACAAAAACAGACACTTGCTGATGCAGGCGCTGCGCATCCGGTAAGTACCGATAGCGCGGGAAAGCAAGAGAATAAGCCTGCGCATCCTCCAGCGCGGCCAAGGACGAGCCTTAGTTCCACAAAGGGAAGCGTGGGGTTTGATCCCGGTAAACCCGCGGAAAAAAAAGATGAACCCTCCCCCGCTACTGATAGTCAGCCTCATGGAGAAACAATTGACATAGAGCAAATTAAGCATTCCTGGCCCCGGCTTATAAAAAAGTTAACCACGGTAAAAATGTCGCTCTCGATGTATTTACAGGAAGGCACGCTTTCAAAAATCCAGAATAGCATATTAACCATAACGTTTCCTAAGGATTTACGTTTCCACAAGGAGTCTTTAGAGCAGCAAGCAAACCGTTCACTCATAGAAACAAATATAAAAGAAATTTTTGAAGAGGATATCCGCCTTGCATTTGAACTTACAGAGCAGCAACGCGAAGAATGCTCGATAGAGGATGAGCCGATTGTTAAATCAGCCCTGCACACCTTTCGCGGTAAAATGATTGGAAAATTTTATAAGTAAAGGCAAAAAATAATGAGAGCCTACACCCAGTCACTGGAGAGTTTAATCCATAGGTTAATGAAGTTTCCCGGGGTCGGACGAAGGAGCGCCGAGAGGATAGTAAATTATATTTTAAATACATCTGGCCAAGAGGTTAAGTCATTAACCGATGCGATAGTGCAGGCAAAACACCGGGTAAAGCTCTGCACGGTGTGCAATACCTTAACCGAGGACGAGGTATGCAGTATCTGTCAGGATCCCAAGAGAAAAAAAGAGATGGTCTGTGTTGTTGAAGAACCCAAAGACGTACTCTCCATAGAAAAGACCGGGACTTTTGACGGTTGTTATCATGTGCTTATGGGCTCGATTTCTCCCCTTGAAGGCCGCGGGCCGGATGATCTAAAAATTAAAGAATTATTGACAAGAATAGAGCAACACGGTATAAAAGAAGTCATTATCGCTACTGATTCTGATACCGAGGGTGAAACAACCGCAATGTATCTTACAAAGATGATTAAGCCTTTCGGTGTCAAAGTGATGAGGATTGGCGTAGGGATTCCCGTGGGAAGCAACCTTGATTATATTGATCCTACAACGATTTCTATAGCGATAGAGTCGCGGAGAGAGATATAGTGTAATTTATCCCCTGTCCCGAGAATGTAAAATAGGCGGGGCTGGGGAAAATTCCGCTGGAAAGATTATTGTAAAACCCCTGCCCTGACAAAAAACGTCAGGACTGGGGAATCTTTCCTGGAAAAAGATTTGAGAGAATATCCCCTGTCCCGTGAGTGTAAGATAGGCGGGACTGGTGAAAATTTTCCGAATGTAAAACATAGAAAATTTTCCCCTGTAGCTCAGTTGGTAGAGCGGGTGGCTGTCGATGAGCACCAAACTTAAGTTTGGTGCGAATCGCACCGAATCCAGGCGAAACGGATTTCGAGGAAATCCGACCGCCGTTTTGGATTCGGTGTGGTAAAGGCAGCTTCCACGGGAAACCGTGGTTGACAAAGCGGGAGGATTCAGGGAAACCCGAACGTAAAGTCGAGGGCAATCCTGAGCCGAGCCCAGCACGGCAGAAGTGCCGTGCCGAGGAAGGTGCAGAGACTATGCACCCGCTATCCTAACGTAAAGTCGAGGATAAAGAGATAGTCCAAGTCCGAAAGTAATTTCGGGTAACTTGTAACCACCAAGTCTGAGGTTCGAGTCCTCACGGGGGAGCCATTTATGAAAAGCCCACTGAATTTGTTTAGTGGGCTTTTCCCTTTGTGGCCATATTGAGGACGAGAACCATGGTTCGCTAGCGACCGAAAGGAACAGTACTTGACCGAAGGTCAAGTGAGCCCTCACGGGGGGCTATATTATGTAACTTATTGTAAAAGAATAAATTACATTATAGAGAGTCTGTTTAATTTTAGACAGGCTCTCTTTTATCAGGAAAACCAGGAACTGCTCTAATTTTGCCATAACTGTTTACAGAGAGGGTTGTTATGGTGAGTCCTTTCTGCCCGCTGCGAGAGAAACCACCCAAAGAAAGCGCTTTCTTGACTTTTCTTATTATGTATGATAAACTTTAAATAGGGTTAAATGTAAGTATGCTCTCCTTATAATTATAGTGGATTTAATTGAGACAACTCTCAGGAGGAGAGTTGTCTTTCTTATTTTTGAGAGGTGATATGTAGAATGGCTAATCCCTTATCCGACGAAAAAAAACTCTACGAGCGCATACGTAGCGAAAATATCGCTATTAATAAAAATGTGTGGGATTTTATGTATCGTCGCGTTAACGAAAACACAACTTCGATGATCCTCATTTGTCAGCGTTGGCTTAAAAATCAAGAAGCTATGCCGATTCAAGAAGCAGGGAGGATTTTAGGCTGGACCAGAGATATAAAAAACACTATCAGTGCGATAACCGCACCAACACAAGAGAGTCAAAATTTTCCTCAATTCCAAGATGAAATCCCGCTTAATTCTATAGTTAAAGAACTCATTACACATCAATTCGGAAATGATATATTTGCCATTGAGCTAATGCTACAAGATGCAATTGACCTCACAGACTCCGAACCGGTTTCACTAGAGGTCGTACAAAAGATCCTGGTCCATACAGAGGCGATAAAAGGGTTTCTAGAAAAATTCCGAGATACTATTCAATGGAAAGAGTCAGAAGAAAAATACCATAATTTATACGATTCATTCCAAGATGGGCTGGTTATGACTGATATGAAAGGTCATATCCTTGAAGTGAATCAGGCCTATTTAAGTATGCTCAATTACACTAAAGAAGAGATTGCAAAACTGACATATCAACAATTAACTCCAAAAAAATGGCAGAAAATTGAAAATAACTTTGTTGATAATTTCATAAATAAAAGAGTCGATTTTGTTGAATATGAGAAAGAATACATAAAAAAAGACGGTACAGTATTTCCTATAAATCTTAAGGTTTGGTTGATTAAAGATAAGCAGGATAATCCTCTTGGGATGTGGGGGATTGTCCGAGATATCACTGAGAGTAAAAAGGCACAGAGAGAGATTGAGAAAGAGATTTTTGCTTCACATAACGTGATCGATAATATCAGTGTTGGCTTATCCCTGAGTGATAAAAGAGGCCGCTTTGTGATATTTAATTCCTGCTTGCAGGAAATCACCGGCTATACGATGGAAGAGATAAACAAACAAGATCTCGGCGTTCTTCTCTATCCTGATTTTGAAGACCGTAAGAAAGCATTTAGTCGGTTAGGCGAGATTACCACAGAAAAGGGGATTTCCAATGTTGAGACAATAATTAAGACAAAAGATGGCTCAGAGAGGATAGTGTCGTTGTCAACATCCTTGATAGATTATAAGGGCAGCGAGATGTTCTTAAGTATCTGGCGCAACATCACCGAGCGTAAGCATCTACAGGATGCCCTGCAGGATTCCGAAACTCGCTTCCGCAGGCTCTTTGAGACCGCTCAAGACGGGATATTAATTCTCGATGCAGACACAGGCCAGATTAGGGAAGCTAATAAATTTCTGATAGATATGCTGGGTTATTCCCGCGAAGAATTCTTAGGCAAGAAACTCTGGGAGGTCGGTGCTTTTATAGATACCGATAAATGCAAAACCGCTTTCAAAGAACTGCAAGCCAAAGAATATATCCGCTATGAAGATCTGCCGCTTCAAACAGGGGATGGCCGGATTATTGATGTGGAATTCATCAGCAATGTGTATAAGGTTGACCATACGAAAGTAATCCAATGCAACATCCGCAACATCACCGAGCGTAAGCATCTACAGGATGCCCTGCAGGATTCCGAAACTCGCTTCCGCAGGCTCTTTGAGACCGCTCAAGACGGGATATTAATTCTCGATGCAGACACAGGCCAGATTAGGGAAGCTAATAAATTTCTGATAGATATGCTGGGTTATTCCCGCGAAGAATTCTTAGGCAAGAAACTCTGGGAGGTCGGTGCTTTTATAGATACCGATAAATGCAAAACCGCTTTCCAAGAACTGCAAGCCAAAGAATATATCCGCTATGAAGATCTGCCGCTTCAAACAGGGGATGGCCGGATTATTGATGTGGAATTCATCAGCAATGTGTATAAGGTTGACCATACGAAAGTAATCCAATGCAACATCCGCAACATCACCTTGCGCAAGGAAGCAGAAGAGAAATTAAAAAACCTGGCGAGCCACGATCAACTCACCGGCTGTGTAAATTTCAGATTGATAATGGAGCTTTTAGAGAGTGAAATCGCTCGCTCCAAGCGCCATAAAAAAAGGTTCGGTATAATTATGACAGATATCGACCAATTCAAAAGAATAAATGATGAATATGGTCACATGGCAGGCAATGATGTCTTGGTAGCCTTTGCCAATATTGTTAAAAATAGTGTAAGGAGTATAGATGTGGTAGGCAGATACGGCGGTGATGAGTTTATAATCATCCTTCCTGAATCAGATTCGCAGCACGCTTTAGTAGTCTTAGAGAGAATCAGAAATGATTGCAACCAGACAAAAATAACCTCACCGCATGCAGAAGATGCAGGAGAGCTTGTATTAAAACTTAGTGCAGGTATAGCAGTTTTTCCAGACAATGCAGAAGACCTTAAGGAATTGATCTGGGTTGTCGACAGCGCTTTGCGTCAAGCTAAACGAGAAGGAAAGAATCGAGCGGTCTTAGAAAGGAGAGGGCTGATAAGGCTCAATCCCATGCTGGGTACCAAGATAAAAATGATTGATTCCTCTAGAAAAGAAAATGTTCAAAACCTCAAGATAGCCAACATATCTAGAAAAGGCATGTTGCTACTTTCTACTCAGGATATTCTCGATAAAGAACTCTTATGTCGAATATCTTGCCCTAAAGGCGGGTCTCCCTTTGAGCTCGCTTGTAAAGTAAAGCACAAAGGTAAGTCAGAGGGCGAACTACATCGCATAGGTGTTAATTTCCCAGATATACCAAAAAGCATAGAAGAAAGATTATCAAATTGTATCGAATCTCCAAAAGAATTAGACCAATAAATTCTTAATCCTTCCCTCGTACAAAAAAGCTCCAAACTCGTCTACGAAGGGGAGCCAATTTTCAACCCGTTGCAATGAAAAAAAGTTGCAACGGGTTTTTGTTTGAGGTAATATTAGATTTAAGGAGAGAATTATGGTAAGTGAAATTATTAAAAAAATAAAATTAGAAGATTTGGGTTACAATAATTCTTTTGAGAATAACCGTGGGTCTGTTATTGATAGCGATCTGACTCCAGCTCGAATTATTGCAGAGCATAAGGAATTATATATTGTAAGAAATGAGACCTCTGTGCTCTACGCAAAAATTACAGGTAAAATGATGTTTCAAGCTTCGTCAAGGGAGGATTATCCAGCAGTTGGAGATTGGGTTTTAATAAAAGTCCTTTCGAAAGACCAAGCTCATATTTATGAAATATTGCCAAGAATGACAGTGCTGAAAAGAAAATCAGCAGATAGATTAGAAGCTCAAATAATAGCTTCAAACATTGATATAGCTTTTGTTGTCCAAGCGCCTGATAGAGATTACAATTTAAATAGATTTGAAAGATATTTCGCCTTGGCAAAAACCGGAAAAATAAAACCAGCAATAGTTTTAAACAAGACGGATTTAATATCAAATGTTGACTTAGAGGCAAAATTGTCTGAAATAAAAAAACGATTTAAGAATACGGATGTTTATGCAACAAGTGTGGTAACAGGTGTTGGTATCAACGGTTTTAGAGAAGCGATTAAGAAAGGACTTACCTATTGTTTTATTGGTTCTTCCGGCGTTGGAAAATCGTCTATAATAAATGCACTTTTGGGTGAACGTTTAATTAAGACGGGAGAAATAAGCTGTCATACTAGTAGGGGAAAACACATCACTACCCATAGAGAATTATTTATTCTAGAATCTGGAGGGTTGTTGATAGATAATCCTGGATTGCGTGAAGTAGGATTACTAGATTCAAGTGTAGGAATGGAAGATGTTTTTTCTGATATATATGGCTTATCAAAGAACTGTAGGTTTTCAAACTGTACTCATCAGCAGGAGCCGGGTTGCGCTGTCTTGGATGCAGTCAAAACCGGAACTTTAGATAATAAAAAATATAATAATTACATAAAACTTCTCAAGGAAGATGAGTATAATTCCATGACTGCACTCCAAAAGAGAGAAAAAGACCGTAACTTTGGACAATTTATTAAGACGGCAAAAAAACAATTTAAAAAATATAAACCAGATAAATATACATAAAGGTTGTTACATTTTAGGCATAAGAGCTTCGATTGCCTGTTGTGTGTGTTCTTTACGTAACTTTTCCGATTCTTCGCTCAAACACCACTTTCTAAACTCCTCCAAGAAGTTGCGAAAATCGTAGTCTTGGGGGAGCCATTTATGAAAAGCCCACTGAATTTATTTAGTGGGCTTTTTCCTTTGTGGCTCCCTAGTCCTTGAGGCGCAGTCCGAGAATGAAGTTCGAGGCAGTCCCAAGCAGAGCGAGGGAAAGCCTCAGGGGCGGGGGATTCATTTAGTTAAAAAAGGTTCGCAGTCTGAACGCAGTGAGGGGAGTCCCTGCCTACCGGCAGGCAGGCTGACGGGTGAGCTTGATTTTTCTATCCGTTGTAATTTAAAAAGTTGCAACGGGTTTTTGTTTGCGGTATGATAGAAATACTATGAAAACCATTATCCATGCAGTCGCAGGATATAATCTTGCTGAAACAGGTAGACATATTGAAATTGCCAAAGCGTGTAGAGGTATTTTTAATAATGTTTTTCTTAGTTATGGTGGGAAATTTGAATCCCTAATTGAGGACGAGGGGTTTACCCTTAAAAGGATGGAGCCACGCTTAACGCAAAAGCAGTTGGCTCATGTTAGATTAGCGCTCAGCGGAGAGACATTAAATACGGTCGGATATTTTACTGCTGATGAACTGGCTCCTCGGGTGGAGAATGAAATAAAATTCTTTATGGAAAATAAACCTGTTTGTGTTATGACAGGATGGTGCCATAGTGTTTTAATTTCAGCACGAGCGGCTAAGATACCATTCATAAACGTGCTTCATTCCACAAGTGTTACTGAATACTATGAAGCAGGTTTGCAGAGTTGGCCTGACAGGGCTAACTTTCCTTTTTTGCGATGGTTTCTTTCCGAGGAGAAAATGAATAGATTTATGAGCACCTTAGTGCTGAAATTCAAAAAACCTGCAAAACTGTTCAATGATTTAGGTAAAAAATACGGGCTAAAAGAGTTCTCTAATTTCATAGAAGTATTGGAAGGAGATTATACTCTTCTTGCAGATATCCCCGCATGGGTAGATCTTTCAATCATTCGCCCAAATCTTCATTTCATAGGGCCCCTTCCATATAAGAGCAAGAAAGAAGTTCCTAAAGAAATATCTGAGATTCCAAAAGACAAACCTATTGTCTATTTTGCTATGGGCAGCTCAGGAAAACCAAGGATTATTGCAGATATTATTACAGGATTCAAGGATAAACCTTATCGCGTCATAGCGCCGGTTAAATCGCACATAAAGGACATGGATATAGAAGTTCCAGCTAATGTTGTAATTACTGATTTTATTCCAGCACATAAAGTGAATCCTATGGCAGACATATCGGTTATCCATGGTGGTCAAAATACAGTTATGAATGCCTGCCTTTCGGGGACCCCGATTATAGGAGTTGGAATGCATCCTGAACAACAAGCTAACCTTGATGCATGTGCAAGGAAAGGTTTTGCGATTCGCTTAAACAAAAGGAAAATTACAGCTTCTCATGTTCTTGAGGCCATTGATAAGCTTTTAAATAATGCTAAGGCTAAGCAGAAAGTTATAAATTTTCAGAAAGAACTTATGAAATGGGACGGACCAGCTAATACTGCGAAGTTTCTTCAAGAGACCTTTGGGAGATAGAATAATATTTTATGGCTAATATGCCATTTGATGATATTAATAAGCTGAATCTACCATTCGTGGATGCGCATGAAATCATTGGAAATGTGCGTGTTTTACGCTTTAAGGGCTCCATAGATAGTAAAACGCTGCCGCAAATCATTAAACTTAAGAAGGCGATAGAGCAGAAGGGAGATATAAACACGATAAATGTGCTTCTTGACCTAAAAAAAGTAACGTATGGCGACAGCGCTGCATTAGGAGCTCTTATTTTAAGATTGTCAGAGTTAAAGCGTCATAATAAAAAACTTGGATTAATTAATGCCCCCGATGGGCTGATAAATATGTTAGATATATTTAAGTGTAGAGAATTGTTCTCGATATATGAATCAGAAGAAGATGCTTTGAAAAGCTTGGGATGATGCCCCTGCATTCAAGCACTACCCTCAAACTCATCCAAAAAGTTGCGAAAATCGTAGCCTTGGGGGAGCCACTATTTGTAACTTTTGTAAGTAAATAAGCTACGACATAGAGGGTTTATCTAATTTAGCTGCACCTTATCAAATATCAAGAGAATGGAAACAGTAAAGAACGGAAATTATCAATACCTATTGCAGAATAGAAAGTTGAAAGCTAGTTTTTACTACTGGTTCAAAAAAATAGTTTTATGTCCTTTGATGAATAGATGGTTAGATATCCGAGTCCAGGGCTTGGACGATATGCCTGCTGGGCCCTGTATAATCGTCACGCACCATTGTTTATATTTTGATTCAAGCGTTATGGGCGCTACGCTGGAAAGAAAACCGCATGGGTGGATAGATGAAGATGCTTTTTCAAAACCAGGCTTGAGATTGCTCTGCAGCCTTCTTGAGCAAATCCCTGTTAAGACAGGCAGGCAAGCGTCTCGGGAGGATTATAGAAAGACAAAAGAAATGAGTCACTTATGGTTAAGAAATACAGATGAACTTGTCGCTTTGACTAATGACGGTGCATCTAAGTATATCCTTGATGAAAACGGAGATATTAAAGATCTTTCTTCCAGGATTAACTATTCCGGAGCTGCCAGCTTAGGAATAGAAACAGGGGTTCCGATTATCCCGACGGCTTCCTGGGTTTCTGAAGAACACCAAAGAGAACTTTTTGTTTCCAGGGGGCTAAAGAGCATAAGGTATCTGGAAAGAAACAGAAAGATTCCCTACCGGATTTTTTTCTCAGAGCCTATACATCCTTCTCAGTATCAGAATAAAAAAGAACTAAAGGAAGATATTAGAAAAAGACAAATGGAATCTTACAAAAAACTCTTAAATAAAGGTATTTAGGCACAGGAATATGACAGCTATCCCCATTAGAAAATTTGCGAGGAGCTTTTTTGCATGCCGGGCAAAACTGCTAAACCCTATCTGGGAAGTCTGGTATTGGTATATAAGCAGCCTGGATAAAGACGGAGAGGTAGTCTTTCTTGATTATGGTTATGCCGATCATTATAAACTAGAACTGAAGAAAGAGGATGAAAATAACAGATATTCTATTCAACTGTATAATCATATTGCTACTTCTATTCGATTAGAGGGCTTAGATATTTTGGAAGTTGGTTGCGGGAGAGGCGGGGGGGCCTCTTATGTGGCCCGATACTTGAACCCGAAATCCGTGAAAGGAATCGATCTCTGCAAGAAATCTATTGATTTCTGCAAGAAAAATTATCAGATTGCGGGACTATCTTTTTGTCATGGAAATGCACTGAGTTTGTCCTTTATGGATAATAGCTTTGATGTAGTTATTAACGTAGAATCTTCTCATCGTTATTCTGATATGGAGAGGTTTTTGGGAGAAGTGTATAGAGTTCTAAGACCTGGCGGATACTTTCTATTTGCAGATTTAAGGGATGAAGAATTAATAGAATCGCTAAGAAAAAAGCTGGATAACTGTCGATTGAAGATCATAAAAGAAGAAATAATAACCCCCAATGTTATTAGGGCATTGGGTCTCGCTAATGAAAAGAAGATGGATCTTATTGAGAGATTAGTACCGAGATTCCTCCATGGGCTGACCAAAGAATTCGCAGGGACAAAGGAAACGGCACTGTATAAGTCTTTTATGAAAAAGAAGAAAGAATACCTTCATTATATTCTGCAGAAAGACTAAATCGCAGGTGGCATTTTGATGTTTTGGGATAAGATTTAAGCAGTGCAAATTAACCCTTTCGCTATATTTTTAACCTCTTCTGAATACAGAAAAGTTCTAGTTCTTATACGAAAGGGAGCTGAATTCTTAACCCTCTGTAGCAAAAAATGCTGTGGAGGGTTTTTACTTTTTAATTGACTTAATTTTGCGGTAGCGGTAATATAGCTTTAGATGGTATATTTAAACTTAGGCGATGGAGCTCGCCTTATAACTACTGATTTATTCAGTTGACGGCTCCTACTAAAAAGTAGGAGTTTTTCTTTTACCGGAGTTACGTAATGCTTGAACAATTCAGTCATTTATTCACAAAAATATCACTGGCGCATATCAACATCTTATTTCTTTTGGGGTTAGCATTGTTTGGTGGAACGGTAGGTGGGCGTCTATTCCAGAAGCTAAGGATCCCGCAAGTAGTCGGATACATTGCCATAGGAATCCTGATAGGTGAATCGGGTCTAAAGGTTGTAAGTCATGACATCGTAGAGTCGCTGCGTCCTTTAAGTTATTTTGCCTTAGGGTTGATCGGCTTCATGATTGGTGGTGAGCTAAAAAAAGATGTTTTACTTAAGTATGGAAAACAGTTTATCAATATTTTATTATTTGAGGGAATTACAGCTTTTATAGTTGTGACCATTACCGTTGCTGTTGCGGGAGGATTTGTATTTGGAAATTGGAAGCTTTCTTGGGCGCTGGGTTTGTTATTGGGTGCAATTGCTTCGGCAACTGCCCCCGCAGCCACTACGCAGGTATTACGGGAATATAGAAGCCGTGGACCTTTAACCAGGACCGTTTTAGGCATTGTTGCGCTCGACGATGGCTTAGCGCTTCTCCTTTTTGCAGTTACTGCCAGTATTGCAGGAAGTTTAATCGGTACCTCTCAAGAGAGTGTTTTTAAAACATTTATTCATCCGCTCTATGAAATTGGTGGTTCAATACTTATCGGGGCTGTTGCCGGATGGGTGCTTAGTGAACTTCTTAAAAAATATTCCGAGGCAGCTCGATTGCTTGCGTTTTCTATAGGAACGGTTTTGCTTATTTCTGGCATATCGTTGGCAGTCCATGTAGATATGTTATTAGCCGCAATGACATTAGGGGCATTCGTTGCTAATGTTATTCCCAGAAAAAGTAAAGAGATGTTCAAGCTAGTAGAGGGATTTACTCCACCGATATACGTTCTTTTCTTTGTGCTTGTAGGTGCAAAGCTGAATATTAGCCATTTGACAATGCCGATAGTTCTGCTGGGATGTGTGTATCTCATTGGAAGAACTTCAGGGAAAGCGATAGGTGCAAATATAGGAGCTCGTATCTCAGGGGCGCCTAAGACGGTTCAAAGATATCTTCCGCTATGTCTTTTAAGCCAAGCGGGAGTTGCAATAGGATTATCTATTTTAGCGAGCCACTATTTTCCCGGAGAACTGGGCAATGCCATAGTGATTATTATAACCGCAACAGCGTTTATACTGGAAATGACAGGGCCTGTTTTGGTCAAAATTGCCATAACAAAAGCTGGCGAGGCAGGATTAGACATTACGGAAGAAGACATCATTAAGGAAAGCAAAGCCAAAGATTTCATGGATAGTAATCCCCCGTTAATTTATGAAAACATGCATTTGGAAGATATCTTAAGATTATTTAGTGAAAATGATAGCTTGTGTTATCCTGTTATAAATAAAGCAAAAGAACTGCGAGGCATCATAACTATTGAGGGCATCAAGCAGACTTTTTTGCAAACAGAGATTGGGGGCTTAGTTTTAGCATATGATTTAATGCAGCCGATTATCGCTAAAGTTTCTTCTGAAATTTCAACATCTGAAGTTAAGGAGTTGCTCGATAGATATGATATTGAGTATTTGCCTGTCGTAGATACAAATAATAAGTTAGAGGGATTCATCGAGAGAAAGAAGCTCAATAAATTTATATCCACGAGAATCATAGAATTACAACAGCAAGCCGATACCCTTGAATAACCAGAAAACTTCTAAAATCATCTATGAAGGGCTCGGTTTCACAATCCTCTGTAGCGAAATTATTTGTAGAGGGTTTTTCTAGTTTTCGAACTAAGTGATTTTGAACTTATTTGGTGGTATACTGGTAGCAAGGGAAGATGATGTTTTCAAGATCGAATAAGGTTGGATATTTAATATGATTAAAGATATTAAAATTAAAGAATGGTTCGAAAAGAATAAGGACGGCAAAAATAATGCAATAGCCAAAATATTGGATGTCGACTACGCGCACATAAAGCTACAAAATAAAGATGATCTTTATGTAACAAGTCAAGGTGTGCCTTTTATCGAAAATTTAAAACCCGAGAATTTCTGGACGGATGAAAAGTGGTTTAAGAAAAATTCCATAAGGCTATCGGGAACAGGCAGCGCCTATAAGGTTAGAACAAAAAAAGTAAACGATACATACAAAGATATTGTAATAAAATGGAATCGCATGGGACAGAATGTTCCTGGTGCAGATGATTGCGATGATTTGATGTATGCCGAATTTAACAGTCCTTTTGAAGAGTTTTCTTTGGTCGCGGAATTAAGCAACGCCATGCTCGGGTCTCCCCTTACGATAACTATACAGAAGCCCTTGGCAATATATGTTCCTTTGGAGTTTGTAGAAATATGGCAAAGCGGAAGAAAAGAACATAAAATGCAATATAAAATTGATTCACACAAAGAAATTGCATTAGATATGCGTCGCTCATACGCCGTTATTTATGAGTGGATAGAGGGAATAGATGCCGTGCAAGCATTTGAGAAACACATAATAGATGAAAAGCATATGAGGCTACTTGCGCTTGATGCTGAGAAGGGGATGAAAAAGAAAGGTTTTGTGGTAAGGGATAATAAGCCTCATCACGTCATTGTCAGACCTAAAAAAAGGAAAGAGCTGGTAAAGGATAAAAAGGGTAAAGTTCTTTATGGGTTGGTTGATTTTGAGTTGCTTGAGAGAACCCCGCAAAAAGAAAAGATAGCTAAAAAAGATAAGCGTGCAGATTACCTAAGAAGACAAAGAGATAGATTTGTTATTGATGACCCCAATGAATTCCATCCGCATCTGCATCATACGAATATTCTTGATGTAGAATATGTTTACGGTCATGTTGAGAGTACAAAAGGAAGATTATGGGTTATAGGGAGAGACCCGCATTTGTTTGATTATTTTCTTCCGGAACGATGGGAGAAAATTCCAAAGACCAAGATTTCCGTATTTAATGATATGTATTATACGATAACCAAAGACAATATTCATCTTGCTTGGAAAGTCTCTAAAGTGGGACTAAAACCAGACATGGACCCTTACAAAGAAGATGAAAAGAGAATATTGGAATGCGGGTATAATAGTCCCTTTGAAGAGGTTGCTATCGCAGTCGAGCTTAATCGTAAAGGTATACCTACTATTTATCCCAGGGCAATATACATGAGCTCAAATAGAACAAAAATATCAGATAATCTTTTGGATAACTCACGATACGAGATGCATAAGTCTTTTACCGCCCCTGATGGAGTAGCCTTGTTAAAAAAGAATCAGGATTATATAAGTATCTGGGGATATTGGAATGGCCCTGATGAAAAACTCGCCGCTAAAGACAGTGACTATTATGAGGGGATTGATACTCTGCGTGCCTACAAGGAAGGAATTATCGCAGAAAAACAATATTTTGACTTATTGCAGATAGCAAAAGAAAGGTTGTCACAAGCGGGATTTGAAGACCTTAACTTTAGAGGAAACCATCTGCTTATTTCATTCGATAGCAAAAAGAAACTGATTACAGACAGAGATGGTATTCCTGAATTAAGGATATGTAATTTTGAATTTTTGAAGAAAACGAAATGATAGTTGCTTAATACCCTTTTTTAGACAAAAAATTACAGAAATTAACAAATTCTTCTAGATTTGGCTCCAAAAAAGTTCGAAACTCTTCTACAAGGTGGAGCATTTCATTTGTGAGTATTCCGAGAAGTCGCGTGAGTTTTTTCATCCACTTTTTATTTATGCCGCGTGTAGTATTTTTCCGAAATACAAAAAAGTGTACACCATATAACGAACGCATGTGGAAAAATGCTTGCAGTTGGATGATGTTTGGTGTAAGATAAACAACAATAGTGAAAATAAATACAGAATGTATTAAAGCTGGTGAAAGGAGATTAAGGATGAGAAAAGTTTTTTTATTTTTAGTTTGTTCGGTATTTTTTTGTTCCATGATAACTGCTGCTTTGGCAGGAGGAGATCAAAATCAAGGCGATAAAGGACAAGGGACAGTATCTCAAGGAGAACAAGGAAGCGGAGACGTAACACAGCAACAATCAGGAAGATAATTTTCCGTGAAACATCGATATAAAACCCTCTGTGATAAAAATATTACAGAGGGTTTTTGTTTGGAATAAATTTAAAAAGGAAAATATATGACTAAAAAATTCTCAACCGCCATCAATTGCATGGATGGCCGAGTTCAAAAACCGGTTATAGAGTTTATTCAGAAGACTTTTGATGTCGATTATGTTGATATGATCACTGAACCAGGGCCCAATAAAATTTTGGCGGAAGGTAAAGAAGAAAATTGTATCGCATCTCTAAAAAAGAAGGTTGAGATTTCTGTAAAAAAGCACAATTCAGAACTTATCGTTATCGCAGCGCATTATGATTGTGCAGGCAATCCGGAGACAGGCGACGTGCAAAAAGAGCATTTACGAAAATCCATTGAGGTGGTTGCCTCATGGGGATTCCCTGTAAAGAAGATCAGTGCATTATGGCTGGATGAAGATTTCAAACCATGCATCATTAGTTAAATGAAGGAACGATATGAGTTGGACCTGTCCTAATCAAAAAAAAGATGGCTTTTGCGGGTTGCGAAAAAAGAAATGTGAACCTTGCTCTGATGGATGCGTCATGCCAAGTAAGTTTAAATTTATTGGGGATGAAGCTAGTTCAGAATCGGACAAAACAAAAGGAAAAACGAAACAATAAAAGAGGTAAGAGAGGAGAAAAACATGGATTTAAACTCTATTAAAGAATCTATCGTGACAAAGGTATATCATCTCACATCAGAGACAAAAGTTCCTCTGCATAAACACGCAGAGCAAGATGAGATATTTTATTGTATAAATGGCTCTGGTTTTGGAGTTTTAGAAGATAAAGAAATTGAACTAACTGTGGGAAAAGCCTTTATTGTCCAGGCAGGCACAATGCATTCACTTCGTAGTGATGGAGACCTTTATGTTAGTTCTTTTCTTGTTCCCGTAGTGAAATAATTGCCCCAAAGGGGAAGCAGTCCGGTAGTTAGGATGGTAAGGGACATTCCCCGCTGTGGATTGCTTTCGGTATAAATAAGTTTGAAAGGCAAGCGTAATAAAAAGCACATTTCAACAATACATACTCGATGAACTTAAAGACCTGGATGCAGTATCCAGTCGTCCAATGTTCGGGGGGCTAGGTTTATATCAAAGAGAAACCTTCTTCGGCATCATCTTTCAGGATAGGTTATTCTTCAAGACGGATGAGAGCACTAGAAAGGACTATGAAAAGTGCGGAATGGAGCCTTTCCGGCCTAATGAGAAACAAACGCTAAAGAACTATTATGAGGTACCGGTTGATGTCTTTGAAAACAGGGAGAAACTTGTTGGGTGGGCTGAAAAAGCAATAAGAGTTGCGAGGGCCCGTTAAAATCAAGTTCCATGATATAATAGCAAAAAAGGAGGGTAGGTATGGAAGAGCAAGAGATTGGGATAGTTGACCATTTTTTTGACAAGATTTCTGTTGGAATGATTAAGTTAAGTGGCGTGCTTAAGGTAGGAGACACTATTCACATTAAAGGGAAGAAAGCGGACTTTTCTCAAGTGGTCGAGTCGATGCGGATTGAGTTTGATAACGTGACTGAAGCAAAAGAAGGGGATAAGGTAGGTATAAAAGTCTCCCAGCCTCTCCACGCCAACGATAAAGTATATAAGGTGATTGCTTAGAGAATAACAGGGGCATGAAAGATAACAGGGTTAGCCCTAGAAAAATGCATTGAAAGAGGAGGTGATCAATGACAATTGAGACTTTGCGTGCAGTACTTGGATGGTGTTCGATAATCAATATGGGATTACTTCTCTGGTGGTTTTTTGCTATGACGGTGTTACATGATGTGGTCTACCGATGGCATACAAAATGGTTCAAGCTATCTCCGGAGAGGTTCGATGAGATCCACTATGCTGGCATAGCGTTCTTCAAAATCGCCGTGTTTGTATTCAACGTTGTGCCGTATTTTGCGTTACGTATCGTTAGATAGAGTTAAGAGAAGAGGTCGATAGACTTTTATGGTCAAGAAAGTTGTAAAGCCAGAACTTGTTTCTCCTGCCGGAGACTGGCCTTCCCTTATTGCTGCTGTTGAGAGCGGGGCAGACAGCGTTTATTTCGGAGTTAAGATGCTCAACATGAGAAATCTGGCTACCAATTTCGACATAATGGAACTGCCCAAGATTATGAGGTATCTCAAAGACAATAATAGGAAAGGGTATCTGGCGCTTAACGTAATAGTTATGGACCAGGAGCTCATTAAGGTTAAAAAGATTCTTTCTTCTGCCAAGAAAGCAAGTGTAGATGCGGTAATCGTGTGGGATATGGCAGTTTTTCTTATTGCAAAAAAGCTTAGAATTAGAGTTCACCTTTCAACGCAGGCCAGCGTTTCCAATAAAGAGGCTGTTTTATTTTTTGCTAAGCTCGGGGTAAAGAGAATTGTGTTGGCGCGGGAGTGTTCTTTAAAAGATATCAAGGCGATCACCGCCTATATCGCAAAGAAACGTCTTCGTTGCGAGGTGGAGACTTTTATTCACGGAGCGATGTGTATTAGTGTCTCGGGAAGATGTTTTTTGTCCGAACACTCATTTGGTAAATCAGCTAATAGAGGACAGTGTCTTCAGCCGTGCCGTAGAGAGTATCGTATTTTTGATACGGAAAACGAAGTTTCTTACCTTTTAGGAAAAGACTATGTATTGAGCGCCAAAGACTTATGCACCATTAGTTTTCTTGATAGCCTGGTTGCTTCAGGCATCAATGCCTTTAAGATCGAAGGAAGAATGAAGTCTGCGGAGTATGTGAGAGTAACAACATCTGTTTATCGGCGCGCAATTGACGCTGCTTTAAAGGGGAAATTAACAACAGCGTTAAAGAAGAGCCTCGAGGAAGAGCTTAAATCGGTTTATAACCGGGGTTTTTCCGGTGGATTTTTGTTCGGAGTCCCTTCGGGAAAGATTAGCAGCGGCCCGCAACATTCCAAAGAGAAGATTTTTGCAGGAAAGGTGACAAAGTTTTTTAAGAGAATAAGCGTTGCCGAAATAAATATTCTCGATCACCCGCTTAAGGTTGGCGATACTGTGCTGTTTTTAGGCAAGAATACTCCTGCCCGCGAAACCAAAGTAACCCAGATTCAGCTTGAGCATCAGCCTAGAAAAACGTCTTTCAGGGGTGAGAGAATTGGAGTCAAGCTTCCTTTTTCAGTGAAGCCAAACGATAAAGTATTTCTATGGCGAAGAAGAAAAGCGTAAGTGCCATACCGTTTTACCGCAATATCTCCAAGTAAGGTATACTCAAGAATAAGATTGACAAAAGAAGCAAAATGTGTATAATAAAGACAGTAGTTAAGAGCGTAGGTAGTAAATAAGAGAGTAGATGGTTTGGCCGTGAGGTAAAATATTTTACTTTGCGGTTTTTTTGTATGTTCTGCCGTTATTTACTATTAAATTTACAAGAAAGGAGGTAGTGAATAATGGCACAAGGAACAGTAAAGTGGTTCGACAACACAAAAGGATACGGTTTTATTACTCCTGAAACTGGCAGTGATGTATTCGTACATCATAGCGCAATTCAGGGAGATGGCTATAAGTCTTTAGATGAAGGGCAAACAGTTGAGTTCGAAATTCAACAAGGCCCCAAAGGCGCAAACGCCGCTAATGTGATAAAGAAGTAATCAAGACGTACGGCCCGGCATTCCATGCCGGGCCTAAGTATTTTTCAAAGGAGGAAACATGCAGACAGGTAAAATAAAGAAGTTAGTTCGCGATAGAGGCTTTGGTTTTATCGTTGATGGTGAAGGTAAGGAAATATTTTTTCATCAAACGGGCCTTGTCGAAACTAGCTTTGATGCTTTGAACGAAGATGATAATGTTAGCTTTGATGTCGAGAAGTCTGATAAAGGACCTCGCGCAGTCAATGTGAGCATTGCGAAATAGGAGTAGGAAGTCTAGTGT
This sequence comes from Candidatus Omnitrophota bacterium, assembly GCA_042571725.1. GTDB lineage: Bacteria > Omnitrophota > Gorgyraeia > VGKH01 > JBHPFN01 > JBHPFN01. The sequence continues at coordinate 31,609 of JBHPFN010000017.1, forward strand.
TTTTTCGGAGAGATGGTATGAAAAAAAGCTTTAAACGTAAAGGATCTTTGTCGTCACTAAAGATCGAGACTGACGTAGCGGTCCTTATGAATAAAATGCAACAGCAATTGATTACTTTGGAGCAGAAGATAGACGCTTTAAGCAATCGGTTGCCAGAAAAGCATTTTTCAAAATCTTCTGACCGCTTTCATCGCTATGGTAACAGAAAACAAGGCGATAGGTCCAGAACAAGAAACTTTACTGTCGCGGTTTGCGCAGACTGCAATAGCGAATGTGAAGTCCCTTTTAAGCCGAGCGGAGACCGTCCGGTATACTGCAAGGAGTGTTTTTCAAAGCACAAAGGGGGTAACTCATTCAAAGAAAATTTCGACAGTAAATCTAGAGAAGGAGATTTTTCTCAAGGCCGCCGTTTTAATAGGAAGCGGGGTGGCGAAAACCAAGGCTCTGAAAAAAAGGGAAAATCAATCTTTCGACGAAGAAAAGTACGTATTTAAGAATATAGATAAAGAAACTAAAAAAGGAGGAAACATGGGATTTGGACAAGGTGGTGGGTATAACAGAGGTCCGCGAGAGATGCACAAGGCGACATGCGCAGAATGTCAAAAAGAATGCGAAGTCCCTTTTAAACCCAGCGGAGATCGTCCGGTATATTGTAAAGAGTGTTTTTCTAAGCGCAGAGATAGTAGCCGATAAAGCAGTAAGGCGTTTCGAGCAGCACAGAAAAAGCTAGACATTACGCAGCATTGAAAAGTCAAAATGCTGCGTTCTTTTAGGGTTTGTATTGTTAGCGGAAGTTAACACTGGATAAGGGGCGAGGTTTTTTATCATCTGCTTCCCTTTGGTGCGTATAACAGAATATTGCTGGGTTGTAAATACTTAAAATACGCTTACAGTGAAGGAATTTGCAAATTCGTTTTCTTTTAATCGAGACGACTTCTTTCATTGTTACTCCTTTTGTTCTATTATATCACGAAAGAAGAATAAAAGGTGGAATATCTTCATTTTTATACTAAGTAGCGAGATGCGAAAATTATCCAAAACAGTGAGTCAGATCTGCCCATCTTTTTAGATGGGCATTTTTTTTAGCAAATTTTGCGGGGAAGCTTGATTTTTCGGTCTCCTATGATAGAATGTGTTGCAGAAAGTTCCTTTCAGCATAAAATAAAAAAGAATACAAGGAGGTTGTCAATGAGGATAGGTAGAGTAGTCATCGCAGGAGTTGCGGTAACTATTTTTGACTCAATTGTTGGCATGCTCACCTGCGGCGGTGTTTTTAACTGGGTCTATAAATTGGAGCCAACCTATGTGTGGAAGCCAATGGAAGGACCACCGGGTATAATGTTTTTCGTAGGAAGTCTTGTATTAAGCACACTACTCGCATTTGTGTATGCACTAATCCACAAAGGCATACCCGGGGCGAACAAACCTGTCAAAGGTTTCATTTTTGGCTTATGTGTGTGGGCAGTAGGAATTCTACCTGGCATGTTTGCCACCTATTCATTTATGGCGGTAGCTACTACTGTTGTTGTTTATTGGACAAGTATTGGATTAGTACAAGCGCTTCTACAGGGAATGATAATTGCTGCTATATATGGTGAGTAATTATTCATCGCCGAACAATTAATGAAAGGAGAAAACCATTAAGACCACATTGATTTTACTTTTAGCGCTGTTTGTATTTGTTCCTACCTATGCAGAATCAAAAGACACCTCAGAAGAAGTAGGCGACGTGCTGCAGATTGTAATCCCTGTTACTGCGCTTGGCACTACCTTTTTGAAAGATGATGAGGAAGGCCGCTGGCAATTTGTTAAATCTTTTGCTACTACCATGGCGGCTACCTACGTATTGAAATATGCGGTTAATAGCGAACGGCCGGATGGCGGCGATTATTCTTTTCCTTCTGGGCATACTTCTGCTGCGTTTTCTGGAGCATCATTTCTACAAAGGCGCTATGGGTGGGCATACGGTATTCCTGCCTACGCATTAGCTTCGTACGTTGGGTGGAGTCGCGTAGATGCGGATAAGCATCATGTAGAAGATGTGGTGGCCGGGGCTGTGTTTGGCATTGCAAGCACGTATATCTTTACTACGCCGTATGAAGATCTTACGATAAAACCCGTGGTAGAAAACAACACGTATGGCCTTGCAGCTCATTTTGATTGGTAAGGATTTTTTGAATCCCGCAACAATTTTTCAGCTCTGACTGTAACGTAAAAACTTGCAACGAATTTTTATTTTTGCTACAATATTTTCTTAAGAAAAAAGGAAGGTCGTTGTTACGAAAGGAGTCGCTGTATGGTTAAGAAATGCGGACTGTTAGTATGTATGGTTATGGTGCTTGGTTCTTTATGTGGGTGTGTTGCGTTACTGGCAGGAGCAGCCGGCGGAGCAGGGACTGCCTATTGGCTATCAGGAAAGTTAGTTCATGAGGCAGATGTTTCTTTTGCGCAGGCAATAGAAGCAAGTAAGTCTGGCCTGCAAGCATTGCAACTCGAAATAGTAAAGGAAACCAGAAAAGGCGACATCGCACAGATTATCAGCAAATATATTGATGGTGCCACCGTGTGGATCGATATCCATAGGGTCACATCGATGATGTCGCGTATTGAAATACGCGTCGGTGCGGCAAGCGATGAAGCAGCAGCACGAAAAATCCTCAATGAGATTATACCTTTTTTGTAAAGTCTGAAAAATCAGGATTATAAGGGCTCGTTTTGAAAGAAACGAGCCCTTTATCTTTCCTATTGACATACCCCCCAGGGGTATGGTATACTTGCAGTGTAAGCAAAAAAAGGGGGGTCACCATGGTTAGAAAAGGCGCAGGACACACAGAGCAGATACCGTATCTGAAGAAGATAGAGGGGCAGATTCGTGGCATCCAAAAGATGATTCAGGATAACAGGTATTGCATTGATATCTTAGTGCAGCTTCATTCGATTGTCGGTGCGATTTTAAGTGTCGAAGATAAAATCTTAAAAAAACACCTCCAGCACTGCTTTATCGATGCGCTTAAAGGGAAATCAGAAGCTCAAAAGGACGCAAAGCTTAAAGAAGTAATTGATGTCCTATCGCAATTTAGGAGGACGAGATGAGAAGGATATTTGTTTTATCGACACTTTTTATTCTTATTGTTTCCTCTGCAATCGTTGCCCAAGAGAAGACAGCGCTCGATAGCCTTATATCTGAAGCCTTAGAAGAGAACCCAGGGGTGCAGGCTGCCTATGACGAATGGCAAGCGGCTGAGTTTAAGGCACAACATGCAGGAAGCCTTCCTGATCCGATGGCAAGCTATGCTCATTTTGGTCAAAATGTTGAGACGCGAGTCGGTCCTCAAGAGAATAAATACGGCCTTTCTCAAAAAATACCTTTTCCAGGAAAATTAAGTCTTAAAACCAAGGCTCAAGAAAAGCACGCTGCGGTGTTTAAGGAAAAGTATGAAGCGGCACAGCGGGAGCTTACAAAAAATGTCAAATTTGTCTACTATGATATTTTCTGGGTAGAAAGGGCCATACAAACAACCGAGGAAGAGAAGGCTATCCTTGAGAGTTTAGAGAAAGTGGCACAGAGAAGATATGAGTCTAATATGACGCCTCAGCAGGATGTTATTAAGGCACAGGTAGAGCTTTCTAAGTTGATTGATAAGCTGTTTGTTTTGAATCGAAACAGAAGGAGTCTCGAGGCAAAAATGAACAGTCTTTTGAATAGGCCAAAGGGTACGGCGCTCGCGCCTGTAGAAAATGTCGAACTTACACCCTTTGCTTATTCGCTTGAGCAGCTTCATGTAATTGCCCTTGACGAAGCAGAGCAGCTCTCAGTCGCAAATTTGAGTGTAGAGAGGGCAGAATATGAGAAGTCGCTTGCGCGCTTGGATTATTTTCCTGATTTTACAGTTGGCGTGGATTATACGCAGGTCGGCGGTGGGCATACCTCAGCTGCTAATGACGGTCAAGATGCCTGGATGGGTAAAGTAGCTGTGACACTTCCGATTTGGTTCGGTAAACTCAATGCGCAGATGGATGAGAAAAAAGCCGCGCTTGAGGCGAGCAAAAATAATTACGAGAATATTGAAAATATCCTCGCCTACGAAGTAGAAGATTTATTTTATAAGATAAGTACCTATTATGATACTATTTCCTTATATAAAACAGCACTCCTGCCGCAGACCGAGCAGGCCTTTGATGCAGCAAAAACAAGCTATGAGACGGGTAAAGTTGATTTTTTAAACTGGCTGGATGCAGAAAGGGTGCTTTTGCAGACTAGATTGACATATTATAAAGCAATTGTTGACTATCAAAAATCAATCGCATATTTAGAGAGGGTAGTAGGAAAAGATTTGTAATTTAAAACAGGGAGTGAAGAGATGAAGAGCAAAAAAATTGTGATATTTTTGATTATTGTGGCTATTGCGGCAATAGGTGTAGCGGTAACAATTAATGCTAAGAAGAGTGACACGCTACCCGCAGGTAGTAGCGAATCAAACATCGCATATTACACATGCGGCATGCATCCAAGTGTCAAGGTATCTGCAGAAGAATTTGAGAACGGCAATACAATGTGTCCTATCTGCAATATGATGCTTACTCCCGTTCAGACTGACGTGCAAGAGCAAGCTGAATATTATGGATGTGGTTGTGTGGGCGAAGAACATGTTTTTCAAATGAAAGACATGGAGGGCAAGAATTGTCCGATATGCGACATGCCGCTTAAGAAATTAACAGAAGCTGAGGCCGATAGCCTAAAAGGAGTAGTCGGAAAAGTAAAGATTAAGGGAGAGCAGGCTCGCTTAGCCGGGGTCCAGACAGAAACCGCAAAGAAGCTGCATCTCTACGAGGAGATCCGCACCGTAGGAAGAGTTGCCTATGATCCCCAATTAGCAATTGCACAAGAGGAGTTTATTTCGAGCCTTAAGGCATCGGATAAGATGCAAGAAGGCGGTATTTCCGAAATTAAAGAGCGAGCTTCAAATCTTGTCGAGTCAGCACGAAGAAAATTAATCCTTTTGGGTTTAAGCATAGAACAGATTCAAGAGTTAGAGAAAACAAAAGAAATCTACTCAGGCTTAATTTTGCCGGAAGAAAAGATGTGGATATACGGAGATGTATATGAATACGAATTAAGCTGGTTAAAGGTAGGGGATAAAGTAAAGGTTACTGCTGCAAGTCTTGCTGGCGAAGAAATTTTCGGTATTATTTCTTCAGTGAATCCAGTGCTCGATGCGAAGACACGCTCGGTGCGTTTCAGAGCAGAGGTAGATAATCCTAATTTGAAACTAAAGCCAGAGATGTACGTGGATGTAGTCATTATGGGAATGTATACGGATGCTGAGGGAGCACATATGGTTTTGGCGGTGCCTAAAGATGCGGTTTTAGATACAGGTATCCGCAAAATTATCTGGATCGATAAAGGTAGCGGTGAATATGAAGGGAGAGAAGTCCAAGTAGGGCCGGAAGCCACGGCGACCATTGATGAAAAAGAAGCTAAGTTTTATCCGATTTTAAGCGGTGTAGCCGAAGGTGAAAAGGTTGTCACTAGGGCAAACTTTCTCATAGATTCTCAGAGTCAGATTAGCGGAGTTGCAGCTTCGGCATACGGAGGAGCATTAGGGGCTGACGATGAAAAAGGGTCACCGAAGGGAGCGCCCGGTCATGTACATTGACAGTGAAAAAGTGAGGGCTAGGCAATGATTAATAGGATTATTGAGTCCTGTTTAAAAAATAGGTTTCTGGTTATCGCAACGTTTGCGCTGCTGATGGTATGGGGTTTTAATGCGATGAAGGATACTCCGATTGATGCGATCCCGGATATCGGAGAGCTCCAAGTTCTTGTTTATGCTGATTGGCCAGGACGAAGCCCAAAAGATGTTGAAGACCAAGTGATATACCCTTTGACCACTGGATTAATGGGGACCCCTAAGGTAAAAGTGGTGCGCTCGACTAGTGCCTTTGGCTTTGGTCTAGTGAATATGATTTTTAAAGACGGCACAGATTTTTATTGGGCAAGAACAAGGGTGCTGGAAAGATTGGATTTTGCCAAAAAGGGCTTGCCTGCCGATGCTAGTGTTAATTTGGGTCCGGATGCGACGGCGTTAGGCCAGATATTTTGGTATACCGTAGAGGGCGAAGGATATGATTTGGCGCAGCTGCGCTCCATCCAAGATTGGTATATCCGCTACCAATTAAATGCGGTTGAGGGAGTATCAGAGGTTGCCTCAGTCGGTGGGTATGTAAAGCAATATCAGATCGATGTAGATCCGAATAAACTCATTGCGCATGATGTAAAGATTCACGAGGTTATTGACGCGGTTCAGAAATCAAATATTGATGTGGGAGCAAAGGTATTTGAAGAAGGCGGAGTGGAGTTTGTGGTGCGGGGTTTAGGGTTTATAAAGAATACCGCTGATATTGAAAACATCGTTGTAGATACTAAAGAAGGGGTGCCGATTTATATAAAAAATCTTGCCACCGTCACTATCGGTCCAGAATTCCGTCGAGGCGCACTCGACAGAGAAGGAAAAGAGGTCACTGGCGGCGTAATCCTGATGCGCTACGGAGAAAATCCTCTTAAGGTCATAGAGCGGATTAAGGAAAAGATCGTAGAGTTATCAGTAGGCTTGCCAGAAGGGGTAAAAATAGTTCCGTTTTATGATCGCACCGGTCTTATTTTACGTTCAGTAGATACATTAAAGACCGCTTTAACTCAAGAGATTATAATTACCGTTTTTGTTATCGTGGTATTCCTTTTGCATTTCTGGGGTAGTGTGGTTATTTCAATTGTGTTACCTATCGGAGTTTTACTTTCATTTATATTAATGCATCGATTTGGTGTCGATGCAAATATCATGTCGTTAGGAGGAATTGCTATCGCAATTGGCGTGATGGTCGATTCGGGCTGCGTGTTAGTTGAGAATATTTACCGTCGAATAGCAACAAGACAAAAAGAACTTGGGAGCGAAACGCTTGCGCCCGATGAAAGATTAAATGTATGCATAAACGCTGCTCAGGAAGTGGGCAAACCGGTTCTATTTGCACTGCTGACAACAATCATTGGATTTATCCCTGTATTTGTGTTAACCGGCCAGGCAGGAAAACTTTTTACACCTCTTGCCTTTACCAAAACATTTGCCATGGCAGGCGCTGCCATAATTGCCCTTACACTTTTACCCACGCTTTGTTATTACTTTTTAAGGGGAAAATTGCGCATGGTTGAAGATAATAAAACCGCCCAAAAGTTACATAAAAGGTATCTTCCCGTTATACAATGGTCTCTTGTCCATAAGAAGATTATCGCGTTAATTTCTGTTGCGGTTATTGTTGTTGGATTGCTGTGTGGCTCTGCGATGAAACAGGAGTTTATGCCTCCATTAAATGAAGGCGATCTTTTATTTATGCCGGTTCTGCTTCCCGGTGCATCGCTTACTCAGGTAATGGAGGTAATGAAAAAACAGGATATCATCATCAAAAATGAGTTTCCCGAAGTTAAGTGGGTCGTGGGTAAACTCGGCCGCGCAGAGACCGCAACTGATCCGG
>JBHPFN010000018.1:0-37494 GCA_042571725.1 Candidatus Omnitrophota bacterium
GTATGCTAGGCCACGGAACGCAGGATTGGTTATTGAGAAACTTAAGAAAGCATTAGAAACGGCCAACACAAATAATCCCTATTCCATTTTTCTTAACTTTTGCGAAGTAATACCCTCGAAACAAATTGAAGATTTGGCGCTTCAGTTAGCGGATTATGTTATTCTGAAATGCATACAATTAGACAATCGCGATGGTTTATCCTTCAGTTTTGACTTTGACTTTGATATGAGTGAACTTAATTGTTTCAAGGATTTTATTTCCCAGATCGAAATAAATAGAATCGAAAGAGAATCGAAGGAGAAAAAAAGGTATTTCTCCATAATGTGGAGTGCAAGTAAAAAGGCACCCGAGGGGTGGCTTGATGACGAACAGGCAACAATGACAGCAATAGAAAAGAAAACAAAGAGATATTCTGGCTCAGAATCCGACTTAGTTCTATTATTAGAGGCAAGAAATGTTCCCGTAGACGATTATTATATCCCGCTTATTAAAAAGTCGGCCAAAAAAAGAGAGATTAAATTCAAAGAGATTTGGGTAGTCAATAATTTTGTAGGAGATAAAAGAGCAATTTGCATTTTTTCAAGATAGATAAATGAACTCCCAATATGAATTTACACATAATGTTTTTTTGGATACTTGTGCATTTAACCCAAGTGATCCAATAGAACAAAAAGCATCCTTCCAGATTTTAAAGTGGGCGGAACAACTTGTTTTAGTGCTAATTTTACCTTATTCGGTTTTGAAAGAGTTAGATCATCCCCGTACTCCACCATCGGTAAAAGAAGAGGCCTTGAAGCACGTTTTTACAAAAGAAGTTAGCTTAGACGGAAAACAGTTGAAAAAACTTAGAGCCATAGAATCAGTTATAGTGGGGAAAGGAAAGAAAAACAAATATAAAAATGATGCCTTAAATGTTTTTATATCTGATGATTCCGGAGAGTACTTCATAACAACGGATAAGCGATTAATAAAAAGGAGCAGGCAGATCCGAGAAATATCTGATGGTATCAAGATATGTAAACCAACAGAATTGATCAAGATTGTTGAGGATGATCGTAAGTTTCAAATAGAGCACAAGAAGAGAATGGATAAGCTCCAAGGGAAAGATTAAGAATCTTTGTGCCCATTTTGTGCCCAACTAATACATAATTCCCTGCATACGGATGTAACGCAATGTAAACGCTCGCACAGCTTAATTTATTGACAATAAATTAGTTATGTTGTAATATATTCTCCGACGGAGAGTTGCGGAAATGTGCTCGAACGATTCCCGCCACCTCCACCAGAATTTTATGTAGTTGCAACTGATTAATTTATAATAAGTTGCAACATTAGGAATTCTTGATTTAACTTTTGTGCCCATTTTGTGCCAAAGATAAATAAAAGAGGTGAAAAATGAAACCAGCTTATTTTGATTTCACGGTTAATAACCTTAAAGATGCCAAAAAGTTTTTTGAAAATGTTTTTGGTTGGAGTTTTGAAAAATTTCCTATGCCATATGAATACTATCGAATTAATACAGGAACTTCTGATGAGGTTGGAATTGATGGAGGCATAGGCGAGGTTAAAAATACTTCCATAAGCGGCGGGAAATCTCTTACTCAAGTAACAATGCCAGTCCCTAATCTTGATGAGTTTATTGAAAAGGTAAAGGAGAATGGTGGTAGTATCATAGAGCCAAAGATGGCTATTCCTACCATTGGATGGTATGCAACTTGTGCGGAGCCGGGTGGACTTATGTTTGGCATAATACAGGCAGATTCAAATGCAAAGTAAAAGAGCAGTTTAAGTAATCCTGTGCCCAAAATGTGACTTTTTTGAAAGGAGATAAAATGAAGCTAAAAAAGGTTACAGGAACTTATTCTTTGCCGTATACAATCAAGGCGGAATGGACAACCTATTTAGTGGGCACAATTTTGTTTTTACCAATTATTGTGGTCATTCTTTTCTGTATCGCAAAAAGGCCAGAAACTTGGCCCCTTCTTGTTCCTCCGACTGGATTGTTAATTTGGTGGATGATTTGGGCCAACGCTTTTGAAATTACCATCAAGGAAGACAAGATTATTTATAAAACGCTTACTTCCAGAAATAACCAGATACAGCTTTCAGATATAAAGAAGATTGCTATAGAAATTTACACAAGAAAGATAGGCGAGGCAACCAAGGCATTTTATCGATTTAACATCTATCATAAGAGCAGTGGTCCGCTGGCAATCAATATGAAACCTTTTGGTCAGAGAGATCTGGCGATTTTGGCTGACGCTATAGCTACCAAGGTACCGTCTTTAGAAATGGATGAAAAGACTCGTGAATTAAAAGAGGGGGATTTCAAGCCAATTATTTCTCAAGGAATACGAGGAATTTTTCAGTTGGGTTTATATCTGCTTTTGATATATTCTATCGTAGTAATTATTCGTGCGCTGTTAAAATAAAAGCTGTACATTTGTGCCCAAAATGTGACTAAAAAGGAGCTATTATGGAAAATAAACCAATTATAAAGCGAATAGGCGGATACTTGTATAAAATGATTCCAACGGTAGATAGCGCCGGAAAAGTTATCCAGCATACAATTACACCTTTTATGGTTGAGTTAAAGCCACGAGATATCCTACAGATTATTGTAGGTGCAACAATTCTCGCTATTCCGGTTGGGCTTACGGAAGAGACTTGGATACTGGGTAGAGAATTGCCTATGCGCAATATATTATTATTAAGCGCCGTTTCGATTTTATTCCTTTCAACATTTATCTATTTTAATTTCTACAGATTTTATCTAAAAGAACATATGTTTGAATATGTCAAAAGAGTCATTGCAACCTATGCTTTATCGCTTATCGTTGTTGGTACTTTATTAACTATCATTCAGAAATGCCCTTGGGGCGCAGACAATCTATTAGCAATAAAAAGAGTCATCATTACTGCTTTTCCAGCTTCTATGAGTGCAGTCATTAGCGATTCTCTAAAGTAATCCCTGCATAAAAATGTTTAAAACTAAAATTTTTCTTTTGATTATTGTATTGGTAAGTATCTCAGGTGCTATTTCTTTAGCTTTTTTTACAACAAAAGGTTCAGGTTTTTTGGCAAAATTTGCTTTAACGAAGTATGTTGGCGCTAATAATGTAGAGATTAAAACAATAAAGGGAACACTCGCGCGAGGTTTATTATTAAAAGATGTAGAATTGAAAGATATCAAAGGAATACCCCCCGATTCTGTTTTGAAAATACAGGAACTGAAGGTTTCTTTTGATTCTTTTGATCCATCCGGGCTGACCGTAGAGATTTTTAATGGCAGGTTTAGGTTTCCGGCATCAGACCCAATTGTATTTTACGGAACCTATAAAAACGGCTCTTTAGACCTCAAGGCATCTACGCGAAGCGTTAACGTGCGACACGCATTGGATTTATTTGTGAAGAATGAAACGGTAAAGAAGATTGACGGAATAGTCAATGATGTAAATGTAGCTATTGCAGGGTCTTTTTTAGAGCCATCCTTAGAGGGGTATCTAGTTATTGAGAAGCTCTCGCAAGATGGTTTTTTAATGAGCAAGTGCCCCCTTGCTTTTGACGTTACGCTTAAGGATATCAAGGGTATGCTTAAAGTGTATGGTGCAGCAGAGTTGGAAAGTGGTAAGGTTTCGGGACAAAAAACCGCAGTAGTGAATTTAGAAAAGAGCAAGATTATATTTGGTGGATTGCCTAATGAGCCTTTGTTTGATGTGCGAGGTCAGTCAATCGTTGAAAAAACAAAAATTAAAATTGCGCTTAAGGGAACTATTGAAAAGCCAGATTTAAAACTTAGTTCAGAGCCTCCTTTTCCTGAAGAGCGGTTGTTAGTTATGCTGGCAACAGGAAAGAGTTGGCAAAAGACAGAGGTGGCAGCTACGCAGGGTAAGCTTTCTCCTGCTGTAGCAGGGGATTTCTTAGACTATTTTATTTTTGGCGGTTCGGGCTCACAATTAGCTGAGAAATTCGGCATCACTGATTTTTCTGTGAAGTACGAAGATTCGACTAAGGGGGTTGAAGTGAAAAAATCCCTCTCCGATAAAATCGAAGCGATTTATGGTGTTGAGCAGACTACAGCCAAAGAGGGCCAAGTCGAGACTTTCCAGAAAGTAGGAGGGGAGTATGCGGTAACCGATTCAATTTCCGTTGGCGCAGAAAAAGAAATCAAGCAACAACAAGATAAAATCGATGCCTCTGATGCAGAATCTACTTCCGATGATAAAGTATATTTAAAATTCAAAAAACAGTTTTAATTTTTTGTAGGAGAACAACGATGAGCGGAAAATTAATGGTTGTAATTGTTCTTTTATTGTTGCTTATAATTTTTATCCTGCAAAATTATGAAGTGGTAAAGATTCAATTTTTGTTCTGGTCGGTTCAGACTAGCAGGGCACTTATTCTTTTTGTAACACTCTTAGTAGGAATTGTTGTTGGTTGGAGCATAGCGTATATCAAAAAAGAATAATACTGCATTCTGAGTGTGTTTGCTTGAGATAAAAGTTAACAATTTTTGCAGTAGCACGCATCAATATTTTGCGATATAATAAAAAAAGATTATGGTAAATTCATCCACAAAAAGAAAAAGATTACGGATAATAATTCCAGCATTTCCGGCGTTTAATGTCTATTCTTCCGTAGCAAGTAAAACTACTGCGCTTGGGCCCATATGCATTGCCAGTAGCGCAAATAAAATGGAAGGATGGGATGTTGAGGTAATTGATGAAAACAATCTTCGAAGATACGGCCCCCGCAGTAAGGAAGGTGGAGCCGATCACGAATTTCTACAACGTATGAGGCCGGCAGATGTTATTGGATTATACGGTGGTTTGACAAGCACTATTCCTCGCCTTTATAAGATCGCTCAATTTTATAAAGGTAAAGGAGTGGTAACTATAGCTGGTGGGCAGCATTTTGTTGAAAATAACATAGCTGATGCATTATCTTCCGATATAGATTATGTGGTTATTGGTGAAGGAGAGGAAGCTATAAAAGAGCTTCTTCTTGCCTTGGAAGGAAAGCAGGATGTACGAAAGATCCGAGGTGTTGCCTATAAGGAGAATGATCAAATCGTCCGAACTCCCGGAAGAGATCCGATCACTGACTTTGATAAGTTACCTTTACCCGATTTTTCCTTGCTTCGATATGCGACGATTAAAGTGTATCCTGTGGAAAGGATACGCGGCTGCGGGATGAACTGTGAGTTCTGCACGGTTAAGGGCAAGCCCCGAACTGCGCAGCCAGAACGGTTGCTGGAATCCATGAGATTCCTTTTGGAAACAAAAGATGCCAGGCACTTTTTTATCGTTGATGATCTTTTTGGGCAACAGCGCGATGAAACAATACGATTTTGCAAGATGTTGCAGGAGTATCAAAAGAATATTGGTAGAAGGTTGGATATAATGGTTCAGATACGATTAGATAAAGCGAGAGATGCAGAGCTGCTTTCTGCTATGCGCCAAGCGGGTATTAACACCGTGGCCATTGGTTATGAATCGCCGATTGAAGAAGAATTACAAGCAATGAATAAACAAGTAAAGCCCGAAGATATGATAGCGCTTACTAACATATTTCATAAATTCCATTTTTTAGTGCACGGGATGTTTATCTTTGGCTATCCGATGAGAGAAGATGTGCAATTCAGCATGTCGGTGAAGGAGCGGATCAAGCGTTTTAAGAAATTTATTAGAAAAGCAAGAATTGATTCTATACAGGTTTTATTGCCGGTTCCTTTGGCCGGCACAGAATTGAGAGATCGGCTTAAAGCGCAAAACAGAATCTATCCGATTGAAGATGTAGGTTGGGAGTATTATGATGGAAATTTTCCGCTCTTTGTACCGGATGAGCCAATGACGGCACAAGACATGCAATATGCTATTAGAAAGATTATGAATATGTTTTATCAGTTCCGGTATATGTTTCTAATAGGATTGCATATACTCTCGTTTCCTGCTTTGATTTTCTTTATGTATAATATAAAATCTGAATGGAAAAGATGGTATCAGCCCTGGCGCAATGCTCTGGTTCGATTCGGCGGCTGGATTGTTATAAGACGATGGACTTCAGCGTTTAAGAAGGGCCCATTTTCTCACAAATTACAGAAGGCACAGAAGCATCTGCAAAAATAATCTTGCCCAAAATGTGCCCAACTAATATAGAATTGTTCGTTTCTGGGGTTAATAATAAAAGGAGAAAGCATAATGGCTGATGAATATAAATGCACCAAATGCTCATATATCTATATTCCCGGAGACGGCGATAGGGGGCATGGTGTTGAGCCTGGTACAGCATTTGAAGATATTCCTGATAGTTGGACTTGCCCTGTATGCGGTGCCCCAAAGAGTAGCTTTAAGAAAATGAGCAGTTAGTGCCACTGCCCAAAAAGGCGCACACATAATAATACCCTATGAACGTCTTGCTTATTAACCCACCCCAGGCTTTTTATCCTGGCTCAAACCCGATGTACTGTAACAAGCTTCTTCCCATTGGGTTGCTTACTGTGGCCTCGTATATTAAGCAGAAGGGACATACGGTTTTTTTTGTCGATGCGTTACGCCCGGAAACTAAGCAAAGTATTGCCGACGGTGGTGTAAGGATTGGGATGTCCGCAGAAGAACTAGAAACTGAAATTACCCGATATAATCCTGACATCATAGGGATAAACAACTTATTCACCTCGCAATTTTCTAATGCTATTTTTTGCGCTGAAATTTGCAAGAAAGTATTTCCTAATGTCCCAATTGTTATTGGTGGTAATCATGCCTCTGTTGCCGCAGAAGCAATTTTAACAAAACACAAAGAATTTGATATTGTGGTTGTGGGAGAAGGGGAAATAACATTTGAAGAAATCATCAATAATTACGACCAAGGACGGTTCAATAACCTGGACCAGATCGACGGGATAGCGTATAGGGATACAACAACAGGAGAGATCCACAAAAATAAAGCAAGGGGCTGGATCAGGGATCTTGATCTAATACCGTATCCGGCTTATGAATTGATAGATACAGAGTATTATTTAACGCTTCCTACGTCATTTCGCTCAGGAGCTAACACCCGCGCGCTTTCCATGGTCACCACTCGAGGCTGTGGCTATAAATGTAATTTTTGTTCTGTTCATCTGTCTATGGGTAATCTGTTAAGAGCTCATAGCGTAGAATATATCACTGGACACATAGAATGGGTTATCGCACATTTGAAAGTAGGGCATATTAGTTTTGAAGACGATGGGTTTAATGCAAACCTTAATAAGACTAAATTGCACTTGAAAGAAATAGTAAAAAGGAAACTAAAATTTACCTGGAATACCCCTAACGGTATTAGGGCAGATCGAATTGATGCAGAGTTTCTTGACTTGGCAAAGAAGACTGGCGTATTAAGTTTAAGGTTGGGGATTGAATCCGGGTGCCAAGCCACCTTAGACAATATTATCAAAAAAAATTTACGTTTAGATACTGTTATAGAAAATGTGGCCTTGTGTAAGAAACATAAAGTTCCACTTGATGCATGTTTTATGATCGGGTTACCCGGAGAGACTCTAGAGGCTATGAAGGAAACGATAAATTTTCGAATAATGTTAGCTGAAAAACACGGCGTTGCAAGTGGCCTGTCTATCGCCACCCCACTTTTAGGTACCGCCCTTTACGAAGAGGCACTGCAAAAAAATTATCTCGTAAAAACTGATTTAACCGATAAGGATTTTGCCGAAGCTATACAGGGAAACGGCAAATCATTACTGCGAACACCACAGTGGACTCCGGAAGATATCACGCGTATGCAAGAGTATGATAAACAGCTGATGAGACAGCTTCAGATGAAGCAAATCTTTACCAGACCCCTGTATTCATTGAAGCATTTCTGGATGGCGCCGAATAAAATGAGTAAAATTGCTGATCGACTACAGGATGTGCTTAGAATGCCGCAATCCTAATGTTGAATGTTCGTAGAAACAAAATCGAAACAACTTAAAAGTTGAAATGAAAATTATAGTTTCAGCAGTAATATGGATATTTATTTCGATTCTTACCATTCTACTTTTTTTGGTAGATTGCGTTTTGGCTGCAATCCTTTTCCCTTTTGATAAAAAAAGAAAGATCCTCCACGCGCAATGTTTTTGGTGGGCAGACGCAGTGATTGGATGTAATCCTTACTGGCAACTTCAGGTGAGCGGATTAGAAAATATTGACAGGCATAAAACATATGTGATAGTCGCCAATCATCAGAGTTTGGCTGATATTGCAGTAATGTATAAGACGCATATGCAGTTCAAATGGGTGGCGAAGGAAAGCCTGTTTAAGGTACCTTTTATTGGCTGGTGCCTTTTTCTCACTAAGCACATAAGGCTCTCGCGAGGGGATTTCGGAAGTATTAAAAAGGTCTATCGGCAAGCTGCAGATTGGCTGAAAAAAGATATTTCGGTGGTATTCTTTCCAGAAGGCACTCGAAGTAAAGCCAGTGAGATGGGTGAGTTTCAAAACGGTGCATTTAAGCTGGCAATTCAGGAAAAATTACCCATCCTTCCCGTTGTAGTCAATGGCACTAGCGAGGCTATTCCTAAAAAGAGCTGGTTTTTTAAAACAAAGGTTGCTGCTACGTTGACGGTGCTCCCACCGATTGAAACAGAAGATCTTAGGCCCGGCGATTTCGCCTCTTTAAAAGATGCTGCGTTTAAAAAGATGGAATGTTTAATTATCTAGAACTCTTTTAATGATTCGTCTACCCACCCTGTTTTACCCATAATAAAAAGACAAAGATTAAGGTTAGTTTTGGTGCTCAGCTTGCGGTTATTTAGAGACCATCTTAAAAAAATAATAGTTATATACATCTTCCTTCAATAGTGTTATTATGGGCTGTGATGACACACGCAAATACTTCTTTTTACGGCCTTGGGATTGCCCCAAAAATCCTCGATATTTTGGATCGAATGAAGTTTACCGTTCCAACGCCGATCCAACATAAAGCCATCCCCATTGTCATAGAAGACAAAGATATTATAGGAGTTGCGCAGACAGGCACCGGTAAGACACTCGCCTTTGCCGTTCCAATTATTCAGCGTCTTTCCCAGAAAAATGGCCGCGCGTTGATTCTTGTACCTACCAGGGAACTTGCTCTTCAGGTTAATGAAGAGTTTGCGAAGATTGCCCCGTCGTTTGGCATAAAGACCGCTGTTATTATGGGCGGCGTATCCATGAATCTGCAGCTAAAAGCATTAAGAAAAAACCCCCGTGTTTTAGTCGCTACGCCCGGGCGTCTTGTCGATCATATGAAGCGACGCACAATTATTTTGGCAGATGTAAATGTCCTGGTTTTGGACGAGGCTGATCGTATGCTTGACATGGGATTTCTGCCGGATATCGAAAGAATTATTAAATGTGTTCCACGCAATAGACAGACCATGCTTTTTTCCGCGACAATACCAGGAGAAATCGTCAAAATTGCATCCGCGCATATGAGACTCCCAATACATGTTGAGGTCGCTCCTTCAGGAACTACTGCGGAGAACATTATTCAAGAAGTCTTTATTGTTAAAAAAAGCTCAAAGCGTCAACTTTTACTAAAACTGCTCGACCGCTATCACGGTCCGGTGCTTGTTTTCTCCCGGACAAAGATGGGTGCTAAAAGGATTGCACGCGGCTTACAGCAGATGAACCGCAGAGCCGCTGAGATTCATTCAAATCGTTCACTTGCCCAGAGAAAAGAGGCCTTGAACGGTTTTAAATCAGGAAAGTATAAAATACTCGTTGCCACTGATATTGCTGCCAGGGGTATTGATGTGACCGGTATAGAGCTTGTTGTGAATTATGATCTTCCGGATGAAACTGAGAATTATGTGCATCGCATCGGCCGCACAGCCCGCGCGGGACACGAAGGCCGCGCTATATCTTTTGCCACGCCTGAGCAGGGCAGGGATGTTAGAAACATCGAAAAACTTATTAAGACTGCTTTGCAAATCGTTGAGCACCCTGAATTTCCAAAAGAAAAATTTCATGAAGGGTCACAAAATCGCCAGGGCCAGAAACTGTACCAAGGAAGACGAAGCACACCCAAGAGATTCCACGGGAGCAGACACCGCAAACACCACCGCCATTAATTTTTCTTATAGTTAATCCTTTGACAATAAAGTAGATATGTTGTAAGATATTCATCGACGGAGAGTTGTGGAAATGTGTTCGAACGATTCCCGCCACCTCATCCAGCAAGCACGTAAATCCTATACGGTGTTCATGTTGATTAAAGCAATGTTATCGGAAAGATACGCCCTATGAAAGTTATCCTCATATCCAGATGGGTGTTTAATCCCTATCAGAAGTTATTGGTAAAACATTTACGTAGCTTAGGTATTCAGATAGAGGAGCATAGTGAAGAAATAATTTTTCTGCCAAAGATCGCAAGAACATTTAAGCCAGACATTCTTCATATACAATTGACTGGGGGGATTTATCTCTACGGTGGATCCGCGGTAAAACGATACTGGCATTTATACAAGATCTGTAGCGGCCTGTTTTTTGCCAAGCGCAAGGGCAATAAGATTATCTGCACTGTTCATGATATTACGAAGATAAAAAAGACAAGCAACAGGCTGTATCAATTGTCTGACAGCTTTATTTGTAAAATGTGCGATAAAGTCATAGTCCACAGCAACGCTGAAAAAGTACAGCTTATCCGGCTGCTGAAACTAAGAGAAAGAAATGTATCAGTGGTTCCCCACGGCAATTATATTGGGTATTATAAGAATACTATTGTGCCTCAAGAGGCACGCAAGATACTAAATATTCCTGATTCGAGTTTTGCAATTTTGTTCTTTGGCTGGATGTTTCCTCATAAAGGACTCCTTGAGTTAATCGACGCCGTTACTGATTTGCGTAACGATAGGATAATGCTGATAATCGCCGGCAAGTCCGGTATTCCTAGCTACCTTGAGCAAGTTAAGAAAAAAATAGGACATCGTGATGCTATGCGATTAACGTCTGAATTTATTCCTGATGACCAAATTCAAGTTTATATGAGCGCCTGCGATGTGGTAGCGATTCCCTATTTAAGATTCACCACATCAGGAGTTGCTCTTTTGGCGATGTCTTTTGGAAAGGCTTGTATCGCTCCTCGCCTAGGTTCTTTAGGAGAGCTTTTAGATGACAAGGGTGCATTTTTATATGATCCAACGTCAAAGCAAGGATTGCCTCAAGCGATAACCACTGCTATCCAAAACGAAAAAACTTTACCGGGTATGGGGCAATACAATAAGTGTAGAGTTCAAGAAAATAGCTGGGATAGAGTTGCAGAAATGACAGTCGAGTTGTATAAACAAAGCATATCCGGGAATCAATAATCAACCAATGAGAGAGCAAGTAAAACCTATGATAAGGAAAGCAAAGAAGCGAAAGTTTTGCACAAGGCCATTCGAATGGTTTGAAATACAGGAGGGGCGAGGGGCGAATTTTTGTTGTCCGGGATGGATACGTCCCCAGTGTGTTGACCTCACAGGAAAATCGGTGCGTGAAGTTTGGAACAGTCCTGCAGCTCAAAAGTTTCGCGCCTCGATTCTCGATGGGTCTTTCCGGTATTGCATCGAGGGGAATTGCTACTTTTTAACCAGGGAAGAAGAAGTACCTCTGTGGTGGGAGAAGAACGGGACTCCGTATAGAAATGCCGATGAGATTACCGATCCTCGCTTACGGGAAATCATCGAGAACAATATGACCGTTCTTAACGACGGGCCGTTTACGCTTACGTGTGGGTATGACAGTACCTGTAATTTATTATGTCCGTCTTGTCGCAGAGGAAAAAAGGATGCCAGTAAAGAAGATATTGAACGTAAGCTCGTATTTCAGGAGAGGATATTCTCTGAAATTGGAAAGGACTTGCGCTTACTGTATATAAGCGGCGTAGGAGATCCGTTTGCCAGCCCTGTATACCAGAAACTTTTGCAGAGTTTGTCCGCAGAAGATTATCCGAATCTAGAAATACATTTGGGTACCAATGGTTTATTGTGGACACGAGAGAAGTGGGAAGCGATGAAGGGAATTCATGAGCGCATTGCTACGGCTGATATTTCCATCGATGCGGCATCTCCGGAGACCTATCCGAAAAACAGACCGGGCGGTAATTGGCAAACCCTTATGGAGAATCTAGAATTTATATCAGAGCTTCGCAAAAAGGGACCACTTCGTTTTGTTATGACTAACTTTCTCGTTCAGCAAAATAATTATCGGGAAATGCCCGCATTTATTGAGCTCACCGAGAGGTTTGGTTTTGATTTGGCACATTTACTTAAGATGCGTAACTGGGGCAGTTTATCCATACCAGAGTATAAAAAACGGTCTGTCAATCAACCTTTGCATCCCGAGCATAGTGCATTTCTTAAACTGCTTTGTCAAGATTGTTTTGAGTGTCCCGTTGCGCTGTTTACCTGTCTTCATAAAATCAGGCTAAAGGCGCTTGCGATACAGAAATCCGGTACTGCAGGCTTTCAAAGGTTAGAAATGACAACTAAGCCGCTAAGGTTCTTAGATAGTATTTATATGTCGCTCTATTATGCCTTGCGGTTTGTGTACCGAAAAATAAAGAAATTATTTCATGTCACGAAGTGATTCATTCTTTTATGAACAAACTGGTTTCAATAATACTTCCGGCGTTTAATTCTGCCCGCTACATTAACGAGGCAATCACAAGCGTGCTTGCGCAGGATTATGGTCAATGGGAGCTTTTGGTAATTGACGATGGCTCAACGGATGCCACCGGAGATATCGTGCAGCGCATAAACGACACGAGAATTCGTTATATAAAAGTCGAACATATGGGAAATTATTGTGCCAGAAATACAGGCATATGTCGGGCACAGGGCGAGTATATCGCGTTTCTGGATTCTGACGATATATGGCTTAAGAATAAATTGAGCGCACAGGTAGATATTCTCAACAGTGATGAGAGTATTGGCATTTGCTGCAGTGAATACTATGTGGTTTTTAACGATGATAAAGAGCAGCTTTTTGTTAACCCGCAACACTCTTTTTCAGAACATCTACTTACCCAAGGGGTGTTTATAAAAAGATTACTGTTTGATAATTTTATCCTTACCTCTTCGGCTATGGTCAGAAAGAAGTGTATTGATAGAATCGGCGTGTTTGATACAACTTTTAAAAACGCCATGGATTACGATATGTGGCTTAGGCTTGCACTAAATTACAAAGCACATTACCTTGAAGGTAAGTATGTGATGAAAAGAGTGCATCCAGGTAATATCAGCAGGGATAGGGTTACGAGCCTGAAGGCGCTTCTTTATATCTTTAAGAACTTTGATGCCTATGTAACGGGAACCGATTTTTTCAACGAAGAGTACTTACAGATTATCAGAAGGAAGATACAGAAAACAATGTATCATTTGGGATTGGCATACTTAAGCGCACGGGATTTTAAAAACGCTCTTAAGTATCTGCGTAACTGCGAATATGCCCCGAGAAGCATCTTTAGGGTATTTGCGAGGATGGTGGCTAGGTTGCGCATAGGATTTCTTATCGTCCTTATCGATACATATAGAGCGAGAAGACAGAAGGATAGTTTAATAGTAGCGCAAACGGGCAAGGAAGAATAGGATTTTACACATTTTCCTAATAGTAATAAATAATCTTAGTAGTAGCGCGTAGCACTTTTTAAAGATATAATAAAAAAATACAGTAAGAAAGAATGGTATTCTCTAAAGAAAAGGAGCGCAATACATGCGAAAATTCTTAATCATCATATTGTTATTGACCATGCCATTTTTACAAGGGTGCTGGCGTCTTTTGGCTACTGCAGCCGCAGGATATGGGATGTACAAGACGTTTAGCCAATAGTACTGTACTAAAAGTCGCAGAAACAAAATGTTGCACGAGCTTTTATATCTAAGCGTAAGGAGTGGAAGATTCCGCAAAAAAGTCCCGCTATCTTGACGGGCAGCTTAATAGGGAGACCGACCCTAAAATCATATCTTGCGCGTCATAATTTATATGTTATAATAATCCCTTTATTACCATGAAGAAAATCAAAAAAATTCTAATTTTATTATTTGTAGCAGCCTTTGTCTGGTCGATTATTCCGGGCTTGCTGCTGTATCTTAAAAAAGAGCCACCTTCTGTTGCCAATAGGGAGGTAATAGATGACTTAAAAAAGAATGAAGGAGAGCTTTTTGGTTTTATCATTGTAGGTGATTCTAGCTCGGGGATATTTATAACGGATAGCGCATTTTTAAAGATAATAAAACACATCAATTTGGAAGGAAGATGGAAAAAACTACCAATCGATTTCGTCGCAAACGTAGGCGATGTGACCTTCAGGGGTAGCCCTTGGGATTATAAGGTGTATAATAAATTAAGTAACGAAATCAAATGGCCCGTAATTAACATAGTCGGTAATCATGATGACGACCACGAACAAGGGGCAGCTGAGTTTAAAAGACGCTTTGGAGAAAAGGAATTTTCTTTTGTGAATCGCAATTCATATTTTATTGCCGTGAATAACATCAATGGGGATTATTCCAAGGAGCAATTTCAGTGGTTTGAAAAAGAATTGAAAAAATCTCAAGCCTATGTCAATAGGTTTATCTTGGTTCACAAACAACCCGTCTCTTCGTCTTACCGGCATAAGTATAGACCGGAAGTTAATCCTTGGTCATATCAATTTATGAAGTTGTGCGAAAAGTATAACGTAGATATTGTATTTGCCGGGCATGAACATTATTATAACGAACAATCCTTTGGGGGAGTTACGTATATTACTTCAGGCGGCGGCGGCATGCCTTTGGATGTGCCTCGATGGGAAGGTGGATACTTGCAATATGTTGTCGTCAGAGTCAATGGCGACTATGTTGATTATCGAGTACGAGAAGTATTCCCGCCCTTCTGGAGGTTTTTCGTCGTCACAATGTGGCAGGATATCTTTTATTTTATCAGGGACGCATTTTTTAGGTAACATTAGCATTCTTTCACTTCCAAGAAAAGCAAACCAATAGAAATAGATAAAAATCTTTAACAGAAAGAAATTATGTTTGCGCGCATTCTACATGAATTAAGAGAGCATTCATCTTTTACCATTTTTGGGGCAGTGAGCGGGATTCTGGTAATGATTGCATCTGTTAAGATGCCCCATGAGGTAGCGCACGATATCTTTTATGTGTTGCATCCCTTGCATGTCGTGTTAAGCGCCTTGGTGACCGCATCTCTGTATAGCCGGTATCGCTGCGGACAATTAGGTAAGAAATGCCCCATTTTGCTTCTGCTTGTTATTGGCTATGTGGGCTCTATCGGAATTGCTACGTTGAGTGATTCTGTGATTCCGTATCTAGGAGAAGTGCTTCTTAACTTACCTCACCGCCAAGTCCACATTGGCTTTATTGAAAAGTGGTGGTTAATTAATCCTCTCGCATTTCTGGGCATTGCGATAGCTTATTTTTGGCCCACTACGAAATTCCCTCATGCAGGACATGTATTAGTAAGTACCTGGGCTTCGCTTTTTCACATCATTATGGCGGCCGGTGGTCCGATCAGCTGGTTTTCATATGCAGCAATTTTCCTATTCCTTTTTCTTTCCGTGTGGCTTCCCTGCTGTATCAGTGATATTATCTTTCCGCTCTTGTTTGTTAGAAAGAACACCAGCGAACTTCACGGTATCACTCATTGACATTCCGACGATAAAATGGTAAAATAAAACCTCACAAAAAGGTGTGGAATTTTGCATAAGCAATTCCTGTCACTTTGGTTACAGCATTGTGTTAACAAGATATTCTATAGTGAAATTGCGGAGGTAATCATGGGTAAAACAGGAGATTCTATTATAGCTGAAAACGCAAATTGGACGTTTGCAGGTGAAGTAAGCAAGCATTTTGATAAGCATGTAGAGCGGTCAGTGCCTCTGTATCACGAAGGGCACGACCTCATTGCCAAGGTATCTGATTTCTTTCTAGGAAACGGATCTTTTTGTTATGAGTTCGGTTGTTCTACTGGAGCATTAACACACAGGCTTGCCAAGCGTACAGGAAAGAAAAAGGTGCGTTATATCGGAATCGATCAAGAGAAAGAGATGGTAGCGAAGGCTCGAAAGCGCTGCAAGGGAATGAAAAATGTCACCTTTTTGACCTCGGATATCATGAACGTTGATTTTAAAAAGGCAGACTTAATTATTTCCTACTACACGATGCAATTTGTAAAACCTAAGAATCGGCAGGTAATCTTTAACCGTATTTTTCAGGCCCTCAACTGGGGAGGCGGATTTCTTTTATTTGAGAAGGTACGCGGCCCGGATGCCCGTTTTCAGGATATGATGACTTCAATCTACACAGATTATAAAATTGACCAGAATTACAATCCCGAAGAAATTATTGCCAAATCGAGGAGCCTCAAAGGGATTTTGGAACCTTTCTCTACGCAGGGAAATCTTGATCTGCTTTCCCGCGCAGGTTTTGTAGATATTATGACTATAATGAAGTATGTATGTTTTGAAGGATTTTTAGCGATTAAGTAATCACCGGGAGCATTGAATTCATGGCACAAAAAAACATTGATGCAGCAGACGTATACGGCAAGCCAGAAGTATTTGAGTCGATGCAGAAAGACTCCCGTTCATCAGCCCAAGAGATCGTCCCTATTATTTTACAATTTATAAAACCTGAGAGCGTAATAGATATTGGATGTGGCACTGGTGAATTGTTAGCGATTTTTAAAAAGCATAGCATTAAGCGCGTCATGGGAGTTGACGGCGATTGGGTAGATAGAAAGATGCTGCAGATAAAACAAGAGGAGTTCATCGGCCATGATTTAAGGACAGGCTTCAGTCACGATACTGCTTTCGACCTAGCTGTTTCTCTGGAGGTAGCTCAGCACATCCCTGTAAAAGGCATAAATATTTTTGTGGATTCACTTGCTCGACTTGCTCCGGTGATTGTATTCGCTGCCCCCATACCGTTCCAACCCCCAAATCCCTATGTAGCTGGAAAATATCCCCTCAATGAACAGTGGCCGGAATATTGGGCACGACTTTTTAAACAAAGAGGTTTTGCGGCGATTGACTGTCTGAGATCGAAGATGTGGAATAACGAGAGGATTGCATCTCACTATGCGCAAAACATTGTGCTCTATGCGAAAGAGGAGTATGTAAACAGTAATCCTCTGCTTAAAAAAGCATACGAAAACAGCGTGCAGCCACCGCTTTCTCTGGTTCATCCGATGCAATATGTAATGTTTAGAAAGGCGTATGAAAATAGCCTGCGATTCTCATCGTCGTCCGAGCCTGTTACACCGTATGTTATGATGACCACTGACTTGGGAAATTTGTCATTTAAAGAGCTGCTTACATTGTTCATAAGAGTGTTTAAGGTTTTACCGCGCGTAGGTGTGCGAGCTTTCATTAGGAGATTGATGTTGTTGCGTAGGAGGCAAAGTGGTTGAAGTAATGATACTCTTTTCAAATCGAAAGAGGATAAATAATGAATAAGCTCATTATTAATTTTACACCCACTGGCATGATTCCTATTAAAGAGATGACTCCTCATGTGCCTGTCAAACCCAAAGAAATCATTAAAGATATTTTAGCTTCACGGCAGTATGGTGTTTCTATGGCGCACATACACGCACGCGGTAAAGACGGTAAGCCTGCTTACAAGAGGGAGATTTACGAGGAAATCATTCAAGGTATCCGCTCGGTGGATAAGGATCTTATCCTGTGTGTCTCAACCAGCGGCAGATCATGGTCAGAATTTGAAAAGAGATCAGAGTGTTTGGATATAACCGGCAGCAATAAACCTGATATGGGCAGCCTAACCTTAAGCTCGCTTAATTTCAACAAGCAGGCAAGTATCAACAGTCCCCAGATGATTCAGATGCTCGCGAAAAAGATGCTTGATAACGGGATCAAGCCAGAGCTGGAGGTTTTTGACGCAGGCATGATCAATTATGCCAAGTATCTCCATTCTAAAAAATTGATTGAGCCTCCTTTTTATTTTAATCTTATCCTCGGTAACATTGCCTGTGCGCAGGCAAACATTTTAAACTTAGGCCTTTTGATTCATGAATTACCTGCGCATTCCATTTGGGCTGTTGGCGGGGTGGGCGATGCGCAGCTCAAGATGAATATAAATGGTATGATTAACGGCGGAGGAGTGCGCGTCGGTATCGAAGATAACATTTACCTTACCTCTAAAAGGGATACGCTTGCTACGAATATGGATTTGTTAAAAAGGATATTCGATATCGCAGCTGCCTTACATATCGAGATTGCTACACCCGAAGAAGTGCGAAAGGCGTTACGTTTAAGGAAGACATAGAATGAAAAAATTTATAATTTTCGGAGTCAGTGATTTCTTAAGCGATATTTTTGATCTAATTCATGCCAATGAAGGCACCGTAGTAAAGATATTTCAAAACGTACAGGTAGCACCCCCGCAGAAGGGAATTTCTATTGAACAGAGAATTGCATTACTCGGGTATAAGGTTGAAGTAAGTCAGGGTTTGGAGACATTTCAACCAGAAAAAGGCTATGAGTATGTGCTTGGGACAACGTCAGTTGAAAAATATCATCTAGCCGATGAGTTAAAGGCAAAACATAGTCTGATATTTCCTCCGTTGGTTCATCCCAAAGCTCATTTAGGCTCGGGAGTACATATCGGTGAGGGAGTATTGGTGTCTCCGGGGGTAGTAATTGCACCGCATGCGTATCTCGATGATTTTTGCGTGATCAATAGAGCGGTATCAATAGGGCACAATGCGAAGATAGGTAGATATTCTAGGATCGGGCCTTCGGCGGTGATAGCAGGTTCCAGTAAGATCGGAGAACGATGCTCAATCAGCATGAGTGTTTCGGTAGTAGATCACGTGCATATAGGAGACCGTTCGGTTATCGGCGCCGGCGCATTAGTTACCAAGGATATTCAGGAGGGAGTAATTGCATTTGGCTCTCCGGCAAAAGTAGTGAGAAAAAATGAATAAGAAAAATATTGCTGACCTGGCTATTTTTGGAGGTACACCGGTATTCGATGAGAAGTTGCATGTCGGTCGTCCGAATATCGGTAATCAAGAGCGTTTGTTTGAGCGCCTGCATGATATACTCGATAGGAAATGGTTGACAAACGACGGGATATACGTCAAAGAATTCGAGCGTAAGGTTGCTGAATTGATTGGGGTGAAACATTGTATTGCAGTCAGTAGTGGTACATCTGGGTTAGAGGTTGCTATTAGGGCATTAGGCTTACGCGGAGAAGTAATTGTTCCGTCTTTTACCTTTGTTGCTACCGTCCATGCGTTGCAATGGCTTGGGATACGACCTGTCTTTTGCGATGTCGACCGCGCTTCGCATGACATTGATCCAAAGAACGTTGAAAAACTGATTACATCTAACACCACCGGTATTATGGGGGTACATCTTTGGGGACGGCCTTGCGAAGTCCAGCGCTTAGAAGAAATCGCACATAAAAATAATGTAAAACTACTGTTTGATGCAGCCCATGCCTTTGGCGCTTCTTGCAAAGGACAGATGATTGGAAATTTTGGTAATGCAGAAGTGTTTAGTTTCCATGCGACAAAATTTCTCAACTGCTTAGAGGGCGGTGCGATCGCAACGAATGACGACGAGCTCGCTTCGAAAATCAGGCTTATGAAAAATTTTGGTTTCTCTGGTTACGACAATGTAATTAGTGTTGGCACCAATGCAAAACTGGATGAATTCTCTGCTGCGATGGGACTTACCGGGCTGGAGAGCATGGATGAGTTTATCGCTATTAACCAGCGTAATTATAAGCAGTACGAAAAGGAATCTGCGAGCCTTCCGGGAATTACGCTCACAAAATATGACGAGAGGGAAAAGACTAACTATCAGTATATCGTTTTTGAAATTGATCACCGGGCTACTAAGCTGACCCGTGACCAATTAGTCAATATTCTTCATGCAGAGAATGTATTAGTCAAGAGATACTATTATCCTGGTTGCCACCGTTGTGAGCCTTATCAATCGGATGTTTCTTACTCAGGGCTGAAGATGCCAAATACCGAATACCTTACTCAAAGCCTGATGAATCTTCCCACGGGAACAGCGATAGGAGGAGAGCAGATCAACACTATTTGTCAGATTATTAGATTTGCAATTCAGCACGGAGAAGAAATAAAAAAGAAAGTATCTTAATTACTATTTTCGAGAAAACGCAATCAAAAGATGCCGCAAAAGAATCCTAAAGTAAGTATTAGCGCTCGCGTGTACAATCAGGGAAAATTTATTGCACAGGCAATTGAGAGCGTATTAATGCAGCAGGTCAATTTTGATTACGAGTTTATTGCGGGAGAAGATTGCTCTCAAGATAACTCACGGGCAATTCTCATCGACTATCAGAAGCGATATCCCGATAAAATCAGATTGCTCTTGCCAGAGAGAAATATTGGAAGGCATAATAATTTTATACAGACTCTGCATGCTTCTCGCGGGCAATACATAGCACTCCTCGATGGAGACGACTATTGGACCTCGCCACAAAAACTACAAAAACAAGTTGATTTTCTTGATAACAATCCACAGTGCGCGCTCTGTTTCCATAACGTTAATTTAGTATATGAGAGCAATAGGGAAAGCCATCCCTATCATCAAGAAAAATTAAATTCAATTCTGACATTGAAAGATTTATTGCACCGTAATTTTATGCCGACCTCATCAGTGATGGTGCGTAATAATCTTGTTCGCGAATTCCCGCAATGGTTTTATTCCGTAACCTTTTGTGATTGGCCTTTTTTTCTTCTGAGTGCACAGCATGGTGATATTGGCTACCTCGATGAGATTATGGGGGTTTATCGAATTCACAGCGGAGGAGTTTGGGCCCGCAGCTACGAGCGCGTAGGTGAAGGCCGTATTAAGCATTATCAAGCGGATTTACAATTTTTCAAGGTAATCAATGAGCACTTTGGATATAAATATGATGTGCTTCTTACGCAAGAGGTACAGAGGCGCCATGTGCTCATACGCAAAGAGAGCTTCAAGCTTCGCATGGCCACGTTATTTCCCACCGTATACGACATGTTTCGACGCCTGAAATATGGTAGAGCATGAATTATAATAGAAATTTATTATGGACTAAAAAAAGACTGTTTGGTATAATGAATTTCTACGTCAAGCACGCAATGCAACCTATTTAACATAGAGGAGGTGTAGTAATGGGTACCAAGGGACGAGCAATCGTTGGTGTGGATGTAAAAAAGCTTAGCAATCTTTTAAATAAGGCGCTTTCCGACGAGTGGCTTGCATATTATCAATATTGGGTCGGTGCGAAAGTAGCCAGCGGTAGGATGAGGGGTATTGTCGCATCTGAGTTGGAAGAACATGCTGGTGAAGAATTGAAACATGCAGGAATGCTTGTAGAGCGTATTATTACTTTAGGGGGAACCCCGATTTTAGAGCCGAAAGACTGGTATAAAGAAACTAACTGCGGATACGATAAGCCGTCTAATCCTAACACAAAGGCGCTTTTGAAGCAAAACATTAAAGGCGAGCAGTGCGCTATCGCAGTCTACGGTAAAATACTCGCATTCGTTAAAGACAAAGACCCGATTACTTATAGGATGGCATTAGAGATTTTAGAAGATGAGGTTAAGCACGAAGAAGATTTAGAATCGCTTCTTGCAGATATGTCGCCGGTGAAGTAAATCAAAAAATATAAATATGAAACGAATTCTTGATTGGCAAGTGAAACTCGGTTTGCTCTTGATAGCGCTCTCTGCGCTGGTGTATCTAATCCATTTTGCAATCTTTCGAGATGTGCACCATATCTTTATCTATCTTATCGGAGACATTGCCTTTGTCTTCTTTGAGGTTTTAATGGTGACTCTCGTGATTCATCAATTGCTGCACCATAGAGAGAAAAAGGCATTGTTAAATAAGCTCAACATGGTGATAGGAGCTTTCTTCAGCGAAGTAGGGACGGATTTGCTAAAGACTTTTTCTGGATTTGATCCCAACGCAGCGAAGATTATTGATAGACTTATTATTGACGGCGATTGGTCGGATGAAGAGTTTACGAAAGTGCGCACAGAGCTTAAGCGCTACGATTGCGCGATTGATATTACAAGGGCTGATCTGGAAAATGTAAGGAAATTCCTGAAGGAGCGTAGGCAATTCTTGCTTACCCTTTTGGAAAACCCTAATTTGCTGGAGCATGAGTCGTTTACGAATTTGCTATGGGCGGTATTTCATCTCACTGAAGAATTAGTGCACCGAAAAGATTTGCGACGCCTCCCGGAAACCGACTATCAGCATCTCGCCGGAGACATGAAGAGGGCATATCGCCAGTTGCTCTCTGAGTGGCTTGACTACATGAAGCACCTTAAGAAAAATTATTCCTACCTTTTTTCGCTTGCAATGCGGACAAATCCTTTTGACTCAGACGCATCAGTAGAAGTAAAATAACGCCACACTTTCTTCATCTTATTAACATACTATTTAGTCATGAGCTTCTTTAATTAGGAAGGTAGCTTGTGTTCAGCGCATTCTTGTAGTATAATTGAAGCACAGTTTTAAGAACAACGCGTTGCTCGATTACATAGGCCAGCGTAGAGCAAAAGAAGAAGGAAGTAGTATGGTCGAGAAAAAAGATTCTGCATTGCTGGGACGGATACTGGTGGATAACCAAGTAATCACCGAAGATGAACTCGTGGTTGCGCTTGCGGAACAGAAAAAGACGAATGATTTCTTGGGCACCGTCATTATGCGATTAGGTTTTGCAAGCGAAGAGGAAATTCTGCCCCTCTTATCTAAGCAGTTAAAAATAGATTATGTGAAGATTAAAGATATTGCCGTAGATTCTGAGGTCATCAAAAAAGTCCCTGCAAAATTTGCCTATCACTACAAATTGATGCCGATTAAATTAGAGAGTGATGTTATTACCATTGTGGTGACCGAGCCATTGAATGTAACGGTCCTTGATGACGTCGCGCTTCTCCTAGGGTATAAGATTAAGGCAGTGCTCGGGGGAGAGCAGGATATCGTGGAATCGATTAGAAAATATTATGGTGTGGGTGCTGAGACAATCGAGAAGATGATCGATACTACACAGGAGACTGTTAAGACCCAGACAGCAGCGACAGAAGATATTGAACAGCTTGCTACTGATGCGACGGTAGGAAAGTTTGTCAATCAGATACTTCTTGAGGCCTTTCGAGACAGGGCAACTGATATCCATATTGAACCGCAGGAGAATCAGCTAAAAATACGCTATCGCATTGACGGAATACTCTATGATGCTACGGTGCCTCCCGCAATAAAGCAGTTCCAGTCAGCAATTATCTCGCGCATAAAAATAATGTCGTCTCTGAATATTTCCGAGAAGCGCCTGCCTCAGGACGGACGCATCAAAGTAAGAGTGGGCGATAATGATTTAGATTTAAGGGTTTCAGTGATTCCTACCGCCTTTGGAGAAAGTGTGGTGATTCGATTATTAACTCCGACGATGTTATACAACTTAGAACAACTAGGGCTTTCGAAAGCGGAATTAAAGATTTTGGATGCATTGATAAAAAAGCCTCACGGGATTATTTTTGTTACCGGTCCTACCGGCTCCGGAAAGACTACAACACTCTATGCCTGCCTTTCCAAGATTAATACGACCGATAAAAAAATAATTACTATCGAAGACCCGATTGAATACCAAATGTCGGCCATTACCCAGATACAGATACATCCTCGTATTGGCCTTACTTTTGCGCAGGGGTTGCGTTCGATGTTGCGCCACGACCCCGATATTATGATGGTAGGAGAGGTCAGAGACTTTGAGACCGCTGAGATTACCATTCGCGTAGCCCTTACGGGTCATCTGGTATTTTCTACGTTGCATACCAATGACGCTGCAAGTGCTATCGCGCGTTTAATAGATATGGGCGTTGAGTCGTATTTAATCTCTTCTTCGGTGGAGTGTTTTATTGCTCAGCGGTTAGTACGGCTTATCTGTCCGAGCTGCAAACAGCAGGTAAAACCTCAAGAGCAGATGATAAAAAACTTAGGTATTGATAATGTTGATTTTTCCAGTCTTATGCTGTATGAAGGCAAGGGCTGCGAGGCATGTAAATTTACCGGCTACCGCGGCAGGACAGGAATTTATGAATTTCTGGTTATGAACGACCAGATACGAGATATGATATTGGAAAGAGCTCCTGCAAATCAAATAAAACAGAAAGCTATTTCTACGGGCATGCGCACCTTGCGACAGGACGGGTGGGAGAAGGTGCAGCAAGGCTTAACCACTATTTCCGAGGTAGTGCGCGTGGCCCAGCAGGAAGAGCTGCTCATCGAATAATTTCTATCCTAACATACAAATACGCATTTCTTTTTACTCCAGCTTTATAATTCCAAGAGAATTTTTCAAAAACATCCCGTCCTGATACCTTTCTGGGAAGGGAAGAGGACATTTTCTTCAAATTACTCCTACCCCTTGTTTTTTGCGAAAAATGTGCTATATTTTTCTTAGTGAGTTAGATATAGAGTGGTACTCTTATTCCGAAAATTCGCCACAAAACATGGCGGATCTTCGCCACTGATGCAATGGCGAAGAGGCAAACTACAGGAAACTGTAGGGCGCAAAGCTTCTGGTCTAACGGTGAAAACCTATGACAGCAGAGCGTACCGATAACTAATCTAAGGGTTATTTTTTTACCCAGATGATTACCGGGCTTTTAAGGAATGAAGGCTCGGTTTTTTATGAGGTGTTTGTGATGAGAGAAATGGTGTTGCAAAACTTAGTATCTGCCAACAAGAGAAGAAGGGAGCTTTTTATCTCCGAGTCTCTGCAAGAACCGGGTCTGACTCAGACGCTGGAGAAGAGGACTATCTATATCGTAAAGGAGGTATTGGAGATAACTTCTGATTTTGATTTGCAGCTATTCCTCGATCAGCGCAAAAAAGAGGGAAGGCTTAAGCCTAAGCAGACGTTTTTAACCAGAGTATCTTCCAATAAAGATAACGATGAGAAGATCATGTTTAAAGTATACGGCGACTCTTACGCCATAGTGGATGATAAGATCTTTATCATAAGGCTTATCCAGCATCTTAAGATTCAATTCTGTAACAGCATGACGTAAGCTTGCGCTCAAACAAATACATTCTAAATCCAGGCCGTTTGATTTCTTATGCCGCGCATAAAGAGAACAAATAGCCTGGATTTTTTGATTTGATTAGCCTTGAAAACACTGGGTGGCTATGATAGAATTACAGCAAGACAGAGAAAAAAATGCCCCGATTTCACTATCGCGCCAAAAAAGGTCCTCATGATATTGTCGAAGGCACCATCGATGCTGATACTCAAGAGAGTGCGCTCGATAAGATTTCCGGATTAGGATATTTTCCTATCGATATAGGTCAAGAGGGGTCTGCAGATAAGCAGTCAACGCAGCCTGCCTTAAAGTTTTCTGAAAAAGTCAAACGTAGAGATCTCGGTATATTTACCCGACAGCTGGCTGATTTACTCGATTCAGGCTTGACGATTCTTAACGCCCTTTCTACCGCACACAATCAGACACAAGACCGCACCTTAAAAAGCATTGTCCTTGACATAAAAGATTTTATTCAGGACGGGGGGAGTTTCTCGGAAGCGCTCGCTCGGCACCCTAGTGTCTTTAGTAATCTCTATATAAGCATGGTTAGATCCGGAGAGGTAAGCGGAGAGCTTAATCTGATTCTGAATCGACTTGCTGATTTTTCGGATAAACAAGAAGAAACCATTTCTAAAATACGCTCGAGCCTGACCTATCCGGTCATTTTAATGGTATTTGGCGTACTTGCAATTTTTGCACTCCTTACCTTTGCTGTTCCAAAATTATTAATAGTTTTTGATGAGCTTTCGCAGGCCCTGCCTCTACCGACAAGGATTTTAATTGAAGTAAGCAACCTTTTTAAGAATTTTTGGTGGCTTATAGTAATTATTGTCGCTGCCACTGTTTTCTATTTCAAAAGACACGCTCGAACAAAAGAAGGAAAATTTGCTTTCGATAAACTTGCGTTAAGAATTCCGATGGTGGGAGACTATGTGAAAAAGATTGAGATTGCCCGGTTTGCCAGGACGCTGGGAACGCTTCTTGATTCGGGTGTTACCATAGCGCAGTCAATGAGGGCAGCTGCACAGATTGTAGATAACGAAGCATTAAAAAGAGATATTGAGAGGATGAGAAAAGAGCTTATCGAGGGAACCAGTCTTGCTACCACAGTCGCTGCAAGCGTATATTTTCCCGAAGTGGTAATTAGCATGATAAGCGTAGGGGAAGAAGCAGCACAGCTTGAGAAATCATTGTTTAAAATCGCTGATTCTTTTGATCGTGAAATAGACAGAAGGATTAAAACTCTAACTTCTTTGCTTGAGCCATTAATGCTTCTGTTTATTGGAGGAATAGCGCTGTTTATTGTATTGGCAATGCTGCTACCGATATTGCAGATTAATTTAATGGTACGCTAATTTTAAGAAGGGAGAAAAATGATGCGCATTAAAACCAAAAAAGGTTTTACCTTTGTTGAATTGATGGTGGTAATTGTTATTTTAGTTATCTTAGCTGCCACGGCGGTGCCGCGTCTTGTGGGCAGGACCGACCAGGCGCGTATTGCCGCAGCCAGTGCGGATATTGAGGCAAATATTGCTACCGCATTAGCTTTGTATGAGCTCGATAACGGAAGGTATCCTACGACAGAACAGGGATTGCAGGCCTTGGTTACAGAGCCTACCTCGTCACCGGTACCTTCTAGTTGGAACGGACCGTATCTTAAGAAAAAAAGAGTCCCCAAAGACCCTTGGGGAAAATTGTATGTCTATGTTCAACCCGGAGTGCATAACGAAGACGATTACGATCTTTATTCCTTAGGACCGGACGGCATAGAAGGCGGGGGCGATGATGTCAGCAACTGGGAAGAGTTTACCGGAGATGACGAATAGTCTTATGCACCCTGTTGCTTCGTCTGTTCCTTGAGCATCCTTTCTGATGAACGAGGTATTCATTAAGAGACGTTGTTTGAAGCATACCTTTAAAGAACCTATCCTTGCCTACACATATGCGTAATCGATTAGCCGGTTTCACACTCATCGAATTATTTATCGTGATTATTATTATCGGTATTGTTGCAGCAGTGGCCGTACCGAATTTTGGTAAATCATATTCAGGCTTTCTTTTGAGTAATGCCGCCTCTGATCTAGCATACACTATGCGTTATGCCCGTGCCCAGTCCATTATGGAAAGGACGTATCATAAACTAAATTTTGATGCTGAAAAAAAGAGCTATTGGATTACTAAGGCATCTAATAATTCAGGCACAGAATTTGAAAGGATAGGAAATATTTTCGGTAAAGTAGAAAAAATGCCTGAGGCAATTACCTTGGATTCTGAAGTAGAGGAAATTATGTTCTATCCTGACGGGAGCATCGATAGCGCTACGCTTTACTTTCATAATAACAATGAAAAATATTATACAATTCTTACGTACGGAAAAGGTGGATATGTACAAGTTCTCGACTATAAGAAATAAAAAGAACGCCCTCTCGTTGGTTGAGGCTATGGTGACAATCGTCATTTTATCAACCAGCCTGATTTTGATCGTACGATCATTTAGTGCCTGTTTACGCGCCATTCAGATAACGAAAGGCTACGCAATCGCTGAGTTACTTTTGGAAGAGAAGATGTGGGAAATAAAACTGCTCGAACCGCTTGCTGAGGAGATTCTTGAGGACGGGCAATTCCCCGAGCCCTATGAGTCTTTTGCGTACACCATTGAGACCAGTGATGTTGAAAATTCTCTTGAGCCCGAAGCATTAGCCGAGCTTGTGTTGACAGTGCATTGGCAAGAGAGAAGCAGAAACAACAATATTTCAGTTGTTACCTATGTACAGAGGATACCTGAGCAATGAAACGAAAAAGAGCATTGCTGATTTTTTCAAGTGGGCTTACGTTAATTGAGTTATTAATCTCGCTTACGATTTTTTCGGTAGTAACGATTAGCCTCTACTCAACGTTTTCAAGCGGTGTTTCTGTCTGGAGAAAATCAGATGAAGCCAACAGGATATATCAAGAGGCGCGATTAGCCTTAGATCAGATAGCCAGAGAAATAAAGAGCGTAGAAAGGTACAATTTTGGCGATGCGTATCTCGATCAGTATGCGTTTGATGGTACAGAAAATGAACTTTCCTTTTTGATTGCCACCGATTCAGGATTAAAAAGAATAAAATATTTTTTAGAAGATCCTGAGCTTAGCAGTATATATTCTACTGAAGTTAACTTCTTACAGTCAATGCCTTCTTCAATAGTTGCGCAGTACGAATCTGTGGAAGAAAGGCCCATGGCGTTAGTGAGAAAGGAACTGCAGGGCTTAGGAGTGCAAGAAGAGGTGGAAGGGATAAGCGTTTTAGCTTCGTTAGTAGTTCCCTCAGGGCTATCCTTCCGCTATGCCAGCGTAAGTTATTCTGATGAAACCGGGACAGAAGTAGAGTGGGTTTCGACATGGCAAGAAAGCCAATCGTTTCCTATGGGCGTAAAAATTTATTTAGTACTTGTTAATCCCAGGAGGCCTGAAGAAAAGATAGAGTTTGTAAAGACCGTATACATGCCAACAGGAAATATTTTAGCGAACGAATAGAAATGAGATACAGAAAATCAGATAAATCTGGTATAATACTTATAATCGTTATTTGGATTTTGACGATTTTAACGATGTTTGCTATGAGTATTGCGCGGATGTCGCGGCTCGAAGTTGCCCTTACACGCTATCGGCAGGATAAGCTTAAGGCTACCTATATTGCTGAGGCGGGATTAGCAAGCGTATTACGCAGGATTCAGGAAGATGGGTTCAATCAACGCACGCGTGATTATGATACGCTGTATGAATGCGGTATAGCAGTCAATGATGATGCGACACCGGAAGAGCTATTGAAAGAAATTGCCGTAGGAGAAGGGTATTATTCAGTACGGTATGAATTACCGGGTAGCCTAGACGAAGAAGAAGGCGTAGTATATGGTATTCAGGACGAGGAAAGAAAAATAAATTTAAACGCAATTAGTGTTCAGAATTACTTCGTTTTTAAGCAACTGCTGGAATTGTTTGAGGTGGAAGAAGAAGAGGCTAAGGGAATCGCTGCTTCTGTTGTAGATTGGCTTGATTCTAATGAAGATATAACTAATCCACCCTACGGTGCCGAAGATGAATACTATATGGGGCAGGATGTTTCATATCATTGCAAAAATAGTTCTTTTGAATCGGTTGAGGAATTGCTGTTTGTAAAGGGTGTGACCGAAGAGATTTTTTCTAAAATAAAACACTATGTAACGATCTACCCGATGGAAGCACAGAGACCAAAGGTCAACGTTAATACCGCTGATGCAACAGTGCTGCAGGTGTTAGCGAATGCAAGCATTAGGCACGTACCGAGCACCAATCAGGTGGATGCTGAGAGCTTAGTCGATAAAATTATGTACTATCGTTTAGGCGACGATGGCATTGAAGCAACTGAAGATGATAGAAACGTACCATTGCTCAACGGCGAGGAGCTGCTCTTAAACCAAAAAGAACAGAGCCTCTTTGTGTATGTAAAAACAATGTACTTTCTTTCCAAATCAGATTACTTCAGGATCATTATTGAAGGAACAAGCAAGGATGGAAAGATTTCTTCTGGTTTAGAGACAGTGGTCAATAGGATTGATTTGGTTCCTCTGTTGTGGCAGGAGGATTAAGGCGGATTAAGGTGTATGAATAAGGGAATAAAAACCGCAGTAGAGATTACCGGCACACACATCAAAGTGGCTCAGGTAAAAAGTGATTACCTGGGTGCTGCGGTTACTGCGCTACGACATAAAGAGATAGCCTCGCAAAGTGACGAAGCAATTTCAAACAGCCTTAAAGAACTCTTTGCGCAAAACAAGATAAAACCAACGAGGGTGCTGTGCGTTATCCCTCGAAGGTTTGCTATATTAAGAACGCTTAAGCTTCCCTCCCACGATGATCTTGAAATTCGGAAGATGCTTCAACTGCAGGCGACGAAACAGATACCTTATCCTAAAGAAGATATTATCATAGACTATACCGTTGTTGCCAAGGAGACGGGGGGATATTCCCGGGTGTTGCTGGCAATTGTCCATAAGGACGTGGCATTTCGCTATCTTACGATGTTTCAAAAAGCAGGCATCGAGATAGAGAAAATCGTACTTAGTTCTCAGGGTGTATGCAGTTGGTATAATTTCTTTCAACCTAAAGGTGCCTTGGGAGAAAAAGAGATTGCGGTATTAATTGATGTCGATACTGACACCACTGATATCTGTTTTTACGGAAACAAGCATCTTTTTTTCAGCCGCGCGATATCGTTTGGAACGAAGGATACCAGCGACGAAAAAATGCGCGATTTTCTCGAACAGGTACGACTTACCATCTCGGCGTATAACAAAGAGAAGATTGACTATTCGATTGCAAAGATTGTACTGCTTTCTGGCTCGGAAAATTTAACCGATGCTGCAAGGGGATTAGAGGAGGAGCTGGCTATTACAACCGAAACGGTTAATGTCTCTCAATGCATGGCTGGCACAAAGAAACTTTCTCTACCGCCTTCCATGGATACAAACACCGTCTCTTCTGTGGTAATCTTAGGACAATCTTTACAGGGAGAAAAAGATCAGCTTAATTTTATGCCGCTTTCTATCTATCAGGATAAGAAGGATAAGATTATAAAGAAAGAGTTGATTACTGCAGCATTGCTTTTTCTTGGATGCGTTTTTCTTGTCTTCACCGCTGCCTTTGTAAAATTATATCAGGATGAACAACATCTTAAGAATTTAGAAATTTCCTTACGTGATACCACTCCTGAAGCAGAAAAACTTCGGACCGCCATTAGTAAACTCAACCTTATCAAGCAACGGTTGGATCCGACGTATTCCAGTATCGACATTATTCATGAATTGTATGATTTGCTTCCTGAGGGTATGGGAATTAATATTTTTAATTTAGATGAATCGAATGCCTTTACCTTGCAGGGGGTATCGTTGGCTATGTCAGAGGTGTTTAAATTTCAAAGTTTATTGGAGGAATCGCCGCGTTTTCAAAATGTGGAAGTCAAGTATGCCAGCAAGCGCAGAATTCGAGGAGGAGAGGTAACCGATTTTAGGATTTCGTGCCAAGTGGTAAAAATATTACAAAGCAAATGATTGCACTCCATTTATCAAAGAGAGAAAGAAACATTGTACTAATCGGCTCAACGTTTGCAATAGTTGTTTTATTATTTAATTTTGTCGTTGCGCCGATGGTGTCGCGGTTTCAAGAATTGCATCAAC
This sequence comes from Candidatus Omnitrophota bacterium, assembly GCA_042571725.1. Taxonomy (GTDB): domain Bacteria; phylum Omnitrophota; class Gorgyraeia; order VGKH01; family JBHPFN01; genus JBHPFN01. The sequence continues at coordinate 31,276 of JBHPFN010000018.1, forward strand.
AGATCGCAGCGAAAGAAGTAAAGATAAAAAAGAACATGAAAATATTAAAAGATAAGGATCGCATAGAGGCAGAATACGAAGAATACATCGGGTATATGAAACAGAAGACCTCCGATGAACAAGAAATGGCTTCGCTTTTATCCGAAGTTGAATCCGCTGCTCAGGCACTCGAAATACGTATTACCGATATGAAGCCTCGAAAGGTAAAAACAGTTGAGTTTTATAAAGGCTTAGCCGTTGAGCTGGAAGCAGAAGGACCGCTTAAGCAAATCACCGAATTTATCTACACCATTCAAAGCCCCCCTCACATGCTTCAGGTTGAGAGAGTGCGCCTTGAGCGCAGGAGTGCCCGTAAGCCTGAGCTTAAAACAAACATGTTGATTACCCGCATTCTAATCCCCTAAAGCAGCAAAATTTAAGAAAAAACTTGACAAGATTGTCGATTTATCATATACTACTCTCTGAGTAGAGAGTAGGACGTAACTATATGATAAATATATATCTTCTGAAAGATTTAGCCCGCCGAAGCGGCCAGTCAATCTATACAATAAAATACTATCTAAAATTGGGTCTATTGAAGGAATTTGCTCGCAGCCCTGAAACAAATTTCAGATTTTTTGATGATGCTGCATTGGAAACCTTAAAAACAATTAGAAAAATGCGATTGGAAGGATTGTCTATAAAGAAAATAAAAGAAGAAATGAATAACGGAAAAATACGATGAGCTATTACCGTGTCTTGGATTTAGAGCGTGAACCATTTTCCACGAGCCCTGATCCTGATTTTTTTTATAAATCAGTCGAGCATAATACTGCGCTGCAGCGTTTGGAGATTGCAATTAGGCTCAGGCGAGGCCTAAGCCTAATTTTAGGTGACGTTGGCACAGGAAAGACCACGCTTTCCCGTACGCTCTTCCAATCATTTAATGCAGAAGAAGACAAATACGTTTTTCATATGATTCTGGATCCGAGTTACAAGTCAGAGTATCAGTTTCTTTCCACGCTGACCAAAATTTTTGGCGCAAGTCCTTTTTTCCGCTCTACCATAGATCATCAAGAGGCAATTGAAAGGTATCTATTCCAAAAAGGGGTTGAAGAAGGAAAGACTATTGTTTTGTTGATAGATGAGGGGCAAAAGTTAAGCCAGCCATTTTTAGAAATTTTACGTACCCTGTTGAATTACGAAACCAATGAGTTTAAACTTTTACAACTTATCATTATGTCTCAGATGGAGCTTCTTCCCCGTTTAAAAAAGGTCCGCAATTTTATGGACAGGGTGAGCCTTAAATATATCATTAATCCATTGGATGAAAATGAGACCAGGTCACTGATTGCGTTTCGTTTGCGTCAAGCCGGATACAAAAGGCAAGAGCCCCTTTTTACCGAGGGAGCAATAAAACAAATATTTGAATTTAGCCATGGCTATCCGCGCAAAATCGCGCTGTTGTGTCATAATGCGTTAGAGCAATTAGTCATGCAGGAAAAATCCATTGTGGATGAAAACGTCATGAATAGTTTATTATTAGAAGAAGCACGATGGGAGTAAAGAATGGGCAAAGATTCAGCGCCTGAAGAGAAGTTGCTTAATTTAATCCGCAGAAAAAGAAAACCAAAAGAGGCTGCGGGCAAGGATTCTGTTAAGGCCGATATGTACATCTCTCATCTTAAGACTACATATCAAAAAGCACGCCCATCAGAGGGAAGCATAAGAAAAGAAGAAATTGGTATTGCAAAATTTAAAATAGTTCAAAAAGCGCTCATCGTTGTTATTGTCGTTAGCTTTATCTATATTCTCTTTGTTTTTTTAACTCCGTTTGGTCTTGAGTCAAAGCAGCCCGTGGTCACTGAAGTTGAGCCGGAGAGTACACAGGTGCAGATTGAAACAGCGCAGCCGTTCAGTTACTACTCTGAGCAATTTGAAAAAAGAGATATTTTTAAGAGTCGCTTCTTTGATACCGGTGATTTAGAATCGTATGGTACGGATAATCTGGAAAAACTCCTTAGCGCTATCAAGGTCGTCGGTATTATTGTTGATGAGACACCTCAAGTAATTATTGAAGATACAAAAGAGAAGAAGACTTATTTCTTAAATGAAGGAGATTTTTTTAATCAATTCTTAGTTGAAGAAATACAGGAAGGAAAAGCGATTTTATCATTAGAAGGTGAGCAAATCGAATTAATTCCGTAATGTAAAAACCTCTTTAATAGAGGAGGAAAAAGATGAAAAAAGAAACGACAATAAGAATTGCTTTAATAGTGTGTCTTTCTATCAATGTATGCTTTTGGGGTGTTGCAGCCGAGAGTGATTTGGACGAATTTGATTCTACTATTTCTGAGTCACTCGATTATTATGAAAGTACACCTGAGCAGATTGCTGCACGAGAAGAGCGAGTACGGCGGCAGCTGCAGGAGGCTGAGGATTTTTTAGCAGAATTAAAGGAATCTCAACCCGAGCCCGATGGAGAGAATAAAAAAGAAATTATACTTGATACCTTAGAGCTAAGCGGCATGGATATCTTAGCGGTACTTAAATTGATTTCAAAAAAGAGCGGCTTGAATATCGTTGCGGGAAAAAACGTTGCGGGCAAAGTAACCATTTACTTAAAAGAGGTTGAGGTCTGGGATGCGCTCAATATCATCTTAAGCGCGAATAACTTAGCGTATGAAGAAAAAGAGGGAATTATTCAAGTAATGACCGATAGGGACTATGAGCTTTTATACGGAAAGAAATTTGGAGATAAATCGAAGGCAAAGGTTATAAACTTACGCTACGCAGGTGCTGCTGATTTATTGCCGATTTTAAATCAGATGAAGAGCATTATTGGTAAAGTTATGGCTGATGAACAGTCCAATACCATTGTGATGATAGATACACCTGATAATTTAATTGATATGGAAAGGTTTATTGAGAGGGTGGATGTTCCCGTAATAACGAAGGTATTTGATCTTAATTATACCAAAGCCGAAGAATTAGAAAAGCAGGTTTCGGAGCTTCTCACAAAAAACGTAGGCACCATAAAGATAGATGTAAGAACCAACAAAATTATTATAAAAGATACTCCTGAAAAGATGAAAGAAGTCGAAACAATCATTGGCGCATTTGATGAACGGCACAAAGAGGTGCTTATTGAGGCAAAGATCGTCAAGGTGATTTTAAGCGATCAGTATAAGATGGGGGTGGATTGGGAATATATCTTTAGCAAGTATCATGATTTGAGTTTCGCAGGTAACTTTGATATTCTCTCAAGTAGTGAAAAATTCGGCAAGGTCAGTATCGGAACGCTAGAAACTGATGACTACACTGCTTTTATTGAAGCGCTCAATACAATAGGAGAGACGAATACACTTTCATCTCCTCGAATCACGGCGATCAACAACGAAGAGGCAAAGATCCTGGTAGGTTCAACCGAGCCTTACGTTACCAGCACTACCACCACCAGCGCCAGTGGTCCCTCAACTACAGCGGAGAGCGTAAACTTTATTGAAGTAGGGGTAAAGCTCTACGTCACACCCACGATTAGCAAAGACAACTTCATTACGATGAAAATCAAGCCAGAAGTCAGCGCTGTGGATAGATTTTTAACAACCAGCAACAACAATAGTATTCCTATTGTGGAGACCTCTGAAGCAGAAACGAGTGTTATGGTGAAAGATGGCGCAACGATTGTAATTGGTGGGCTCATTAAAGATGAATTGATAAAAACAGTTAATAAAACTCCTGTTTTAGGAGATATTCCTATAGTCGGGCACATGTTTAGAAGCGTAGATAACCTAAAAAGAAAAACAGAGCTGGTAATTTTCCTCACTCCTCATATCATTACGGGAGAATCAGACCCGTTTTCACCTGCGGGTGCACTCAGTCTTGCTCAATAATAAATATTAATTTTTTTGTTTCATTTCCCGCCCAAAATTAGTACAATTATAGGTTATGGGGACCAAGGTTCTATATCGAAACCTGCTATTGGTTTTTATCGGTTTTGCTTTGGTATTGAGCGGATGTGTTACGGCACCGTCAATCAGCGCTCGACTACCAAGGGGAGACCGCTATATTGCCTTAGATAGATTGTGCGCGCGGTATAATCTTACCTATGACTGGGATGGGTTTTCGCAGTCTCTTACCGTACGCAACGGTAATAATATTGCTGAGATTCTTATCGATTCTCCTTTAATCATCGTAAACGGCAAGAGGGCAAAGCTTAGCCCGAATTTCAAATTCGATGACGGTAGAATTCTTGCTCCCGCTGTATTCGAAGAGAAGGTTGTTAAGAAATGGCATACTTCTCGGATGTATGCCGGATCAAAGCCAGAGGTTTGTGCCGTTGGGGTAGGCAGGATAGTGATAGATGCGGGGCACGGAGGCAAAGATCCAGGTGCTGTAGGCAGAAACGGCCTCAGGGAAAAGGCTGTTACATTAGATATCGCAAAACGATTGAGGAAAGTACTTCAAGAGCAGGGAATTTCGGTAGTAATGACTCGGAATCATGATGAGTACGTTTCTTTAAGTCAAAGGTCAGCGATTGCCAATAGAGCAAAAGCAGATTTTTTCATTAGCATCCATGCTAACGCCAGTAGATCGCGCAGTCCTCGCGGTTTTGAGATTTACTACTTACGGGAGACCGCTGATGATAGTCAGAGGGCATCGAGGGCAGCGCGACAGTCCCAGCTCGATTACGATTCTTCGCAGCTTGATAGCAATTCAAAATTTACCAAAGCAATACTTTGGGATATGATTTATGGAGAAAATCGCGCTGAATCAAAGGATTTATCCAAATGTATTTTAAATGCTATGTCTCGACAGACGAGCTTTAGGTCACGAGGTTTAAAATCTGCAGGATTTCATGTGCTAAAACATACACAGATTCCCGCGATACTCGTTGAGGTAGGTTTTATCAGTAATGCAAAAGAGGAGCGAATGCTCAAAAATAGTTTTTACAGGCAGCAGATTGCTGAGAGTCTGGCCAGCGGTATTATCCATCATAATAAGCAGTACCAGTATACAAGAAGATGAACAGACCAATAGGTGTTTTTGACTCAGGCGTAGGAGGATTGACTGTGGTTAAGCAACTCATGCGTATCTTGCCGCAAGAGGCAATCGTATATTTTGGTGACACTGCCAGAGTTCCCTATGGTATTAAGTCAAAAAAGACTATTACAAAATTTACTCTTGAGAATATACTGTTTCTATTAAAACAGAACGTCAAGATGATTGTAGTAGCCTGCAACACTTCTTCGAGTATTGCCTTGCCTTTAATTCGCAGGCATTTTAAGATTCCTATAATCGGCGTGATTGCACCCGGCGTAAAACAGGCGGTATATGCCACGCGCAGTAAGAAGATCGGTGTTATTGCGACAAAAGCCACTATCAATAGCGGCGCGTATGAACGTCAGATAGCACAGCTCGATTCTACCATTAAGGTATTTAACCAGCCATGCCCGTTATTAATTCCTTTAGCAGAGGAAGGCTGGGCGCATCAGAAGGCAACGAAAGATATCGCTGCCTTCTATTTGAAGCCGCTTAAGAATGCAAAGATAGATACGTTGATTTTAGGCTGTACGCATTTTCCAATTCTTAAGCCTGTGCTTAAGAGCGTGTTGGGCAGTTCAGTACAGCTTGTTGATTCTGCGCAGCAGGTTGCCTGTCAGACGCGTGAGGTCCTTACTAACGAAGGGCTTATCAACGCAAGAAAAACAAAAGGGAAATATTTATTTTATGTCAGCGATGAACTTCAACAGTTCAAAAAATTAGCAAAGAATTTTTTAGGACAAGAGATTAAGAATGTCCGGAAGGTAAATCATGTTTGAGCTTTGCGTGCGTTGTGGGTTTAGCTCAGCCCATCGGCTCAGGGACTATAAAGGAAAGTGCGAAGAGCTCCACGGGCATAACTGGAAAGTCGATGTTTGCGTATGCGGCAATAGGTTAAATAAAACCGGTTTAATAGTTGATTTTAAAGATCTAAAAAAGGCTGTCAATCAAGTATTAAAAAAATTAGACCATACATATCTTAACGATAATGCATATTTTAAAAAAGTTAATCCTACCTCAGAAAATATCGCCAAGTTTATTTTTGAAAACGTACAAAAGAAACGCTTAGGGTGTATCGTAACAAAGGTTACGGTTTGGGAGTCCGATAGCGCTTCAGCGAGTTTTATCAATACATGAAAAAAGCAGTAGTGTTGTTATCCGGTGGTTTAGATTCGGCCACCACGTTGTTCTTTGCAA
>JBHPFN010000019.1:0-34576 GCA_042571725.1 Candidatus Omnitrophota bacterium
TTCTTGTGCTGTGTTGGCTTGCGGGCAAATACTTTTCAGCTGATATTGATTATTACAAAGAAGTGTTATCCGGTTTCCCTCCTTTAGTATCGCATACAATTTTTGTACTTCTATATGTAGCGGGGAGTTTCTTTATTTGGGTCATCAAGGATCCGTTGAAGGTTGTAGGGGCTTTTCTTTTTGGTGTATATGTAAGTACTTTTTTAATCTGGATCGCTGAGATGATCAATGCGGTGATTCTTTTTAATCTGAGCCGTCGGCTGGGTAGAAACTTTGTTGAGAGTAAATTACAGGGTGGCTTTGCGAATCTCGATAAAAAAATTGGCCATTCTGGATTCTGGGGAGTATTTGCTCTGCGGGCAATCATTCTTATTCCATACCGCGTACTGGATCTTGTTGCGGGCCTTACATCGATGAGTTTTAGGCAGTATTTTTTGGCTGTTGCATTCGGGTCTCCCTTAAGGATATTCATCATACAGTTTGTCCTTGGCGTGATAAGCGTCAATTTTTTTCAGGAGCCCGCATTGTTTTATAAAGAGTTTCAAGGATATTTAGTGGGAAACCCTGCGATTCTTATCTTTGGCCTGGTGTACACAATCGCGATTATAATGACGATTATTTTTTGGGGCAGAAGTTTTGTAAACAAAAAGGAGCAAAGCCGATGCTTATAAGAATTATTGCGTATCTTTGGATTATCTTCGGGATATGGTTTCTCTTGCGGCCGGAGTCGTGTAGAAATGTGCTTAAGAAAAAATCATACAAGAAGCTCAGGAAAATAATGTTTCTTGCGGCAATCATGCTTGGTGCGCTTCTAATAAAAGTGGGATGGGGCATTGAAGGAGCATTGGCAAAGATTGCTGTAATTCTAGGTATATTGGCAATCATCAAAGGCCTATTTTTCTTAACTTCTAAAATGGCAGAAAAACTGCTTAATTGGTGGCTCGCGCTTCCCAGAATGTATCTTCGGTTATGGGCATTGGCTGTAATTGCATTCGGAGTAGTATTATTAAACATTCGTTAGGAAGAATTGATAGAAGTATTCTTTGTTTGTAGGCTCAGGCGGGCATTTTGTGAACAAAAATTTTATCTTTGAATTTTCCGTTTTATGTAATATACTTACAGTATAGAATTTGAGGCCTGGAGAGACCAGGCCTTAAGAATCTTACAAAAGAAAGATAGCAATGGGTATTTCAAACGAGAGAAAGATCAATAAGAAATTAGGCCAGCTTCTGCTAGAGAGAGGAATTATCTCAAAAGATATGTTAGTAGAGGCATTAAAAAAGCAAAATGCACAAGGCGGATCATTAGGTGCCTACCTGGCAGAGCAGGGGTTGGTAAGCGAAAAAGACATTGTGCAATGTATATCAAGTCAATACGGCCTTCCGTATCTTGATTTAACCAACTATAAAATTGAGCGCGATGTTATTAATCTCATTCCCGCATCCGTTGCAGAGAAATACCGTTGCATCCCGGTTGATCAAGGAGAAGGCGTGATTACCGTAGCGATGGCTAATCCTACTGACGAAGAAGCAGTTTCCTCAATAGAATTAATTACAAACAGAAAAGCACAGATATTTGTAACTACGATTTCCGATATAAATTTTGCATTGGAAAAATACTATGAAGTGTGCATGGTGGATAATATTATTCAGAAGGATGATGAAAATCAAATAAAAGTTGATGATTATGCGGGCCCAGAGCGCAGGCGCTATATTCGTTTCAAGGCCAATATTGAGGCGCACTATGCATTTCAAAATAAGTATACTAAGAAATACATAAAAGACGTAAGCGCGGGGGGCTTAAGCTTTTTTTCGGAAAATCATATTCCTTTAAACGCGTATCTTACTTTAGAGATTCGCCTTCCTTCGGAAGTATTGGAGAGGCCGATCGCAGCGGTAGTGAAAGTTGTCCGCGTGCGTGGATTTAAAGACAAAAAATTGTATGAAATAGGTGTAGAGCTTATTCAGATTACCGCGGAAGATAAACGAACAATTATTAAATATGCAAAAGTTGCCACTGATGAGACTGTAAAAGATGCATAAAACGCGTTTTTTCTTGTAAACCCGCCTAAAAAAAAGTAACATAATTTCTCCAACACTTTCATTGACAATCGGTTATTAAAAAAAACTAATATTTTTCATTTTTTCCTTGCTTTTTGTTTTAATTCTTGTTATAAATAAAATCAGTTAAACTAATGTAAAGGAGGCTGGGAGAAATCAAAAAAATAATTGAGGCTGAAAAGAATACGCATCAGGCATTTTCTAAAAAAACACCTTTCGGCTTTCAGCTTTTATTAGATCTTTACAAATGTAAACCCGGTGCCTGCGACGATCTGGATCTATGCTATAAGTTTCTCGACGAGATCGTGGGATATTTGGGTATGGAGAAGCAGGCCCCTCCTAACATTTTTAGAAGCGACGCTACGCGATTTCCTGATAAAGCAGGCCTTTCTGGTTGGGCTCCATTAATTGAAAGTTCGATTGTAATCCACACCTTGACCCCTAAGGATTTTATCTCTATAGATATTTATTGCTGTAAAGAGTTTAGCATTGAAAAAGCAAAGCGGTTTACGCGTAAGTTCTTCTCTCCAAAGAAGATGGATGAACAGTATATTGAGAGAGGCATGGATTATTACAGCGAAGCTGATACTAAAAAAGAATTAGAAGCGCTGACGTTTTCTCAGGCTATTCGATAGCTAAAGATTTTTGATTATGGTACTATGGGCAAGCCTTCGGCTTGCCCACTTTTTATCGCTTTTTGCTTTATCGAATTTTTTTCTTTTCTATTCATTCCGTGCTATAATAATTACCTAGAAAGGAATCAGGCATGGTCGAACAATTTATAACAACCCTTCTTCATTATCTAAAAGAGATACTGCCTGCGCTGGCGATCGGCTTTTTTCTAAGCGGGCTTATCCATGAATTTGTGCCTACGGATTGGGTGCGCAAATATTTAGGCCAGACCGGAGTAAAGGCAATTTTAATCTCAACCGTTACCGGTACCCTGCTTCCGATTTGCTGCTGGGGTTCGCTTCCTATTGCACTTAGTTTTTATAAAAAAGGCGCCCGCTTAGGTCCGGTATTCGCCTTTTTAATCGCCACCCCGGCAACGTCAGTGAGTGCCCTTTTAGTTACGTGGAGATTGCTGGGCTTGAAGTTTGCCGTATTTATATTTTTCGCAGTGATCTTAATGGGCGTAGTGATTGGAGTCATTGCAAATCTATTTAAATTCATCCCCAGAGAAGAAAAACAAGATTCTTGCCCGGAATGCGTGAGCAAACAGGCTTGCTGCGCGCACAAGAAATCCTTCCTAGTGCACGTAAAATCAATCCTGAAATTTGCTTACGTGGATATGGTCAAAGAGATCGGTTTAGAGACACTCATTGGCTTATTGTTGGCCAGTGCTGTTGCAACAGCAGTTCCTATAGGCAAATGGATTAAGTTGCACCTTTCCGGATTCGGAGGGTATCCGTTTAGTTTAATATTTGGGCTGCTTATGTATATTTGTTCTACCGCCACCGTCCCCTTAGTAGATGCGCTGGTAAAACAAGGGCTTAATATCGGAGCAGGCATGGTGTTGTTGCTTGCAGGGCCGATTACAAGCTACGGCACCGTACTGGTGATTCGCAAAGAATTCGGCACAAAGATCCTGGTGTTTTATCTTACCTCGATCAGCATGCTTTCTCTTCTGTTAGGCATTACGTTTTATTTACTACAGTAATAGTGGCAAAGACGACACTCGATAAATTTAATACATTAAAGAAAATCCTCTCAAAGATGGAAAGCATAGTTATTGCCTATTCCGGAGGGGTGGATAGTAGTTTATTATTAAAGGTTGCCAATGATGTGCTTTCTGATCGTGCTCTGGCGGTAACTGCTGAATCAGAAACATACGCTAAGGGAGAATTCCGGCAGGCAAAAAAGATTGCAAAGAAAATAAACGCCCGCCAGGTAATCATCAAAACCGACGAGCTAAAGGATTCTCGCTTTGCCTCGAATCCTATGAATCATTGTTACTATTGCAAAAAGGAACTATTCGGGAGGCTGAAAAAAATTGCTAGGAAGCAAGGAATCGCACATGTGATCGATGGCTCTAATGCTGACGATAGAAAAGATTTCCGCCCCGGGCGCAAGGCAAAGGCTGAGCTCGGCGTTCGCTCCCCTTTACAAGAAGCAGGGTTGACGAAAAAAGATATCCGTATGATATCAAAAAAGTTAGGGTTAGCTATCTGGGATAAACCGAATGTTGCCTGTCTTGCCTCGCGTTTTCCTTTTGGCATGGAGATCACGAAAAAAAACCTGCGCACCGTAGAAAAAGGAGAAACCATTTTGCACAATCTTGGGATAAGACAGGTGCGAATCAGGCATTATGGAAACGTAGCGCGCATTGAGGTTGCCCCAAAAGAGCTTTCTAGGTTATTTTCGCTGCGCTCTAAAGTTGTTGAGAAACTAAAGAAGCTAGGCTATAATTACATCACCCTAGATTTGGAAGGCTACGGAGTACGTAAACCACAGGAAGTAAAAAATTTTACCTGGAAGCCATAAAATATAAATATAAGGAGCTGTGATTGTAATGAAAAAGATATATCTTGATTACGCGGGTACTGCACCTACTGATCCACAAGTCGTAAAGGCAATGCATCCCTTTTTTACCGATATTTACGGAAATCCCTCGAGTATGCATTCGATAGGCCAAGAGGCGCGTAAAGCGATAGAAGAGGCACGGGAGAGGCTCGCTTCTTTTTTAGGCGCACTTAGCGATGAGATTATTTTTACCTCCGGCGGGACCGAATCGGATAATTCTGCCCTCTGTGGTGTTGCGTTTGCGCTGGAGAAGAAGGGCAACCATATTATTACCTCTAATATTGAGCATCATGCAATCAGTGAGACAGCAGCGTTTTTGAAGACAAAAGGATATAAGATTACTGAGGTTAAGGTTGATAAACAGGGTCTGGTTGATCCGCAGGATATAAAAAAAGCCATTACTGATAAGACAATTCTTATCTCTGTGATGCACGCCAATAATGAAATAGGAACCATTCAACCCATTGCCGAGATTGGCAAAATAGCTAAGGAAAAAGGCATTTATTTTCATACCGATGCGGTTCAGACCGTCGGACACATCCCTGTCAATGTTAATGAATTGAACGTTGATCTGCTCTCGCTCTCAGCGCACAAGTTTTACGGGCCCAAAGGCGTAGGCGCATTATACATCCGCAAAGGTACAAAGGTTAAGCCGTTTCTCCACGGCGGCGATCAGGAAAAAGGAAGACGTGCTTCAACGCATAATGTACCCGGCATAGTAGGATTAGGTAAGGCAATCGAGCTCTGCAGCCAAAAGATGCCGCAGGAGATAAAAGAGCAGACAATACTTAGAGATAGAATGATTAAAACTATTCCGGAAAGAATTGAAGAGGTTTTTTTGAATGGTCACGCCGCGCAGAGATTACCTAACAATGTTAATTTTTGTTTTAAATTCATCGAAGGCGAATCGATTATCCTGAATCTGGATCTGCTAGGCATTGCTGCTTCTACCGGTTCAGCCTGTACTTCGAGCAGCCTTGAGGCCTCGCATGTGCTGTTGGCAATCGGCGTACCTCACGAATTTGCTCATGGGTCCCTGAGGTTTACCTTAGGCAGATGGACAACAAAAGAGGATATTGATTATCTCTTGGAGCACCTGCCCGAAGTGATTGAGAAGTTAAGAAAGATGTCTCCTCTATACAACAAATAATCTCTTTATGAAGCACGCGCTATTAGAGAAGTTACGCAAAAACCCCAATCATATCTCTGGAGAAGACCTTAGTAGGTCGTTTAAGATCAGCCGCTCGGCGATTTGGAAACACATCCAAGAATTAAAAAAAGACGGCTATGATATCCTCGCCGTCCCCCACCTGGGATACAAACTTGAGAACTCACCTGATACTTTATTACCCGAAGAGATACAGTTTGATTTGCGCACAACCTTTATCGGAAAAAAAGTATATTTTTTTGAGACTACCACCTCCACTATGGATGTCGCATTTAATCTAGGCCTTGATAGAGCTTCCGAGGGAACCGTTGTCTGCGCTGAGGTACAGACCAAAGCAAGAGGCAGATTAGGCAGGTCCTGGGTATCATTTAAGAAAAAAGGAATTTATTTCTCCGTTCTCTTGCGGCCTTCGCTTCTGCCAAATGAAACACCAAAACTTACGCTGCTTTCTGCCGTGGCAGTAGTGCAGGCAATAAAAGAGATAACCGGTTTAGAAGCTCACATTAAGTGGCCCAATGATATATTGATTGATGATAAAAAGGTCGGTGGGATACTTACAGAACTTGACGCAGAGACCGATGCGGTAAAATTTGTAGTAATCGGTATTGGTATCAATGCCAATGTAACTAAATCCGCCGTACCTTCACATGCAACCTCATTAAAGATCGAATGCGGCAGAGAGGTTTCGCGAGTCGAGCTTACCAAGGAGATCTTGCGTAGAATCGAGGCCTTGTATATCGAGTTTCAGAAAGAAGGCTTCCATCCGATTATCGAGCGCTGGAGAGAGCTTTCTTCAACCCTCGGAAAAAGGGTGCGGGTAACCTGTCACAAAGAGAAGGTAGAAGGAGAGGCCTTAGACGTTGATATGGATGGTGGGTTACTTATAAGGAAAGATTCTGGATTTATGGAAAAGATCTACACTGGAGATGTAACGCGGCTTCGCTAATTGTAAACTAAGATTATAAATCAGGTTGACAATGGCCCCGCCCCTGGGTTATCATAGAGGCGGGGCCAAATACTATGCGCGATTTTATCAATCAACAGAAAAACAAGATTCTACAAGGCGTGGCACTGTCAAAAGACAGTGCCACGAAGCTATTAGACGTACAAGGTAAAGACCTCTACATCCTTTTTTCCGCAGCAAACGAAATCCGCACCCATTTCCGCGGCAACAAGGCGCATCTCTGTGCCATTACCAATGCTAAGAGCGGCAAGTGTTCGGAAGATTGTGCTTTTTGTGCGCAATCCAGTCACTATAGCACTAGCCAGCCAAGCTATCCGCTTATTGACCCGCAAGAGATGCTCGTGCGCGCAGAGAAAGCGGTTGAAGCAAAGACGCATCGGTTCTGTCTGGTAGTAAGCGGCTGTAGTTTGAATGAGCAAGAGTTGGCTTTTCTATGTGAAGGCATACGTCTTATCAAAAATAAATTCCCTAATCTCTTGCTCGATGCCTCCCTCGGGCAACTAACTGAGGCACAGGCCCAGCGCCTAAAAGATGCGGGCCTTAGCCGCTACAACCACAACATCGAAACCGTTGAGGATTTCTTTTCTAAAATCGTTACCACCCATACCTTTAAAGATAGGGTAAAGACATTACGCGTCTTAAAAAAGGTTGGTTTAGAAATCTGTTGCGGCGGCATATTCGGTTTAGGAGAAAGCCCTAAGCAGCGCATAGAGTTTGCCTATGCATTAAAAGACTTAGATATTGACTGCATCCCCTTAAATTTTCTTAACCCCATCGCGGGTACGCCCCTTGAAAACAGTGCACCTATTGCTCCTTTAGAATTAGTTAAGATCGTGGCGATCTTCCGGCTTGTCCATCCTAAAAAAGAGATCAAGATCTGCGGCGGAAGAGAGAGCTGCCTGAAAGAATTGCAGAGCCTCATCTTTCAAGCAGGCTCTGATAGTATTATTATCGGCGACTACCTGACCACAAAAGGCAATAAAGCAGAAGAAGACTTAAAAATGGTAAAAGCAAGCGGTCTGGAGGTGTAAGATTAAAACAACTGTAGGCGATGCCTTAGAAAAAAGAAAGGCTCAAGGGTTGCTTAGGTCGATGCATCTTGTTGAGAGTCAGCCTATGCCGAAGGTAAAAGTGGACGGTCGGTCTGTTATCAATCTCTGCTCTAATAATTATCTAGGTCTGGCAAGTGACCCTCGCATAAAACAAGCAGCAATCAAGGCAATAGAGGAATACGGCGTAGGCTCAACCGCTTCCAGGCTTGTCTGCGGAAATTCCACCCTGCATAAAGAACTCGAAGAGAGGCTCGCGCGATTTAAAGGCACCGAAGCCGCATTGGTATTTAGCTGTGGATACATGGCGAACTTAGGGATTATTTCTTCCATTGTCGATAGGGATGCATTGATATTTTCCGATAAGCTCAATCATGCCTCGATTGTCGATGGAATAGTCTTAAGCAGGGCAACCCTTAAACGCTATCCTCATAAAGATATGAGCGCGCTTAAGAGATTGCTTGCGCAATCTCTCGAACAAAAAAAGAAACTTATCGTTACCGATACGGTATTTAGCATGGATGGCGATACAGCACCATTAAAAGAAATTGTAACCTTAGCCAAGCAACACCAAGGCGTGGTGATGATAGACGAGGCGCATGCAACCGGTGTCTTTGGCCCTAAGGGAAATGGCCTGGCAGCTGAGCTTGGAATCTCTAACCAGATCGATATCCATATGGGAACACTCAGTAAGGCTCTCGGCGCGCACGGCGCGTATGTCTGCGCTAGCAAAGATCTAATTAATTTTCTAATAAACTTCAGCCGGCCGTTTATATATACAACGGCCTTACCACCTGCTATTGCCGCTGCAAGTATAAAGGCAATTGATATTATCGAACAAGAGCCTGAGCTTCGCAATCGACTATGGGAAAATGTGAAGTTTATCAAGGATGCGCTTTCTGGTTTAGGTTTTGACACGCTGGAGAACAACAGCCCCATTATTCCTCTCATAGTCGGTAATGCAGATGCAACCATGGAATTTAGTACACAGCTATTTAATGAAGGAGTATTTGTTCAAGGGATTCGTCCTCCCACAGTTGCTGAGGGAACATCGCGCCTGAGGGTTACTGTTACCGCGGCGCATACAAGAGAAGATTTAGAATGTGCTTTAGAAAGAATTAAAAAAACAGCAAAGAAGCTATGCCTTATATAAAAAGTCAAAGTGGCATTAAATGGTTTTACCGATCTCTTGGTCACGGCAAGCCTTTGGTATTTATCCATGGCTGGGCAGCGGATTCCAGTTTTTGGCAGTACCAGCAAGATTTTTTTAAACGCCGCTTTCGTGTGGTAGTATTGGATTTACCCGGCCACGGCCGCTCAGAGTGGAAAAAGACAGATCTAAAAACTATTGCTAAAGATATCAACCATATCCTGCAGGCCCTTAAGGTAACAAAGACTACAGTTATTGGTTCTTCTTTAGGCGGATTGGTTGCACTTAAGCTGATTAGCCTTTTCCCGCAGAGAATAGAGCAATTAGTCTTAGTCGGATCAAATGCCAAATTTGCAAAAGCAAAAGGATACACCTTTGGGCTTACGAAAAAGCAGATACGCGATCTCTATCAAATGCTTGATAAAAGTTTTATCGAGATGCTAGAGGTATTCTTTCGCACACTGTTTACCTATGAAGAACGCAAAACCGGCGGTTTTCCCCGAGTATGGTCTCTGATTCGGCAAAGAAAGCATCAACCAAACAAAGAAGCATTGAAAGCATTGCTTTTACTTTTGGAAAAAGAGGATGTGCGCGCGGATCTGAAGAAAATTACCGCACGCAGTTTAATCATAAACGGAAAAAAAGATTATATCGCCTCCCCGGGCTCAAGCCACTATTTAAAGAAGAAGATTAAAAAGGCGCGCTTAGAAATATTAGAAGACTGTGGCCACATCCCATTTATGACCCAGCCGCAAACATTTAATCAAATCGTGAACAACTTTTTATACAATGATTAATAAAATTAAATTAAGAGACGCATTCTCCAGATCCTCGCGCATGTATGAGGCAAAGGCTGCTCTTCAGAAAGAGATCGCAGGCGAGCTTTCTGATAGGATAAACCACGGAATTAAGAATGCCAAGTCGATAGTTGATATCGGTATGGGCACAGGGTTTCTGACCGAAAGGCTCACCCACCTCTTTAGCAACGCCCGGATTTGCGGGCTGGATTTTGCCTCCGGTATGACCTCGTTTGCCAAAGAAAGGTCTGATGCCATTCGAATCCTTCAAGCAGATGCAGAGCATCTCCCGTTTGCTGATGAGAGTTTTGACCTGGTAGTATCAAACTTGACCTATCAGTGGGTAATAAAGCTAGAAGATGCCTTTAAAGAAGTCAACCGGGTGCTAAAGAAAAGAAAAAAATTCTACTTCACCTGTTTTGGCGCAAAGACCCTGCATGAGCTGAGGAATTCATTCGCTGATGCAGAGCCCTCATTTGACCGTAAAACCCATCTGCCGCACCAGCTACCTATAGAGAAGTTTTTATATGCAAGCGGCTTCAAGCGCGTAACCGTTGAGTGTAAGCTGCAGAAACGCATCTTTCATGATGTGTTTGATCTAGTAGGCTGGCTTAAGGACATAGGCGCAAATTACTCGGGCAAAACCGAATTTATAGGTCTTAAGAAATGGAAACAAGCCAACAATTATTATCTTTCCCATTACAAAAGCGACGGAGGGATCTTTGCCACATTTGAGGTACTCTGGGTAGAGGCGCAGAAATGAATTCAAAAGGAATATTTATTACAGGTACAGATACCGAGGTCGGTAAGACTACTGTTACACTTGGCATTGCATCCTTGCTAAAAGAAAAGGGCATTGACGTAGGCGTAATGAAACCCATTCAGTGCGGGGGTAATGATGCCCAGTTTCTAAAAAGAAATCTTGGGTTAAAAGAACCCTTGCGCGTAATTAATCCTTATTATGCAAAGGCGCCACTCTCACCCAATGTTGCCTTCCCGCGTGAACAGAAAAACATAGACATCTCAAAGATAATCGATAGTTATCGGCAGCTGCAAAGAGATCACGAATTTGTTATTGTCGAAGGCGCAGGCGGCCTATTGGTGCCTATTAAAAATAATTATCTTATGTCAGATTTAATAAAAGACCTGGATATCCCTGTTGTGGTAGTAGGTCGCTTAGGTTTAGGCACCATAAATCACACATTGCTTACAGTAAAACAGGCTAGGGGTACTGGCCTAGAGGTAACAGGTGTGATATTGAACAATTGCGATAGAAGATTCGGCACTGCAGAAAAGACTAATCCGGCGGTAATTAGTAAGCTAATAGATGCTCCTATATTAGGGGTGATGCCCTATTTGTCTAAAACAGCAAAGACAGGCATCACCCAGCACGCATCACGCATAAATCTTAAACCCATCCTTGAACAGAAAGTCACGAGCCGCACCAAGAGGTTGCTTGAGGCTGATAAAAAATATATCTGGCATCCCTTTACCCAGATGAAGGATTGGCTTCGCGAGGAACATCTGGTCATCGAAGAGGCTAAAGGAAATTATCTAAAAGATACTGACGGCAAATGGTATCTAGACGGCATATCCAGCCTATGGGTAAATGTTCATGGCCACAAAAAGATGGAGATCGACACCGCAATTAAAAATCAATTGCAGAAGGTTAGCCACACAACTCTTTTAGGATTAGGCAATGTTCCGTCAATTGAATTGGCTCAAGAGTTAATTAGTATCGCACCTCGCGGGCTTAAGAAGGTATTTTATTCTGATGACGGTTCAACCGCAGTAGAGATTGCTTTAAAGATGGCGTTTCAATATTGGCAGAATAGCAACAGAAGAGGGAAGAAGCGCTTTGTCTATTTGAACAATTCGTATCACGGAGATACTGTAGGTGGGGTAAGCGTTGGCGGTATTGATCTATTTCATAAAATGTATAAGCCACTCCTATTTAATTCTATCAAGGTTGATGCGCCCTATTGCTATCGCTGTCCAAAAGATAAGCGCTATCCAGGGTGTTCTTTTGAATGTCTTGAGGGTTTGGCTAAACAATTAAAAAAGAATCATAAATCTATCGCCGCGCTGATTGTTGAACCGATTGTACAGGGTGCAGCAGGTATGATTGTCTGGCCTAAAGGCGTTCTAAAACGCATGGTCAATCTTTGTACAAGATATAAGGTATTGTTAATCGTTGATGAAGTCGCAACTGGCTTCGGTAGGACAGGAAGGATGTTCGCCTGCGCACATGAATCAGTTTCGCCGGATATTATGTGTTTGGCAAAAGGCATAAGCGGTGGATATCTACCAATCGCCGCAACCTTGACCACACAAAAAATCTTTAAAGCCTTTTTAGCTGATTACAAAGACAAAAAGACATTCTTCCATGGTCACACCTATACGGGTAATCCTTTAGCTGCAGCAGCAAGCCTTGCCAATATAAGAATCTTCAAAAGAGAAAAGACGCTCGAGCGCCTCTCGTCTAAAATAGCCTTTTTAAAAAATGAATTAGGTAAATTTCAGGCGCTCGGACACGTCGGCAACATCCGTCAAAAAGGATTAATGGTCGGCATTGAGTTGGTAAAAGACAAAGCCACCAAGAAGCCTTTTGCCTGGGAAGAAAAAATCGGCGTAAAAGTTTGCCAAGCAGTGCGTAAATACGGAGTAATCTTACGTCCGTTGGGCAATGTTATTGTTTTGATGCCTCCGCTATCGATTACACATCAACAATTAAGAGAGATATTAAACACTGCGTATCGTGCCATACAGGAGGTAACTGAGCTATCGTCATGAAGAATAAACGGGTGGTTGTTGCAATGAGCGGTGGGGTGGATTCCTCGGTTGCTGCGTGGCTTTTGAAAAAGCAGGGTTACGAGGTAATTGGGATTACGATGTGTTTTAATGTAAGTCACGAAAACCGCAAGAAACCTGCTTGCTGCGGCTTGCAGGGGATTGAGGATGCTAGGCGTGTTGCAGAAAAAATCGGCATTAAACATTATGTGTTGAATTTCGGCAAGCAGCTTGAGACTCAGATCATCGATAATTTTTGCAGCGAATATCTTAAAGGCAGAACCCCCAATCCCTGCGTGCGGTGTAATCAATTTCTTAAATTTGACTCTTTGTTGAAGAAGGCAAAATTGCTTGATGCCAAGTTTCTTGCCACAGGCCACTATGCCCGCGTTGAGTACGATCGAGCAACTAAACGATACGTGTTAAAAAAGGGCAGGGATGCGCGCAAGGACCAATCTTATTTTCTCTACAGTATCGGTAAAAAAACATTGCCACATATTTTATTACCTTTAGGCAAATATACGAAAAACCAAGTGCGGTCCATTGCGCAAAAGATCAGCATCAAGGTTGCAGATAAGCCCGGGAGCCAGGAGATCTGTTTTATCCCAGCAGATTATCAGAGTTTTTTACGAGAGCGTTTGAGTAAGAAGAAGGTTGTACTAAAACCAGGTAGAGTGCTTACTACAGAGGGCAAAGTGGTAGGAGAGCACAAGGGGATCTGTTTTCATACGATTGGGCAGCGCGGCGGCTTGGGGATTGCGCTTGGCCACCGCGCGTATATTATTTCAATAGACGCGCGAACCAACACGATCGTCATCGGAAAAGAAAAAGAGCTCTATTCGCGCAGTTTAATCGCTGACAAAATTAATTTTATTAGTATAGATTTTCCCAAAAAAACCCTGCGAGCCTCTGCAAAGATACGATATAACGGCAAGCAGTCACCATGTATAATAATTCCGTTAAGCAACAGACGGGTCCAGGTTGAATTTTTAAGGCCGCAGCGGGCAATTACGCCGGGTCAATCGGTGGTTTTCTACCAAAAAAAACTGCTTTTAGGCGGCGGGGTCATCCGTTAATCTTGTTAAATTTTTCCTTGCCAAGTTTTTTTTCAAGTTGTACAATATACCCATTCCCCAGAAGGGGTCTTAAGTAAACATTTCCAACCATTTTATTTAACCAGAGAAATTATTTTTAACAAAAGGGAGGTAAGATGCAAGTAGAAGAGATTTTGGATAAACTGTATGGCTATGTGGCAGAGTACGGCTTAAGCCTTATCGCGGCAATACTCATCTTCGTGATTGGTAAATGGCTCGCCGGGGTTATCTCGCGTTTTATGGAGAAGCTTTTATTAAGAACCAAGGTTGAGGCAACGTTAGCGTTGTTTGTAAGAAACATTACTTATGTTGGCATTTTTGTTTTTGTGATTATTGCAGCGTTGGGAAAATTAGGGGTGGAGACTACTTCGTTTATCGCTGTGTTAGGTGCCGCAGGCTTGGCAGTTGGCTTGGCACTTCAAGGATCGCTGGCAAATTTTGCAGCAGGTGTGATACTTATTGTTTTTAAGCCGTTTAAAGTCGGGGATTTTATTGAAGCCGGTGGAACAGTGGGTACGGTAAAAGAGATCCAGATATTTAATACTATATTAGACCATTTTGATAATAGGCGCGTCGTTGTTCCCAATGCTAAGATTACTGGAGATAATATTAGCAATTTCAGCGCTATTGAGAAAAGAAGGGTAGATTTAGTTTTCGGTATCTCTTATACTGATAATATCAAGACTGCAAAGGAAGTTTTGGAAAAAGTAGTAAAAAGCGATCCGCGTGTTTTAAAAGACCCTGCACCTGTAGTTGCGGTTTCGGAACTGGGAGATAGTAGCGTAAATTTAGTCTGCCGGCCATTCTGTAAACCTGGAGACTATTGGGCGGTAACTTTTGATACGTTGGAAAACGGAAAATTTGAGCTGGAAAAAGCTGGTATAACCATTCCATTCCCACAGCGGGATGTGCATTTATATAAGGAGAAATAGGCAAAAAAATATTTCAAGGAGGTGTTCTTATGAAGAAATTGTTATATGTCATGGTTATAATGAGTATGTCGTTGTCAATGATGCTCATGGCGTGTGGAGAGCCAGCTGCTAAAACGAGTCAGGAAGCAATTAATGCTTCCAGAAACATGCAGACTACTGAGCAGAGGGCAGAATATCTTATTAAGCAGGCACAAGCATTGTACAGCTCCAAGAAGTTCCAGGATGCAGTTGATGTTGCTCAATACATCCTGCAGTATGTGGATAAAGACTCTCAGGCAGCTAAAGATTTAATTGAGAAAGCCAGGGAGGCCTTGACTGCTCAGGCACAGAAAGTAATGGATGACGCAAAGGCAAAGATTCCTGGTCTTGGCAATTAGTATGTTGCAGGAGACGTAAAAGAAATAGTTTGTAGAAAGTTTGCAGCTTTTTTGTAATAAAAAGGGTGGCCGTAAAAAACGGCTACCCTTTATTATGTCTTTTATCGAACCTATTATTGCTTTTTTTGGGACAATTTCTTTATATGTTTAATCACTCCTTTTGTAGCAGCATCCGGTGTTGAAGCCCCTGCGGTAATCCCTACGCTTTTTGCTTTCTTAAACCATTGAGGCCTGATCTCGTTTTTTGATTGAATCCAAAAGCTATGATTGTTCAGTGATTTTGATATTTCATAGAGTCTTTTTGTGTTGGCACTCATTTTTGAGCCAATGATGATCATAATATCATTATTGCGAGGCAAAATGTTTGCCTCTTCTTGCTTAATTCTTGTGGGTCTGCAGATGGTGTTAAAAAATCGTAAGTCTTGAATATATTTTCTGAGCGCAGCGACTATTTTTTGAACTTTTTCTATGTTTTGAGTGGACTGCACCACAACCGCAGCTTTTTTTATTGTTTTTACCTGCTTAATAGGGATATTTTCAAGCTTATCTATGACGATTGCTTTTTTCTTTAGCTGACCAGTAATTCCTCGTACCTCGTCATGTTTTTTGTCTCCGATAACAATCACGACGTAACCCCTGCGCTCTGCGTCTTTGGCGATTGCGTGTATTTCTTTCACCATAGGACACGTGGCATCGATAGTGTTATAGCCCAGCCTCCTAGCTTTTTTAAAAGTATCTGCGGGGGCACCGTGCGCGCGGATCAGCAGTATCTTATTTTTCCCTTGATGAAGCCTTTTAATTTTTTTAATTCCTGATTTTTCGATTTCTCTGACCACGTCTTCGTTGTGTACGATGTCTCCGAGCATCTCAACCGAAATTCCCGGCCGGGCTGTTCGAGAAGCAATGTTGAGCGCTCGTTTTACCCCAAAACAAAACCCGGCAGACTTCGCAACATTAATTTTCATTCTTTACGCCTTTTAGAAATAGCGTGATGCGTAGCATCACGATGATACGAATCTTTTTAAATGTATTGACGCCAGCACGATAAGCAAATACACTAAGTACGTTCATAGTGTGTATTGTACGCTTTTACCTTGATAAGGCAAGTTTAAAATCTGTATTTGCAAATTCGGAGAAGGTGAATTACAATACTTTCATTAGGAATGAGAGTCGGTAGCATACCTACCTAAGATTTTTTGTTAGGTTTTATTATGATTAGTATTAAGAAAGATAGAGCATGAGAAAAAGTTTATTATTAATAGCCTTTTTATTTTTATGGTGTAGAGCAAGTTTTGCCTTGGATTGGATAGCGTTGCACGAGAGCGCCGATACCCTTACTTCTTCAGAGGCAACACGGCTGAACGCTAAGAATCCTGACTCCATTGAACAACTCTATGTATTAGGACTTGCGTATCTCAACGAATTCAATAACAAGGGAGCCGAGGCTGTTTTCGATACAATGCTTGCTCGAGACCCGGCGTTAAAAGAGGCACGCTGGGGAAAGGCAGAGAGCCTGCGTAGGAGACGGAATTATGAGACCAGCCAAGCCATGTTGGAGGGATTGCTTGTTGAATACCCCGAGTATGCGCCTGCCTATATTAGCTTAGCATATATCAATTACATACAGATGGAGTTTGACGAGGCGGTTGATCTTGCGTATAAGGTGATTAAGTTAGGAAAAAATAATGTTGACCTGACGAACTTTGTCCGCGCGCACTGTTTGGTTGCGGGTGCAAAGGGCATGATCGCCCATTACGGAGGACCGATCTCCAAGATAATAAACGGACGATCAGTTCTTCCGTATTTGAAAAAGGCTGAGAAATTACAGCCCAATGCTCCAGCGGTGCTTTTCGGACTGGGCAGCTACTACCTTTTAATCCCTAAAATATTCGGCAGGGATATTGAAAGGGCCGAAGAATATTTAATGAGGGCAGTAGAGGCAGATCCGCATTTCCCTGATATCTATGTTCGGCTCGCCCAGATAGCACAGATAAGAGACAATAATTCGAAATATCAAGAATATCTGGGCAGGGCATTATCGCTGGATCCGGACAATGAATTAGTTAGGGATATAGCGCGCGGAAAGTGTGATTTTGTCTGTATTACTACTGAGAAATAAAAGTAAATCAGGTGTGTAGGATTTCTTGAGAATAGTCGCGCAGCGCATTTTTATAGAGGGAATGCATGTTTATTGCAGCAAGTAGGCTAAGTGCTTTTTGAGATAGTGTTTTTATTTCCTTCCTGCAGTATTTCAGGGTTCCGGCTTCCTCGATTACCCTTCTGATTGCCAAACAATCGTTTTTCATCACTCGTTTTTTTGAGAAGACCTTCTTTATAAGCGCTTTAGTGTGCGTGTTCCCCGAGTGATACGCATGCCATATAAGTAGTGTCTTCTTTGCTTCTTGTAAATCAGAAAGGGTAGATTTGCCGATTTTTTTCTCATCGCCAAATATGCCCAAGATATCGTCTTTTATCTGAAAGGCCCTGCCTAAATATATTCCAAATTGAAAAAGTCTATCAGCTTGACGATCGGACGCACCGGCTAAAATCGCACCCGTCACCAGCGGCGTTGAAAATGTATAGCGCGCAGTTTTATAATCATAAATTTTATTAATATCCTGCTTGGTTGTTGTTTGAATAGGGAGTGCTCCGCTTAAAAGTTCAATAAATTCTCCCGTTCCGGTATAGGCGGCCGCTTCAATAAATTTCTTTAACGCCTTTTCTTTACGAGCGAAGTTTTCATTGATTGAAAGGAAGGCGTTAATCGCCATCGCATACATCACATCTCCCACCACAATGCTTAAATCCTGGCCGTTAAATTTTATCTTTTTGTAGTGTCGTAGGTGTTTATTGAGCAGTGCGTGCATCGAAGGTTTGCCGCGGCGCGTTTCTGATTTATCGATGATATCGTCGTGAACGAGCATAAAATCATGGAGCAGTTCTATAGCCAGGGCACTTCTGTAGAGATTGGCTGCGGTTTTTTTGGCAAAGCCTTTATAGCCGATGATAAAGAGGATGGGGCGAACGCGTTTGCCGTCTCTGAGCACAAAGTCGTAAATACTTTTTGAGAGAAGGGGGGATATGCGGCTTAAGTGATAGAGTCTATCTGTCTCTTTTAGGAAACGGGGGAGCTCTTTATCGATTTCTTTTTTTATTCTGTTAAACATTGATTTATGATATCATACCCTATGATTTCAGGCAAATGGAATATACCTGCAAAAAGGAGAGGGAGTGAATAAAGAGAAGCACGCCCCCGGCATGGCTGAATATATCCGCGCATTGCGCTTGCCGTTTGTTACCGCGAGCGTATTTCCGTTTATTGCCGGATCATTGTTGGTGGGAGCTAATTTCTCCTTTATGCGGTTTGTTTTAGGGTTGTTTGCTGTTGTCAGCACACATTTGGGCGCGAATCTTATCAATGATTATGCTGATTCAAAGTCAGGTGTGGATTGGCAGGATAAAACTTTCTATGGGTTTTTCGGCGGATCAAAATTAATCCAGGAAAACGTGCTCTCGGAAAAATTCTATTTGTATGGCGCAATACTGTGCGGTGTAATTGCAGCGCTCAGCATCGGGATATTGGCTATTTTGTTTGGAAGCCCTGAGATTATCGGGTATTTTCTTATAATTATTGTTTTAGGATTTTCTTATTCCCATAAACCCCTGCAGCTTTCGTATCATCGGCTAGGGGAATTTATTATCTTTATTTTATTCGGGTGCGCGCCGGTAATGGGTGCGTACTTTATTCAGACGCAGCAGTTTTCTACCTTAGAAGGATTGTGTGTTTCTCTGCCGTTTGGATTTTTTACTACTGCGATTTTATTTGCAAACGAAGTACCTGATTTCTCTGAAGATATAAAAGCCGGCAAGCGAACCTGGATTAGCATTATCGGAGAGGAACGGGCATATATTGGGTATGCTTTCATAGTATTTTTGGGGTATACATCCATTGTATTGAATTTCGTCTCAGGATTTTTTGGGACTATTTCTCTTGTAGCGTTGATTTTTGCTTTTCTTTCAATGAAAGCTACCGCTCTTTTAAAGCAGTATCCCTGTGATAAAACCAGGCTCGTCGAAGCCTCTAAAATAACTATTGCAGTTCAAGCATTAGTAAGTATAGTAATAATTATAGGAATTTTAACATGAAGAAAATTATTGTTATAGGCGGCGGGTTTGCAGGTATAAGCGCTTTAGCGAAGCTATCAAAGCTTCGTAACGAAGCTGAGATCGTCCTTATTGATAAAAAGGAAGAGTTTAACTTTTTACCCATGCTTCCTGATATCGTAGGAAGAGGGGTGCGCCCAAGATTTTTAACGAATGATTTGCAAGCGCTTAGTAAGCGATTCGGGTTTAACCTTATCAAGGATAAGGTAAAGAAAATTGATTTAGAAAAAAAGGAAGTTACCACTGCTTCACAGAAAATCGCGTATGACTATATCGTCATTGCCAGCGGTTCAGAGACAAATTTTTACGGTAACAGCATGATTGAACAAAACAGCCATACCTTGGATAGCGTCAATGATGTGCAGAATATTTTAAAGACAATCGATACAAAAAAACCTAAAACCATTGTTATCGGCGGCGGAGGATATACGGGGATTGAGATCGCCACCAACATTCGAAGACATTTAGTTAAATGTAAACGAGATAGCACTATTGTGATAGTCGAGCGTGCCCCATCGCTTTTAGGCCCGCTTCCCGAATGGATGAAGGCGTATGTTTCCCAAAACTTAAAACGGCTTTCAATTGAAGCGTTTACCGAGTGTGTTATTGAAAAAGTAGAAAACGGCACAATTTGGTTATCAAACGGCAAGAATTTTGATACAATACTGTTGATTTGGTCAGCCGGGGTAAAGACGGCGGATTTCATCTTTGAGCTGCATGCGCAGAAGACCCCGCAGGGCCGAATTAAGGTTGACGAATATCTGAGGCTCAGCGATACATGTTTTGTCGTAGGCGATGCAACTCAAATCTTTCATAAAGAAAAACCTTTGCGCATGGCAATACAGTTTGCCATTGCTCAAGGCCAAATAGCAGCAGAGAATATCATAAGGAGTATTCGAGGGAAACCATTGAAAAAATATAAGCCTATCGATTTAGGATACGTGGTTCCGATGGCAAACAATTATTCTTGCGGAACTGTGTTGGGCGTAAACTTAAAAGGGAAGCTACCGACATTCTTTCACTATTTTATGTGTATCTATCGGTCGGTAGGTCTTAACAATAGGTTGGGGATTTTCGTGGATTTGATAAAAGGAGGTGGAGGATGTTAAAGGGTTGGGCGTTATTGCCGTTGAGGTTCGGTTTAGGAATTATGTTTGTGGCTCA
Organism: Candidatus Omnitrophota bacterium; assembly: GCA_042571725.1. GTDB lineage: Bacteria > Omnitrophota > Gorgyraeia > VGKH01 > JBHPFN01 > JBHPFN01. The sequence continues at coordinate 20,233 of JBHPFN010000019.1, forward strand.
CGGGCTCCAGAAGGCATTCGGTTTGTTTGGTGGTCCGGGGATGGAGGGTTTTACGAATATGATCGCAGGCCTAGGTTTACCTTTTCCGACCTTCATGGCCTATCTTGCAGCGTATATTGAATTGCTCGGAGGATTATTTTTAATCATAGGGCTCTTTTTAAAGCTTTCAGCCGCCTCGTTACTTGCCGTTATTTTTGTTGCGATGATGAAGGTCCATTTGCCAAACGGATTTTTCCTCATGAACGGCGGAATCGAATATAACATCGTAATTATTGCCGGGTGTCTGACGTTAATCTTTGCAGAGCGTGGCAAGTTGTGCGTTACAAATAAATTATAATTTTTTACGAGCGCAGTACATAAAAAATAAATTCTTTACGTGTTCCTTTTTAAAGTCAGGAGGGATAGCTATGGCTTCCGTGTTTAAGATTTCAGAGATTGTCGATATGGGGATCGAGAAAGAAAAGGCCCGACGCGATTTTTATAATCTCGTTTCGGAGCGATTTGAGGATCAGAATCTAAAAGATGTTTTCACTAAGCTCAGAGATTGGGAGAAAGAGCACATTGTAAAATTTCAAGAGATAAAAAGCTCGATCAGCGAACCGGATGCCGCAGAGTCATATAAAGGAGAGCTCTCGGATTTTATGAAAACACTCGTTGATGATAAGCTCTACAAAGAGGTATCACCTGAATCGTTCAGTGAGAACGTAACTTCGCCACTATCTGCTATTGACTACGGCATAGGGTTTGAGAAGGACGCAGTTCTCTTTTTCGCCACGCTTTCGCGGTTTACTCAATCTGCCAAGGCTGAGGTCATTAAGCAGCTCATTGAAGAAGAAAAACAGCATATTGTCTATCTGTCAGAATTAAAGAAGAAGCTCTCTCCATAATCATTCCCTTGACGCTATGAAACTTACGCCAAGGGCCACCCGAGAATTCCAAGGACGTATTTATGCCTCTTACAAAAAAAAGGGAAGAGATCTGCCTTGGAGGCGCACGAAAGATCCCTATCGCATCTTGATTTCAGAAGTAATGTTGCAGCAGACTCAGGTAAGTCGCGTAGTTGAAAAGTATCATGAATTCCTTAAGGAATTTCCTGATATTTTTTCTCTGTCGAAAGCTCCTCTTCGTAACGTAATGCGCGCCTGGCAAGGACTTGGTTATAACAGACGGGCATTGTCATTAAAAAAAGCAGCAGGCATTATCGTAGATCGCTATCAGGGGAAACTTCCTTCAAATACCGAAGCATTAATGGAATTACCCGGAATCGGAGCAGCGACTGCAGCAGAGATTTGTGCGTTCGCGTTTAATCAGCCAACGGTATTTATCGAAACCAATATTAGAAGTGTTTTTATCCATCATTTTTTTAGAAAAAGACGCTCTGTGCACGATAACCAGATTTTACAACTCGTTAAACAGACCCTTGATGCCAAAAATCCCCGTCAATGGTACTATGCACTGATGGATTATGGGGTTTCCTTAAAACAGAAACACCCGAACCCAAATAGAAAAAGTATCCATTACAAAAAACAGAGTTCTTTCCAGGGATCTAACCGGCAGGCGAGAGGGTTGATTCTAAAGGCATTGGTTAAGAAGCCGCAGATTAAAAAAAGTATCATCTTTACGGAAATTCAGAGAAGCAAAAAGACACTGCAGAACATAATACATCAGTTATCGCGCGAAGGCTTAGTGCGGGAAAAGGGTCGTTTTATTTCGTTACGTTAAATTATGAGAATCTGGGATATTCCTCCACGAGATTTATGCAGAGCCCACTTACTGGGAGAACATAGAGAGCTCCATGCGCTATGGTCGGTGGTAACAAAAGGCAAAAAAGGATATGCTTCTCATCCTGAGACAATGCGATGGCGCGGCAAGTTGAGCGCACTTTTCAGAAGACACGAGAAGCTTGTTAAAGAAATGAAGAAGAGAGACTATCAACATCACAGTACACTACCGCAGAGGCTGGCGGTTGGTGGCAGCAACCAGCGTTCATTTATCGATACGCTAAAGCAGTAGAAGAAAATCTTAATGCGCAAGGGTTGCAGCTGTAAAGTGTAAGGCAATCGAGTTTCTGAAATTATTTCCTTGAAGTCTGGTGAATTTGCGTTATAATACTAGCGTGAAGGGAGGCAACAATGGCTGAAGTAAAGATTGAGAGAAAAGAAGATTTTGAAAAAGCAATGCGTAAGTTCAAAGTTATGTGTAAGCGAGAAGGAATCGTAAAGGAATGCCGGGATAGGCAATATTATGTCAAGCCTTCTCAGAGAAAAAGAATGAAAGGGAAAAAGAAAGGTCGTTAAGGTAGCGGTAGTAGATCGATCTACGCTAAAAGCGATGACGCATCAGCAGCGTATTCTAAAGGCAATCCTCTAAAAGTAAACGGGGGTTGCCTTTTTCCAAACAGGAACGCATATATGACGAAAAAGAGAACGCCAATTTTAAGCAGTAGTGCAGACAAGAAAACCAATAGAAGAATCGTACGGTTAATAAAATACGGCAGTTGGTTTTCAGCCGCGATGATATTTATTTCTTCTCTAATCGGTTTTTTAATCAGCGAAAAAGGGTATGGGATACCAATTACTCTTGTAATGCTGGGCTTTTGTTTTTTGGCGGTGCCGTATTTCCTGCCCAGGGTGCTGAATTTGGAAGAGTAACTTACGTTTTTTTCGTAGCAATACGAATTTGCTATTTTCTTAAATAATGTTATAATAAACAAAAAAAGGAGGTGTGTATGGGTAAGGATGTCGGAAAAACCTCAACAGGTATGAGTGGAAACGTCGCAGCACTGCTGTGTTATGTGCCTTTTATTTCGTTGATTGCAGCAATCGTGTTTATTATCGTTGAAAAAGAGAATAAATTTGTTCGTTTTCACGCCATGCAGTCAATAATTTTATCAGCAGCCATTATTGTGCTTTCGCTTATCCCTGTAGTGAATATTGTTATGTTGGTAGTAGGACCGCTTTCATTGATTCTCTACATCGTATTGATGATAAAATCCTACCAGGGTGAACAGATGAAGCTTCCTCTCGTGGGAGATATGGCAGAAAAACATTCATAATTTTTTGCTCTTGTAGCTATCCGCAAAAGAATTAACCGAATGTTAAAGTACGCAAACCAAAAGGCAACCTCCTAAAAAGCGGGGTTGCCTTTTCATCGAAATGATATGAACGAACAGAAAGTTACCATCGCAGAGTTCAAAAAGATCTTACTAAAGGAGATTATGGTAACAAAGCCGTTCACTATCGGCATCGATGAATCTTTTAGCAGGGTGTATGATATATTTAAACTTCACAGGATTAGGCACCTTCCTGTTTTAGATGAAGCAAGGTTGCTTCAGGGGATTATTACCCAAAGAGATCTCTATAAGCTCATCTCACCCCGAAAGACCATGGATGGCAATTTCGTCTATGATAAAGCTGAGCTGGATAGGTTTATACTACAGCACGTGATGACCAAAGAAGTTAGCACCTTACGTCCCAGCGATACCGTTGGACAAGTTATAGACCTTATGACCCGCAAGAAATACGGCTGCATTCCTATCGTTGATCAAAACAGATATCTTCGCGGGATCATTACCCAGATAGATGTTTTAAGGGTTTTGGCCGGCACATTTCCAAAGAAATAGAGATTCCGCAGGTGATCCATTCCAGAAATAGTCTTGATTAAAATACTTTATAAAGAAAGGATTTGTTTACAGCAACAAGGTGGGTTTTTTGACTTACAATATCTATAGAAGAAGGATGAGAAACGAGGCTATTGTCGAGAGATAAAAAATCCAAAGATGGCCATAACCACAAAGAGGCCGAGTACAACTGCTATAATTATTTGAATATTTTCAAAAATCCACTCCATGTGTCCTCCTTTGATAAAAAAGTCACTTAGCTTCCTCGACTATTATTATATAAAACTATTTTAAATAATCAAGCGTAAATCTATGCAATTTCCATCTGCGACTCGCATTGATTTTTCACTTGCTTTACCCAGGGAGTTATATTACAATACCTTTCATGAAGAAGATTAAAATTATCTTTATTGTGTGTCTATTGGTAAATCTCATCGGCTGCCTACAAGCACAGGAGGAAAAAGTGTCTGCCAAAGAAGAAATAATTGTTATATTAGATACAACCCAAGGCAGCATTGAGCTTAAGCTTATGCCTGAGGTTGCCCCCAAGACGTGCGAGAATTTTGTCGGCTTGGTAAAAAAAGGGTATTATGACGGCATTATATTTCATAGGGTCATGAAGGCATTTATGATTCAAGGCGGAGATCCTACCGGAACCGGCAGGGGAGGCGATTCGATTTGGGGCAAGCCTTTTGAAGATGAAGTGAGCCCCAATGTTGTATTTGATAAACCCGGCCTATTAGCAATGGCAAACTCTGGCCCAAACACTAACGGAAGCCAATTTTTTATCACCACGGTTAAAACTCAGTGGCTTAATATGAAACATACTATTTTCGGAGAAGTTGTTGCCGGTTATGATGCAGTGCAGAAAATTGAAAATATCCCCACTGATCGAGCTAGCCGCCCACTTGAAGATCAAAAAATTATCAAGGCCTACCTTAAATAGTCCCTCATAGAGAAATCTTCTAACCCAGCGCTTACCATTAATTTCATTTACAGTCTTGCCATGTAGGCGTATAATTAAGCTATGGAAGAAAAGAAAAAGCCATCAAAAGTTCTTGTTATAGTAGGGATTATTGGCGGTCTTTTGTTTTTAGGCTTTTGTTTATTCTTCGTCGTTGCTATTCTTTCAGGCGGAATCAAACCTCAATTTGTTAAATAGCACCGGCTCCTAATCCACCAATGGATTTCTCACCTTCCCACCACAAAAAAGCATCTCCATTGTCTCCCTATATAATTGTATGATACAATACTTCATAGAATTTAGCGAGTTTCGCTTGTTGACTAAGAGCGAAAAAAAACAAAAAAAGATGAAACTTTTTTGCCCCTTGTGCGTTTAACACTACGGGGAAAGGAAAAGGGTTTGAAATGCAGCATCTGACAGATGTTGAAGTAATGCTGAAATATCAACAGGGAGAGGGACAAGCCATGGATGAACTTTTAAGGCGGTATAAAAATCCTGTGTATCACTTCGCGTATCGGCTCAGCTACAACGCTGCCGAGGCGCAAGAGATTGCTCAGGAGGTATTCTTAAGGGTGCATACCTTTAAGGATAGGTATACGGCTTCAGGCAAGTTCTCAACCTGGATATTTAGCATTGCCCACAATGTATTTGTCAGCAGGTGGCGAAAGAACAGACGGCTTGTTCTTTGGCCGAGAAAAAAAGATAGTAATGATGAATTAGTTGAAGTTGCAGACCCTGATCCTACCCCGGGAGAGCAAGCCGCAATTGGCGAGCTCTCCGGAATTATTCGAGAATGCATTCAAACGCTTCCTTTACCCCAGCAAGAAGCTTTGATTTTGCGTGAGTATGAGAATCTGGACTACCAGGAAATTGCAACCATTTTAAAGAAGTCTCTTGGCACAGTTAAAACATTGATTCACAGAGCTCGAATCAATCTAAAAGATAAATTACTCCCCTATATTAAGGAGTTGGGAGGTTACAATGTTTAATCGTCATGTTAAAAAGCAGTTAAGCGCGTATCTGGACAATCAGTTATCCGAAGTTCAAAAACAGCGGATTGAAGACCATCTTCAAACCTGCCCGATGTGCGCTCAGGAGTTGAACAAGTTAAAACTGGTTTCTGAAAAGCTTAAGACGATAGAGGCACCCAATCTTCAGGAGGAATTTGACAGCTCTGTAAAAGATGCGATACTGCGCCAGGAACTCGAAGGGGGGCGCGTTACAATGGAAAGAAAACCTTTAGCAAAATTAGTACCAGCTGGAGTCATCGCTGGGATTTTAGTGTTGTTAGTTGTAGGAGTGAATATGCGGATGTTTGTGCGCAGCTTTGATCTTGGCTACAGAGGTAGATCTCGAAGAGCACAGGACGTACGTTACCCGACAGGGACAGTCAGAGTGGATCCCTATCGCGAAGGAGATGATTTTAAGAAAACCCAGCCTCGCGATGGCTCGTATATTTACGGTGTTGATGAAGAGGGTCGTCACACCACGATTGACCAAGGAGTTTTCAGCGATGAAACAGTTCGCCACAGGGGCGGAGCAGAATTCGACAATTCCCTATTTGAATTCGCAGCGCTAGAAAACAGGAAATTGGAAGCGAGAGGCAGCGATAGGCATAATTTAACAGTTCGCCACAGGGGCGGAGGAGAACGCGGCGTAACATTTGGAGCAAAACTCGACACGTCAGATCAGTTGGCTCGCAACCTTGGTGTCGGTGGTACTGTGTCCAGGACAGGGGAACTTAGGGTCGACGTCGACAGAGCATATGTGACTAGCAATGAAGAGTTAAAGTCTGGTTATTTGGCTAGTACACCAATGCCAACTACTGATCCACTAAGTCAAGTAGTCCCAGATGTTGATGGTACGGTAATTGTTATCCGTCCAACGCTGCCCGCTACTGGCCAGGGCGAGATGATCATCCGCACAGGTTGGCTTACCTTAGAGGTCAAAAACGGAAAAGAGGCCTACAAAAAGGCAACTGAAGTCTGCCAGGAATTAGGCGGATATATCTCAAGTTCTGACTTCTATAAAGATCCTGATGGCAGAGAAGGCGGAACTATCACCATGCGTATCCCTAAGGCAAAATTTGATACAGCATTGGATACGCTTAGCGCTCTTGGTAAGGTTGAGGGTATGAATACCAGCAGCCAAGACGTAAGCCAGCAATATACGAACCTGAAGGCGCAGCTCGATGCTAAGATGGTCATCTATGAAAAAATGCTCGAGGCGCTCAATAGAAGAAAAGTTTCGATCCCTGATGCAATTCGCATGGAATCAGAGCTTACTCCGGTAGCACGCGCTATCGAGGATTTAAAACTAAGGATCGAGCATCTTAATAATGCGGTGTCGTTTAACACGATCACTCTGAATTTCTACGAGCCTGAGGTTTCAACCAAGGCTTTGCAGCAGAGCAAAGAGATTATCAGGGAAACCGCACTTTCAGCAACAATCAGTGCGATTAAGTTTCTCGCTGCAGCAATTCCTGTAGCGATTGTGATAGGATTTTGGATCGTAATCGGTGTTGTGACTGTATTAGCAGCAAAACATTGGATTGCAAAGCTGTTTAAACGAGATTAACCACTCGTCTGACCGCGTCACAACAGGGCTAGGAGAGCAATTTTTCCTAGCCTTGATTTTTTATCAGGCGCAAAAGCCCTTCTAGGTGTGAATCTTAGGCAATTTTTGCCTAATTTTTTATCATTTGACATCCAGCCCTCAAATACGTATAATTTTATTAATTAAATTTTCCTACCGTTCGAACACAAAAGCGTATGACAGATTGGAAACTTAAGCTTGCCCGCCAAATTATTCATTTCAGAATATATGTAATCTTAGTCTGCGTTGCAGTTTCTGTGTTTTTCATAAGCGTACTTAAAGACATTGAAGTCGAAACCCACCTGGAAGATTTTATTCCACAAAACCATCCCTTTGTAAAGGTTCAGCATCAACTCACCGATATCTTCGGCGGCCTCAATCAAGTCTCTCTTGCCCTGGAGGTACGCGAGGGTACAATCTTTAACAGAGAATTTTTAGACAAGGTTATTTATTTGACTGAAGACCTCTGTCTTTTAGAAGACGTTAATATTTCGCGCATTAATTCAATCGCCTCCCGGCACGTCAAGCACGTCATTGCCAATGAAGAAGGGTTTTTTGTGCAGCGGCTCCTACGGCTTCCCCCTGAAAACGAACAGGAAATGGCTGCATTGAGGACAAAAGTAGTATCCAATCCGAATGTCTACGGCAGGATGGTCTCGAAGGATTTAAAGAGTACGCTTATCCAGGTAGATTTTGAATCGCGTGCAAAGACCGCGTACATCTTTAATGCGCTCGATGATTTAAAAGAGCAGTACGAGGATGAGAATACAAAGTTTTATATTGCCGGAAGGCCGATCTTAGAGGGCTGGCTCAATCATTATCTGCCCCGGATGTTTCACATATTAATTATCAGTTTTATGGTAATTTCTTTTGTGTTGTATTTTACCTTCCGTTCCAAGCGCGGCGTTATCCTTCCGTTAATCGATTCTACGCTGGCTACACTTTGGGGCATGGGTACGATGAAGCTGATGAATCTGCGGCTGGACCCTTCAACGGTTTTGGTGCCTTTTATTATCCTCTCTTTAGGTATTAGCCATTCGGTGCATACGATGAAACGCTACTACGAAGAGATGAAAGACCCCAAGATGAAGAGTAAGCACGCAATCGCTAATACGATGTCGCATCTTTTCTTACCGGGCATTGCTTGTGTGCTTACTGATGGGTTTGGGTTTTTGTCTTTGACGCTTGTGCCGCTTCCAACAATTCGGAGCATGGCGTTTGCATCAGGCCTAGGGATCCTGGCAAATTTCTTCACTTCATTTATGTTTACGCCCTGCGTGTTATCGTTTATGCACCGTCCGAAAATCTTGGAAGTAAAAAGAGAAGAGACTCACGAATGGGTGGATGCGATGCTTTCTAAATTGAGCATCTTTTCACTCAACAAAAGAGCCGGAACTATCATCGTAGTAATATTCATACTTATTTGCTTAGCCTCTTTTGTAGGTATTGCCAAGATCGTTGTGGGCGACAACACAGAAGGGACGAGCTACCTGTATCCTAATAGTCCCTACAATCAATCCGAGAGTTTTATCAATACGAATTTTGGAGGAACGAATTCGTATTATCTCTTTGCGCGCTCAAAAGAATCGCTTATGAATTCAGATTCATTAAAGGCAATGGATAGCTTTCAAAGGTATTTATTACAGGAGGTTCCTCAGGCAGGTTCATCTCAATCCATTGTGCAGTCGATCAAGGCATTAAATATGTTTATGTTTGATGGGAAGAGGGAATATTTTAAGATCCCTGAGAGAAACGATACTATCGCGCAATACTGGTTTTTATATACGTTGTCCGGCTTCCCGAATGATTATGTGCACCTGATGAGTCTCGATGAGCGAAACGCAAATATAAAGTTTGATTTAAAAGACCACAAATCAACTACGGTTGATTTGGTGGTTAAAAAAACGCGGGAATTTTTCGATACCAATGCATTTGCCGATATAGAATTTCAATATGCAGGAGGAGACATCGGGGTTCTCCATGCCATCAACGACATCATCAAAAAGACGATTATTCCCAATGCCATTTTTATTGCGCTGTTGATATTTTTGTATGTCAGTTTCGTCTATCGTTCCCCGGTTGCCGGTTGGATCCTTTTGCTTCCTCTGATACAAAGTAATCTGATTGTCTTTGCGCTTTTTGGATTCTTCGGCACGTCAATAAGCATGGAGACGCTACCGCTGGTGTCTTTAAGTTTAGGCCTGGGGGTAAACTATGGAATCTATATCTTGGCGCGCCTGCACGATGAGATGAACGAAAAGAGAAGGACGTATAAAAATATCTTGCACCACACACTCGTTACTAGCGGCAAAGCGGTATTTTTTAGCGGCTTCATTGTATCATCAGGAATCTTTGTTTGGGTGTTTTCATCGATTCTCTTGCAGGCAAAGCTAGGGCTTAATCTGTGTTTTGTATTGATCCTCAATATGATTACGTCGCTTATTATGATTCCGGTATTTGTCTGGTGGATTAAGCCGCGGTTTTTGTTTAGAAGGATACGGGTAAGGTTAAAAAGAAAAAAATAACTTTTTAATTTAAAAAGGAGGTGTTTGTATGAAAAAGCTTTTGATGTTTCTGCTTGTGTTTCTTGTGCTGGGAATAGTTTCAGCACAGGCACAAGATCTGGAGTATTTTAAGGTATATACTCCACAGTCGGGCATGAGTGCTGATGAAATCATGCAAATTAAGTATCATAACAAGTATTCGATCTATGCACACGATTATAATTCGACCAGCATAATCAAGTACATTGATCCTTCCGGATTTACACGCACCAAAGAAGCGATCAGAAAAAGAATAGTATTGGCAGGAGAGAACGGGATTTCCTATAAGGACTTAATTGTGGTAACCGAGCCCACACTGTCAAAAGGGTTAGCCGTGTTGACCTGGACCTACGAAGATGTCACCAGAGACCAAGATACGTGGCTTTGGATTCCGTCGTTAAAAAAGGTAAGAAAGATCTCCGCATCCGAGGATGACGACGCCTTTATGGGCAGTGATTTGACCGTTGAGGAGGTTTCTACCCGCAGGTTAGAAGATGAAGATTACTCGCTACTGAGAGAAGATACCTTTGGCGGCTATGTCTATGAAGAAACTGGCGAGACGAAGTTTGAAGGCGAGGCCTGTTTTGTTATTGAATGTATTCCTAAAAAACCTCACTGGTATTATTCCAAGCGGGTTATTTGGGTCAGTAAAGATACCGGCGGAAATATCTTTGAAGAATATTACGATAAGAACGGGACACTGTTTAAAACCATCTTTCGCGACTGGATCTGGTTTGATAGAGGCGATGGCACCATGTATCCGATTCAAGAAAATGTAGAAGGTAAAGATTTGCGGACTGGGCACCGCACTATAGTTGCTCTTGCTGATTCAAAGTATGACGAAGGTGCCAGCGAAGGTGATTTTACCGTTAGAATTCTTGAGAGATCAAAATGGTAATACTATTAGAAAATGCTAGGAGGTGATTAAGCGATGATGAAGCGATTATGTATTGGATTGATATGTATGTTTACTCTCATAGGAGCACAGGAAGCTTTCGCAGAGACGGTAATCTCTGATTTTCTTGAAGAGCTTATTCCGCTGGAGAAGCTTGAGCTTGCAGGATATTTCAAGAATGAGACATCGGTGAAATTTGCGAGCTTTGACCGAGCTATGAAGATAAAAAATATCGCAGATCTTAAAGGAAATTATGAATTTACTGACTGGTTTCATATGTTTGTTGAGTTTAATTTCTTTTACGATCATGTGTATGATGTAGAAGGTAGATACCGCACGTTGGTGGTAGAAGAAAAGAATGCAAAGCTAAGGATGCCGGAAAAACTACAGTGGCTGCGAGAGGCATACTTTGATATTTATACCCCAAAAGTTGATATGCGTATCGGTAAGCAGCAGGTAGTTTGGGGCACCACCGATGGCGTGAGAATCCTCGATATGGTCAATCCCTTAGATTACAGGGAATGGACGATTAAGGATTATTCCGAGATCCGTATCCCTCTATGGATGGGAAAATTCGAAACCGAACTTACACCCAACGGTACCTTGCAATTCCTCGTAATCCCTGATTATGAGCCTAACTACTATGCCCCGGCAGGGTCTCCTTTTGCCTTGCGCACGGTAGTAATCGGTGCAGAGGCAGCAAATCAGGACTTTATTACCGTTAGCACTATCAATGAATATCCGGAGAGAACCGTTGAAAACACTAAGTACGGCGTGCGTTGGCGCGATATTATTGAAGAGGGTCCTTTCAGCGGTTTGGAATATACCCTCAATTATTTACACACGTATGATTTTGCATCGAGTGCGTATAGCACCACCAATCTTGTGCGTCCTTTTCCTCTATTGTTGCGAGTTAACTTACGACGTCAGGCAGAGCAGATCGAGGTATTTGGAGGTTCGTTTTCAAAATCTATCACCAAGGGTGTTCCCGGATTAGAAGAGTTGACACGAGGCTGGACAATCCGCGGTGAATATGCCTATATCATGAATGGAGCGATGAACTTTGGAACCGATAGGACTATTCAGGGCACGGTTGATGTTGATCAGCATAAATGGGCAATAGGTCTTGATAAGACTGCTTTTACCAACTGGGATTTTAGCGTTCAATTTATCCAGCTGATTGCTGATTCTACCGAGACTTATAACGAAGTCCTTTATGGTCTTTTGTTCGGTCCGACCCGTGGTCCGTTGGATGAGACTGAATCTTTGGTTACTCTGAGAATCGCAACTGATTTTGCGCACGAGAGAGTAAGACCGGAGATACTGGTAATCTATGCTGATGATAAGGATTGGCGCATCAGCCCAAAGGTAAATTTTGAGATTAACGACAACTGGATGTTTACCACAGGGATTCATATTTTTGACGGCAATCCTCAATATCTCAACGGTCAGTTTGAAGACAACGACCAGATCTTTTTCGAGACTAAATACAGCTGGTAGTACGTATATTCGAAGAAGCAGATAGTTTTTGTAGGCGTTTTCTTTGATAAAGAAGGAGTGTCTATGGAAGAGAAGAAGTGGCAGGGATATGCCCGCACACTAAAGGATCTTTTTGCGCTCGAGACGCATCCGGTAGCAGTGCGGCGCACAAAAGAGAAGAATCTGACTAAAGATGAGAAAAGAGTACGTATCTGTCGGGCTATACTCGATGCTGCGGCAGGCCAGTCGCTAAAGGTCTGCAAAGAGAACAACGCCTGTTTTGGTGCGGGTTGGCACTTAGGATTTATTGAGATGAAGAATCCTGAGGTTTCTAAGATGGTGAGAAAATTCGTAGTAGAAGGAGAAAAGCTTTTTTCTTCCTACGAAGCCTTGGAAAACCTCATCGCGGAGATGGAACCTGTCCCAGATAATAAAGATGTATGTTTTACCTTGGTTCCTATGGAACAGGAGCAGCAGAAACCTGAGGTTGTAGTGTTCGTCTGTAATCCTGAACAGGCCTGTCGTTTGCTTACCCTGGCGACTTTTCTCGATGGTAGGATGCCGAAGATTAAAATCGGCGGGCCTACCTGTCGGCTAAGCATTATGTATCCTCTTTTAACAGAAGAGGTTAATCTATCGTTCTACGACTATACCGCGCGTAAGATGTGTAATGTAGAAAAGGATAAGCTTTTAGTAAGTATTCCTTACAGCAAACTCCCGTCTATGGTTGAGAGCATCGATACCTGTTCTGGCGGAACAGCTAAGATAGAATTCCCGCCTGAATTTAGGGCATTTCTGCAGAAAAGAATGACAAGATAGCGCTTTCTTGGTCGTTTTTCTCCTTGCAACTTAATTGTTGCATAAATTCCGTATTTGTAGTACAATACGAAATATTCTGTTTATTCCTATGAGAGCTGAGAAAACTTTCGCAGGGAGGGCAGAACAAACAAAAAGGAGGTAAGCGATATGGGATTAAGATTGGGTAGTCTCTTTGCTTACGAGAAAAAATGGATTATTGCTACCAGCGCCGTAGTGATAGCGCTGACCATAGTCTTGACTATGTGGCGAGGCGCAGCAGCAGAACGTCACACGATATGCTTTGGCAGCGACTGTTTTGAGGTGGAGTTAGCAGTGACACCCCAAGAGCGGATTAGCGGTTTGATGCATAGAAGAAGGTTAAGCGCTAACAGAGGCATGCTCTTTTTGTTTGAGGATGAGTTTCCGCATGGGTTTTGGATGAAAAATACGTATATCCCTCTGGATATTATTTGGTTGGATAGGGACAAAGAAATTGTCTTCATTGAGCGAAACGTTCAACCGTGTTTCAGCGATAAATGCCAGAGCATTGTTCCTGATGTTAAGGCGATGTATGTCTTGGAACTCAATGCGGGGGTAGCGAACAATATAGGGTTAAGTGAAGGCGATAGGGCACAGTTTTAGATCAGAAAGGAAGATACGCCATGCCATATGATGCACAGTTAGACGAATCACTATTTTCAAAAAGTTGGGAGACAGAGGAGCTGCGTATTACGGTGAGTGTTTTTTCTTACAATAAAGGGCAGAAGAAGATGCAGATCAGCAGGCAAACCAAAACTGCTGAAGAGGAATTTCGGTTTGTGAAGTTAGGCAGGATGTCTAAAGAGGAAGCCAGCGCCGTGCTTCCTTTGATGCAGGAAGCCCTGCCGTTTATGGATTAAGGAGTTATTATAATATCTGCAATGGTCTAAAAGGAGGCATGTATGAAGAAAACGCGTCATCTCTATAAGACATTAAGCGAAGCGAAAAAGGGTGTTAAGAAGTTAAAGATTACCACGTTAGCTGAATTTAGAAAGAAGATAGCAGGGCATCGGCGAATTCCTTATCATCCTGATTTGGTCTATAAAAAGAAGGGTTGGGTTGATTGGTACAATTTCTTTGGTAAAAAGAGACGCAATCTTTATAAATCTTACAAAGAGGCTGAGCGTGCGGCCCGCAAATTAGGTGCTCAGTCTCGGCCTCAATATAAACGGCTTTTCATTCGTAATTCGCGCCTTCCCAGCCATCCGGACGAATCGTATCGCAACAAAGGTTGGAAGGGTTGGAAAGCTTTTCTTGGTAAGAAAAAGCGATAATTTTTCATAGAGCTAGCTTTTCGAACTCACCGAATTATGGGCAGTCCCCAGATAGAAATTTGCCTATCAATTTCTCTTGCACCGGATATCTCCAGGCCTCATGTTCTTGACCTTCGATGATAACCGTTGCGGTCTGCA
>JBHPFN010000020.1:0-33232 GCA_042571725.1 Candidatus Omnitrophota bacterium
GTTTCACGTTTTCGAATTTCCTTTCGAAATCTCCCATTGAGCCAACTTCTGACTTAGCGGCTTGAACCTTTTCTTTTAGTTGTTGGTTTTTCTCATTTAATTTTCCCAGCTCATTCATCTGTGGACGCATAAATAAAAGGTAATCAAATAAAAACAAAATTAAAGCAATTAAAATAAAAAGTCCTTTGCGCGCTATGTTTTTATGAATTCTCATTGACTTTAAAGCTATTAACTTTTTCATCGGAAATAAGTATCAATGGTAAAGTCGACGATTTCTATTTTCTTAATTTTTCTTCTTTTGATTGATGCCAGCTCAGAACTAACACAGCTACTACAAAAATCAGAATCATTTTTTAGAGCCGCCGAAAACCTGTTAACAAAGATAATCTCTTCGTTTGAGCGTGAAACAGAGCTTCCCTCTATCGTTAAATGATCATTCTGAAACGCTATCCAGCGAAGCCAAATCCCACGCGGAACGAGATCGCTGATACGGTTTAATTTTTGCGACCAGAGAATTCTTCCGCCAGAAGTAACACCTTCGATCGACTTAGATTTTACATCAAAGGTGCTAATTGCCCCTTTTAATGAGTCAACCTTCTCCTTTTCGGGTTTAATCAAATTCCACTCAGCCATGAGTCTTTTATAGCCGTAGCCATTCAATAGGGCAATGCCAAAAAGAATGAAATGAGCAACAATAAGAACGGTAACTACGGTGGCAGCAACAAACAGAATTTGCCGTCTAGAAATTTCGAAGCTTAGCTTCGGCTTTTTTAATCGTTGATCTTCCGGAAGAAAATTAAGTTCAATCATGTTATCTCAGAGCTAATCCTGTCGCGATCGCAAACCTTCCCGGTTGCATATCTAATTCATCACGGTTAACTTCAGGTAAAATATCTAAATTTGTAAATGGATTCCAAAGCTCTGTCTCAATTGATAAGTTTTGCTTAAAAAAATCAGCAGTTCCGTCAAAATATGCCCCTCCGCCACTTAGGTAGAGCGCAGTAATGGGAGGATTACCTTGTGTTTCATAGTAGTCAAAAGAGAGACGTACTTCATTTGCT
The DNA here is from genome assembly GCA_042571725.1 of Candidatus Omnitrophota bacterium. Lineage (GTDB taxonomy): Bacteria > Omnitrophota > Gorgyraeia > VGKH01 > JBHPFN01 > JBHPFN01. The sequence continues at coordinate 1,062 of JBHPFN010000020.1, forward strand.
AAATTTGAAAAAATTGATTCTGCCGCTTCATTGGTCTGTTCAGCGTGTTGTTTCGGATTAAGCTTTATCTTTTCTGCTTCTTCAAATCCTATCCCAAGCATGTTTCCAATTCGTTTCGAAATATCCTTTCCGCCCACGAAAATATCCCGCATAAATCGAGGAAGGCCCCCTTGCAAAATATTGAGACTGCAAAAACTTGAGCCAATATTAAGCAAGGCAATAGAGCCGCCTTTTTTTGAATGCGCATTGGCCACTTCGGCAAGTGCCTGATTGAAGCTATTGGTAAAAGCAATGGCATCAATATCAATAAGGCTGATTTCTAGTCCTGCCTCCTTAACTTGCTGTATTTTCTTATCTACCATGGTTTTTTTGGCTGCCGCAAACAGCACCAGCATTTTTTCTTCGCTTGGCTGTTTTTCCAAGATGCAACAATCTAAGATAACCTCACTGATTGAAAAGGGGATATATTTTTCTGCCTCGAAACTCAACGCCTGATTTACCTCTGGCAGAGGCATTTTTGGCATTTGAATGCATCGGGTGACCACGCCATGTCCTGACAATGAGATGCTTACTTGTCGAGACTCTTTTTTATATTCGCTAAAAAGTTCTTTTATGACTGATGGAATCTGGCGGTTCCCGACATCTTTGCTAATAGTTTTTTTAATGCGCAGGGCATCTTTGCTTCGATGAATTTCCACTAACTTAATACTTGAGGAGCCAATGTCTAAGCCGATCCGTGATTCAGGTTTTTGCTCTGAGCCTTCTCTTGGTATTATTCGTTTTAAATCTTCAAGCTTGTCTTTAATGATTTTCAATGACATAGTAATTCGTTCTTTTTACTTGAATTTAACACATTGCCATAAAAGAAGTTATTGATTTTTTCTTATTGAATTATTTAAAAAAATTCAATTTATTGCTCTAATTTTACTTGCAATTTAATCAAAAGTCAATTATTTTCTTTATTATAAGCGCAACAATGTATTCGATCAAATTGAGCAAATTCAAAACTATCTTTTGCAAATTGGGCCGAATCGCTATTGAAATGTGAAAGGAATTAATTTTTCTCAGCAACCATGTTTTAGTTTAACGTTTTACATTGCAATAGGTTATTAAAGGAAACTGTTGGTAAAAAAACATCTACAGATTGAATACAGCTTGAATTTAAGAATTTAATGCATCAAAGCCTTTCTAGCTGTTCGATCATTGTCGCTGCGGGCGTATAGGTAGGATCCTTTTTTAAAGCAGATTTGAATTGCATGATAGCTTCTTTTTTTTGTCTGAGTTTAACATATAGTATCCCTAGGTTAAAATATGGTTCTGGGGTATCAGGCGATAACTCCACTGCCTTTTTAAAGCAAATCCTTGCAAGCTCAAAAAGCTCATGCTGAGAGTGAAGCATGCCAAAATTGGTGTAAAGTATCGCTGGAGGCTGCCCGCATCGAAACGCTTCTCTGTATTCATCAAGCGTAGGTAGGTTTTTAGCGCGAGACAGCGCTGAGAAATCAATTCCCAACGAAGCATAAAATTCTTCCCGAGAGACGTCGTATTCGCCATTGAGGCAATGGACTACTGCTAAGTTGAAATGCGTCATTAATGCAGTGGGATTTATCGATAGTGAGCGCTCATATTCTTCAATCGCCTTATCGAACTTACCCATATGCATAAACGCAATGCCAATATTGTTATGCACCGCGGGACAGCGAACATTAGGATAGAGCTCTTTTATTTTCCCGTAGAACGCTAATGCTTTTTCATTTTCGCCAATAGACATATAAAAGAGCACAAAGTTAGCCAACGCAGAAAATTCAGAAGGGTTAATCGCATACGCTTTACGATACTCACTTTCCGCTTGCTTTAAATTTCCCTGTTCAAAATACAAGGTTCCCAAATGATTATGAACGATGGAGCTGGACGGAGAATATCGGGCTAGTCGCTGAAAAAAACTAAAAGGGTTCTTCCATACGGCATTCTGTTTTATTGTCAAGGAAGCGTAAATAACGATAATAATGGTTGAGATTACAACGAGCTGCCTTCTACTAAAAAAACGTTTGAAAGTATACGCAACAGCAAGAAAGAAACCCATCGCGGGCAAGTAGAGGAAGTGCTCTGCCATAAAGGCATTAATGGGGATGAGGCTCGATTGCGGAATCAGCGTTATGAAGAACCATGTAATTGCAAAAAACAGCAAGCGATTTTTTTTATAACAATGTATTGCCAAGGCAACAATTAACAGAAATGCAATCATAGCGCTTACAACAGATACATTAGAAATGGAATAAAAAGGAATAATTATCCTTCTAAGATGTAATCCTAAAGGACATACGAGAAGCCCGATATATAAACTTACTACATATACAAAGGTTAAAAAACGCGCAAAAATCGGTATCTGGTGAGCAGTAGTATTAGCGAATTCAACCGAGTCCAGCAATGCAATGCGCAAAGTAACATATGCAGCTACTACAATAAGAAAAGGCGCCAAACGCTTAGAAACTTCGCGAATACGCAAAGTTGGTTTTTCAGAAAAGCTGAAGTCAATTAAAACCAATAACAGCGGCGTAATTATTGCAAATTCTTTCGTCAGTAACGCAGCGCTAAAGCACGCAAGCGAAGCAAGCATATATCTAGAAGACTCTTTGCTGCGCATATAAGCAATGACGCACAAAAGTATAAAGAAAAAAACCAGCGGGTCTGCTCTTCCGGAAATATAGGTAACTGCCTCAGTATAAATCGGATGGCAGACAAAAAGCAATGCAGTAATAAATGCGATTGTTTGGTCTTTTACGAGACGCGTGATAAGCGCAAAAATAAGGAGAGAATTAAAAATATGCAGTAGCGTATTTGTCAGATGATATCCTGCAGGGTTTAACTGCCACAGCTGAAAATCCAAAAGGTACGAAAGGCTTTGAAGCGGCCGGTAGTAGGAAGTGGTTACGCCAGATTCATAGTAAAGGTCAGTTGTAAAAAGCTTTGGAATATTGCTGGTGCTTCGCAAAAGATGATTATTTATTACTGTGCCCTGGTCATCTAAAATGAAGGGATTATCAAAAGAATTGAAATACGCAGCGATGCCCACTAGAACAATGGCGGCAATGAAAAAAGACGTTTTTTTATTCTGTTTTAATAGTGCTTGCATTAAGAAGGAGGTAAGGTTTATAGGTGGCAGATTGCATCATTACGGGCATGCTATGGTACTGAGAATTCCGCCTTGAGACACTTGATAACAGCGAGCACCTGATGCTGCTGCGGCAGGCTCAGCACAGATGTCATAGTCGTCTACAGCCATGCCAGAAAAGCCGTTTCCATCGCTTCCATCGCAAAAAAATAAATACCCACTATGCTCCTGGCCATCACAGTAGTCAGTGTTAATAAAAGCAGGATTGGTAGCCATAAGCTCACTATATAGCGTGGGGTAGGTCATAAAAGTCGTAAAGTAGGTCTCAAGCGCCGATGAAATAGTCTGAAGAGCAGATTGCGCCGCCTGTTCATTGGCAACCTGGCGGGATTTTAATAAATTCGGCACTGCAATCGCAGCGAGAACCGCCATAATCGCCACAACCACCATCAATTCTACGAGTGAAAATCCTTTGCGTTTCTTCATTTACGTTTTTCCTCTTCTCTGATTTATCGAAAATCCATAGGGGGAGGTCGCCCTCCCCCTTGTAAAACTAACTCCTTGCCTGAGAAACTAATCCTTTACGGACAGTCTTCTGTTATCTGGCCACCGGTAACAATAGTGAAGCTGCAGCGTGCAACATTCGGCAGTGCATCTGCTAATATTGTGTACCCTGCATTACCTAGAGTCGCAGTGTAAGTATGACCTCCGATTACCCTCGTATTTGGGTCTACAAGCGTGGTGTATTCTGCATCAACTATATCTTGCCAAGTACCATATATGCCTTCTCCGGAAGCATATGTTTCGGCGATGGTAGCGAACGAATGCAAGTTTCCGCGTGCGCTTGAATCGTTTGCAGCAACACGTGCCTTTAAGAGGTTAGGCAACGCAATTGCAGCCAGCAAGGCGATAATTGCTACTACGATCATGATTTCAACGAGCGTAAAACCTTTTCTGTTTAACATCTTGATTGCCTCCTTCCTTGACCCTGATTTGACTTAGAAGGTTTGTCTTTTTATGCGCTGGTTAGATATTTTGAGGAGTCTACAATGATGCCTGGTTATGTCTTCTCAGTTATATCAGTTTTGCGCCAAAGAGCAAACATCTCAAGTCCTGGTCTTCCACCTACTTAGATTAATTTATCACCTCCTTTGTGCTTTGTCAATCTTTTTTACTTGTTTTTTGTGATTTCCCATAAAAAATTAAACCTATCCTCCATTCGAAGAATAGGCACTAATTAAAAAACCTATTCCATTCACAGAATAGGCTTAAACTTACCAACTTCACTGGCAGCTGGCAACCTTATAAAAAATAAATGTATAAGGCCCTTGTAGCTTTGTGCCCCATCCTCACGAATGGTTTACCTTTTTCAATGATTCACTATATGAGTTCAGTGTAAGTATAGCACAAAAATAGGCGGTTTTCAAGGGTAAGATAAGCCTGTCAGCCTTAAAAAAAGCTTTCCATGGCAAGGCCAACGGAAATAGGCAGCAGCGGAGCAAGATTTACTAGCTTATCAGTAGGGATTTCTTTGGCAATGGTTATTTGTTTTCTAATGTCTAAAGGCAAGATTTCGCGGCCGAGGTTATCCCTTAAGAAATCTTGCAGCCATTTTAATTGGGAGGTGCCGCCGCAAACATACACTTCATCAACTACCATGCCAAATTCGCTCTCATAGTAATCAAACGAGAGATATATTTCATTGAGTAGATTCCCTAGCACGGGTTCTATGATTTTAAATATCTCGGTTTCTTTTTCTCCGGGGGCGCGCTTTAAGCTTTCTGCTTTTTCAAAACTTACTTCAAGCTGCTCTTTGATCAAATTGGTAATGTTGTCTCCGCCGATCTGGATATCCCTCATAAAATAAGAAGCATCATCTCGTACTATGTTTATATTTGTGATTTTCGCTCCCAGGTTAAGTAAGCCTACCGTTACCTCTTTTTTATCAGGATAATTCATCTTAAAGGGATTTTTCAGGGCGATGGCATCAATGGTAATTATCTGCGGTTCAAGTCCGGCGTCTTGAATGAGGCTAGCACGTTTTTCTACAAACTCCTTCTTCGCAGCGACCAGAAGAATCTTCATGTTCTTTTTTCCTGCGTCCTGCTTTAAAATTTGATAGTCGCTAACGACTTCTTCTTTCCCGAAAGGGACATAGCGTTCGATTTCGTATCGCATTGCCTTTTGAAGCTCATCTCCTGTCATCTCGGGCAACAGGAGATACCGTAAGATTGCGCCTTCAGAGAAAATCGAAGTATTGACTTTCTTGGCGGAAACCTTTGCTTCAGAGCAGGCTTCTTTTATCGCTGTAATCAAAGCAGCGGGTTCTTGAGAAGCAATGGAGGCGCATCCAATGCCTTTAAGAAGATAATTTTCCCCAGTGTTATCAAGCTCAACAACTTTTATGTTGTGATTTCCAATGTCTAGACCTATGATTGGTTCTGCTTTTTTAGATTTCTTTTGAAAAAGGTTTTTGAACATAACGGTTTTTTATTTTAATTTTTTAAAGATAGCTTTGTGATTTTGAGCTTCTTTTTCTTGATTGAGAAATTCGTAAATTTTCCACAAGTTATAGTGTGCATCTTTGTCATTTGCGTCGATTTCCACCGTTCTTTTGAATTGAGATATTGCATCTTCAAAACGCCACAATTTTGCATAAAGGCAACCTAGATTATAGCGTGCATCTTGATTATTGGAATCCAGAATGAGAACATAGATATATCCTTGGGCAGCCTCTTGCATGTTGCCAGCAAGAGCATTGTTGTATGCGCTCTCAATGAGCTTGGAAATATCAAAGCCCGGAGCTCCCGGTACAGTGACTATCTGCGCTGGTCTTGTTTCAGGTGATTTTAGGTTAAGCAGCGATTCTAGCATTGCACGTTCTCGATTGAGCGAAGCTATCTTTTTTTGATCCTCCTTCACAAGATCTTTAAGTTCTGAGATTTCTTTTTCAATTTCAGTTTTACCTGTCTTGGAGCCGGCAAGCTCTGAATTCAATTCTAAGATTTGCTTCTGTAGCGCATCAGGCGTTTTAGCAAGCATTGCACTTCTTTCTTTCTCTAATCGCAATAATTCTTGTGTTTCTTGAATGGTAGAGGCTAAATCAGCGATTTTTGCCTCAAAATCTTTTGCCATGTCTTCTTTTTCCTGAATGAGCGATTCTTTGGAGCTACCTTCTGTTTTGATTTGGTCAGCCAAATCAGCTTTTTCCTTTTCTAGAAATGCAAGTTTTTTATCTTTTTCGTCAATTGTGCTTTTTAAGGTAGTCACCAATGCCTTGTTCTCTTCGAGAGTGCTTGCCGCCACTTTTTTCTCTCCGGAAACTTGACTTAGTTTCTTTTCTGCTTGTTGTTTTTCCTGAGTCAACCGATCGATTTCTTGACTTAAGCCGATGATTTCTGCATCTTTTTTAGAAAATTTATTTTGCAAGGTGGATAAAAGTGCCTCGCTCTGCACGGGCACGCCTCCTACCGCTTCTTTCCCCTCCATGATTTGAGTGAGCTTCTTTTGGGATTGCTGTTTTTCTTGAGCAAGACGTTCGATTTCTCGGCCTAAGGTTGCTATCTTAGAGTCATTTTCTGAAATTGAATCCTGGAGTGTGGATATAATCATTTTTTTCTCAGCGGGTGTGCGTTTTGTCTCTTCTTTCCCCTCGATGATTTGAGTGAGCTTTTTTTGGAATTGCTGTTTTTCTTGAGCAAGACGTTCGATTTCCCGGCCCAAGGTTGCTATCTTGGAATCATTTTCTAAAATTGAATCTTGGAGTGAGTCTACAAGTATTTTTTTCTCAGCGGGTGTACTTGCTGTCACTTGTTTTCCTCTAACGATCCGAGCTAATTCTTTTTCAAAGTCCTGTTTTGCCTGTTTTAGGTTTTCAATTTCGCGACTTAGCAACAAATTTTCCCTTTGAATTTCAGCGATTTTTTCATGTCTGTCATCGAGGATAGTATCGGTATCCAGCAATTTAGTGTTAAGATCAAAATTGTCCTGTTCCGCGCTTTGAAGTAGTGATTCTAGCCGAGAAATTTTATCCTCTGCCGCTGTAAGATCAGATCTAATAGCAGCTATCTGCTGAGATTTTTCTTTTTCGATAGCGGCGTTTGTCTGTTGCAGGTCTTTTATCTGTCGTCGGAAAGGCGCAAGGCTTGTATTAAGTTTTTCGATCTTTTTTTCTAGCTGCTCATTTTTCGAAGTTAACTTTGCCTGATTCTTTTGAAGTGAGCGTTTTTCCTTGTTTAATGCCTGCACTTCTTTATCAAGTGCATCAACTTCTTTTTTAAGCTTATCCGGCAACACCTTTAATTCTTTTTTTTCTGCCTCTGCACTATCCAGAGCCCCTTTCATATTAGCAATCTGATTTTCTAAGTCTCTTAGTAGTTTTCTGTATTCGAGGTTTTCTTCTAATATTTTCATAAAGGTGCTTCTAATTCCATCAATGCCTTTTTCCCAACTGTCAGGGCCGACTTGAATTGTGCCCAACTGCACTTGAGAAACAGGGCAATCCATGTCAACTGCGCAGTCCATTTCAACTGATTCACCCAGCGTGCACCACGCAGTAAAAAAAGTTACGCTTAGTATAACGATAATGACTTTTTTGTACAATACCATAAACCCTCCTTACTTGGGTGGTCTCAAGTCAAAGGTTTTCTCTTTTAAAAAGGGTGCTTTCTTATGCGATAGCGCTGTTTCATCCGGGGGATACGCTTTCACTGCTGAAGGAGGCATGCCCTCTTCTTTCCTAAGTTGCTCTATACGCTCTTGCTCTATTCTTTTCAATTCTGCATCCTCTGGAGAAGCTAGTGCTATCGACGACTCCTCTTCTTTTTTTTCGGTAAACAAATCAAAGCGGTCCTTCTCTTTGCTTGTTAATGCTGAATCCACAACCATCTTCGGAGTCACAAAAATCATAAGATCAGTATCTTCAACAGTTTTAAGTTGCTTTTGAAAAAACACTCCTATAAAGGGTAGATCACCCAAGAGTGGAACCTTGTCGTATTGTATGTGGTCTTCCTTGTTTCTTAAGCCACCAATAACGATAGTTTCGCCATCGCGTACCATAAGATTGGTTTCTGCCTTTCGGGAGTCGATAACAGGTTGGTTGTCTCCCGTGGTGCCTGATTGAAAGCTGTGCTCAACCTTTAAATTCATCGAGATAAATCCTTCTTTTGTAGTCACGTGGGGGGTTACATAGAGCTTGATTCCCGCGTCTTTAAAAGAGGTGGTAGCGATTGGGGCTCCCTGCCCTGATTCGGTCTGTTGGGTATAGGGGATCTGCTGAATAAGCTCAATCTGAGCGGTGATATTATCAAGCGTCATTACCCTAGGATTGGCTAAAATATTCACCCTGGAATCTGACTGCCACATATTAACTAACCCTTCTAAATCCCACCTCTCGAATATACTCTGTCCAAAAGCTATGCTTGCTGCTGTAGTTGCAGCTGTCAGCGGCTGGTAGTACGTAAATTCTCTGCCTAATTCTTCTCCGCCCGCAGTCGATTTGTCAGAAATCGGGCCATCAAAGGTCCATTGAAAACCTTTTCTCCAGTCGCTGTCTAATTCTACGTCTGCGATCAAGGCTTCAATCAATATTTGAGGTGTGCGCGTATCGAGCTTAGCGGTAAGTCTTTCTATCTCAGCAATTCTATCAGGCAAGTCTGTTATAATGATGCTATTAGTTCGTTGATTGGCCTCCATGCTTCCTCGGGAAGAAAGATTGCTTGATAAAGAAGTTTTGATCTCTTCAACATTCGCAAAATCCAAAGTAATGATTCTAGTCGTCAGAGGGATTTTTTCATCTTCAAGACGCATTTGATCATAGGTCATAATGCGCATAAGGTTACCTTCTTTTTTAGCCGCAAGGTTATAGGTTTTTAAGATCACATCCAGCGCTTGTTGCCAGGTAACATCTTTCACCTGAAGCGTTACCGATGCCTTAACATCTTGGCCGACGATCATATTCATGCCGCTTTTGTGAGCCAAGACTCGGATAACGTCACGGATTTCAGTGCTTTCAAAATCAAGGCTCATTAATTCTTCGGCTGGGGATGCTCCCTGATCTGCTTCTTGCTCTTCAACTACAATGCCTTCTTGCGCATTGAGCATAACCGCATTAGAAAAAAACAAAAAGTTAAAAATCATCGCAAGGCATAAGAAGCTTCTTGCAATTTTGTTAATCATTTTTTAGCTCCTTTTTTTCGCAATTTCACTGTAAATTGCTCGCCTTCAAAGTTTAAAATTATATGATCTTCTGCAATCTTCTCTAAAATGACTCCGCCTCCCAAGTTTTCTCCTTCAGACACGATTTTTTTCTCAAGCACTGCCAAAGGATGTTCTTCATCCCATAAGATACCTTTCAGCTCCACCTTTATAGGTAAAACTTGTCCACGAGGAGGAAATAGATCTGCTATGTCTTTGAGTCGGCCAGTTTCATCTATCAAGGAAACAAATGGGTCTCTGCGTTGTGGCAAAGCCAGAGCGCTGTTTTTTGGCTGGGCAAAAAGAAGTGAAGGACAAAGCCCCAGGCAAACGAAGCAAAAACTAACAAATAACAGTAATACCGTTTTATTTTTCATCAATTTTTTGAATACTTGCATACGTGCTTATGCTTATTTCAACGTTATGCCTCCATGTTTCTTGAGGGTTACTTGTTATATTTATATCTGCTACTTTTAATAATCGATTAGAGTTTTCAATCTGGTCCAAGAATTTAATCAATTCGTCATAACCAATTTTTAATTTTATCTTAATAGGTAGTTCCAGATAGATGCTTTCGCTCCCCGGCAGATCTATCTTTTTTGTTTTTTGCGGCTCAATCGAGACGAATTTTATCTGTGATTCTTCCGTCACTTCTTTGAGAGTTTCAAAAAGAAGATTAGCCCTTATTTCACTCGGTAGCTGCCTTTCGTATTCTGTAGTTTGTTCCTGTAATATTTCAATTTCTTTTTTAATATTCACTAAATCTTTTGCGGTCACTTCTGCCTCTTTCAAAAATGACTTTTTTTGCAAAATTTTAGTATCAAGATCTACTTTTTTTTGTCTCAAAGGGACAAAAATAAGCCCAAGAAATAGAAGTACAAGGAGAGCTAAAACAACCAATGGAACAGCGATGGTAAGTTGATCTCGATTTTTTGCAAGCAGCTCTGCCAGGTCTATATTTTTTGCCATGGTAGTCTTTTATTTAAATGCGCACACAATCTCAAACTGCATTATATCCCTTCCATGCATCACTGATTTAGAAATTTTTTCAGTGCTGATATCCGAAAAATCCTTTGCAAACGATTCCTCATTCTTAAGATTTCCGTAGAATTCCTCAACGAGCTCAACCGCTCCTTTAATTTTAAATGCAACGGCAATCCCCTTGATCGAAAGCAGTAATTCTTCTTTTTTTTCTTCGCTATCGCCCGCAACACTCACAATTCTTTTATTTAAAGAAATCGTATTTAAAAATACGCCGTAAGGAATAACATTAGCAATATCATCAAGTTTTTTGTTCCAGAAAAAATTTTTTGCGGATAGCCCTTGCAAAAACTGTACGCGTTTCTTTAGGTCATCCCTCTTTTTTTTAATCTTCACTAAATACTTAGGGTCAACCTTTAACGCTGCCTCTTGTTTTTCAAGCGATGCAAACGCCTCTTCATTCTTATTTACCATGAATACAATGCCGACCCATAAACAGATTAATACGACAATGGTAACACCGCTTGAGATATATACATAGGGTAGGACTTTTGCAGATGAGGGACTGCTAATGGTTTTTTTAGCTTGTTTTTTCTGTTTCAGCTTTTTTCCAAAGCTCGGTGATAGTAGATTAATTTGTGGCATAGTGTTTAAATAATTTATCTATCAGTGATCGCCGACCGCAATGTGCAGACCGAATCTAACACATCGTTGCCGTCTGTATTTTTGTCAATACCATCATTGTATTCACCATTTAAATTGACATCGTCGCCGATGATCCTGCCGCCTTTTTCTTCCCAGCAGATAACGATTTTTATAAGCTTTAAATCATCAACTGGGTCAGTGATTTGCACTGAAGCGGATCCAGGGAAACCATACAGCTCGGTCATATCATTATCTTCTCCAGCAAGAGATTTAGGAATCTCTTGCGAAACAATGGCATCAAAGTCAGTCCGCTGATTGTATATCTTTTCCATGAGCTCTCTTGCAATATTCATGGCTTGGGAAAACCTGCGATCGTGTTCGTTGAGAGTAACGCAGGTTGTGTACCCGTACAGTAATGCGGTTATTGCAAATGCAAGAATCGTTACCACAATCAGCACTTCTACGAGAGTTAATCCTTGTTTTTTCATTTTTAACTCCAGTCTAAGCTAACAATGTCGTTATTTTGAGGATGGGTAAGAACAACGCAATAACGATGCCGCCGACCACAATACCTAAGAACGCAATAATTAAAGGCTCTATCATACTTGCCAATCCAGCAACGGCGGTATCCACTTGGTCATCGTAAAAATCGGCAATCTTACCCAACATTTTTTCTAGTTCTCCGGTTTGCTCCCCTACCGATATCATCCTAGTTACCATCGGAGGAAATACCCCACTCCGAATTAAAGGTACGGCGATGCTTTCTCCTTCTCGAACATTAGTCCGTACGTTATTTACCGCATCTTCAATAACCCTATTGCCTGTAGTAGTCGAGACTATTTCGAGTGATGCTAAAATCGGTACACCGCTCTGGATTAGCGTTGCAAGCGTTCGGCTGAATCTGCTAATAGCAACCTTGGTAAAAAGTGCACCCATCACGGGAAGGCGAAGCTTCAATTTGTCAATCCTGTACCTACCTTTTTCGGTTCGGTAGTAACGCGAGGCAAGAAAAACAAGCAGAATTATAACACCTACCATATAGAAAAAATATTTTCTGAACAGATTACTAACCGCAATGAGAATTACCGTGGGAATCGGAAGTTTGCCTTCCAACATAGTAAATATATTTTCGAACGTGGGAACGACTTTTATCATTAAAACGCTAGTAATTATGACAGCGAAGGAAATAACTATCGAAGGGTATATCATTGCGGATTTAATTTTTCTTTGTAAAGCAATTGTCTTTTCCATATAATTGGAAAGCCGATCTAAAACCACATTGAGCATACCGCTACTTTCGCCGGCCCTGACCATGTTTATAAAAAGATTATCAAAAGCATGTGGGTATTTCGCAAAAGCTGAAGAAAGGCTACTTCCTGTCTCGATGTCATCTCGTAGGCTTGCGAGCACTCTTTTAAATTCTCCTGAAGCCATCTGGTCTTTAAGAGCATCTAAGCTCTGCATCAAAGGTATTCCCGCATCGACCATGGTAGCCAACTGTCGAGAAAATACAACGAGATCTTCGGGGGTAACCTTGCCACCGCCAACCTTAAAGATTGACGCACGCTGGGCTGCTTCGTTAACAGAGATAATAATAAGCTTTCTTTTTCTAAGCTCATCAATAACCACATCTCTACTGTCGGCAATAAGTTTTCCAGAAACTGTTTTAGCTGACTGATCCTTTGCAACATATTTAAATAATGGCATAAGCTATCCTTTTTCCGATTTTGAGTAGCAACGAGCTATTGCTTCGTCAATCTCTGATTTTGTCGCAATAAATGTGGCTACTTTGCACTTTGATAATTTTTCAATTTCATCTATCGTTGAGCTATCAAGCGGATTTGCCATCACGACACTCAACACATCCCCGACTTTATCAAGAGGGATTACATGATTTTGTTTAGCAAAATCCTCAGGTACCAACTTGACCACGTCAGACTCAACTTCATATTTATTAATGGCAATATAGGGCAATCCGCATTGAACAATGAGCGCCACCACTACGTCTCTCTCGGTAAGATATCCTAACCGTACTAAAACTTCTCCTAATACTCCTCCGTCCTTCTTCTGAGCGTCTAGGGCGTCTTTTAATTGTTCCGTAGTTATTATACCACGGCTTAATAGAATCTGCCCCAATAATTGCTTTTTTGAAATTATGTCTCGCCGAGCATACGCCATGATTATAACCTTACTTGTTTTTTTCTTCTTTCAATATTTTTAATTGCCTCGCTCGCTGCAGCTGCCGTATCTTTTCGTGATTCATAAGGCTTCAATAACTCAACTATACTGCTGTCTCCCACGTTACCCAAAGCTCTAATCGCACTCACAAGAACGTCATTGTCTTTATCCAGTAAAGCTTTTGTTAAAACTTTTCCACTCTCTAAGCTATCCATTTTCCCCAGAGCAAAAGTCATTTTTTTTCGCACGCCATCATCTTGATGTTTAAGCAGAGGTTCTAAATAGCTAGCCATCGATGGATCTTTAAGATGAGTAATAATTTCGATTGTGTCCTTTACAACAAAAACTCGCGAGTCTTTTATTTTTTCCTGCAATTTTTTCATTACTACATCCTTGCCTTGTTTTTCAATATACTTCAATAAAATTTCTCCCACAGTTCGCTTGCGCAAAAAAGCACCAAAATATCCGAGTGAACTAAGAATCCTTTCGTCTATCATGGCTTGCTCAATGAGCAACTTTATGATTTCTGGTTCCTCTGTAGCTACAATAAATTCTGCAATGTCATTATAATATATATTATTATCTATTCTTTTCACTAGTTCATCAATGATTATTTTAATTTTTTTTGTTTGCAAAATGTTTCCTAACGAATCTACTATCAAACGTTTGTGTGCATCCGAGAGTTTTTCGTACAAGGATTCCTTTTTTAGTTTTTTAACTATATTAACAGAAGCAACAAAGTTCTTGTTTTCGATCAACTTTTCACATGATTTTGAAAGGTAATCAACAATATGGGAATAAATATCAATATCTTTTTCATGCCGAAATTCTTCAAAAAGGAAATCAGAAAGATTGCCGATGAAATCAGCTCGGGCCGATGGAATCAAATCAATAATCCTCGAGAAGCTTTTTATGAGACGCTGATGTTCATCAGCGCTTGCATGTGCCCTGAGAAACTCTTTCCATTTTCCCAAGATTTTTTTTAAAGATTCCATTCTGCTTTCAGAAATCAACTCTAGAATCAATGAGTTGATGTTTATTTCGTTTTCTAAGTCGAGATAATCCTTTACTGATAGATGCATAAACTTAGCTATCCGCTCTTCAAGCGAAAAATCATTCCATTTTTTTTCTGAGAAAATCCAGGGTAAATCAGTTTTTTGTACGCCCTGTCTTAGCAACTTGTTTTTTATTAATGGAATTAGCCTTTCTTTTTGTACCGGATCAATCAAGAATTTCTGTGTTAAGCGACGCATGTTTACAATAGATGAATCTGTTTTCTGAAACTCATTCACCAACAAGTCTACAATTACTTCATCGGGAAACTCCGGAATAAGTTCTTTGATGATGTCCTTTTTTCCTTCAAAGGGAGATTTGTGTGAAGCAAGCAAGACATCTTTTTGTAATTTCGGTTCTAAATTTAAAATTGTTTTTGCCAAACCTTTTTTATACTTTTCCCAGTCCAGGGGTTTTTGCTCCCAAATTTGATTGCCGAGCTTTTGAAGGGATTTTGATACTACTTCTGCTTGCACAAATTCTTTCTTTTCTTGATGTTGAGCAACCGTGGCTTTTGACTTTTTTTCCGTTTTGCCAACTGGCTTTTTTGAAGAAATCACCTCTTTATGTTTTAAGTCTTCGGTTTTTTTCTCACCCGTACTTTTACTTTTAGTAGCTGAAGTTTTTTGTCCCTCGGAAAATTCAACCCCTTTTCCTTCAGCGATCATTTCTCCCATTTTCGTAATTGCTTCTGCGATTTCTGCCGAATGAGTATCAAGCTTTGAGAACACATCCGCATTTTTTTCACCTACACCTTGAAGTTTACCGAGAAGGAAATCCATCAGCATCACATCTTCTAATTTTGCGCGTTCATCAGTCTTTTTGTGTCTTGAGACCGCATCGTAGCTAATTTCTCTAACTTCGATATTACTTATTTCTTTTGTCTTTAGAGATTCTGATAGGATTTCTTCCTCTGTTGATTTTCCAATAAGCTCAAGAAAAACTGCAAGCTCCTGTATGGTAAGGCCCCGTTTAAACGTTAGGCTTTCTAAATGGTGCGCTCTCAAGAGATCTATGAAAGCATTTTCAAAAAGTTTCTTTATCGAGACTCCCTTTACCCTTTCGCCGTTAATAACGAGTATTCCCTTGACTTCGCTAAAAATTAAGAATTCATCCCAAGTGAATATTTGAGTGAGGTTTTCGTAGATCTGCTCGATAGGAGACTGAATCATAGCGCTATCAGAAGGGTACAATACATAATTCACGTTTACAATATAGAGCAATCGAATGATATCCGGGAGAATCTCTAGGCTTTTTTTATTAAGCGGGACAAGCTTTTTTTCCTCGGCTTCCTCTGAGAGAATTTCTTTAGCATACTGAATCGCACGATCGTATACAAGCCCATCAGCTTCTTTGATTCTTTGAGCGTATTCAGTAGCACGGTGGTAATCTTCGGCTTTCTTAAAGTGATAATAAAGCTCACTGGCAATATGGTCGAGTTTATTTGAATGAAGCCCTTCTTTTATCTGGCCGAGCTGTTGATGCAAGCCCTTCATCTCGTCCTGCTCGACGAGATTAAACAAAACTCGCCGTATTTCATCGCTTACGAAGCTCATTTCTTCTCCATAAGGAGTTATTTTTTCCTTGATGATGCCGGCTCTCTTTGCGCTTTCCAAAATATCCAACACATACCCTTCATCTTTTTTTCCAAGTCGGTGGAGTAGATCAACGTCAAAATCTTGACCAATTACCGCTGCCTTCGCAATAAGTTCCTGCGCGGATTTATCAAGGTTTTTAATTCTTAGCTGAATTACTTCTTGCAGCGTCGTAGGAATTTCTTTTTCATTAATATCGACCTTTTGCCATTTCCCCTTTTGCGCGTATAAAAATCCTTTTTGAATAAGGAATTTAAGTATTTCCTCGATAAAAAGCGGATTACCTCTCGTAATGCGAAAGATAAGTTCGTCAAATTCTCTAGACGGTTCCAGGTTATCTAAGATTGTTGCAATCATCTCTGAGGTACTTTCTAATGAAAGCGGCTGAAGTCTAATATCAGTAACTATGCAATCGGAAAAAGTATTGTATGCGGTTGCCAAAGGATATTTAATTTCTTCGGAAGAGTACAAATCGCTCTTTTCAAAGGCAACGTAGAATATGGCACGGCATTCCTGCTCATGCAAAGCGATAATCAACTTTAATGTTTTTTCATCAACGAGATGAAAATCGTCAAAGAAAATGCAAAAAGGAATAATAGCAGCAATATTTTTTAGCAGCTGGAGTAGTCCCTCAAAAACCTGCTGTTCTAATTTTTCTTTGGGGAAATCTTTTAACGCAGCCGGCTGAATGCCTAACTGATTTTGAAAAAAAGGAATAATACTGGCGAGTATAGATTGCTTTTCATCTTCAACATCTCTCAACAGCTCGTTTTTATCATTTTTAAGTTCCTCTAAAAACGCGTTAAGCGAGATTAGTATATAGCGATATGACTGCTCAATATGCTTTTCTGCACACGAAACAAATTTACACAAAGCTTCTTTCGATGAAAGCATGGTAAAACATTCGTTGAGCAGACGGCTTTTGCCTACCCCTGTCTCTCCTTCGATTACCGTTAAGGCAAACTTGTTTTCTTGCTGAGCCGACTTAAAAATTGCTTTTAACTGTTCCAGCTGACTGGTGCGTTCGACTATTTTCACGCAAGGAAATCGCTGAGAAATCTCCTTTTCTCTTAATGTCTCAATAGAGATATCACTTACTAGGGAGATGCGGTTTTTTCCTTTTTGTTTTGATGAATACAGCGCTTTGTCCGCCAAGTCAATGAGGCGCAATGAATCTTGAGCATCATCAGGAAAATGAGCAATCCCTATGCTTAAATTAACCCTTATGCTTGTATGGCTTCCTTCAAAATTAAAACGGTGCTCCGAAACATTTTTAGATATTTTCTTTGCTATTGTCAGTGATTCGCTCAAGGTACCCCCGGGAAGAACAATGGTAAATTCATCCCCTGCGTATCGCACAACTATATCCTCTGACCTGACGCACTGACTCAAGACTTCAGCCACCCCCTTGAGCACTTGATCTCCTGCGAGATGACCATACTTATCATTTACTAATTTGAAGTCATCGATATCAATCATAAAAAACCAAATATCGCTACCAGAGCCCTTTGCTCGCGATAGCTCTTGAGGAAGGTACTGATAAAGGTATCTTCGATTAAAGACATTGGTGAGCTCATCTCTAAATACGAGCTGTTCAACTCTTTTTTTAGGTGCTTGATGTTCTGCAGTCATAATATTCCACTTTAAAAATTACTACGCGGATTCCTTTGCGCCATAGACAAAAGCACGGTCTTTACCCAGCAGCTTTGCTTGATACAATGCACGATCAGCTTTTTCGATTAGTTCTTCCCTTGATTCTGCGTTCGAAGGGAAAGAGGCAACTCCGATGCTGACCGTTATGGGCAATCTTTTCTTCACCATTGTTAAGAGGCGCTTTGCTGCGGTAGCCGCTCCTGCTTGTGGCGTTTGCGGTAGAATAATTGCAAATTCTTCTCCTCCGTAACGGAATACCATATCCACCGCCCTAATAGACTCCATAAAGAAATGCCCTAATTGCCTAAGCATTTTATCTCCTGCGAGATGACCGTGTGTATCGTTATAGTCTTTAAATCCATCAATATCAAGCATAAGTAAAGAGAATTCTTGAGGGTATCGCTTTGCCCTCTCTACCTCACGAGGGAGAATTTCATAAAAATACCGATAGTTATAGACGCCGGTAAGCCCATCGATTATGGAAAGTTCACGGTAATACTCTTTTTTTCCCGCTTCTTCAAGAAGGCGCTGTCTTTCCGCTGCTCGCGAGAGCACGATTTTTGTCTCTTCGCTATTTAATGGTTTTGTCATATAATCATATGCGCCTCTACGTATCGCCTCTACAGCTGACTTCGCAGACGGGTCGCCAATAACCACAATCACACAAATATTTGGATCCTCTGCCTTTAATCGCTCGATAAGCTTGATACCATCGAATTCCGGCGTGTCTAAATCAGCAATGACAATTTGAAGTTGATTTTCTTTTGATAAATCCAATCCTTCTTGTTCAGAGCCGACAGACCAAATAGCATAATCAGCTTCCCCCAATACTGTGTTAACAATACCTAGTATTGCTTCGTCTCTGCTAACTATAAGCGTATTTGTTTTTCCTGGCATTGCGCTACTCCTCTGAAGTTACGCGTAATACCTCTTCAAACGTAGTGAGGCCCAAGCTAAATTTCTTAACGGCATCGTCCCATAATGTTGTCATGCCTTGCTCTTTTATTGCATAATTCTTAATATCAACGAGCGATGCGCGATTTACAATCATTTCGCGTATCGCATCGTCAAGCAAAAGTACTTCCAAAAGGCCCATTCTTCCTTTGTAGCCAGTATTTCTACACTGACTGCAACCTTTCCCGTAATAATAAACCACATCTTTCTGTGGCTTAATGCCGGCTCTCTCTAGTGTTTCAGCTGGAATTTTAATTTGTGTTTTGCATCGCTCACAAATTTTTCTACATAACCGCTGAGCACACGTCATTATCGTTGAAGAAGCAACGAGAAATGGTTCAACGCCCATGTCCACTAACCGCGTTATCGCACCGGCTGCATCGTTTGTATGAAGCGTAGAGAATACAAGTGTTCCAGTCAAGGCTGACTTTACCGCAATATCTGCGGTCTCTGAATCTCGGATTTCACCAATCATAATGATATCCGGATTTTGTCTTAGGAGTGACCGCAATCCGCTTGCAAAAGTAAGCCCGATCTCTGGCTTAACGTGAATCTGAGTTATTCCGTCTATTTGATATTCAACAGGGTCTTCAACGGTAATAATATTCCTTTCAACTTGATTGAGCGAATTGACAATCGAATATAACGTAGTAGATTTTCCGCTTCCGGTTGGGCCAGTAACTAAAATCATGCCGAACGGACTGGCAATGGCATCCTTAAACATCGTTGTTGTTTCAGGGAAAAATCCCAAACCATCCAAGCCGATGGCAAGGTTGGCTTTATCGAGTAAGCGCAGAACGATCTTCTGTCCGTAAGTAATAGGAAGCACTGAAACACGAAAATCTATTTCCTTTTCATTATTTCTGATTTTAAACCTTCCGTCCTGCGGAAGGCGCCATTCAGTTATGTCAAGGCGTGTCATAATCTTAAACCGCGCAATTATTGCATTTTGATTTTTCTTAGGTAAGCTCATCGCTTCGTGGAGCACCCCGTCAATCCTATATCTGATGCGCAGGTCTTTTTCTGTGGGCTCAACATGAATATCTGAAGCTCGCTGCTTAAGTGCTTCACGAATAATAAGGTTTACCACTTGCACAATTGGCGCATCACCGCTTCTCTCGATTGTTGCGCCAATTTCTATCTGCTCTGCAAACTCATCAACCGTTATCATGTCACCTGCATCTTTATCATCTAAATGTTTAAGAACATCCGATACACTTTCTTCTTCAGAATGATAATATTTATCAATGGAATTTAGGATTTCTTGTTCAGCGCACATTGCAATATCAATATCATATCCAGTTAAGTTTTTGATATCGTCAAGCGCAAATATATTAAGTGGATCGGCGGTAACTAAAGTTAAGGTGGTGCCAATTTTAGAAAGAGGTACAATGCGATATTGACGACAAACGCGCTCAGGAATAAGATCGAGCACCTCGGGGTCTATTTTATACTTTGCAAGATTTATGGGGGGGATGTTTAGTTCTTTCGCTAAGATACCTATGAGTTCTTTTTCAGAAATCAGCCCTTTCTCGATTAATACTTTTTCAAGGCTGATGCCTTTTTGTTTTTGAGCTTTAATTGCACTATCAAGCTCTTCTTTTTTTATTTTCTTCTTTTCTAAAATAATATCTATGATTTTTTCTTTTAATGTCTTCATCGCTTTATTTACCTATTGGGTTATCTGAAGCGGTAACCTTTAGGATTTCTTCTAGAGTAGAGAGCCCTGCCAGCGCCTTTTTTATCCCGTCTTCGCGCAGCGTAATCATCCCCTCCGAACGTGCAGCCTCTTTTATTTTTATATCTTCCGAACGAGCTAGAATCAAATCTTTAATCCGAGGAGTCAACACCACAATTTCGCAAATACATACTCTACCTCTAAAGCCAGACTGTAAACACGCTTTGCACCCTCGTCCTTTATAAAACGCAGGAGGCTCTCCAGACGAAACAGAAATGTTCAAACGCTTAGCCATTTCTGCACTAATGCGAAATGGCTCTCTGCATTGCCCACAGATTCGCCTAATAAGCCTCTGGGCAACTATAGCTATCATAGATGATGTAATCAAGAAAGGTTCAACTCCCATATTGAGTAATCTCACGATTGACCCTGGAGCAGTTGTAGTATGTAGCGTACTTACTACCAGATGACCGGTTAACGCAGCCTTAATTGCAATATCTACCGTATCAAAATCTCTGATTTCTCCAATCATAATGATGTCTGGGTCTTGGCGAAGAATCGATCGAAGGCTCGAAGCAAAGGTAAGACCAATATCTGGCCGTGCAGTGACTTGATTAATTCCCAATAACTGATATTCTACTGGATCTTCAACGGTAATAATATTTTTTTCAGGAGAATCAATATATTTAAGCGCAGAATACAGCGTCGTAGTTTTTCCTGATCCGGTCGGTCCGCACACTAAGATCATGCCATGCGGTTTTGAAGCACACATCTTTATCGTCTCTAACGCTTTGCCTTCAAACCCTAATTTGTTAATATCAAGCAGGGCGGTTGTCTTATCGAGAATTCTTAGGGCAACTTTTTCACCCCATCCTGTAGGAAGAATCGAAACACGAAAATCAACCTCTCGATTACTAAGCTTAACCTTAAACCTTCCATCCTGAGGCAATCTATGCTCAGCAATATCAAGCTGCGACATTACTTTTATACGGGAAACGATAGAAGGATGCAATGTCTTTGGCGGAGAATCTAAGGGCTTCAATGTTCCGTCTATGCGAAAGCGGATTCTTAGCTGTTTCTCCATGGGCTCAATTAGAATATCGCTCGCCTTTGATTCGATGCCTTGCCTTAAGATAGCTTCCGTGAGCTTGATTACAGGGGCTTCTTGCGTGAGGCGCTGTAATTCTTCACTTGACATTGAATTTTCTGCATCAGCAGTTTTCACTAATTCCAGTTGCGCATCTTTACCCATCGAATCAATAATTTCTTCTAAGACTTTATGCGAATCTTCTGTGTAGTAGGCATCAATTGACTCCAGGATTTCCTTGGGTCGAGCCACCACGGTGTTTATCTCAAATCCGGTAAGCGTCTTTACGTTATCAATAGCAAAAATATTAAGTGGGTCTCCAATGGCTAATGTCAGAGAATTTCCTATTTTTGAAACGGGCATTATCTGATAGTATCGGGCAACGTCTTTAGGGATAATCTTGATAACTTCGGGAGGAATCTTGACCCTGGAGAGCTCTATGCTTGGCAAGCCTAAACTTTGACTGAGAACAATTGCTAAATCATTCTCGTTTACGAGCTTTAGTTTAACCAATATTTCACTTAATCGACCACCCTTTTCTTTCTGTTCAGCAAGAGCTTTATTGAGGTCTTCTTTCGAGATCAACTTATTTTTTATAAGAAGCTCCATTAAGCGTTCTTTAAGAGAAATCATTTCTTTTGACTTTCTTTCTTGTAGTATCTGTCAATAGATTGATTGATGTCTGTCGAGGTGCTAACAAATGTTTGAATAGTGCAATTAGCGATGATCTCGATATCTTCAATTGCATGAATGTTGAGCGGATTAGCCATTGCGAGCGTTAAGCTTTTTCCTACTTTATCAACAGGGATGAGGCAGTATTGACGGGCAACATGTTCTGGGATGACCTCAATAACTTTTTGGTCAATTTCATAACTTGCCAAAGGAAGGTAAGGAAATCCGTATTGATTGGTAAGCGCCTGAACGATATCTTCCTCTAGGGCATAGCCTAATTCTACCAAGAGCTCTCCAATCAATCCACCCTTCTTCTTTTGAAGCTCAAGCGCTTCCTGTAGTTGCTCTTGATTAATCACCCCATCCTCAATAAGCAACTGACCCAATTGTTTTTTTGTCAATCTATTGAATTGCGTCATGGCTTATGCTAAGAGTAGATCCGATTTTTTTCTTCCGAGCCACTTTCAAGTAACAATCGCTGGGCCTTCGAAATCAATTCTTCAGCAGAAACTCCGTCTATCGGATTCTCTGTAACCGCTCCTGTAATGGTGAGTCTCTTTTTTGTTTCTTCCTCAGCTCCGAACACTGCTGCGATTTTCTTTCTGATTTCTTCGGCGAATTCTAAGGCTTGCCTCTTATTCATTTCCGGAATAACAATCGCGAACTTTTCTTCAGAAAATCGAGCGATTTTATCAACTTCTCGTATATGATCTTTGAGAATATTAGAAATCTTTTTAAGCGTATCTTCCCCTTCTTTTATTCCGAATACAGTGACAAGATTTCTAAAATTATCAAGCTCTATCATGATAAAGGCGCATGGCCTCTGAAAATTCATTGCTCTATGGATCTCTTCGTCTAAGCGCTTTCTGATGAAAGACTCTTTATATAACCCAGTGAGTGCGTCTTCAGTTTCTAAATTCTCAACTTTTTTTGATATGATATGCAATGATTTATGCAAGCTGCCGATTTCATCAGTTGCCTGCAATGGCGATACGGAGTCGATGTACCCGCCTGCTATTCCCTTGGCAGTTGAGCTTAGCTTAACAATAGAGTCAATAATCCCTTTTAGAATGAAAAATCCTAACATGGCAAAAATTAAAGAGATAGCTAGTACAACTCCTATATTGCTTTTAAGAAACGAGCTAAAGCCCATGCCAGGAAAGATATAATTAAGAAGCAATAAGATGGGGATAACCGTGGTAAGGCAGAAAGCTATTTGTATTCGGTGCCTTAATCCTCTGGAATGTATCGAAATTTTACTTGGAATTTTGCCCATAATAAAATTATTCACATTTCTTTGTAATACTATACTTTATTATTTTATTCCTGTCAACGAATTTTGTTTTTACTGTGTAATTCTTTGTATTTATCACAACTAATTATTTTAGAGATGGTTATAGATTTTAAACGAAAAGGCGGGAAATTAGAAAATTTTTCTTTTCTCGTTGATATTCAAAAGGATACCGATAAAAATTGCAAAGATAATTAACGTAGAGCCACCATAGCTGATAAAAGGCAAAGATAGCCCTACAACAGGACATAAGCCAATGGTCATAGAAACATTCACTGTCACTTGAAAAGCTAATAATCCTACGATCCCTACAATGCAATATGTGGCAAATTTATCCCTGGTTTGAAAAGCAACCTTAAGGGATAGAAGGATTAAGGTAAAGAAAAGGGCAAGTAATAACAGTGCTCCAACAAGACCCCACTCTTCTCCAATTACAGAAAAAATGAAATCCGTGTGCCGCTCCGGTAAAAAGTTTAGTTGATTTTGGGTTCCGGAAAGCCATCCTTTTCCAAAAAATCTTCCTGATCCAACCGCAATCTTAGACTGAATCATTGTATACCCGGCTCCCAAAGGATCAATGTTTGGGTTTAAGAACACGAGCAATCTCTCCTTCTGATAGTTTTTCAAGAAAAACCATAAGACTGGCAGGGATAGAAGCCCCGCTCCAACACAACCCACTAAATACTTAAATCTTGTTTCCGCAACAAGAAGAATTGATAGAAAAATCGCAATAAAACAAACGGCGGTTCCCAAATCCGGCTGCAAGAAAATTAATAGCATCGGCATCAAGATAAGCGCAAGAGGAACAATTAATTCTCGCAACACTGCTACGGTGTTTGCCAACATTCCCGCTTGCACATGATACGCCCTGTGCTGACAGAAATACCTGCTTAATATCAAAATGGTACCTAGCTTGGCAAACTCAGACGGTTGAAAATTAAAAAACCCCAACTCAAACCAACGCTGTGCTCCTAAAATTTCTCTGCCAATAATCAAAACCAGTACTAATAACAACAGGCTTGTACCATAAATGTAAATTGAAAGATCATAAAACCTTCTGTAATTTATCTTGCTAATAGCGATTAAAATAATAAAAGCTGTAATGATTCTCAGTAAATGCTTTATGGCAATATCAGAAAATGCTGGCGTGGCTTTTGGAAATGTAGCGCTGTAGACTGCTAATAATCCAATAAGCATTATCGCAACGGTGACAAGGATTATCTTGTAGCTTAATTTCTGAAACATGTTAATTTAATAATTTTTGATTTTGGAATTCTCGAAAAATAGCTCCTGCTAAAAGACACGCTTCGTGAGAAGAGCCCCCGTATTCTAAAAAAATACAAAATGCAATTTTAGGCTTATCAGATGGTGCATAGCCCGCAAACCATGCATGCGTACTTTCTCTCGATGTCTGTGCGGTACCGGTCTTCCCGGCCACGGGAAAACCTTCTATGTTTACTACGTAAGCACTGCCCGATTGGTCCTTAACTACATGTCGCAAGGCATATCGTATTGAATTTAGTGTATCCTTACTAACCCTTAGTTTCCTTGCTCTACTTTCTCGTACGATTTGCTCGCTGCCAACTGAGTTCAGCAGATATGGATCAGTTAACCATCCTCCATTTGCAACCGCAGCAATAAAACGCGTTACCTGTAGCGGCGTCACAAGAAGATCCCCTTGTCCAATGGAGTAGTTTAGAGTGTGTCCTTTATACCATTGTTTTTTTTGAACAAGCCTTCTCTTGCGTCTGCTGGAAACACTACCTTTTTGTTCAAACGGAATATCAATCTCAGTCGGCTTGCCAAATCCCCATTTCAGCGCAAATTTTTCTATCACATCAGGCCCAAGCATAAGCCCTAAGTGATAAAAATATACATTGCAGGAATGCACGATAGCACTATGTAAATCTTGTGGCCCATGAAAATTCCAGCACTTAAACAGCGACTTGCCAATAGTATAGCCACCGTTGCACGCAAAGGTGGTGTATGGTGTGCTTTTTTTAGTTTCTAAGGAAGCGATTGATAAAAGAATTTTAAAAACAGAACCCGGAGGATAGAGGCCGCTGATGGGTCGATTTAAAAGAGGGCTCCTGCTGTCATTAAAAAGCTGGCTCATTTTTCTCTTTGAACTTTTTAAGAGAAATACATCAGGATTAAACGAAGGAGAGCTTACCATCGCAAGGACCTCTCCAGAATTCGGCTGCATCACTACCACAGCCCCCCTTCTGTTTTCTATTAAATCATAAATAATTTTTTGCATACGAACATCAATTGTAAGCGTAATATCATTGCCAATTTCGGGATCGCGCATTGCAAGCATATGTACCTGACGGCCTCTGTTATCTACCTCAATTTGAATACCACCATCCTTGCCGCGTAAAATTCCGTCATACTGTTCTTCGATACCGGTATAGCCAACAATATCCCGAATACTATACCCGTACTCTTTTAATTTTGATATTTTTGCTCTGTTAACTAAATTAACATACCCTAAGATATGCGCGGTTAGTGCGCCGTGAGGATAAAATCGCTGAGGAAATTTTTCTATGATGATACCAGGTAGATCTATTCTTTTTTGCTCAAGCAGCATCGCTTTCTTTTTTCCGATATCTTTAGCGATTGTAATGGGGGCAAAAGGAGTAGTGTAGTTTTTTTTGTAGTTTTTTTGAAGAGCATCCGTGTCTTTATTTAACAAAGAAGTAAGCTGAGAAAATAACTGATCTTTATCTTGGATCTCTTGTGGGATAACGGCAATATTAAAAGCGAGTCTATTATCTGCAAGTATTTCACCGTTTCGATCGAGAATTTTTCCCCGAGGCGCTTTCTGCTCAATAATTCGTATATAATTCTTCTTGCTCAGATTATAATAGAAATTGCCTTTTATAATTTGCAGATAGACCAGTCCGCAAAAAGGGAACAAGAAAAGCGCAATAATGATAATCAGGAATATCTTGGAACGCATTTTTTAATACTTGTAAGCATGAGCGGTGCAATGAGGGAAGTAAAAATACTTTCAACGATGCCTTTTAAGAAAATTGAGAAGATCAAATGAGGTTGGAAAAAGAACGCTCGTAAAATGCACACCGAAATCACATTAACCATGGAAATCAAAAAAACAAACAAGGCCTGCTCAAGAAATCTTTCTCGATAGAAGTAACTTTTTAATCTTAGTGCAACATAGCCACAAACAACAAAACTAATTATGTGCATGCCAAACGGCCCATAGGTAAAAACATCTTTCAAAAGTCCACCCGCAAGAATAATTACTTTCGATTGATTTTTCGCAAGGTAAATACTTGAAAAAATAAGAATAATAATGAAGAAATCTGGCTTTAAGTTGAAAATTGTTAGCGTGTCTGGATAATTGAGCATTACGAGTAAGCTGCACACCGTAATAATTATCAAAACTATTATTTTCCCCATTGCAACTCTCTTTATTATTTCTTAAATACTAAAACTTCTTCCAGTCTAAATAGGTTAACAGATGGTTCTATTGTACATGAACGCATGAGCCTGCTAGAATCTTCAAATACGTCAAGCACCTTACCGATAAGAATCCCCTTCGGAAACACTCCTCCCAGGCCGGAAGTTATCACGAAATCACCTGACTGAACATCGGAGGATGGCGAAAGATAACTCATTCGACATTGCCTTCCAAGGGTCCCAGAAACAATCCCTTCATCTCGATTGCGCTGAATGACAGCAGCAACGTTTAAATTTGTGTCATTAATCAGCAGTACCCTGCTAGTTGAGTTGCCGACCTCGACAATTTTTCCCACCAATCCACCTTCGGCAATCACAATCGCATCTTTAGATATGCCGTTGTTTTTTCCTGAGTCGAGCAAAAGATTTGAATTCCAATTAGAAGGATCCCGACCTATGACTGAAGCAGCGACTGTCTGGAAGGAGGCTTGATTCTTAAACGATAATAGTTTTTTTAAACGCTTATTTTCTTTTAATGCTTCTTCGAAACTGACGATTTGGCTTTGCAAAACAGCGACTTCTGCCTTAAGGTCTGAGTTTTCTTCAAGAGTCTTTTTATAGGAAGCAAAAGAAGTAAGGCTGAAAAAGATATCTGAGGCAAATCGTAGAGGTGCTTTGAAGCTGTCAACAACAAATGACTCAATGGACTGAATGAAAGGTGGTTGCGATATGAAAAGAAAAGCGGCTATTAAACCGAGGAAAAGTAATGCTGTACGTTTTTTTGTCTTGATCACATATTTTCAAAATCTAAAACTCAAGCTTTGCAGAAACCACTACTCGCTTGAGATACTTAATCTCATCAAGGACTTTGCCAGTACCAAGAGCTACTGCGGTCAAAGGGTCGTCAGCCACATGTACTGGTAATCCGGTATGTTCAGAAAGAAGTTGATCAACGCCACGAAGAAGAGAACCGCCTCCTGCTAAAATAATACCTCGCTCAATTAAATCAGCGGCTAACTCCGGAGGTGTTCTTTCAAGCGTTATTTTAGCAGCCTCGAGAATTTCCTGTATCGGTTCTGCCAACGCCTCTCGAACTTCACTGGAGGAAATTTCTACCATCTTAGGAAGGCCAGCGACTAAGTCTCTCCCCTTGACCTCCATGGTTAACTCTTCATCCAAAGGATAAGCAGAGCCAATCCTAATTTTAATTTCTTCGGCTGTTCTCTCTCCTACCATTAAATTGTAGGACTTCTTCATATATTCAATGATAGCTTGGTCCATTTCATCTCCGCCAATGCGAATTGATTTTGAAAAAACAACACCAGCTAAAGAAATAATAGCCATTTCTGTAGTACCGCCACCAATATCGACAATCATGCTTCCCTGTGGTTCAGCAATGGGTAGTCCTACTCCAATCGATGCTGCCATAGGCTCTTCTACTAAAAAAACCGCTCGTGCGCCTGCGCGTTCGGCTGAATCTCTCACCGCCCTCTTCTCTACCTCGGTAATACCAGAAGGTATTGCAATGACCATGCGAGGACGAACCAAAACGGTTCGCCTGTGAACCTTTTTAATAAAATAACGTAGCATTGCCTCAGTAATCTCAAAATCGGCAATAACTCCGTCTTTCATTGGACGAATGGCAACTATGCTCCCAGGGGTTCGACCTAACATACGTTTTGCTTCTTCCCCTACTGCCAGCACATGATTTGTGTCTTTCTGAATTGCAACTACCGATGGTTCGCACAAAACAACGCCCTCGTTCTTTACATAAACTAGGGTAGTGGCAGTTCCTAAATCAATACCCATGTCATTAGAAAATAAACCAAGACCGTAATTGAAGATTTTTTTAGCGATTTTTAATAATTTCTGAAAGTTCATTTTAACTCCTTGAGGTTAGGATATAATAATATCGTAAAACTTACTTGCTGTCAATATTTTTTAAACGAGAATATATTTTGCCTTAATTCGGGCTAGATCGGCAAGAAAGCTTGGATAGGACTTTGTGACACATTCGATATCTTTAACAGTGGCACCAAGTTTTATTCCTAAAATAGAAAACGCCATAGCCAACCGGTGATCCTGATGAGGATTAAGAACCTGTCCTGTCTTCAGTTTTTGATGCGGGAAAATGATTAAACCATCCTTTATCTCTCGTATTCTAGCACCAACCGTTCGAAGCTCTGAAGCGAGGTCGCTGATTCTGTTTGATTCCTTTGCCTTGGCATGAGCAACGCCATAAATCTTAGTTTTACCTCTAGCAAATAAAGCCAACACTCCTAAAATTGGTACAAGATCAGGACAATCCCTGCAGAATAGATTACTTCCTTTAAGTGTAAATGGCCCTTGGAGTTTTATTCCAGCCCCAGAGGTCGAATAGTGAACTCCCATTTTTTTTAGGAAAAATAAAATCCTTTTATCGGCCTGGGGCAAACCTCTTCCGGTAAATCCTTGCAGCGTTAACTTTGATTGCGTTAAGGCTGCCGCTGCCATAAAATAAGCACTTAGACCATAATCACCAGGGATGCAGAATTTACCAAGACTTCTATAAAGCTGCTTTCCTTTGACTTTGTAAATACGTTTGCCTGCTTTTCTAATTTTGATACTTGCTTTTTGCGCAACTAAAAGCGTCATATCAATATAAGGCTCAGATACAAAGATTGGTCCTGTTACTTTTATTGTTGAATCTTGAGAAAGTAACGGTGCCAGCATTAAAAGCGATGAAATGAATTGAGAGCTCAATCCTCCATCAATCTCTATTTTACCACCTTTAACACGACCTTTTTTAACCAAGATGGGGGTTGACTCTTTCCTTCCAGTACCTCGGATCTGCGCCCCATGCTTTCTTAAAACCGCAACTAAAGGGCTATTGGGCCGGAAATTTAACGTACCTTGTCCTCTCACAATGAGTTTTTGCTCAGCAAGAGAAACCAATGACAATAAAAACCGTAAGGTTGTACCAGACTCTCGAACATTAAATTTTGTTGGAAATGTTATTTTATTTTTTACTCCTTGAACCTGCCAAATATTGCTTTTAACCCTTTTTATGTGTGCTCCGAAGCTCTTGCAAACACCTATAGATGCTTCGACATCATCACATTGAGACAGATTGTTTATTATTGATCGATTACCCAAAGAAGCAATAAATACGGCTCTTATGCTGTAGGATTTGGAAGGCGGGGCACAGACAGTGCCTTTTAATTGAGAGGTGGGCTTGAGAACTAAGTTCATCGCTTAATTTTAACGATATCTCCCTCGCGTACTTTGGATTTGATTTGCTCATCGAGAAAGTTCGCAACGGATAAAGACTCTTCTACTTTTTCTACCACCACATCGCCGATTGGTCTATTTTTTTGAAATACCGTAAATATCAAGCCGGGTTTAATATTATCTTTAAATCCTAAGTTTATTACAATAAAATTGTAAGCCTTATTAACAACCGCAACGCTTCCTTCAGGAATTCCCGATGGAATTTCATCAGGTTTTACCACAATCGTATCCAGCGCAACATCATACTCAATATCGCCCTGAATTTCTTGAAGCTGACTGTTTAGTTCTTCCTTCGACTGCTCAATTTTCTTCAATTGTTCTTGAAGCGCACTGAGTTCATTTTGTGCCTCAGCAAGGATCTGCTCAGTTTGCTCTTTGGCAGAAAACTCATTGCGAAGAGACTCTTTTAGCTCTGTATTTTCTGAAGTAAGCATGTCTACGTCTTCTTGTGCGATAGTGAGGTCCTTCATTAATCCTTCACTCTTAAGGCTCGCCTCTTTATATTTATCTTTTAGCTGCGATACCATCCGCTGGGCTGCATCCATATCTTTCTCGAGTTGTTTTTTCGCCAGCTCCATATCTTCCAGAGTTTTTTCTACCATAATCCGTTTATCCATTTCTACTTTTAATAAATATATTGAAGCTCCAAAAAGCAGAAAGAAAAGGATTGCTAATACAGTGATAATTTTCGAGGCAGCCTTAACTGAAGTAATCTTTTTCATCGCTCTCCTCCTTTTTTTAATTTTCAAAAACTTATTATATAGCATCTCTGAAATAAAAACAAGTGGATTCTTATAAACCTTCTTAAGCAAAGGGGATCTTAGAATCAAATTCAATTTTTGTTTTCTTTGTGGGATGAATAAAAGCAATGCTTTTTGCATGAAGAGCCATGCGCGGAAAAGAGATTTTAGTACCGTATTTTTTATCGCCAAGAATCGAATGGCCTATATGCGCCAAATGTACTCTTAGCTGATGCGTTCTTCCTGTGAAAGGGGTAAGTTCTAAAAGTGTCGAGCTGTTAAATCGCTTTAACACTCTGTAGTGCGTTTTTGCAAACCTAGCATTATAAAATTTTACTGTTATTTTCTCGCGCTGGCGAGGATTTCTCCCTAGAGGCAGTTCAATTATATCCTCATCAAACTCAACGATGCCCTCTACTATTGCAATGTATTTTCGAACAATGGTATGTTTCTGAAATTGTTTTGCCAAACCACTGTGAGCTATGTTATTTTTAGCCACAACGAGCAATCCTGAAGTATCCTTGTCTAGTCGATGCACTATACCGGGTCTCAGGGGCAGGTTAACTGTGGAAAGTTCCTTGAAATGGTGAAGGAGACCATTCACTAAGGTACCCGTGTAATTTCCAGGTGCGGGATGAACCACCATGCCAACTGGTTTATTAATAACGACAATGTCGTCATCCTCGTAAACTATATCTAGCGGAATGTCTTCAGGCGTGATGTCTAATACGGGCTCGGCAATAACATCTACGGTAATTTTATCGTTAGCTTTAACCTTCATGTGAGGCTTTGTTACGGCGAGACCGTTGACTGCTACCTTCTCTTCATGGATAAGTTTTTGTATAAAACTGCGTGAGCCAACATTAGGTAGTTGTTTTAGAAGAAAGACGTCAAGGCGAGAAGCATTGCTTTCTGATGAAACTTCTAGTGAATAGGTCTCCATGATCGGATATATTGAAAAAGAAGCAGGATGATTCCTATGGTAATCGCTGAATCAGCAATGTTAAACACAGGCCAGATGCGAAAATCCAGGAAATCAATTACATATCCATGCGCAAGACGATCGATTAAATTACCGATTGCTCCCCCGAGTATTAAAAATAATGCCCTTTGCTCATTGAAGTGAAACTGCTTATCTTTTTTTCTTGCCAAAAGATTATAGGCAATTAACCCTATCGTAATAATGGAGACTGCTATTAATATGGGGGTTTGGTTTCTAAATAGCCCAAAAGCAATACCTGTATTCTGAACGAGGGTGATGTGAAAAATATTTTTTATGACGGGGATCGTTTCGTTAGCACTCAACAGTGTAGAAATAACGTGCTTTGTTATCTGATCCAAAACGACAATGGATACCAGGACGATCATATGAGCCACCGGAAACAGCTTAGGGTGATAATGAAGCTAGATTATTTTTTTTCCTGCGCTCGTTTACATTTCAAGCAGAGGCGCGCGTAGGGAATTGCCTTAAGGCGAGTTTTGGTGATATTTTTATCGCAATCTTCACAGACACCGAAGCTCCCATCTTCTATCTTTTTGAGCGCATCAGCAATCTCATAAAGAAGCTCTCTATCGTTAGAGGCTAATCCAACGGAGAATTCTCTATCATAAGTATCGGTAGCAGCGTCTGCCATGTGAAAAGAA